>DATFSM010000043.1:0-34423 GCA_035262625.1 Bryobacteraceae bacterium
TCGCCCGACTCGTTTTTGGCGGACGCAAAGCACGCAGCGGTGTTCTTCGAAGCATTGCGCAAGCAATTGCCGGTTTCCATTCATGAATCTGTGTCCGATCTTGAAAGCATCTGCGACGAAGAGCGCCAGTTGACGCGTCAGCGCCGCTTTTACGTTCTGCTGCACGGGTGGCTGCTGGTCCATGTGCCGCTTTCCATCACCCTCCTGGTTTTAGGCGGGATTCACGCCCTCGTGGCGATTCATTATTGAACGGACGCTGATGCGGATTCGAACAACCAAAAAGCTGGGGCAGCGGGTCGATCGATCTTATGTCCGCGAACTTTTCCCCATCCCGCTCTGGCGTCGCATTCTGACGGCGGGCGCGCTTACGATCGCTCTTGCATGGCTCGGCCTCTACGCCATCGCCAGGAATCAAACGCCTTATACGGCCGGTCCCCTGACCCAGGCTCACGCGTTTCTCGGCAAGCAGTGCGCCACGTGCCACGGCTCCAGCGCCGGAATCGCCAAACAGGTTGCCGATCAGCGGTGCGCGGCCTGTCATGACGCTCCGATCCACAATCTTGAGCAGGCGAAAACGCCCGTTTGCGTTGATTGCCATGTCGACCACCGAGGCGAACTTCGCCTCGCCGGACTCGATGATCGCAGTTGTATCTCCTGCCATTCGGACCTCCACACCCGGAGCGGAAGAATTACGGTGGCCACTCAGATCGGCTCGTTTGCGGAACATCCGGAATTCGCCGCAATACAGGCGGGACGAGATACCGTGGGACTCCGCTTCAATCATGCGAAGCACGTCACCGAGCTTTCGCAGAAATGCGGTGACTGTCACACCCCTGTTCCGCTCGGCGGGAAAGCTCCTCCCCGCGCTAAAGTCTCCGACCGGGCGCTGATGTCTGTCCCGACCTACGCCGGAACGTGCATGCCCTGCCACGCCCTGAATTTCGACGACAAGATACCTGATGCGGCGCCTCACGATAAACCCGCCGTAGTGGATCAGTTCGTCACCCAGGCGCTGGCGAAGTACATCGCCGCGCATCCGGGCGATTTGGGCAAGGAGGGCGCTCCCGGCACGCCGGCGGCTTGGGTGAAATTCAGGATCGACGCTGACGAAAAGCAACTGTGGGAGGTGACCTGCGCACGATGCCACGCCATGGGAGCGGCGGATGCGTCAGGCCTTCCGGTTGTCGCGGATGCCACGCCGCGCGCGCGTTGGTTTTCCCGCGCGACGTTCGACCACGCCGCGCATCAGGGACTGACGTGCGCGTCGTGCCATCCGAACGCTGCGAAGAGTACCGCTGCGTCCGATTTACTGCTGCCGGGCATCGAAACCTGCCGGAGCTGTCATAACAGCGGCAAGGCTTCGGCGGGGCGCTCCTGCGCGACCTGCCACGTGTATCACGATTGGTCCAAAACAAAGGGCGTGGATGGCAAGTACACCATCGACAAGCTCACGAAACTAATACCGCCGCCCTCGATTTTCTGAGCCGCGAGCGCAAGCGAGCCGTTTCGGCGTTGGGACTTGGCGCGTTGACAAGCGCCGGACCTGCCTTGCATCATTGGATGTCAAAAATGAGTCTTCTGAACACCGTCATGGCGCAGCAGAGACCCGGCAGATACCTCGTCTCTTACATACTGCTCCGATCAGGATGGTGCAAACATTTCACTATAAAAAGACCGAATTACCTCCTGAGATTTCATCCCTCTAACCTCTCGAGATATTTTTGGTACGATCCCACGGATCGTTGCGACGAAGAGCGCGCCTTATGTGACCTCGTGGGCAAGGGCGCTTTTTGCGTCGATGTGGGAGCCAATATCGGAAGCGTGGCTCTCTCCCTGAGTCGCGCGGTTGGCCCTGCAGGTCGTGTTCTGGCGATCGAGCCACATCCCAGGATTTATGCGTTTCTCTCGGAGAATCTTGCGCTCAACGGCGCCTCCAACGTCAACGCTTTGAACATCGCCTGCGGTGATGAGGAGGGCGATGCCTACTTCACAGACAACAAATATGATGATATGAATCGGATTGTCCGCGATAGTGGCACGCCTATCAAGATCGCCCGATTGGATCGCATTCGCGAACTCCGGGAAGTTCCTGTCATAGATCTGTTGAAAATTGACGTCGAGGGGTACGAGCTGAGCGCCCTGAAAGGCGCATCGGGCATTCTGGCCAGATGCCGTCTCGTGTATTTCGAATGTTTCGACGAGAATTTTGAACGTTTCGGCTATAGCGCCGGGGATATTGTCAGATTTTTAAATGAGATGAACTTTGATGTCACGACGTTGGACGGGAAAATGGTCAGTGAAACATACCGCGCCCCGGAGTTGACCAATCTGCTCGCGCGTCCGCGCTTCGCCATACATTAATTAAAGGTCCGCAATCCCTTCGGTCGGCTCAGCGGGCCATGCTTTATACTGAAAACAAGCTTTCCTTTTGATCTGGCGTTTTCATCGGTTTGACAGAAACCGCCGCCTTCGATAGCCTGTATTGGTAAGCTGGTAAATTAACGGAGTTGTGTGTTCATGAGTACGGTCTTCCCGTCTAAAGCGGGAATCGAGAGAAAATGGCATGTGATCGACGCCAACGACGTGGTCCTCGGCAAACTGGCCAGCCACGCGGCGAAGCTGTTGATGGGAAAGCACAAGGCGACTTGGGCTCCGTTCCTGGACACTGGCGATCACGTTATTGTTGTTAACGCCGCGAAGGTAAAACTGACCGGCAAAAAAGACGATCAGAAGGTGTATCGGAGCTTCACGGGCTATCCCGGCGGTCTTATCGAAACAGGCGCCCAGAAAGTTCGCTCGGTGCGTCCGGCCCGGATGGTTGAAGAGGCGATCAGCGGCATGCTGCCCAAAACCAAACTCGGCAAGCAGATGTACCGCAAACTCAAGGTTTACGCAGGCGACAAGCACCCGCACGCCGCGCAAAAGCCGGCGGCCCTGACAGTCGCTTAACGGAAAGGTATCGGAAGTTGGCGTTAAAGAAAATCGAGCAATATCTGGGAACCGGGCGGCGGAAAAGCAGCGTTGCCCGCGTGTTCCTGCGTCCGGGATCGGGAAAAATCACGATTAACGGGCGGGAATTTGAAAATTATTTCCCCACTGAAGCGGGCCGCGTTCCGGTGCGGCAGGCGCTGCAGACAGCGGAAGTCGGCGATCGTTTCGACGTCGTTGTGCTGGCTCACGGAGGCGGCGTTGCGGGTCAGGCGGGAGCGATCAAGCTCGGCATTGCCCGCGCTTTGGTGGAATTCAATGCGGAGTTGCGAGGAGCGTTGAAGAAGGCTGGCCTTCTGACGCGCGATCCGAGGCAGCACGAGCGCAAGAAGTACGGACAAAAGGGCGCGCGCAAGCGCTTCCAGTTCTCCAAGCGCTAGTCGTTTGCTTTTATTCTGTGGCCAGGGTGCGCTGGCGGTGTTAGTGACGCTTCGCGTCACGAGGATCGCCGTCGCGCCCTGATTCTGTGTTTAGCCGCCTGTAATTCTCCCGTGCAAATCTCGCTTTGGGCCGCACGTGGGCGAATTATCGGCATGTCTTGAAAGAGGAATTCTTTGCCTGCGATTTCAATGAAAGAATTGCTCGAAGCGGGCGTTCACTTCGGGCACCAGACCAAGCGCTGGAATCCAAAGATGAAAGAGTACATCTTTGGCGAACGTAACGGCATTTACATCATCGACCTCCAGAAAACGCTCAAGCTTTTCAAAGATGCGGCGCGTTATGTGGTCGAAATGGCGGCTCAGGGTAAGACGGTGCTCTTCGTCGGAACCAAGCGCCAGGCTCAGGAAGCAGTCGCCGAGGAGGCGAATCGCTGCCAGATGTTCTATGTGAACCAGCGGTGGCTGGGCGGTCTGCTCACCAATATGGTCACGGTCCAGAAGTCGATCAAGCGGCTGAAGGAACTGGAGCAGATGGCCGCTGAGGGCTCGTACGGCGGGCGTCCGAAGAAAGAAATCGTTCGGATGGAACGCGAACGCAAGCATCTCGACAGCAACCTCGCGGGCATCAAAGACATGCCCGGCCTGCCGGACGTCGTGTTCGTCATCGATTCGAACAAGGAAGCCATCGCCGTGAAAGAGGCTCGCCGCCTCGGGATTCCGGTCGTCGCTATCGTGGACACCAACTGCGATCCGGATGAGGTTGATTGGGTAATCCCCGGAAATGACGACGCGCTGCGGGCGATCCGCCTCTTTACCAGCAAAATCGCCGATGCGGTTGTCGAAGGACGTTCGCTTGCGAGCGAGCAGGACTTCCCGGGCGAAAAGCCGGCGGCTGAAGAAACTCCGGTTGAGGATCTTGCCGAATACTCGCAGTACGTGGATCCCAAGTATGCCGAGCAGATTATGCAGGAGAGCCTGATGCTCGACGACACGGCGTCTTCGGCCCGCAAGGGTCCGGCGTCGGAGACGAGCGAAACGCCTGCGGCTGCTGAGGTAAACCAGAGCTAAAGATCTTTCGGGCTCGACTCGTGAATCGGGTTGCCCGAGACTATACAGAGGTCTGTCAATCAATGGCTGAGATCAGCGCAAGCTTAGTAAAGCAGCTCCGGGAGCGTACCGGAGCGGGAATGATGGAGTGCAAGAGCGCTCTGACGGAAGCGAAGGGCGATATGGACGAAGCGGAGGTGATTTTGCGGAAACGCGGCATCGCGTCGGCCGGCAAGAAGTCATCGCGCTCCACCAAACAGGGCGTCGTGGGGTCTTACATTCACGCCGGGGCGCAACTCGGGGTTCTGGTCGAAGTAAACTGCGAGTCCGATTTCGTGGCGCGCACGGATGACTTCCAGGAGCTCGTTCGCGACCTCGCGATGCACATCGCCGCGGCTGACCCGCAGTTCGTTCGCAAAGAAGATGTGACCCCGTCCATTCTGGAGAAGGAGAAAGAGATCCAGAAGGCGCGCGTCATCGCCGAGGGCAAGCCGGAGAAGGTCGCCGATAAGATCGTCGAAGGGCGCATGGCGAAGTTTTACGAAGAGGTCTGCCTTTACGAACAGCCTTTCGTAAAAGAAAACACCGTCACCATCGATCAGCTGATCAAAACCAAAATCGCGAAACTCGGGGAGAACATTTCGGTTTCCCGCTTCTCGCGCTTTAAAGTCGGCGATTCCGATCACGCCTAGCGGTCCGCCGCCGATTCGATGCCTAAGTACGAGCGCATTCTGCTGAAACTCAGCGGCGAGGCTTTAGCCGGACCGCAGTCGTTCGGCATCGATGCGGACAGAGTCAAAGGTCTGGCGGCCGAGATCTCTGCGGTCGCGCAGCAGGGCATTCAGGTCGGTCTCGTAGTGGGCGGCGGGAATATCTTCCGCGGCATCGCGCTTGCGGCCCGCAACATGGATCGCGTCACGGGTGACCACATGGGCATGTTGGCCACCGTGATGAATTCTCTTGCCATGCAGGACGCGCTCGAGCACATGGGGCAGCACACCCGCGTCATGAGCGCTATCCAGATGCACCAGGTCGCGGAGCCCTATATCCGCCGCCGCGCCATCCGTCATCTCGAAAAAGGCCGCATCGTCATCTTCGCGGCTGGCACATCCAACCCGTACTTTTCTACCGATACGGCGGCCACGCTGCGGGCTTTGGAAATCAAAGCCCAGGTCATCGCCAAAGCCACGAAAGTGGATGGTGTTTACGACAAGGATCCAATGAAACACGCCGATGCGGTCATGTACCGGACCATCGGCTATACCGATGTCCTGACGCGTTCGCTTGGCGTGATGGATGCCACGTCTATCGCGATGTGCCGTGATAATAAGCTGCCGATTCTTGTTTTCAATCTGAATACCCCGGGCAATATAATGCGTATGGCGACCGGGGAAGAAATCGGAACGGTCATCGGCTGAAATCATGAACACTGTAAAGGAAATTGAAGCGAACACTCGTCAGCGTATGGAGAAGGCGCTGAGCGACCTGCAGCATGCGATGGCCACAATCCGCACCGGCCGGGCCAGCGTGAATCTGCTGGACAACGTCCGGGTCGATTATTACGGCACGCCGACGCCGGTGAATCAGCTTGCCAATCTCCACGTTCCGGAAGCAGGGTTGATCACCGTGCAGCCGTGGGACGTATCTCAACTCGGGGCCATTGAAAAGGCTATTCGGACCTCCGATCTCGGCGTTAATCCGTCGAATGACGGAAAAATGATTCGCATTCCGATTCCTCCGCTCAATGAGGAGCGCCGCAAGGACCTCGCGAAAAAGCTTCATGGAGTCGCGGAGGACCATCGCGTGTCCATCCGCAATATCCGCCGTGACGCCAACGAGCACATCAAGAAACTCGCGAAGGACAAAAAGATCGCCGAAGACGAAGACCGCCGCGGCCACGACGAGACGCAGAAGTTGACCGACAACTACATGCAGAAGCTCGATCAACTGGCCCGCGCCAAAGAAAAAGAGATCCTCGAAATCCGGTAAATAAGAGCGCTAGACTGATCCAATGCCGAATCGGTTAGCGCTCGCCCTCCTACTGTTGGCGCCGTTCAGCGCGGCCCCTCAAACCCCCGACTGGAACAAGATCAACGAAGAGGCGATGCGCCATTTCCAGGCCCTCGTCCGCCTGGACACAACCAATCCGCCAGGAAACGAAACCCGAGTAGTCGACTACGTCCAGAAGGTTCTTGAAGCGGAGGGCATCTCGGTCATCGTCGCCGCCCAGGATCCGAAACGCGCAAACCTGATTGCCCGCCTCAAAGGCAACGGCTCGAAGCGGCCGCTCCTGATCGTCGGTCACAGCGACACCGTACAAGTGGACCCCACCAAATGGACCTTCCCGCCCTTCAGCGCCACGCGCGACGGCGGTTACGTCTACGGCCGCGGAACCCGCGACGATAAAAGCGATCTGCTCGCCGTGATGATGACCATGCTGATGCTGAAGCGGTCGAATGTCCCCCTGCAGCGCGACGTCATCATGCTTTCGGAGGCAGGTGAAGAGGCATCCACCGGCCCCGGAATCGAATATCTGGTCAATGAGCGCTGGCGCGATATCGACGCCGAGATCTGCCTTGCCGAGGGCGGCGGCGTCCGGCGCAAAGACGGCAAGGTCCTCTACGGAACCATTCAGACCACCGAAAAACAACCACGCGCTGCCCAGTTGATCGCCAAAGGACCTTCGGGCCACGGTTCCCGCCCGCTGCGCACGAATTCGATCCTCCACCTCTCTCGCGCTGTCGAGAAGGTCGCCATGTGGGACCCGCCGATGCGGTTCAACGACACGACCCGAAGCTATTTCGAGAAGCTGGCGAATCTGAGCGACCCTGAGGATGCCGCTCGATACAAAGGCCTCTTCAATTCCGCAAAGGCGCCGGCAGTCCGCGAATACCTCGCCGAACACGATCCGGCCGCTTACTCAATGCTCCATACATCGATTTCGCCGAACATGATCAAGGCAGGGTTTCAGGTCAATGTGATCCCCTCGGAGGCGGAGGCCACGCTCGATATCCGCGCCCTTCCCGACGAGAACATCACCGCGTTTTATGACATGATGCGCAAAGTCATCAACGACCCTGCCGTTCAGATCGTCCCTCTCACAAAAAATCAACGGCCGGGCGCGCCGCCTTCGCGCATCGATACTCCCGACTATCGCGCTTTGGAGACGGCCATAAAAAAGATCTACGGCGTGCCCACGCTGCCGGTCATGAGCACCGGCGCGACGGATATGGCATTCCTCCGCGCTAAGGGCGTTCAGTGCTATGGTGTTGGCGCCATGGCGGATGAAGAAGACGCCGCCAAAGGCTTCGGCGCCCACAGCGATCAGGAACGCATTCTCGAAGAGGCCCTCTATAAGCACGTTCAGTTCTTCTGGGAAGCGGTCAACGCGATCGCCCGATAGGACGCTACTTTAAGAGGTAAACGACCGTCGTCTCGGTGTCGGCCGGGTTCGGCGTCGGATCTCCGTATATCTCCCAGGAGTGCCCGGCGGACTCTCTTCCGTTCGCCGCCATCCACTTGCGAATCGCATCGTGCGCCTCGTTCATGCGGTTGTACGGACCGCGGTGGACAGCCACGGCAGCCTGGCCCTCGGGCGTTTCGGTCGCGTACACTTCGTCCGCGGCTTCAAATGCGCGCGTGACCTCGACGCCGAAGTCGCACGCTATCGGCGCGCCCGGCTGGGCCGGGTGGTGATAGAGAAAGATGTTGTGGCCATTAGTCCAGAGGCCGGGCTGGCTGCGAATGAATGGCCAGACCTTGTTCAGGGCCGGCCCCCACGCCGATCCAACCGCCCCTGGAGCTACCTCGCGCCGCACCGCGGCCAACTTGCGGCGGTGAACAGTCTGTAAGTCGACGGAGACGGGCATTCCTCGATCGTAAACCAACGCGGCGGAGTCTTACGCCTGGAGTCCGTCCCAGGACCACCGTGGGATTTTCAGACCGTCAGGCACATCGTCAGCCGACTGGTGGTAGCGGGCCATAGTTGTCCTGGTCGCCCAGGCGAAGTAGTCGTACAGTACTCGTCGCAGCGGGTTCGAGTCAGTTACTCCGATATCGGCCAGCGCCTGGTCAAAGCACTCGATCGCGCGGCGATCCATCTCGTGGTGCTCCCCGTTGCCGCTGTGTATCCTGACGACGCTTGTCTCATCGCCATAGGATTCGGTATAAGCCTTGGGTCCACCGAGCGCCTCGGCCCAATAGGCAGCCAGCCGCTCGACATGGTCAAGCTTGAAACCCTGACTGAACGCATGGCTGACTTCTTCGTCGGCCATCACGCGGCGATGCCAGGCAGCGGCAAGACGGCGCAGGCCGTCGCTTCCGCCAACCGCCTCGAAGACCGTCTGCATGCCTCTATATTAAGGTTTTCAAGCCCCCACGTTACGGCACGGTCTTCTTTGGTCCAGCCCCGGGGTTTGTCTGGCCCTTCGCTCGGAAATGCGCCGCGACCGAAGGATAGAACTCGCGCACCAGATTGAATCCGGCGGTCTGGCCGTACCAGATTGCCGCATTGATGGCGATTTCTCCGCCGCCCTGCCAACTCGGTGGCGACCACGCTAACGGAATAACTGATTGACCCGCGCCGCCCAGAAACGACGACATCGAAAATCTCTTCCCGCCCTGATCGTTGCGCGCCACAAACGGTGAAATCACCACGCTGCCGAAGCGTCCGCCAAACGACTTAGCTGAGGACCGGAAGTAGCGATTGTCCTCGTGGAAGAGAGCCGATGTTGCGTACTGGATCGTGCCGTTGATGATGGTTGCGCCGTAGCTGCTCGCCAGCCGTCTGCCATAGCCCTCGGCTCCCTGGCCCCACTCGTGTGGGCTATCCAGCCACTGGCTGAAAGCCGCGCCGGTCGCGGCGCCCAGCAGCGCAGTGGGGCTGAAGCTCGTCTGCTGGTACAGAATCCATCTCTGTTTGGGAGTGATTTTCTGCCAGGGCTCGGGGGCGGGCTGCGGCAGTTGCCTGATAATCCAGGGGACTCCGGCCGGATCCAGTGTCGGGTCGCCCCGTACCGGATCTGGCGCTGCGCTCTGCCCCCAACCGACCGTCGGCGGCACGAGCAGAAGTACGGCGAGGAGCTTAGGTTTCATGCTGTCCACGGTCATGCTCGAAAGTAACGATGCCATTACGGCGCCCCGGACTCAAAATGTTTCACCGGAAGAATCCCGGCCGTTCACGCGACAATCAAAAGGAGATCGGAAGAGCTCGCTTATGAACGCTGCCTCCCCGTCGTTGGTTCACGAACTGCGGCCCAGGATCATGGAAAAGCGGACCCGCCTTCAGGCTGCCGCTCAGACCGTCTCCGCGGAGTACGTGAATGAACTCCTGGCCGAAATTGACTCTGCTTTGCAGAGAATCGATAACGGGTCCTACGGTATCTGTGAAGTTTGTAAAGACACCATCGAGGCCGATCGGCTTCAGCAAAACCCTTTCGAGCGATTCTGTCTGGACCATCTCGATCCCCAGCAGCGCCGCGCTCACGAAAAGGATCTCCAGCTGGCGACACAGATCCAGAGCCAGCTCCTGCCGGGAAGGGATATCAAAACCCAAATCTGGGCAGCCCATTACCGGTACCAGCCCGCCGGGATCGTGGGGGGAGACTATTGCGAAATCGTGCCGTCAGCCGATGGCGCATCTCTCTTCTTTGCCCTGGGCGATGTGACGGGCAAAGGGGTCGCCGCATCCCTGCTGATGGCGCACCTCAGCGCGATCTTCCGGAGTCTGCTCTCGCTCGACCTGCCGCTTGCCGAGATGATGGTACGCGCCAACCGTCTGTTTTGCGAGAGCACTCCCGCCACGCATTACGCAACGCTGGTGGCGGGTCGGGCGAACGGGAGCGGCAGGGGTGAGGTCAATGTGGATCTCTGCAGCGCCGGACATTGCAGACCACTGGTGTTACGGCGCGACGGAACCGAGAAGGTGGATTCCACGGGTTTGCCCCTGGGGCTTTTTTACGACGGCCGCTACACGATCCGTCGCATCGCGCTCGATCTTCGGGACAGCTTGGTTCTGTATTCCGACGGCATAACAGAGGCGGAAGACCCTGACGGCGATATGTACGGGGAGGACCGGTTCATTGGTTGCATGCGCCGCCACGAAGGGCGGGACGCGATCGCGATAGCGGATGGCGTCCTGAGCGATGTGGCTCGTTTTCGCCGCGCCGCTCCGCAACAGGACGATATGACGCTGCTGCTGTTGTGGCGGCACGCGCACAACAATTGATAATTCAAATCGCGTTACTTGATCGAGACCGTCACCGGTACGCTCTGTAGTCCGGCTTGTGTGAGAACCACGGGCACGTCGCTGCCGGCCGTTACGCCGGCGGGCACTACGAGATTGATCTGGTACACGGTGAGTTGCGGCGCCAGGCCGGCGAACGCGACGTTCGCGTTCTGCCCTCCCACGGTCGCGGTTACCGGATTCACGACGTTCGCCGGCGGCGAACTGGGGCCGGCGTTTCCAGCGGTAACGGCTTGATCCACGGGACCCAGTCCAGTGCAATAAATGACCAGCACGTCACCGGCGCTCGCCGCATGAGAATGATCCACGAGGAACGGCGCCGTTCCATCCGGCTTGTAATCCACGATGACGCCCAATCCGTGCCCGCTCTGGTCCTGCGTAAAGATGGCGGGCTGCGCGGTCGAGAGCAGCACCGGCTGAGGAACTGATAGCGCCCCGTTCGCCTGAACAATGACTTGCTGCATGGCGTTCACCGGAATGTCGAACGGGACGACCGCATTGATCTGGCCATTGCCGACGTAATTCAAAGGCAAACTCTTTCCGCCCATGATGACCTGCGTACCGCCGAGTTGCCCCTGCAGCGGCAGCGAGGGCGCGATGAACGATCCGGAACCCAGGTTCTTGCCATAGACGGAGACATAGCTTCCGGGCGCGAGCGGTTGCATAACCGTGTTGCTCGCCGCGCTGACTACGCCCCCGGAATCAATAGCCGGAACAGAAGCATTCGCCAGCGCAACGCCTCCCAGCTGAACACTGCCGCTGATCGCAGGTGAAGCCTCCGCCGCCTGTATTGTGACGGTCACATGGCTCGACGCCTGGTGAGGCGTCCATGTCGCGCCCCACTGTCCGTTGCCGAGCGCTGTCAGGGCAAGCGGAGCGTCACCTGTGGAAAACGTGCTGACGACCGTACCCTGATTGACGAATGTGCCGCAGTCGTCAACCACAATGACTTGGAGCGGGACGGGCCACGACGTCGGAACGTTGAAGCTATCGCCCAATTGCGTGGCCACGGGAATCAGCTTCGTCGGCGCGCAGACAGCCCGGGGGGCCAATTTGGCTAATCCTCCGACCTCAACACTAGGCAGTGAGGAGACGGCGATCAGAACGATTGCCACGCGGCGCTGGTAGATCGTTTGAGTTGTCGCATCGGCGAAGACGAGCGTAACGTTCCCGGTGTATATGCCTGTCGCCAGGCCCGCTTTCGGCTGCACGCTGATGGTCAGCGGCTGGCCCGACGTCACGGTCCCGTTAGCCGGCGATACCGTGTAGAAGCCGGTATTGTTATCGGAGAACGCGGCGCTGGAGTAACTCAGGGGATTCGGCGACGGATTACTCACCGTGATCGTCTGCGCATTTACAGTGCTGCCCGCCTGCGCAACGAAGATCACGCCTGTCGCGCTCAGGGAAGGTCCCGGACTCTGCGCGGGCGAAGCAACCGTCAGGACCACGGAGGTCGTTTGTGGTGAGTTCGGCACGTTCGGTGCAGAGAACTGCACGCTCCCGTAGTAGTTCCCCGGCGCGAGGCCCTTGGAGTTAACGCTGACCGAAACCGACGCGCCACTGGATCCCCCGCTCGCCGTGCCGCTGCCGGGGGTAACCGAGAGCCATGTGCCTCCCGATAAAACCGTGGCCGAAGCGCTGAAATTCAGCGAACCGCCGCCCCCGTTCAGCACCGACATGGATTGAGACGGCGGGGAAGTTCCGCCTTGGACTGCCTGAAACAACAGGCCGGTCTGCGAAAGCCACAGAGTCTGCTGGTTTGACGATACCGTCAGCAGGACCGGTATGGTGAAGTTTTCTCCCGAAGAGAGGGTGAGCGCGATCGCTCCGGAATGCGCTCCAGGGGTGAGTCCGGCGCCGTTCACCGTAACGATGACGGCCGCGCTCTGGAACGGGCCCAGACTTCCGCTCGGCGACACGGTCAGCCAGGGGCTGCCCGTAACGGTGGTTGCAGTCGCGGTGTACGTAATTGTTTGGCTGCTGCGGCTGGTTAAGCTGATGCTCTGGGATGAAGTTGTTGTGCCCTGGTTCCAGGCGAATACAAGCCCGCTTGGGCTAACCAGGGTCGTTCCGCTTAGGGTGCCGCTTACCTGCAGAATGTTCGGGAAAGGAACGGTCTCCGAGAAGTTCTGGCCCGGAACGCTGATGTTGAAGGTAATGTCGATGCTGAAATTAAAGCTGCCCGAAGTCGTGGGCGTGCCGCTGAAAACGCCGCTCGGCGTGAGCGACATGCCGGGCGGCAGCGTCGAGCCCGACGTCACAGCGAACGTGAACGTGATGGAGACCCCCGTATCCATCTCCAGAAACTGCGCAAAATACTGGTTCAGGGCGGTGCCGTAGTCGCAGTAGTAGGGCACTCCCACAGTCGCCTGATCCAGCCCGGACAGACATGCGGGAAGCGTTGTGGTCTGGGCAAACAGAGGGGCGCAGACCGAACCCAGGAAAAGAAGCGAAACAGTAATGATGAACCGGCGCAGCATCAAAATATTCCCTAGAGATAGTTATCAGAGTCCTCCTGGCGTTTCAAGAGCGAGTGCAGGAAAGGTCCCGGCCCCATCCGATGTCCGCCGCAAATCGGGAGGCGGATCTGTCCTGGAGTGGAAAGAAGCCGCGCTCGACCTTTTCGTATCCCCGGCTTTTCGGATTCACCAACCTCGCCCGCTTATCATTTCCTGACGGATCGCAAGCCGATTGTTACCTCCTCTTAACGCGGGCTTCATTTTCGCGCTCTATTCTGACCTGCTAGCGACCCCTGCTGGAAGGCCGTTTTCTCTGGCCGTTCCGAGTCGAATACTAGAAGCCCGAAAGAAGGAGACCATTCTCATGTACGCGAAAACACCTCGCAAGCGTTCCGGGACTGCGCGTCTGTACCTGCCCGTCGGCCTGCTGGCCACGGGGCTGATCGTTCCGGCGCTTCTGGGTCAGTCGGTGCCGTTCCCGATCTACCAGGCAGGCGCCAACCAGAACCAGACGCACGGCCCAAACAATCCTTCGACCTTGCCGAACCCATGGGTCCTCGGTAATGGCCAGATCCTCACGCCGACCGGCACGCAAGTCAACCTCGGCATCAGGACCCGCGCGAAGGCCGTGGCGCTGAACCCGAACACCAATACGCATACCGCGGCCGTCCTTCAGATGGGCGCTGGGCAGGCGGTCACGATTTTCAACACCCAGACCGGCGCGGTCGTGCAGACCTTCAGCACGCCGTATCCGTCCTCCTCTGGCGCGGCGAAGACGGATTCCAGCGGCAGCAACCTGGGCATCACGTACACGGCGGACGGCCTGCACCTGCTATTCAGCCAGGACAGCAGCCACGTAACCATCGCCAGCGTCGACCCGGCCTCGGGCATGATCACGTCCACTGGCGGCTCGAAACCATTCCCGACCTATGTCTCCGTTCCGATGGATGTCAACAGCAACGGCTATCTGACAACCGTTAACTGCTTCTATAACAGTCCTCCGGGAACCACGGGAAGTTCGGCAATTCCGTGCGGCCAGACCGTCTCTTCTGTCTCGAATGGCTCCCCCACGGCGTATCCCATGGGCGTCACGATCTCGCCGGATGGCAAGACCGCCTACGCCGTACTGGACAACAACAACACGCTGACCAAAATCGACCTGACCGCGGCGACACCGACGCAGGGCGCCGAGGTCCGCGTCGGTAACGTCCCCCACAGCGTCGTGATCTCGCCCGATGGCAACACCGCCTACGTCTCCAACGAGGCCGGCCGGATCGCCACCGTGGCGGACTTCCAGGGATACTCCAACGGCACCCCGGTCGTCGCCCAATTTCCCACCGGCTCCACGTCCACGGGCACCATCTCCGTGGTGGACCTGGCCAGTTTCACAGTGACCGGCAGCATCTCGACCGGTCTGCACCCGACGGGTATGGCGTTCTGGGGTAAATACCTCCTGGTCGCCAATGCATATGACGACACCCTCTCGGTCATCGACACTACCGTTAACGAAGTGGTGAATACGATCGCCGTCGGGCTGCCGTTCGGCTTGCTGAGCGAGGACCAGCCCGCCTACGGCGCCGGGCCCAACTCGATCGCTGTCGATGCCAACAATAACCTCGCCTACGTCGCGCTTTACAATGCCAACGCCGTCGCGGTGGTCGATCTCAAGGCCTCCGCCGTGAATGGCCTGATCCCTGTTGGTTATGCGCCGAGTTCGGTTGTGTTCGATGCGCCGGACCAGGTGCTGCTTGTCGCCAACGACAAGGGTATCGGAACCACAGGCTACGGGGTGGCGACCCCTCCGGCAAGCTCGGCTCAGAATTCGTATGGAACAACGCACGGCGTGAGCGGTCTCAACACCCACCAGGACCTCGGCACCGTTAGCATCGTCCCCGTGCCGAGCACCGGCGCCCTGGCGGCCATGACGCAGCAGGTCTCCGTGAACAACCACTGGGACCTGTGGGAGAACATCTATTCTGCCTCCGGCGGCAGCCCCACCACCGCGCCCGTCGCAATTCCCGCCAAGATCGGCGCTCCGTCGAAGATCCAGCACGTTTTCGTGATCATTCGTGAAAACCGCACGTACGATCAGATCCTGGGCGATGTGACCGGCGGCAACGGCCAGGCCTCCCTGGCAGTCTTCGGCAGCAAGGTCACGCCCAACGCGCACGCGCTGGTGCAGCGCTTCCCGCTTCTGGACAACTTCTACGACCCGAGCCGGCAGTCGGCCGATGGTCACAACTGGATTGTCCAGGCGATGGCGCCCTACTCTGACGACATCCAGTCGCCCGACTGGAACCGCGACTACCCATCCAACGGCGGCGACGCGCTCGCCTACCAGAAGAAGGGACACCTGTGGGACCAGGCCGCGAAGGCGGGCGTTTCGTTCAAGAACTACGGCGAGTACATCGAGTACAACACGTTCCTGACGCCGACCGGTTCAACGGCCGAGCCGCAGTGGATCGACTTCTACAACGACGCTTTGGCTTACGAGTCCGGCGCGGAGAAACAGCTCTACAACTGGAACACGGTCGCCTCGCACTCCCCGCTCCCGAACCTGATATCCAACACGGTCCAGAACTACCCGCAGTTCGACCTCGGCATCCCCGACCAGTTCCGCGTCGATATCTGGTCGCAGGACTTCGCCAACGACCTGCAAAACGGCACGGTACCCCAGCTGGAGTTCATGTGGATCAGCTCCGACCACACGGGCGGCCCGCCGAGCTCGCCAGCCATGCAGGCCGATAACGACCTGGCCCTGGGACGCTTTGTCGACATCATCAGCCACAGCTCCATCTGGTCCTCTTCGGCCATCTTCGTCGAAGAAGACGACGCTCAGGACGGCGTCGATCACGTGGACGGTCACCGGTCCCCGGGCTATGTCATCAGCCCCTACGTCAAACAGAAAGTGAACAGCGACGGCACTGGAGCTGGCGTAACGGAAGACGGCACGTTCTACACGCAGGTCAACATGACCCGCACGATCGAGCAGATCCTCGGTCTGGAGCCCATGAACCAGTTTGACCTCGTGGCGTCGCCGATGACTACGCTCTTCGTCAACGACCCGCCTGCGGCGAACCTCATGCCGTGGACGCATGTGCCGAACCAGACCTCGCTGACTGACGGCGTTACCCAGACTCCGGCTCAGCCCATCCCGGCGCCGGCTGTGCGCCCCGAGCGCAACCCTGAGATCAGGCCTAAAGTTGCCGCGAAGGAGAGCCGTGCGGTTAAGGCTCTGAGGGCTGGCTGGATGAAGAAGAAGACGGAGATCTTCGCCGGCAAACAGCACACGCCTGACTCCGAGGATCCTTCTACCGTCAACCACCTCGATTGGTACGAGGCCACCGGGTTTACCCGGCCCTACCCTGGCGAGAAGAAGGTTCTCCCCGCGAGCGCCTTCAAAAAGGGAGCGCCCGCCAAAGACGACGACGACTCCGAAGACTAAGTCGCGTTCCGGCTGCGAAACGCCCTCTCTCCGAGACCCGGAGGGAGGGCGTTTTTCTTTGCGTTGCGAGTAAAATCAAACTGGAATGCATTGGCAGCATCATCTCAGCAGCGACCCCGGAATTTGTGGCGGAGAACTCTGCGCGCGAGGCACGCGAATTCCCGTTACGGTCATCCTGGACAACCTCGCCGAAGGCTCCAGTCGCGACCAGATTCTTCAAAGCTATCCATCCCTGACCCCGGAGCATATTTCCGCCGCACTCGCCTATGCGGCTGAACTCGCTCACGACGAAAACATGATTCCGCTCATCAGTCGATGAGATTCCAGCTGGACGAGAATCTGCCCGCAGAACTGGCGGCAGATCTGAGGGCCGCGGGACACGACACCGACACGGTCGTCGACGAGGACCTGAAAGGGGAACCGGATACCCTGGTCTTGAAGGCAGCGAGAGACGCGCGCCGAATCCTGTTTACTCTCGACAAAGGCATCGCCAACCTCGTTCGATATCCGCAGGACCAGCACGGGGGGTGGTCTTGTTCCGGCCCGGATCTTTCGGCCGTTCCGCCGTACTCGAATTCATAAGACCTCGCCTCCATGAGTTGCTCCAGCATGACCTCGAACGGAGAGTCACGGTCGTTTCCGATACGCGCATTCGGTTTCGCTGACCTCATATCCGACAAAGCGGACGGCTATTCCTCGAGTGGCGTGAGTAGCGCCGCCAAAATCGGATGAAGGTCGGTCGCAAACGGGTTGGTCACCGTCACCCCTCGCCACGTAAACCCCTCCTGAAGGTCGTCCGACAGAAGCAAGCGACACCCGGCCTCTGCCGAAGCGGCCAGTACGAGCGAGTCCCAAATCGTGAGTCGATGATCGGACGCCAGATCCATCGCGTCGATGATTGCGGCAGCCGACGTCTCGACAACGGGATACGCGTCGTGCCAACTCAACACCGCTTCCCGAGCATGGGCCGGGCGCCGCTTGGCCTTTCGAACCAGCACGTGGAACAGTTCGCCCAAAGCCTGAGCCGGCAGCACGATAGCGTCCGGGGGCGCTCGCTGGATCAGTTGCAGCGCCTTGTCGCGCATGACCGCCCCGTTGGTGCCTTCGGCGTAAGCCAGGACGTTCGTGTCCAGGGCGATTCTCATTGGGCGTCGTCGTATAACTCGTCGCGCGTCCAGCGGGCGACATTCACAACCCGTTGTCTCCGGAGCCGGGCGAAAAGAGCCGAGCGGGCGCCTTCTGCGGCTCGCGCATCCTCAATAACCGGTGAGATTTTCGCGACCGGTTTGCCGTGACTGGTGACGATGACGCTCTGACCCTCTTTCACAGTTCGCAGGAGTTCAGAGAACCGGCGATTGGCGTCCGCGGCCGAGACTGCTTTGTCCATTGCATTCCCCACGATGTAGTGATATTCACTACTATACCCGACCTGGTGCTGGTTGGAGGCCGAGCATATCTCCGATGCCCAACGGCTCCGCCAGATGGTTCCCAGCGGCGCGCCACGCCTTCCTGCAAACGCTGAAAGCGGAGGCGTGTCTGCGGCTGGCCGGATTATGCGGCCTGGAACTGGCGTGAATCGATCTTCGACAAACGCCTGATGGCCGCTATTAATGCTTTGAAGTCAATCCATCCCGGGTTTTATTCTTTGAACGCTTAGCGCGACAACCTATCGGCGAAGCGGTGGGGAAGCTGCTTCGCAGGAACAATTGATCGACAAACGCGAAAGGAGTACATCGTTCGTTGTCCTGGGGCGAAAGCATTTACGGAATCTTTGTAAATGAGACTTCCCGTTTGACCTCGCAGCGCCAAGTGTGAGTTGGAACAGCTTCGCCCTCGGGAAAATCGTTGATGGCGTCTGCGGCCTGCACTACAATCTAAGGCCTGGCTGAATTCGGTGCAGGTTTGTCCTTGTAGTTAATCATTCCTGAACGAGCCTGCGGTTACGGGGCTTCATGACGCTCGGAAAGGTGGAGCGCAAGTGCAGGAAAAAATCTATTCCTCTTTTGGCGGAGCGGCTACTGCCGCTACCGCAAGTCAGTCACAAACAACCGTGGGCAGCGCATCTGATGCGCCACTGGCCACATCCAACATCACGCCTGATCAGGTCGCCGCATTGCAGTCGCAACTCGCGGCGCTTCAGGAAGCCGGCGGCGCGGTCGACACCGCTACGCTCGCGCGGCTGCTGCAGCAGAGCGGGGGCGGGTCACCGATCGTGACGTTCGACTTGCCGCAGACGCTACCCAAAAATGAGGCGCCCCGGAACGCGGTGGTGACCGAAACAAATCAGATTCGAGCAAATTGGGGCATCGCTGATGCGACCGACACCTTCGCGACCGGCGAAATGTTCACGCGAAAGCTGTTCCTGCCGAACACGCCTCAGGACGTATCTGCCGCGATCCAGCAGGCCGAGGCGGACAAAGCGACCATACGCGCGCTCGGCAGCGGCTGGTCGTTCTCCGAAGCCGTCTTGCCGCAGTCCACGCCGACCAACGCCGGCCAATATATCAATGAGCAGTTGGCGCGAGTCTTCGGAGGCGCCTACGCGCCCCTGTTCAACGCGTTTGGCTACGCCATCGACACCAGCGCGTTGACTCAGAACCTGCAGCGTATGCTGCCGGGCATCGTGAAAAACGGGGTTAATACCGGCTCGCTGTTCTTCACCGAAGCCGGGATCACCATCGACGCGCTGAATGTACGGCTGAACGAGCAGAGTCCTCCCGTCGCGATGCCCACCCTGGGCGGGTCGGCCGGCCAGACCATTGCAGGCGCGATCTCGACGGGCACGCATGGCTCTGATTTCGATCGTCCTCCGATCGCGGACTCCGTGCGCGCGCTGTACATTATCGGCGCGGCAGGCACGCATCACTGGGTTGAATCCAAGTCGAATCAGTTTACCGACCCGCAGAAGGTCAACGGGACTTTCCCGGCGATCGCGCCAGCAAACATTCACTACGACGATGATCTCTTTAACGCGGCGATCGTCGGGATGGGAGCGCTGGGAGTGATCTATGCGGTCGTGTTGTATGTCGTGCCGCAGTTTGCGCTGATCCAGTTCAATCTTTGGTCCACCTGGGAGCAACTTCTGCAACTCAGCGTAGGAGGCGTTGAACTGACCAGCGTGGCCAGAGGGCAGGCCTTCCCGTCGCTCAATCAGTTCGTAAACCCTCTCTACCCTCCGAATGACGGAGGAATGCCCTACAGCCGGGCGCTTCAGGTTGTCGTTAACCCGATCAGGAATGACGACGGGACGCACACTTGTTATGCGACCGTCCGGTTGGAACTGCCGCTTGCTTGGGTGCCCAATAGCATGCGGCTGCCGTGGGGCTTGGTTCCAGGGAACTTGGGCACGTTGACGCTCCAGAACCTGAAAGACGCCATTCTCAACAGCCCGGATTGCGGCCCGGCGCAGCAGGTTGCGTTCGCCTTCGCGAACATCAGCGGCAACACGCTCGTGCAACAGGCTCAGAGCCTCATCAATTTCTGCAAGAGTTACAACTATTTTTGGGCCGTGCGCGCGGTGATCGATTTAATGATGCAGCACGCGTTCCCTCAATACATTGTTAATGGCGTCCCGACCCCGCAGATCGACCTGGGATTCAAAGTCATGACCGGAAACATCTATGGGATCACATTCCCGCTGGGAGGCGCCACTTCCATCGAAGTGGCTTTTCCATTCGTCAACGCCATCGAATACGTCAGCTCTGCACTAGCTGCTTTCGATGCCGGAATACCGAACAACATTTTCCCCGCCGGCTACCTTTCGCTGCGGGCGTGCGGACCAACGGCGGCTTTGCTCGGAATGCAACAATTCGGCGCGCTGCCAACGACCCAACGAGACACGGATGAATTCCCCAACGTCACCGGAAACGTGGAGATCTCGCTGCTGGGGAACAGCGACGATTTCAGCGTCATCCACCAGGTCGAGACGCTTGCCCTGGCGCAGGGCGGGATACTTCATTGGGGCCAGAGCAACGGTTTATTGAATGGCCTCGAGGTGCAGCAGCGGTTTCCCGGATTAGCTAAGTGGAAAACCGCTCAGGGTATGCTCGGCGGCGCCACGTTCGTCAATCTCTTCATGCAGCGCTGCGGCCTCGCCTGACGGGCGGTCGATAGCAAGTATCGGGGCATTGCCCAGTGCCGCGGGTTGGGGATCTCGGGTGCGAGTCTTATGCCGGTAGAGAGTCTGCGCTCTGGCGGCGTGCCCGAGATCGGCAGGCGCTTGCGGTGTGAAGGAATCAAATCCCCGCGGCAGATAAAAATTGCCCACCCGGCCCTGGGCAGTTCGTTTCCTAAAGGCCCCGAAACCTTCGACCACCGGCTTCGCTAACTCTTCCTATTTTTATTGCCCATGCCCTCAATGACATAGCCGTTTCTTTCCCGGCATCCGCATCCACGCATGCAACTCTCACCACAGAAGGCGGGAGCATTCGCTCACCCGAATCTCCCGCCCAAGCCTATGCCGGCCGGCAGGCGCTTGCGGGCTGGAGGGAGTCAAATCCCTCTGGCTGATAAACGGTAAGTCGAATCGATTCGATGAATAAGTCTTCCCCGGGAGTCGGAGCTTTCGGGGCAACGAAATCCGGGACCGGCGTTGCGAACCGGTCTTAAAGAAGTCAGAGCCCGGCGTCGTCCAAAAACGCGCCGGGCCGCCCGCGTCTCAGGACAAGTGTCTATGTACCCCCCCACCCAACAACTCCATGAACCGCACCCGTCGAACCAAATTGCCCCAACCGCCGCAAGCAGTTCGTTTTGTAAAAACACAAAAACCACGCCCGACTTCGTTTTGCGCACTTCGTTTTGTAAACCGAGCCGCCGCCCGACTTCGTTTTGTAAACCGCAAGAAGTCCGTTCCGCACGGCCCGAACCGACTTCGTTTTGCGAAAACCGAAACCAGCCCATCGCCCTCGGCGCATTTTTGCCCCAAGCTACACTGAAATCAAACCAATGGTTTCGCACGAAATCCCCGAAGGCCTTACCTTCGATGATGTCCTCCTCGTACCGGCCCGAAGCTCTGTGCTCCCCGCCGAAGCGGACACAAGAACACGGCTAACCCGCCGGATCCCGCTGAACATCCCCATCGTGAGCGCCGCGATGGACACCGTCACCGAATCGCACCTCGCCATCGCGCTGGCCCAGCAGGGCGGAGTCGGCTTCATTCACCGCAACATGCCGATCGACCGCCAGGCCGAGGAAGTCGATCGCGTCAAGCGCAGTGAGAGCGGCATGATCGTCGATCCCGTCACCATCGCGCCGGAAAAGAAGATTTCGGATGCCCTCGCCCTGATGGAGCGATTTCGCATCTCTGGCGTACCGGTCACGCGCGACGGAAAGCTCGTCGGCATCCTGACCAACCGCGACCTTCGTTTTGAAACGCGCTTCGATCTGCCCATCGAGGACGTCATGACCAAGGACAATCTGATCACCGTCCCGGTCGGCACCACGCTCGAACAGGCCGAAGAGATTCTGCACCGGCATCGCGTCGAAAAACTGCTCGTAGTCGATGACCAGTACAACCTGAAGGGCCTGATCACCGTAAAGGATATCCAGAAAAAACTGAAGTATCCGAACGCCGCCAAGGACGAACAGGGCCGCCTCCGCGCGGGCGCGGCCATCGGAGCGACCGGCGATTTTCTCGAACGCGCCCAGGAACTGGTGAAGCGCAAGGTCGATGTCATTGCCATCGATACCGCCCACGCCCACAGCCTGCGCGTAATCGAGGCGGTGAAAGCGGTAAAGAAATCGATGCCCGATCTGCAGCTCATCGCGGGCAACATCGGGACCTATGAAGCCGCGCGCGAGTTGATCGACCTCGGGCTGGACGGAATCAAAATCGGAATCGGCCCGGGTTCGATTTGTACAACGCGCATCGTCTCGGGAGCGGGCGTTCCGCAAATGACGGCGATCATGGAATGCTCCCGCGCCGCCGCGGAATCCAATATCCCGCTGATCGCGGATGGCGGAATCAAATTCTCGGGCGACGTCACCAAGGCCATCGCTGCCGGCGCCGATACAGTAATGATCGGAAGCCTCCTCGCGGGAACCGACGAGAGCCCCGGCGAAACCATCCTGTTTCAGGGCCGGACCTTCAAGAGCTACCGTGGCATGGGCTCTCTGGGCGCAATGTCCACCGGCAGCACGGACCGTTACTCGCTCGACCCGAACCAAAAGCTCGTACCCGAAGGCATCGAGGGCCGGGTGGCTTCCAAAGGTCCTCTCGCCGACCTGGTTTATCAGTTGGTCGGCGGCCTCAAGTCCGGAATGGGCTATTGCGGATGCAAAACCATCTGCCAACTCAAGGCAAACGCCCGCTTCGTCCGGGTCTCGCCCGCCGGATTGCGGGAGAGCCACGTTCACGACGTGATCATCACCAAAGAAGCGCCCAATTATCGGGTTGAATAAACCGGCTGCGGTCGCTATAATCGGTTTTACGACTTTCGCCTTTTGTTCGCATGGCCCTCACGGCCGGTCAGGAGCACTCCATGGATGAAAAAGAACGCGCGCGAGCGCTCGAACAGACCCTCGGGCAGATTGAGAAGCAGTTCGGCAAAGGCTCGATCCTCCGCCTCGGAGCCAAAGACGCCATCGTTCCGGTAGCCGTAATTTCCAGCGGATCGATTTCGCTCGACTCCGCGCTGGGCGCGGGAGGATTCCCACGAGGGCGAATCAACGAAATCTTCGGACCGGAATCTTCGGGAAAAACGACCATCGCCCTTCAGGTTGTTGCCGAGGCGCAGAAGCGCGGCGGAATGGCGGCGTTCATTGACGTGGAACACGCGCTGGATCCCGTGTACGCGCGCAAGTTAGGCGTAGATGTCGACAATCTGCTCGTCTCCCAGCCGGATTACGGCGAGCAGGCGCTCGAGATTACGAGCGCTCTGGTGTCGTCGGGTTCGATTGACGTGCTCGTGGTGGACTCCGTCGCGGCGCTGGTCCCCAAAGCCGAACTCGACGGCGAAATGGGCGATTCGCACGTGGGCCTGCAGGCGCGCCTGATGTCGCAGGCGCTCCGCAAGCTGACCGGCATCGTCTCGAAATCGAGAACCTGCCTGATCTTCATCAATCAGATCCGCGAAAAGATCGGCGTGATGTTCGGTAGCCCCGAAACCACCACGGGCGGTCGCGCCCTGAAGTTCTACTCGTCCGTCCGTCTGGACATCCGCCGCATCGCTGCGATTAAGGATGGCGATCAGGTTGTCGGCAACCGGACGAAGGTCAAGGTCGTGAAGAACAAACTCGCGTCCCCCTTCCGTGAAGCCGAGTTCGACATCGTTTATGGCGAAGGAATCTCCCGCGAAGGCGATCTGATCGATCTGGGTGTCGCCAACAACGTAATCGAGAAGAGCGGCTCCTGGCTCAGCTATAAGGGCGAACGAATCGGCCAGGGACGTGAGAATGCCAAGCAGTTCCTGAAAGACAACGGGGATATTCGGCAGACCATCGAAACGGAGCTGCGTAAGCTCCTGGGACTAATCCGAGCGGAAGTTCCCGTCAACGGAGCGCCGCCCGTGCAGCCTCCGCCGCCGCAGAAAACCGCTCCCACAATGAGCCCACGCCCCCGCGGTTAGGGCAGGTGAAGAGCTTTTCCGATATCCAGCTTGAATGAAGGCTGACCGCGCGTGCCGCCGATCTTGATCGGAAGCACCGCGCCCGCGCCATCGCGGCGAAAAAGCGGATCGACCGGCTTCAGCATCACGCGCTTGATGCCCGTCGTCATCTCGGAAACGGTCGCATCAAGCCGAGCCGTTCCCTCGAAATCCAGTTCACCGGATTGCAGAGCGTATTTACCGGCGAGCTTCACGTCCGCGCCGGGCACTTGAAATTCGAGATCGGGCAGCGCAAGCTGCCCGTCGCGCAGATGAAATCGGCCCTTGAAATCCGCCGTGACGTTGGGGTCGTCGGATTTCGGATCGCCTTGAGCATGATGGCTGAGGCTCGCGATTTTGCCCTGCACATCCGCGCTCGTAAACCGGATGCCGTTGAGCCGGCACTGCCCGTCTAACTGCAGGCGAGTAACAACCGGAGTCTCACCCGGCGGAATCACAACCTTACTCTCGAATCCGACGGTTCCGACCATCGGAGGCTTCGGACTCTTGATCGAGAGCCGCAGAAAGTCTTCGATATGAGCGCCGCGCCCTTTCGTCTGGAGCTGAATCGTTTTGTGTTTTTCCAAAGCGTTGCGCTCGATCGATCCTGAGACTTCGAACTCCGAATTGCCGAGCCGCGCCTTCACCGGATGCAGAACCGTGTTGCCGTTCGTTCCGTCTACCGTCGCCTGAAATTCGGTGTGGAGCGGCATCGGCCGATCAGCCGTGTCGAGGCTGAAATTGGGAGTCTCCGTCGTCCCATGAACTTCGATCGTGTCGAGTTCGCCCTTGTACTCCCCGTCGGACGACAGCGTCCCGCCGATTCCGTGGAACACCCCCAGATCGGCATTGCGGAACGTATATTTGCCGGAAACCTTGGTGTCGCTGGGCTCCCGTTCATTCCACGGCCCAAACTCCCCATCGGAGTGAATCAAGCCGGGAGGCTTCGGGTTCTCCAGTTTCGCGTGGAATTTCATCGCCTGCCCGATTCCGACGCTATTCATCGTCAGCTCGTGAATATCGAAGACGAGCGGGTCCTTGCCGGGATCGCCGGGGAGTACCTCGAGCCGGGTTCCATCGGCGACAACCTCTTCGAGTACAAACGGAACCTTGCGCGGCGCTGCCGATGACTTTCGCATTGCTTTGGGCGGCACATGGATCTCAACGCCTTCAAGGCGAAGGTGGGAAATCCGCTTCGGAGTCTCGAAGAATCCCGCCAGGCCCGCATCCATAGTGAATTGCTTGACCCGCACCAGCGGTGGGAGATCCCGACGACCCCGGAAATGGAGAATCAGATCTTTCCCCCTCGCCTGTACCCTCGGAAAGAACGAGACGTGCAGGTCGCCCAGTTCCACCTGGCTGTTGTAGCGTTCCGCAAGCGCCGAACGGACAAAGCGCAGCGCTACCGGTTGGAGCTGATAGACGAATACGCCAACTGCCAACGCGAGCGTGACAACAATTCCGGCCGCAACAAAAGCAAAAATCCGAACGCGCCGGGAAAAAGGCACGTTCGGATTAGCGGCACTTCAGATACCAAACTTTATGGATCGCTTACAGCTTCCGTGCCTTGGCTGGTCCTGCTGTCTTCTTCTCAGCGGCGGCATTGAGCGCGGCCTCGATCTGCGATTCCGGAATCGTCGCCGCGATATTCACAGCAGTCCCGCTGGTCGACACCTGAACACTCTGCAGCAGTTGAGCGATTACCGCAACGTCCTGATTCTGTCCCGCGGCGCTCATAGAGATCAGGCCCGTGACCATCTTGATCACGTCCGCGAGGGCGGTCGCGTTTTGCGGAGTATCCGCCACGGCCTGCGCGGTGAACTGTACGTTCGCTCCGAACTTAATCCCGCTGCTGGCCGACTGAATATTCTTGACCAGTTGCAGCGTCTGAGTCGCCACTCCGTTCTGGGAGTTGGCTCCGATCGCGCCGGGAATCAGCGCTCCGAGCGACGCGACGCTCACTGACCATGCATCCTGGGCGCCCGTGCCGGTGCTGAGGCTGTTCACCTGGTTTGCCAGGCTGGTCGATATCGAATTCATGGAGCCGCTCCGATCGACCGCCGCTTTTACTGAGGCAAGATCGCCCACGATCGCGATAGTCGCCACGTTCGTGCCAAGAAAGGCAATCGCGTGGTTTTGAGTCGCGTCCGTAGGAGTGATCAGAGTCGCGCCGCCGTAGTTGGAAGCCTGGTGCGTTTTGTCGTTCGCGAGCACCGAAAGGAATTGGCTGACGTTGAAGTTGCCCTTGGCGAGCAGCAGACCCGTCGGCGTAGTCGTATTGCCGTTGGACGCTGCCAGAAGCTCGGTCACATCCGTTCGCGGATCGAAGCCCGTCTCCTGGATGAACTTCTGAAGCGAATCCAGGTTGCCGGGAGTGGCTGAGAACTTGTTCAGAAGAAACTGGCCCAGCGGACTGCCCTCCGCGCTGACCACATTGATCCCGGCCATCACCTGGGCATCGGGCATCACCAGATTGAGAAGCTGGCTGTCGGCGGCGAAGCCGCTTCCTGCGCAGAAAACCAAGGCAGCCAGAAGAACACGTCCGATTTTAAGGCCCTGCATAAATCTCCTTTAATCCTAACGTAAAGAGAGACTGCGGAATCGGCGTTCTATTAACAGCCAGCGGTCAGCTTTTCTTGTCGATCCGGAAGTCGTCGAACGAGGCCGTTGTGCGCCCGCGCGTCCAGACGCCCGTTTTACCGGGTCCGGTAAGCCCGGCGTCGCTGGCCTCGAAAAGCTGGCGGTTGCCAAAGAACCCGCGGATCTTGTCCCCTCGAAAACTGACTTTTGCCACGTACCACTGGCCCACATTGATGTCGTGACTGAGCCACGTCAGCGTCCGCCGGTCGCTCGTGAGCGGGACTGCCTCACGTTTTCCGTTCAGGACCCTCAAAAGGACGATATTCTTCTGGTCCGCGCTGAAGTGGAGGAGGTAGTAATTGTTCTGGTCGACAAATCTCCAGACAATCCCCGCCGTGTGGCTCTTTCCGCTGCCATCGATGCGGAATTTTACGCTCAGATCTCCGTCACGGCACACCACTTTGTCGAAAACAGCGATGGGAGAATCGCCCTCCACGATGCTGCTCTCGCTCTTCTCGAGAACATTTCCCCGGCTGGGCGCAGTGCGGTCGTAGCGCACCTCCCAGCGGGTACCTGTCTGCGGTCTCGTCGAGAGAAAGGTCCAGTTGGGTGGAGTGGTTCCGGGCTTGACGGCGTCGAAATTGACGCTGTCCTGTCCGAATCCCCAAATGGCGAGGAATGCCGCCAGTGTGAGCGCGCTTGCCAATCTCCTTTTATTTTAAAAGACGAGGAAGCGGCTGATCCGATCGTCGCATGAGCGTATGGGACGGGAATGTGCGACGTTCACATGAACCAGCGCTCGATCGGAAGCTTCATCACACAGCAACTTGTGCCCACCGGCAACCCGGGAACTCCGGTCGCCGGCGGGCATCAGATCGGGACTGCTGACAAGGGAAGCCAACCGGGAAGGCGGACTAGTAGCGGTAGTGATCGGCCTTGTAGGGGCCTTCCACGGGCACGCCGATGTAAGCGGCCTGTTCCGGAGTGAGAGCGGTGAGCTTCACGCCGATCTTTTCAAGGTGAAGGCGCGCCACTTCCTCGTCCAGCTTCTTCGGGAGGACATAAACTCCCGGTTTGTAGGTGTTTTTGTTGGCCCAGAGATCGATCTGCGCCAGAGTCTGATTCGAGAAGCTGTTCGACATCACGAAGCTCGGGTGACCTGTGGCGCAGCCGAGATTCACAAGTCGCCCTTCGGCAAGCACGAAGATCGAATTGCCCTCGGGGAACGTGTACTGGTCCACCTGAGGCTTGATTTCGAGCTTTTTCGCGTCTGACTTGTTGAGCCGTTCGATCTCGATTTCGCTGTCGAAGTGGCCGATGTTGCAGACGATCGCCTGATCCTTCATGTGGCGCATATGGTCGAGCGTGATCACGCTGATATTGCCTGTGGTGGTGACGTAGATGTCGCCGCGTCCGAGCGTGTCTTCAACGGTTGTCACTTCGAAGCCTTCCATCGCGGCCTGCAGAGCATTGATGGGATCGATTTCCGTGACAATCACGCGCGCGCCAAGGCCGCGGAGGGAGTGTGAGGAGCCCTTACCAACGTCGCCATAGCCGCAGACGACGCAGACTTTTCCGGCGACCATAACGTCCGTCGCGCGCTTGATGCCGTCCGCGAGCGACTCGCGGCAGCCGTAGAGATTGTCGAACTTCGATTTGGTAACGGAGTCGTTGACGTTGATGGCAGGGACGAGCAATGCGCCGGCTTCATGCATTTTGTAAAGGCGGTGAACGCCGGTCGTTGTCTCTTCGGAGACGCCCTTCCAATCCTTCACGACGTTGTGCCACCGGTTGGGATCTTCGGCCTGAACCCTTTTCAGCAGGTCTTTGATCACCTGCTCTTCGCGGCTGCCGGAAGGATTGTTGACCCAGCCGCTCCCGTTCTCAAGTTCGTAGCCTTTATGGATCAGAAGGGTGGCGTCCCCGCCGTCGTCGACGATTAACTGCGGTCCGAGCCCGTTCGGATGCTGCAACGCCTGATCGGTGCACCACCAGTAGTCCTCAAGCGTCTCACCCTTCCACGCGAAGACCGGTACGCCCGCTGCCGCTATAGCGGCCGCTGCATGGTCCTGAGTCGAGAAGATATTGCAGCTTGCCCAGCGCACGCTCGCGCCGAGATCGACGAGGGTTTCGATCAGCACGGCCGTCTGGATCGTCATGTGCAGCGAACCCGTGACCCGCACTCCCGCCAGAGGTTTGGTCTTCGCGTACTTCTGGCGAATCGCCATCAGACCAGGCATTTCTTTCTCAGCGATGGTGATCTCTTTACGACCCCAATCGGCGAGGGCTAAATCGGCGACTTTGTAGTCGGTGGTCAACTGCGGCAACGTGGCTGTACTCAATTCTGTTCTCCTTCCCAAGTTATGTATCAATGAATCTTGATATGTTGATATATTAGCAGATCTCGATGGCTTCGGTACTCCAGACAATGCGAATGTTGGCGGACCCAAACCGGCTTCGCATACTGCTCCTGCTCGAGAGGGAAGAGTTGTCTGTCGCCGAGTTGCAGGAGGTCCTCGCGATGGGGCAAAGCCGGATCTCCACCCATCTGGCGCAGCTCAGGCAGGCGGATCTGGTTGAGGACCGCAAGCAGGGAAAGAACAGCCTGTATCGGCTGAAAGATCGAACCTGGATTCACCTGTTGCGAGCCGCCGCGAAGGAAGTGCCCGAATCGCATGCGGATGAGGGTGCGCTTCGGCTGGCGCTGGAGAAGCGTCGGGATAAGGTCCGCGCCTACTTCGACACGCTGGCGGGGAAGTTCGGGCGAGAGTATGTGCCAGGCCGCTCCTGGAAGGGACTGGCCGAGACGCTGATTCAGTTGATGCCGCCGATGGTGATCGCCGATCTCGGGGCGGGGGAGGGGACGTTTTCCCAATTGCTGGCGCAGCGTGCGGAGAAGGTGATCGCAGTGGACAATTCTCCCAAAATGGTGGAATTCGGCGCGAGGTTGGCGGCTGAGAATGGCATCGCGAATCTGGAGTATCGATTGGGCGATTTGGAATCTCCGCCGGTTGAAGAGGGCTCAGTGGATCTCGCGTTCTTCAGTCAGAGTCTGCACCATGCGCCGCATCCACCGAAGGCGGTCGAGTCCGCGTGGAAGATGCTGAAGCCGGGCGGCAGGATCGTGATTCTCGATCTGAAAAAGCACAATTTCGAGCAGGCCCGGGAACTTTACGCCGATACGTGGCTGGGGTTTTCGGAACTCGAACTTCGCGGTCTTTTAGGCGGCGCGGGTTTCGACGATATTCAGACCTGGGTGGTCGACCGAGAACGCAAGACCCCCGCTCTCGAAACGATTCTGGCGATCGGCAGGCGCGCGATGCCGCCGCCTCTCAGAGCGAAACAACTGTGAGGCCAGGAACGCGCCTGAAATCGCGAAGATTCGCGGTTCCGACCGCGTAACCGAGTTCGAGCGCACAGGCTCCGATGATGAGATCAGCCAGCGGAAGCACGACGCCTTTCGAACTCTGCTCCGCGCCGATTCGGGCGACGATTTCGCCGGTCGATTCGGTGATTGAGTGGATCGGAACATGCGCTTTCAGTTCATCGAGGAACTGTCGTCGCATGCGGCTCCGCTCCTGTGTGTCGGAGCGATACACGCCGTGAGCGAGCTCGGCCACTGGGAGCGGACAGATCACGATGGTTACGTCACCGACGGTTTCGCGGATCTTCCGTATCACCTCGGGGGTAGTGAGTTTTTTCCGTTCCGCCGCAACCAGGACGCTCGAATCGAGCACTAATCCCAAGTCGGTGGATTCCATTGGTCGCGGTGGGCCTTGATTCCTTCTTCTACATCGCGGGCGAAGTCTTCATCGATCACAGCGTTTGCGCCGCAGGCTTCGAGTGCGGCGATGACTTCAGAGATGTTACGGCCCTTCATCACCGGAGACTTGATCACGGCGACTGGATGATGATCCTGTTCGACCACGATCTCAACGCCCTACTGCACTCTGGCGAGCACAGCGCGGATGTCGCGAGCTAGTTCGGCTTCTGTGATATGAAGCGTCATGCTACCTCGATAATAGCGGTGCTGGTTCCCGGCTGAACTAAACGATTTCTTCGGTCGCGGGATCCCAGTGCACGGTGCGGCCGGACCAGTAACTCAGCACGGCCATGCGGCACGCAACCGAGACCGCGTAGCCGAGTCCGAACGGGCAGGTGGTTTCTTTACCTGTCCTGATCGCATCCACAAAATCCTGCATGTGGGCTCTCGGCTGAGTAATGGTGCGTCCCATCAACTCGGAGGCTTCCGGCCGGTTCACCTTTTGGGGTATGTAGCGGATTTGCTGGCTTCGAACAATCGTGCCATCCGTTCCGAGCGCTTCTTCGCTGACGCCCGGCTGGCTGTTTCCGAAACCGGAGTCCCAGGAAAACAAGATGTCTTCGCCGCGCGCGCCGCCGCTGTACTGAAGAGAGACGTGCATCGTGTCGGGTACTTCCCGTCCGTCACGCCACAAGTGGACGCCGCCGGTCATCGTCGCTGAGTGGGGGATCGCCAAGCCCATGGTCTTGTGCCAGAAGGCGATCTGATGGGACATGTTCTCGTGGACGTTGCCGCCGGAATAATCCCAGAACAGACGCCAGTTCACCAGTCGGTCCGGGTCAAAATCACGCTCGGGCGCACTGCCGAGAAAACCCTTCCACGCAACCGTCTCGGGCGTCATGTCCGGATAGACGGGCCGCTGCCACTGCGCTTTGCCACGGGGCGTGTTGCGGAACATGTGCGCATGAATCGCCGTCACCTTTCCGACCAACCCGCTGCCAAGGTAATTTCGTCCGTCGGCGACCTGCCCCGAAGAGCACCACTGATGCCCCACCTGCACGGCGCGCTGTCCGGCTTTTTCGTATGCGGCGCGCATCCCCTTGGCTTCCTCGACGGTGAGCGCCATCGCCTTTTCGACGTACACGTGCTTGCCGGATTCGAGGGCCGCGACGAAGGGCTCCGCGTGAAGGTGTTGCGGAGTCGCGATAATCACGGCGTTAATCGATTGATCGTCCAGGAGAGACCGATAATCCGCGTGCATGCCGGCGCCGGGCGCGATTCCTGCCGCGTCGGTCAGCCGCCGAGCGTACACATCCGCGAATGCGGCCAGTTCCACGCCCGGACAGGCCATCGCCTCGCGAGCGAGCTGAGTGCCGCGTTCGCCCACGCCGATCACGCCGATCCGAAGCCGCTCGTTCGCGCTGAGAACGCCGCCGGCGGCGAGGCTGCCGATACCGGTAGCCACGTTTCCGATGAAGTTGCGCCGGGTCTGCATGGATCAATACCAGTTTAGCGGACGAGGAGGTCTGTATTTGCGCGCCTTATATATTGGAATTCTGTGTTTGATCGCGTCATCTGGATCGTGCTGGACAGCGTTGGTGTGGGCGAAATGCCCGACGCCGCCGCTTATGGCGATTCGGGAAGCGACACATTGGGCAATATCGCGCGGACCCGTGGGCTGAACGTACCGAATCTCTGCAAACTCGGATTGGGGAATCTCAAACCGATTCCGGAGTTACCCGCGGCGGCGTCGCCTGAAGCCGCGTATGGCCGATGCGCGCTGGCTTCTCCCGGCAAGGACACGACGACGGGGCACTGGGAGATGGTGGGCATTCATCTGGAGAAGCCGTTTCCGCTTTTTCCCCACGGATTCCCCGCGGAGATTATGCGGGAGTTCGAGGACAAGATCGGCCGGTCCACTCTGGGCAATAAAGCCGCATCGGGGACGGAAATTATCAAAGAACTGGGCGAGGAACACCTGCGCACAGGCTCGCCGATTGTTTATACGTCGGCAGACAGCGTGTTCCAGATCGCCGCGCATGAGGAAGTGATCCCGTTGTGGGAACTCTACCGGATGTGCGAGATTGCGCGGGAGATCCTGCGCGGTCCATACGAGGTCGGGCGGGTGATCGCCCGGCCGTTTGAAGGTGAGCCGGGTTCTTTCAAACGCACCGCGAATCGCCACGATTACGCCGTGCCCCCGCCGCGTGGCATGCTGCTGGATCAGCTGGAATCCAGGAAAATCGAGGTGTTCAGCGTCGGCAAGATTTTCGATGTCTTTCTGGGCCGAGGAATCTCCGACCACGTGAAGACCAAAAGCAACGCCGATGGAATGGCCAGGACGCTCGATGCGATGGGCGATCTCGACCGCGGCCTGATCTATGTGAACCTCGTCGATTTCGACCAGCAGTACGGGCACAGAAACGATGTGGAAGGCTACGGCGCCGCGCTCGAAGAGTTCGATCGTTGGCTGCCGGACTTTCGCGGCGCCCTTCGGCCCGCGGATCTCACGATTCTGACAGCCGACCATGGCTGCGACCCGACGACATCCTCAACCGACCACAGCCGCGAGTACACTCCGCTTCTCGCGTTCGGACCTAAGGCGCGCTCCGGGATGAATCTCGGGCTGCGATCCACTCTCAGCGATATCGGTCAGACGGTAGCGGCGAACTTCGGCACGTCTATTTCGAAAGGTGAAAGCTTTTTAAACGCGATCTTATGAGAAAACCCGTGATGGCCGGCAACTGGAAGATGTACAAGACGCCGGCCGAAACGCATGCCTTTTTCGAGGCGTTCAAGCCGCTCGTGGCGAATGATTCGCGATGCGACATCGTGATCTGTCCTCCGTTCCCCGACCTTCATGCCGCCATCAAAGAGGCCGATTCGAGCAAAGTTGCGATCGGCGCACAGAATCTTCATTGGGGCAAGGAAGGCGCGGTTACCGGCGAAGTTTCAGGGCATATGCTGCAGGCGGTCGGATGCCGCTATGTGATCATTGCGCACAGCGAGCGGCGGCAGTACTTCGGGGAATCGGAGGCCGATGTGGTTCGTAAGGTGGAAGCCGCGCTGGAATTCGGCCTGACTCCGATTGTGTGCGTCGGCGAGCGATTGGAAGAACGAGAATCGGGAAGGACTGAGGACGTTCTTGCGGAGCAGTTCGACGGCGGTATCGCGCCCCTGAGCGCGGACCAGTTTGCGAAGATCGTCATCGCTTATGAGCCCGTGTGGGCTATCGGTACTGGAAAGACGGCAACTCCGCAGATTGCGGCGGACGCGCATGGGTTCATCCGCAGGCGGATCGGCGCGAAGTTCGGCCAGGACGCGGCGAATGCCGTCCGGATTCTATATGGCGGAAGCGTGAAACCCGACAATGTCAAAAATCTGATGGCGGAAGAGGAGATCGACGGGGCGCTGGTGGGCGGCGCGAGTCTCGATCCGAAGTCTTTCGCGACCATTGTGAATTTCTGATTCGCCTTGTCCACTCTTCGTGAAAATCTGAACTACGAACCGCGCGATCTGCGTTTTGGCACGAGCGGGCGGCGCGGGCGCGTCGTAGACCTGACGCAGCTCGAGATCTACATATCGGTCCTTGGTGAATTGGAATTTCTTCAGTCGATTCCCGTCGAGGGAGGAGGGATCAGGCGCGGCGATGAGTTTTTTGTGGCGCACGATCTCAGGCCGAGTTCGATTGCGTTCGATCCGGCTCAAGGAGATCGTGGCGAACTCTGTCAGGCCGCTATCCAGGCGATCCGGGACGCGGGGCTGCGGCCGGTCAATCTCGGTCCGCTGCCGACGCCGGCGCTCACATACCATGCGCTGCAGCGTCACCGCGGCAGTTTGATGGTCACGGGGAGTCATATACCGTTCGACCTTAACGGGTACAAGCTCAACAGGTCCACCGGCGAGCTGTTGAAGGAGCATGAAGCGCCGGTTA
>DATFSM010000044.1:0-8461 GCA_035262625.1 Bryobacteraceae bacterium
CATTCCTACCGGCTGTACTTCCCGCTTCTGGCGCTCGCAACATTCGTGAAGGCCCACGAAGCGGCGCAATGAAACCAACGCTGGTCACAGGAGCTTCCGGCTTTGTCGGATGGCACGTCGCGCGCCTGCTTTTGGAGCGCGGGCACAAAGTGCGAGCGCTGGTTCGCGAAACCAGCCGCGTTCCCGAACTCGATGTCGAACGCGTCGTGGGTGACCTGCGCGATGCCGATTCACTGAAGCGCGCAGTGGCCGGATGCGGATTGGTCTTTCACGTCGCCGCTGACTACCGCCTGTGGTCTCCGAAGCCAGACGACCTTTACCGCTCAAACGTGGACGGCACGCGCAACATGCTCGCCGCCGCCCAATCCGCCGGCGTGGAGCGGTTCGTATACACCAGCACGGTCGGCTGCATCGGAGTGCCGGCGAACGGTATCGGCGATGAAAATCAACCGGTGTCGCTCGATGAGATGGCGGGCGCATACAAGCGCTCGAAATTCCTCGCCGAGCAGGCGGCGCTCGAATTCGCAACTTCGAAGATGCCGGTGATCATCGTGAACCCGACCGCGCCGATGGGCGACCACGACTTCAAGCCCACGCCGACGGGCCAGATCGTGCGCGATTTTCTGAATGGAGCGATGCCCGCGTACATCGACACCGGCTTGAACATCGTGGATGTCCGCGATGTCGCGCTGGGGCATCTGCTTGCCTGCGAGAAGGGCCGCGCGGGCGAGCGCTACATCCTCGGCTCCGAAAACCTGACGCTGGCCCAGATTCTGGGCGAGCTAGCGACGATCACGGGACGCAAAGCGCCTTCCGTAAAACTACCGTACTTCGTGGCCTATACAGCGGGCGTCGTGACCACCGCCTGGGCGCGGGTGACGGGCGTCGCGCCGCGCGCTCCGCTGGAAGCAGTCAAGATGGCGCGTAAAAAGATGTGGGTTTCGCACGATAAAGCCGCACGCGAACTCGGTTATCAACCCCGCCCCGCGCGTAGTGCGCTCGAGAGCGCGGTCGCATGGGCCGCATGATTCTCTTCGTCGCGGCCGAGCCTCGCGAGTGCGAACCATGGGTCGCTCGCTGGGAAGCCGTCCGCCCTTTATCGCTTCCCGTGCATTGGGCACGCGCCGGTAAATGGAAAGGCGCGGACATGATCGCAATCGCCAACGGAGCAGGACCCGAGCGCGCCCGAGCGGCTGTTCAGGCTTCGCCCGCTCCTGCGGCGGTCTGCAACATCGGATTCTGCGGAGCGCTCGATCCATCGATGTCGCCGGGCGATATCTTCGTCGCCACGGAAGTCCGCAATGGCAAGCGCCGTTATGCTGCCGGCGTTCCGTCTCAGGCGCCAGCCGCCAGATCGGGTGTTCTCGCCTCGCAGCCACGCATCGCCCGCACCGCGTCCGAAAAGCGGGACCTTCTCAATTCCGGCGCGTTTGCAGTAGAAATGGAAGCCGCGGGAGCCGCACGCGCATCCGAAGATCTGAACGTGCCGTTTTACTGCGTACGAGCCGTGAGCGACCTCGCGGACGAAGACTTCGCAAACGACTTTAACGTTTGCCTTATGCCGGATGGCCGGTTCAACGTCGGGCGTCTCTTGTTCAACGCTTTAAAAAGCCCGGTTCGCCGCTTCGGCGAATTGATCCGCCTATCGAAACGGACCGCGCTCGCGTCGCGTAATCTTGGAGAATTTCTTGCCCACTGCGATTTCTGAAACAGAAGTTCCCGTCGAAATGCTCGCCGCCGTGTATCGCGGCAAGAGCGTTGTATCGGTAGACCGCGTCGAGACGCCGGAAATCGGCCCCGGCGAAGTGCTGATCCGCGTCGAAGCCTGCGGCGTCTGCCACACTGACCTGAAGAAGATCGAGTACGACCTTCTCGCGCCGCCCCGTATCTACGGTCACGAAACCGCCGGCGTGATCGCCGCGGTCGGCAGCAACGTTACGAAATACCAGCCGGGCGACCGCGTCATTGTCTTCCATCACATCCCGTGCGGCGATTGTTTTTACTGCGCTCGCAAATTATACGCGCAATGCCCCATATATAAGAAGGTGGGGGTTACGGCCGGTTTCGAGCCCGCGGGAGGCGGGTTCGCTCAGTATGTCCGTGCGATGGACTGGATCGTCGAACGCGGAATCGAGAAAATTCCGGAAGGCGTTCCGTTCGAGGTCGCGGCATTCGTCGAGCCTGTCAACACGTGCCTCAAGGCCGTGAATCAATGCGATCCCCAACCGGGTGACGTCGTACTCGTTCAGGGTCAGGGACCGATCGGCCTGCTCTTCACGATGCTCCTGAAACTGCGAGGGTGCGTCATCGTCGCGACCGATACCATTCCTGCCCGCCTCGATCTCGCGAAGCAATGCGGCGCGGAATTCGCGCTCGATCCGCGCACTTCGGACGTTTCAGCGAAACTGAAAGAACTCACCGAGGGGCGCGGCGCCGACATGGTTTTCGTCGCCACGAACGTCAAAGGTTTGGTCGAAGAAGCCGTGCGATCGACGCGACCCGGCGCCAAAATCATGCTCTTCGCGCAGACCTCCGATAAAGAGCGCATCGAGCTTTCCGGCGCGAGCATCTGCGTCGGCGAACGCAGTCTTCTCGGTTCTTACAGTGCGTCGGTCGATATTCAGTACGAAGGCGCTGACCTGGTTTTCAGCGGTAAACTCCCTGTCCATCTGCTTGTCTCGCACCGGGTACCGCTTGATAAGATTGGATTTGCATTCCGCCTAGCGACGCACCCCGGCGAATTCCAGGGTGAGAATCCGCTGAAAATTATCGTGCGTCCACAGGAGCTTTCGGTTTGACGTCGGGTATTTCGGGCACGAATGGGACCATGCTCGCGGCCGTTCTATACGGCAAAGAACACGTTCAGCTAGAGCGTGTTCCCGTGCCGCAGCCCGGTCCCGACGATCTGCTCGTGCGCGTGCGCGCCGCGCTGACCTGCGGGACCGATATCAAGGTTTTCCTGCGTGGTTATCACGCGCGAATGATTATGCCGCCCGCGCTGTTCGGCCACGAGCTGGCGGGCGATATCGTCGCCGTCGGTGAAAATGTTCAGGGATTCGAGATCGGACAGCGGATCGTCGCGGCGAATTCCGCCCCCTGCCTGCAATGCTTTTATTGCCGCCGCGGGCGCGTCAATCTCTGCGAAGATCTGCTCTTTAATAACGGGGCTTATGCGGAATACATAAAGATTCCATCGCGAATCGTTCGGCTGAACACCTATGTGATTCCGCCTCGGCTCGACTATCGTGATGCCGCACTGGCCGAACCGCTGGCCTGCGTGGTGAAGGGCGTTGAGGATTCCGAACTTCGCGCGGGCGACACCGTGGTGGTGATCGGCGCGGGTCCGATCGGGTCGATGTTCATCCGGCTCGCCAAACTGCGCGGCGCGCGAGTGATTGCGGTCGGTCGGCGTCGCTCGCGGCTCGAACGCGCCATCGCGCTGGGAGCGGACCGGATCGTCGCGACCGAAGAGACTTCGAACCCCGTCGCCGCCGTTCGAGAGATGGCGGGCGGGCGAGGCGCCGATATCGTCATCGAAGCGGTTGGAAAACCGGAGACGTGGAACTGGGCGGTTGAGATGCTACGCCGGGGCGGCGTCGTGAACTTCTTCGGCGGACCGCCGAGCGGCACGCGCGTCGAACTCGACACAAATCTGCTGCATTATTCCGAAATCACGTGCCGCGCGAGTTTTCATCACACGCCCACCACGATGCGCGAAGCGCTCGACATCATCGCGAGCGGCGGTATTCAGGCGCGCGATTTCGTGGACGCCGAGGAGCCCCTGCGCAACCTGTCTTCCGTACTGTTCCGTCTCGCCGAGGGAAGCACGACGCTGAAGACAGCGATCATTCCATGAACGGCGCCATGAACGGCGCGGTAGCGGACGCCCTGCTTCAACCCAAGGAGTTCGTCGCAGAACCGCGAGCGCTTTCGAAATCCTGGACCCACGCCCAAGCCGAAGGATATACGCGTTGGCTGGCGACGCATCACTACGAAAATTTTCACGTCGTGAGTTTGCTGCTGCCCAAGCGGCTGCATCAGGATTTCTACAACATCTACTCGTATTGCCGGTGGGCTGACGATCTCGGCGACGAGATCAGCGACAAGGCCGAGAGCGTTCGTTTGCTGGACTGGTGGTCTGGCGAACTTGATGCGATGTACGAAAGCGAAGTCCGCCATCCGGTTTTCGTGGCGTTGGCGGGCACCGTCAAGAAGTACGGTATTCCGAAGCAGCCGTTCGCGGATCTGGTCCGCGCGTTCGTTCAGGACCAGCATGTGTCCCGATATAACGATTGGGCAGGCGTACTCGATTACTGCGTTTATTCAGCCAATCCCGTCGGGCGTCTGGTGCTCTATCTCTGCGGATACTCGGACGCCGAGCGCCAGCGTCTTTCTGACGCCACCTGCACCGCGCTTCAACTTGCGAATCATTGGCAGGACGTGACGGTCGATCAGGAGAAGGACCGCGTTTATCTCCCGCTCGATCTGCTCGCCCGGCACAACTACACGGTCGAGGAGATGTTCGCGCGCCGTTTCGACGCGCGATTCCGCGACGTGATGCGCGAGGCGGTCGCAAAAGCCCGAGAGCTTTTTCTGATCGGTCTGCCGCTGTCCCGTATGGTCGATAAGCGGTTGTCGATCGACCTCGAATTGTTCAGCCGCGGCGGAATGCGCGTGCTCGACAAGATCGAGCAACAGGATTATGACGTGCTCTCGCGCAGGCCGTCGATTTCGAAGCTGGAGCGCGTGGGACTGCTGCTTCGAGTCCTCGCGCGGAGCGCGTTCGCGCGCGCGGCATGACGGAACTCGAAGCGTCGTACGCGCATTGCCGCGCTGTCGCGAAAAGCCGCGCGAAAAATTTTTACTACTCTTTCGTTCTGCTCGATTCCGATCGCAAAAACGCGATGTGCGCCCTATACGCGTTCATGCGCTACTGCGACGATCTGAGCGATGAGCCGGGGGCGACCCGCACCGCGATGGAGCGCTGGCGGAATGCGCTCGATGACGCGCTGGCGGGGCGGCCCGATGCCAATCCCGCATGGGCCGCTTTTCTCGATACAGTGGCGCGTTATCGAATTCCCCATCAATATTTCTACGAGATGATCGAAGGCGTCGCGTCCGATCTGGAACCGCGCGCGATTCGCACGTTCGACGAACTTTACGGCTATTGCTATCACGTCGCGTCGGTCGTGGGGCTCGCGACGATCCATATTTTTGGCTTCACATCTCCGGATGCTCAGCCTTTGGCGGAAAAATGCGGGGTCGCGTTTCAACTGACCAATATTCTTCGGGACATCCGGGAGGACGCTGATCTGGGCCGCGTGTATCTGCCGCAGGAGGATCTCGAGCGCTTCGGCGTGACGGCGGAAGAACTGAAGTCCGCGCAGAAGACCGAGCGATTCGGACGTCTCATGGATTTCGAAATTGAGCGCGCCCGGCGCTATTATCGTGAGTCGGCCCCGCTGCTGAATCTCATCGACCCGAAGACGAAACGAGCCATGTGGGCGCTGATTGCGATCTACTCGAGCCTGCTGGAGCGGATCGCGCAATCGCAATATGACGTGCTCGCGCGGCGCATTTCGCTCAGCGCGAGCGAGAAGGCGTGGATCGTTGCCCGCGCCGCTACGGGACTCGTCAACTGAACGTTAAAGCGTCGCCGTCAGCCATCGCATCAGGTTCACCGTCGAGTCGTTATTGACGCGTGCGGGCGATTTCGGATCGGACGTCGACAGGGACGCGATCTTCTCTTTCAGGGGCGCAGCCTTTTTCCCGAGCGCGTCGATCGCGTTGAGCGCCTGCATTGCAATGTAAGTGTTGTTATTTTCGGCATCCGCGAGATTGATAAGCAACGCCAGGGCCGAGCTGAGATCTTTCTCACTGCCGTATCGGCCCAGCGCTTCCGCGGCTGCAATTCGGACGCTGGGAGATGCGTCGGTCATCGCCTTGCGGAGCGACTCTTTGGTCTGATTCACTTCCTTTTCGCCGCGGATCAGAACGCCCATTACGCCCCAATAGCGCACGCCCGCATCAGGGTCGCGCATTGCGGATTCCATTTGCTTCGTGGCGTTCGGGCGGCCCGAACTCGCGAGATCCGCCGCCGCCAGAATTCGCTCCACCGGGAATTTTTCGGGATCATGTCCCATCTCATACGGCGTGGAGTCCGTTGCCCGAGCCTGCATCTCAGCCTCAGGCAGCAGGCCGATGTCCCGAACCTCGAGTTCATAGTCATGGTGCGCTTTGCGCAAGCGCGCGAGCGTAGCCTCATACGCGGTCGAAGCCGCGAGATTTTTCACCTCGCTGGGATCGCTCTGCAGGTCGTACAACTCTTCCGCCGGCTTGGTTTCCCAGAACAGACTCTGCGGCGATTTCAGCCTGCCGTCTTTATAGAGCCGTTCCCAGACCGGCGTCGAGGGCAGATTCCAGGCATAAGCCACGTGCTGCCCATAAATCTTGTGCGGATTGTAGTTGCGAATGTAGACGTATCGCTTGTCGCGCGTGGAGCGCATCAGATCGTAACGCTCATCCATGCGGCCCCTCATACCGTGAAGGTAAGCGCGAGGCGGCGCTTCATAGCGGCCCGCGAACGCCTTTCCCTGCTGGAACTCCGGAGGACGGATATCAGCAAGACTAAGCATGGTCGGGCCCAGGTCGATGGTTCCGATGAGACGATCGCTTCGTCCTCCCGGCACATAGTCTTTCGGAGCGAGGTGTCGGTATTTCTCCGGAAATACCATAACGAGGGGCACTCGTAGTCCGGAGTTATACGGCATGCGCTTATAGCGCGCGATTCCGCAGCCGTGGTCGCTGCCCGCGATGATGATCGTTTCCGACATGAGACCGTCCTGCTGAAGTTCCTCAAGCCGAACCTGATGCCGCGAATCCACCTCCGTCAGCAGGTCATGATATTGAGCCCAGTCACGCCGCATTTCGGGGGTATCCGGTTGAAATGCGGCAAGCCATGCGTTGGCAGGATCGTGATTGAAATGCTGCCGGCTCGCGCTCTGAAAGATCTGACTCTCGTGCGTTCGCATGTCGTTGAAGACAGCGAAAAAGGGCTGACCGGCTTTGCGGTCGCGCCAATGCCCATTTGCCGGATCCAGCGGTGGGGTGACTCCGGCGTCGGCGCGAATAGGCGCTCGGCCAGGCCCATTGGCGGCAGCAGCCTGCCACGACCGGTCCCAGGTTCCCTCCGGCTTGCGGAGATTGTAGTCTTCTTTGCCGTTGTTGATGCAGTAATAGCCTGCGTCCCTAAGATAGCCGGGGAACATTTTCCAGCTTGCGGGCATGGGGCTCATCGAGCGGTGGTGTTCTGCGCCGCAGGAGGTCGGGCACACCCCGCTAATGATCGCGCTGCGCGCAGGCGCGCAGACCGGCGCGCTGGCCCATACGTTGTCGTACACGCACCCGAGCTTCGCGAGGCGGTCGAAGTTAGGGGTGACGGAATACTGGTCGCCATAGCAGCCCTGGTGCGGACTGGTGTCCTCCCAAAAGAGCCAGAGAATATTCGGACGTTCGGCCGGCGCGCCGGATAGAAGCCGCGATGCGGCGGCGCAGGCGGCTCCCTGCACGACAGTCCTCCGGCTCAGCGCCAATCTTTTCCTCCCCACATTCCTCCCGAACGGGTTGCTCCCTGAATGCTATCAGCGAGGTCGCGAGCGGCGTCGGTTATCCTCAAACGTTGATCCGACCGCCTCGCGCACCCGGGATTCTCGCCTGGCTTCTTCTGACATCCCTCTTCGCGGCCAGCGTCTATCGTGCGGAGAGGCTTTCCATTTCGATGGACGAGGCGTTCACGTATCTGAGCTTCGTGGCCCCGCCGGTGAGGCAGATTCTCACGACCTACTCGCCAAACAATCACGTTCTGTACAGCCTGCTGGCCAAGGCATGCGTGACCGCGCTCGGCGCGTCGGAAATAACGTTGCGCCTGCCCGCTCTGCTCGGGGCCGTACTCTGCCTCGCTGCGATTCGAGCCGTCAGCCGCTCTCTTTTCGGCAATGGTTGGATGATGCTGCTCGCCATCAGCCTCGCCGCGCTCAATCCGATCGTGTTCGATTACTTTTCTCAGGCGCGCGGGTACGGTTTGGCGCTGGCGTTTTATCTGTTCGGCCTGCTTTATTCGGCGCGAAGCCGACGATTGGGCGTGGAGGGAGCGCTTCTGGGATTGTCGGTCGGCGCGAACCTGACGTTCGCGATCCCGGTTATCGCGCTGGACGTGTTGCTCATCGCTTTATGCCTGGCGCGCAAAGCGGAATGGCGGGCGATGGCGTGGATGTTAACGATTGAGGTGATGGTCGCGGCGGGTATTAACGCGGGCCCTCTTCCCTCGGGAGTCAGTTGAAAACCGGCCAACGGTGATCAGCGCAAAACCGGCCAACGGGCGTTGATCCGGAACAAGAGTATTTATAACCTGTGCGACGGCGCCGCGCAATGGATTTCGTAAGTCGATTTATACTGACTTCAC
>DATFSM010000045.1:0-6655 GCA_035262625.1 Bryobacteraceae bacterium
CGAAACGCCTTGTTCCAGCCGCCGGACGGCGGCCAGCTTAAATTCCTGCGTGAACTGCCTGCGCGACAATCCCATGACTCAATTCTCCATTCGCTGAAAAATGAGTCTTAACCCTTTGTCTCAAAATCGGGGACCAGTCCAACGCGGCAACTTAAGTCGGATGGGCAGGTGTTGCCCTTGGCGACCACGACCCGACCGCTATTGCCTGACAAAGACCAGCACGGTCTCCGACGGAGTGTCTTCGGAGGGCTGTTGGAATCGCGTGATGGTTAGCTCCCTCCCGTCCAGCGAGATGAGTAACCGTTCGGTGGCGATAAGCTTTCCGTCGTCGTGGTTGATCCGTCTCTCGATCCTATGATCGTGGATCCGCTTCGAAAGGATGCTGTGTTTGCGGTGCTTCGAGTCAGCGGTCCTCTTATACGGCTGTTCCTGGCCGTCGAATTGGTGAAGTGGGTAGACGGGCCATGGGCCGCTGTTTCCTTCGGAGGCGTTATGTCGGCATTCACTCATTCCTTAAAACTGAAGGAGCGTCAGATTGGCTTCGCGCCCCGGAACCTGAGTATAAAGTAAGCTGCGGCCATCAGGCGTGACCGCCAACGAGTTGATGTTCCCTGTCGTCACTTTGGACGCCACGTCGACAGATTGGCGCAGTGCATAGTCAAAGAAGCGAAGGGCCGTGTAGTTTCCAAATGAATCCTGACCGGTGTAGTAGATGCCCTGCGCCACCGGGGCGAAGTACCCGATGGGTCCCGTGATATCGTCAACCAGGCGTTCTTCAGGGTTCGCATTGGGGTCTCCCGCGAGAGACCGGGAGAAAAGACCGGGACGGTCGTTTTTGATGTACAGCACCCGTCCGTCTGAAGTCTCCCTGGCTTCCTTGCCCTCGAACCATCGCTCCATTTCGGTCTGCCCCGACCCGCCGTTGACGATCGATACACGGTACAAGCGCGTTTCGCCATCAATTTTTCGGGAACAGTACACAAACCTGCCGTCGCGCGACCAGGTGGGAATATTGCATCCCGGAACTTCTTCGGTTACCATGCGCGGAACAGACCGGTCCTGAGTAGAGTCGATCACGTAAATCTGAGGCTCCTTATCCGTCCGGGCGAAGAATACGACCTGACGGCTGTCCGGAGACCATCGCGGGACGCCTAGGCTTTTGAGCCCCAAACTGGTTAACTGGCGCACGCCGTCTCCCTTTGCGTCCGCAATCCAAAGTTCGGGATTGCCCGTGCGGCTACTGACAAATACTAAATGCTTCCCGTCCGGAGAGAGATCGGGATTACGGCTGTCATTGCCGAGCCGGGAGAAAAATACCGGAGGCCCACCCGCCAAGCCCGGACGTCGAAGGGGGATGGTCCATACGCGCGCCGCGACCTCGGGACTTTGAGCGACGACCAGGCGCGGCGTTCCTTTCGCGTCACGCCCGGCGACGGCCAAGCCCACTATTCGTGAACCGGATAGATAGATTCGCCGTGGCGGCGCCCCGGCTTCCCATTCCATGACTCGCTGGCCACCCGAGAATAGGAGGCGGTGGTTATTTGCCCAGGCCACCGACATCGTTTCGCCTAAGCCTGCGGGCACTCCGGTTGGCGCACCCACAAATTCCCCGCCTTTCCCGAGCTTCTGGACGAGCAACGTGGAGACCCCTGGCGAAGACCAGCGCAGGTAAGCCAGAGTCAGCCCGTCCGGGGCAATAGCCGGCGAAGCGTCGCCAATCACCCCGCTGGGCGGAGAAGTCAGCGTCCGCATGCTGCCGTCGGCGAGCCGCAACTCGTACAACGTGGACCTGCCGGATTCAAGTGAGGCCGAGGCGAACATGATCTGCTGCCCATCCGGTGTCCAAGTTAGCCAACTGGATGCAGCGAATCTCAGGGCACGGACCTCGCGCAATTTTCGTTCCCCTCCTCCCGGCGACGGAAGCACCATGATTTCGCCGCTGGCAGCGCCGTGCATGCGTACGAAGGCTATCTGCCGCCCATCCGGAGACCAAGCGGGGAAGAGGTCGAGTGTGTCCGCTGAGGTGTCGTGAGTCAGGCGGTGGGGCTGTTCCACTCCATCGGTCCCAGTCACGTAAATGTCGCGGTGTGTTCCCTCCTCGCCGGTCCAACTGAAGGCAACCGAAGCGCCATCGGCCGAGACTGCCGGCGTCGCTTCGCTACCGCTAAATGTCGTGATGAGCGAGACGCGCGAGACCTCCGGCCACGGACGGGCCGCATGGGAATTGTAGAACGAAAGCGCAGCCACAGCCAGCGCCAAAAGAAACGCTATAGCCGCCGCCAGGGCGGGTTTCATCGCGCGGCGTTGCCCTCTCGAACCTCCCAGCCCAAGCAGTTCTTCGCGGACTTCGGCGGCGCTTTGCGGACGGCGATCCGGCTCCGGTCTTAGGAGCCGAAGGGTCAGCGCGTTCAGGCGGAATTCTGGCTCCGATCGTGCCTTGCCCGGCGGATCGAGAGAAACCTGGGTCCCGGCGGCCAGCATCTGCCCCAGGGAAGCGCCGGGCACGGGGAGTTTTCCAGCCACCATCTCATACAAGACCAGTCCCAGTGCGAACAGGTCCGTACGCGCGTCAGTTCCGCAGCCTTTTATCTGTTCCGGCGCCATGTAGGCAAGGGTACCCATCACGACGTCCGATTGGGTGATGCCGTCCTCGAAAGGCGTCTTAGCCAGCCCGAAATCGAGCACTTTTACTCCGTGCCGCGTGAGCATAACGTTGGCCGGCTTCAGATCCCGGTGAACGATGCCCTGCCCATGCGCCTCGTTCAACGCCGCGGCGATCTGTGCGCCATAGTTTGCCGCCAGGTCTGGAGCGATTCGGCCGGTCCGAATCTCTTCCGACAATGTGGAGCCGTCGAGCAGCTCCATCACAAGACAATTCGGGCCGACATCGTAGAGTGTGCAGACGTTGGGATGATTCAACGCTGCGATCGCGCGCGCCTCGCGCTCAAAACGTTCACTGAACCGGGTTTTGGAGACTTTCAGGGCGACCATGCGGTTCAGGCGCGTGTCGCGGGCGCGAAACACTTCACCCATTCCACCAGCGCCTAATCGCGCCTCGATTCGATAAGGTCCGAGCTGCGTGCCGCGGGCGATGACCGTTTGGGTTGCATCCGCCAGCAGGTTGATGGGCGATTGGTCGAGAAGACCACCGCTCGATTCGATCTCCAGCATGCGTTCGACACGAGCGCGGATATCCAAATCCACGCCGTCGAGCAGCGCGGCGCGCTCACAAGGCGCACAATTTTTCGCCGCCTGGTACAGCTCCTCGATTTTTCGCCAACGATCCGGGGTCAGCAGGCCACCCAACGATTTGTATATGTTACGCTACCTGCGATCCATTCATGGCCGAACCCGACAAGGCCGACACCACGCAGCTTCTGCGGGCCTGGGCCGCCGGCGATTCTGAGGCCCTGCGGCAACTCACCCCGCGCGTCTATCGCGAGCTTCGCCGGAAGGCCGCGCGGCTATTACAGAACGAGCGTCCCGGCTTTAGTCTGCAAAGCGCGGACCTGGTCCACGAGGCTTATCTGCGCCTGGTGAACGCCCGCGAGTTGGACTGGCAGGATCGCGCGCATTTTTTCGCCGTTTCGGCCACTTTAATGCGACGGATTTTGCTCGATCGCGCGCGCCGGCGCCTGGCCGACAAACGCGGCGGAAAAGCCCAACCCCTCGACCTCATCAAGCCCTTGGATGTTGCGCAGGCAAAAGCACGGGAGTTAATAGCTCTGGACGATGCGCTCAACGCTCTGGCCGAAGCGGACCCGCGCAAATCGCGGATAGTTGAACTGCGCTTTTTCGGTGGGCTGAGCGTCAAAGAAACCGCCGAGGTGGTGAAAATCTCCTCCGATACCGTGATGCGGGACTGGAAAACGGCGCGGGCGTGGCTCTTGACTGAGCTCAGCAGCTGTCCATAGATTCTGCCCCCGAAAAGTTTTCGCGAAAGTTCTTGAACCTTGCCAGTTTCCGCTGTGCCGTTGCGCCTTAGGGAGTGCACGCGGATCATCCGCGGCAGAAAGAGGAACTTCTATGAAAGCAATCTCTCGAGTGTTTTCTACGGCTGTGGGTACAGCGATCTTCTCTGCGATTTTCGCTTCTAGCGCGATGGCGGGGTGCGGAGACCTTTCGAGCCTGCAAGGACCCTTCCAGTTCGTGGATCCGAAGCTCGAGGCCCAAGCGTTCGTGCAGCGCGTTGCAAACGCAGATTTTAACGAACGCGCAGGCCCGCCGAACGCCAGCATAACGGGGATGTGGCGGTTTCAAATGATCTCAAAGGGCAACACGGGCCACGTTCCTTCGATCCCGGACGGCGCGCTCATCGATTTCGGCTATGCTCACTGGCACAGCGACGGTACCGAAGTCATAAATTCGGGCGGACATTCGCCAGCCAGCGCAAATTGGTGCATGGGCGTCTGGGCGCAGACCGGATTCTTGACCTACGAGATCAACCACTTTCCGATCGCCTACAACCCCACAACCGGAGAAATCGCCAACTACATCAACTTCCGCGGACAAATCACGCTCTCACCAAGCGGCGATAGCTATACGGGTACCTTTACTTTGGACGTTTACGACCCCAAGGGAAATCACGTCGATCACCTGGCGGGCGCCCTGGTAGCGACCCGGATTACCGTGGACTCCACCCTGCCAACTTCGATTCCGTCCAATCCGTAAGATCCAGGGGAAATGAGCGGCGCGCTCGGCCGGTCGGGCGCGCAACCCCGCGAAGACTTCGCCATTCCCAGCCGATATGACCAATCGGAGAGGGTGTGTATTCTTTCATGGATTCACGCGGGCACCTCTGCTTACATAGCTGCCGTGAGTTTTCCTCACCAAGCTATTTCAAGAACCGTTGAAGATAGCGCGACACAAAGCGCGTAATGTCGGGCAAAGCGACAGAGGTGCGCTCAAACTTGCCGTATAACGCCCAAAAACCGGCCGAATTGGAGTTCACGCGGGACATAAGTCCCGATCGAGGAAGTTACGACGCGATCGTGATCGCTGTGCGAGAGGGAAAGCGGCGTTAAGCGTAAATATCGTTAGCCAAAGTTTTCACGCGGAGCGGTCTGATGCTGACGGTGTACGATCGGTCGTCAGGAGAAAGCAGCGGAAATGATTCTGGTTGTCGGGGCGACCGGCTTAGTTGGAAGCGAGATTTGTCAAAAGCTGAGGGGGCGCGGCGAAGCGGTGCGCGCGTTCGTTCGGCCAACGAGTTCGATTGAAAAGATAGAAATCCTGCGGGCATCCGGCGCAGAGCTGTGCATCGGCGATCTGAAAGATTCGGAGTCGGTCGTTGCTGCTTGTCGCGGTGTAGACGCGGTAATCTCGACTGCGTCATCAACATTATCAAGGCAGCCAGGGGACTCGATTCAGTCAGTAGACGCAGACGGACAACTGAACCTGGTGACCGCGGCCAGAGACGCAAACGTGAATCGGTTTCTGTTTGTCTCGTTTCGGCGGACGCCTGGAATATCTTTCCCGCTGGGTAATGCGAAGGAGCAGATCGAGGAAGCCGTGAAGAGCCTGAACTTTACCGTAATTCAGGCCAGTTGGTTTATGGAAGTATGGCTGAGCGCGGCTCTGGGATTTGATTACGAAAATGCCGAGGCGCGCATCTACGGGCCAGGTTCGCGTCCAATTAGCTGGGTTTCGTACCGCGATGTGGCGGAGATTTGCGCGATTGCGCTGCGACATCCCGCGGCAATGCGGAAAACAATCGAGTTTGGCGGCCCGGAACCGCTGAGCCCCCACGAAGTCGTAGCCCGCTTCGAAACCATCGGCGGCAGACGCTTTCGGCTGGACCATATCTCAGAGCAGACGCTGCTTGCTCAGTTCGAGGGTGCCACCGATCCGCTACAGAAGAGCTTTGCGGCATTGATGCTGGGATACCTGCACGGCGACGCGATGGAAATGACGGGGGTCGTCGACACGTTTGGAATCAAGCTCAGCACCGTCGACGATTACGCCCAAAGCGTGCTGGGGAAAGCGGCCGCCGCGTAGCGTCCGGCGCAGGTTCAACGGGAACGTTAGTCGACCTGTTCTGCTCTGTCCGGATCGCGCTCTTGCCATCGGCGGTGAACAGGCCACCATCACAGTCAGGGCACCGGCCTCGTCCTCCGTTCATCGAATAATCGGCTTCGCTACATCCCGTCGACGCCGCACGATCCGGGCGCCTTTTCGAACAAACACCTCCAGCCAAAACAGCGAACGTGCTGCTGATTGGCGGCGCCGCTGATAGAATCCCTGAGAAATTGCGTTCGGAGCGAACAGGCCAATCGTGAGGATCAATCGTGGATAACCTCCTGAGGTTGGAGAACCGACACACGGGAGAGATCTTGTGGATGCGCCGCGTGCGCGATGCCAATGGGCAAATCGTCCTCACCCTCGATGGCACCCTGCCGCCAGGATCGAGCGGGCCGCCTATGCACGTGCATTTCCATGAACACGAGGAAGGCGTTGTGAAGGCGGGAACACTCGGCGCCCAAGTCGGGAAGGAGAGGGTCATCGTACCGACCGGGGGAACCGCAGTCTTACCCGCAGGCATTCCTCATCGCTGGTGGAACGCGGGTCACGATCTGTTGGAGTTCAGCGGTCAGGTAGTTCCGGCGGTGGACCTGGATCGCTACCTCCAGGCGGTGTTTGCTGTTGTGAACGCGAG
>DATFSM010000046.1:0-159310 GCA_035262625.1 Bryobacteraceae bacterium
AGACGAGGGGTCATATAGCTCCGGGTTGGCCGCTTTCGAGTCGTCGGAGTCTGCGTAGTTGCCTCCGGTCATCAAAACCTTCCCGTTGGTAAGCAGGGTCGCGCTGTAGCCGGTTTGTCCGTCGATCGTGCTGGCGGTAGGAGTGACTGTCCCCGTGGCAGGATCGTACAGCTCCGCATTTCGTGTGTAAAGAAATGACGGCGGAAGGGTCTGGGTCTCAGTGGCTTCGATGAGCAGGACCGTGCCATTCGGGAGCAGGGTGGCCGCGCCGATAATCGCCGACGCCGTCGTGGCGGTCGCTGTAAAGGTACCAGCGACTGGGTCATACAGTTCCAGGGTGGCGGAGCCTCCTCCTGCAATCAGGACCTTTCCATCTGGAAGCAAAGTGGCAGTGTGGAAGGCGCGGGGCACTGTCATGCTTCCCGTTGCGGTGAACGTGCCGAAGGATTGCGCCATCGCAATTGAGGCGTGGTCGGCTACTCCCAGCAAGAGGGGCAGCAATGCCAAACTCGGGGTACTAATGTTCTTCCCAATCAGGTTCACGGCTCACCCTCCAAGGCTCTGGTAATCAAGTATAGGCCTCTTCGGCGGGTCATACGACCTTAGCACGCGCAGTTGATCTCAGTCAGACAGCTTCCGCCGAGTATCCCTGGTGTTTGTATGGACAAATCCCTGATCCGAAAGGCCCAGCTCAGTATGCCGTTTTGCAGCCCATTCTGAGGAACAGTCCCGTATGGCCCCATGTATAATTCTCTGGTCCAAAGGGGGCGGAACGCCCAAAATGGAGATCCTGGGTCAGTATGCCCCTCAAAAGCTATCGATGGAGGTTCGGGTATGACACGGGCGTGGTCCTATACACCACTTTTTCAGAGGCGTGCTAATACGGCGTCCAACGTGGCGACGTTGGTTCTGGTTGCTGGCGGTGCGGTCGGCTTGGCACAGCCAGTGCCAGTTGTTAACCCCGGTGGAGTAGTAAACGGCGCAAGCTACGCCAGTCCGGTTGCGGCCGGAGGCTTTGCATCTGTATTCGGGAGCAACCTGGCCTTAGCGACGATATCGTACAAGGGCACGCAACCTCTTCCCGAATCGCTGGCGGGCACAACTGTTCAGATCGGCGGCTTCGCTGCGCCGGAGTATTTTGTTTCGCCTGGCCAACTCAACATACAGATTCCCTGGGAATTGTCCGGGCAGACTCAGGCTCTCCTCACGGTGACTGCCTCCGGGGGCACGAGCACTCCAGTCGCAGTGAATCTGGCTCCTTTCGCTCCGGCCTTATTCAGTGTAGGCGCAACTGGGAGCGGACAGGGGTGGATCTTCAATTCCGACAATTCGTTGAATGGCCCGTCTAACCCGAACTTCCTCTTGCTTCCTTTAGGTATGCCGCCAGCGCAAGTTCGGTCTGGTCCAACGTTCCCCGGCGGCACTATTCAAATCGGTGCCACGGATTTGGGACCGGTTACGAACCAGCCCCCCGATGGGGGACCGCCTTCGACGAGCGCCTATGCGATAAATCCGGTGTCGGTGGCGATCGGTGGACTTCCAGCGGTCGTAATTTCATCTCAGTTGTGCGGCCCCAGCCTAACCTGCCCTGTGCCGGATGCCTCCTACCTGGTTACGGCTAACGTGCCAGGCGCGGTCGCAGTCAGTCCGCAGGTGCCAGTGACTATCACTATGGGAGGGGTTTCCAGTAATACCGTAACCATGAATATCGGCCCCCCGCCCGCATGTCTGGCTACCGCGACCAACTCCTGCAATTTCAATGGCACATCGGTCCCGGCTGGCGACTACATCTGGTTCAACGCGAGTTTGAAGGCGAGCAACGTGCCAGGCAACGGCGCAACAATCGATTTCACCGGCGGCAATGTCTCGTTCCCCGCTGGCGGCGTATCCTTCCCCCTCCTTGTTCCTAATGGCAAGATCATTTTCTCCCCGAGCGTTAATTGCTCTTCAACGACGTTCAGCGCAGCCACCAACACCTGGACGACCACAGTTCCCATTTCTGGGGACGACGAGATCTTCCTCACCGGCTTGGCTTGGCCCGTGCCTGGCGGCGGTCTAGCTGGCGGAGTTAACCCTGTCAGCTTCAGCGGTACTTATACCAGCGAAAGCAGCGTGGCGGGCCTCTCGATTCAAATGTTCTGGAGCGCGGCCGCTTATTCAAAATTCACCACTAATTACAATGCTCTCGAGGTGAAGGCTGGCCACCAAACCGCGTGTGCCGTCAACAATGGCGATCACGCGGGAACGCCGGAAGGAACGGACGGCACTCACATTCCCTGGAAAACATACGTGGTTGGCGGCGCCAGAGGGGGTGGCGGGTCGAATTTTACAGGTTCCTGGAGCAGTACACTCAGCGTTCCGATCTGCAAATAGGGCCGCTGCGTCGCGCTCACGTCCGTAATGGTTTCGCTTCGCTCAACGGGACAGTGCTGAATCACATCCGGGAGCTTTCGGTCGTCCGCATTTGAGAACACCAGGAAAGGCGACTCCGGAGGAGACACGAGATCTTCCAGCCGCTCGATCCGGCAAAGAAATGTCGCGCGATTACCTCTAACCCGATTTGTGGAACTCAGCGGCCTGCTCTAATGCGGCTACGCGGACTTCCACATCTTCGATGTCGATCGCCTGCTTGTCGTGGCCGAGCACGCTGTCCGCAGCTCGTACTCGAACGGAGTGCGGCGCAGCCGGATCGACCATGATCTTCAGGAGAGTTGAAACGGCGGCGCTCCGGAAACGCAGTCAACGCGGCGCCGTGGCAATCGTGAATTGCCGCGAGGAGTAGACCCGCGGAGGCAGTCCTCCGCCAGTACAAGCGCCTTGTGAACCCTTCATATAGAAGACAAATCCCTGAGTGGATAGGTGACCAGGCTCTTCGTTGAGCGACATAAAACTCGGATACCAGCCATGGTAGACCGGGCAGCCTGCGCCAGCCGAGGTATCGTGGTCCTGATAGGAGCCCTCGATCTCCTTAGGGACTGTCCACGCATTCTGATTGTTCAAATCATCGTTAGTGGAGTAGAACCAGGCCGAACCAAACCTCGTAGACGGGGAGCCCCCGGCCGGGTCGCCTGGGGACGTGCAAACGAATACAAGCAGATACTGCCGCGTCTCTTCTACCCAACTGATAGATCCCATCGACCGTCCCTGGTTGTCCAGATTGTCGCCGCATGCCGTGAAGTTTCCGTCGCTGGCGGCGGGCAGCATCGGGGCATCGGTGTCCGAAAGACCGTCGCTGATGGCTGAAAACGCTGAACCCGTCCACTTGGAGAAGTGCAGCGGCGTCCCGTCTCGATCCATTCGCGCGCGCGCGATGGATAAATCGTCCTTGCGTCCGTTCGAGGGCGGCTGCAGCGGCGTCATGCCATTTGACAGATAGTGAGTCAAGACGTACACGTACGGTGACGGACCATTTTCATCGTCATTTGGATGAACGTCGTCCACGAACGCCGAAGGCTCCGCGTGTCCGTACTGTCCGTTTATCGGCGTTGCCTGCATCATCAGGTCATTAAGCGACTGCCGCGGGGCTAATACCTCGTAGCGCCCGTAGTTCGACGGATTAGCGCTTGGCGGCAAACTCGCCGGACAAACATTCCCCGAACACACATCCTGGCCCATCGCACCCAGCGGCGCTCGCGGCCCGTGATCGTCCACGCTCGGGTTCGCAAACGGCAACAGAGCGGGTATATAGGGTTCCTTGGGCGCATAGCGCGGCCAGGTGCGCCCGCCGTCGAGTGACGTGGCGATGCCTGTGCTCTGATAAGAGTTTTTCACGCCCAGTTTTGGTCCGCCGGGCGCACCAATGCAGTCGTTATTGCCTTCATAGACCATGAGCAAACGCGAAGACGGACCTCCGGGAATTGCGAAAATTGAACCTGCCGCAGCATAGTTAAGGTCGAAAGTGGCATCCTGCTGCGAAAGCGGGAGAGGAGTACCGGCCGGACCCGTCAACGCGGGGCACTGTGTCGGTTTCATAGGCGGCATGAACACCGCTCCCGGCCCGATCGCGTAGCTGCCGTAACCCTCGGCGGTGGCTGGTTGCGCGGTCCACTGGCCGTGCTCGTCCGGTCCCAGACTTGACAAAACCATGACGCCGATGTCTGCGTTCACGCCCTTGAACCCGCTGGCAACAAAAAGCCTGTAGTCCGGGTTGCCGTCGAGACGGCCGGGAGGAAACACAGTCGAATGCCCGTCGCTTGCGGTACTCACGCCAAAAGTGTTGATGTCTGATGCTCCGGGCGCAAGAACGGGCCGCTCGGTGTCGTAGGCCCCGTCGCAGGCAGCCGTAAGCGCGCCAGTCTCGTCCTGATTACAAATGGTGATTGAGACGATCGTGCGAGCGCCCGCAGAGCCATCGTACGCGCGGCCATCTGCTGGTGTCACGGCTGCCAAAACAGCCATTGTTAAAAAGAAAACTGGCAAGCCCATCCTGATTCCTCCAATGAACCCCGGTCACTTTTCTGTTCGGCGCGCAACGCACAACGGCGCAAAACTGGCGCTCATCATACTAAATTCCGGCCCCTCATACTTCTCATAAATCGGTACCCGGCAAAATTGTTTCTGGCCGTTGCCTGACTGGAGCCGGAGCGAAGATCGCAGGATATTGGTTTGTCGGGCTGTCACGGCTCCAGGCACCAATGCGCGTCGATGCCGCCGAGCAAACTGTTCGGCTTCATTCCTATGGATGGCGGCCCCGAAAATGACCTGCTCAGGCCTTGTCAAACAGATTGAGCCAAGGCTCTTGGCTAAGCGAGATTGACATCACACCACTCTGCGAGGTCTTCAGGGCTATACGGCTCAATCGTTTATGACTTGCTGGCGCGATTGGCCAGTTTCGATGATCCCGACTCGGGCTCCTGAGTTTCGCGGCTTGCACAGGAACCAAAAGATCTTCTGCGTCGAGTTGCGCTCCCAAGTGCGTTGAGTGCCTCCGCCGAATACACGTATCGGAGCCTTCGCTCCCGCAGGAATGTACAAGCACCAGGCATTTGCCCCGGCTGTTCCGTTGTTGCCTGATCCCCAATCGTCGAAGGAATGGCGTGCCTTATCTGTCTGCCGACTTCTGCTGTTCCGCGGCCTGTTCCAGCGCCGCTACCCGAACTTCAACGTCCTCAATCTCAATCGCCTGCTTCGAGTGATCAAGAACGCTATCTGCGGCGCGCACACGAACGGAGTGCGGCGCATTTGGATCGACCATAATCTTCAGCAGTGTGGAGACGGCGGCGCTGGACGCCTGCTGTAAGCGCGCAATTGACTGCCCAAAGGCAGCGCGGCGTGCCTCCCGGTAAGCCGTCTGAAAGTCCGGGACCTGCATCCAGCGTATGAGGGTCTTCGGCGCGATGCCGACCGATTTAGCTGCGTCCTCGACGTTTCGCTGCGTCAGCAGCGCGGCGATCGCTTCCTCCTGTTTCCGCCCGAACTTCGCTCCGTGGCCGGTCATCTGGTATTTCCTGCGGACATCCCGTCTGCGACGATCGTCTACCCCTGCGTGATCAATCTTGTCCCCGGCAGGTCTTAGGCGAGCTTGCGGAGACACGTGCATCGAATCTTCGGATAATTGCCTTGCTTGTCTGTTCGATCGGAGGGATCAATGTCGTGACGCGGAACATAACCGCCTGAGGAGATTGAAATTGAAACACTTCACGATTGAGAATGAGACGAACAACATCATGGTCCACACGTCGGTGGCCGAGGCAGACGCCGTGCCCAACAGTCAGCGATTCGGAACCGAAGCCGCCCTCGGAAAGCTGGCGGCAGAGTGGCCCGCAGCCCGCCTGGTCGAAATTTGGAACAGCCTTCCGGGCGTCACCCCCCTCAGCAAGTTCAAGGACCGAAGCACGGCGGTATCGCGGATCTGGAAGGCGCTTCAGAGCCTCGGGGCGCCGGAGCCGCAGCAAGAACCGGACGAGCACCCAAGCGAGTCGGTTGAGACGAGCGCGGAGCCGGAGGCGACCGCCATCGACACGGCGGCAGACGTTGCGCCACAGAGCGCCAACGTCGCGCCGGAGGACGGCACGGCGAACAATGTAGCCACTCCCACCGATGAAGCCCCTGTCGCGCCCGCGGGCGTAGACAACGCGGTCTGCTCCGAACTCTTGCAGATTACCGCCCGGACACAGGAGACCTATTGGGAGGCGCTCCGAAATCTGGAGAGCGCCATCGGATTTGAGATTGACGATCCCGGCGACCTCAAGGAGGCGACCGTCGAGAGCCTGATCGCGCAGCGCGAAGCCCGGCGCAAACCGCGCCCGCGCAGCCAAGCCACGCGAGAGAACAGCAAGACGGCTCAGGTGATCGGGATGCTCAAGCGCGAGGGCGGTGCCACGCTGGACGAAATCATGACCGCGATGCGTTGGCAGAAGCACACCACGCGGGCGATGCTGAGCGCGGGCGGATCGCTGGTGAAGAACCACGGACTTGCCATCGTCAGCGAGCACGACGGTGAGCAACGCCGCTACTCGATCAAACCCTAGCCGAATTAATCCTTCCTGAAAGCCGCCGGGCTTGTTTCCGGCGGCTTTTTTTATTCCGTAAGCCATCCTTATCGGTTCGGACTGTTCCTTCCTGTTCTTGCGGAGCATTGAGTTCTCCTGCGAGCGCAGCCAGATTCTGCCGCGCTCTGGTCAGATGCCCACGCCAGTCTGTGTTGGGATTATCGAAGCGCCGTATCTGCTCGGCGATCTCCGCAACCGTGAGCGTTGTGGTGGAGAGCCGCTCAAGCGATTCGATAATCTCGAAGAATTTCATAGCGAGCGCGTCGCCTGCATCCAGCCGGGCTTCGCGCTCTTTTTCGGCGGCGCGTTCGGCGCCGGTTTTCCGCTTCACCGGCGTGGGCGCTTCCTCTTCGTCTTCGGGCACGTAGTCATACTCAGCTTTGGCCTTCTTCTCCGCCTTCCGTTCCTGGCGCGCCTGCTCGATCATCGTCGCGAGTCCGGCAGTGCTGACCCGCCCGGTGTGCGAATAGCTTTCTTTCAGGGCCTGCGCACCTTCATGGGTTACCGTTTCGCCCGCTTCAGCCCGCGCTACCGCGTCTTCGCGGACAGCTTCAGGCGTCTTCGCGAGAACGTAAAGTGCAGATGGCTGGATATTCCGCAAATTGCGGAATTTGAAGCGGGCGTGAACGTGCATGAACCGTTCGGCAGTGTCCGCGCTCCAACCAAATTCCTTCTCGATCCACGGAAGGAACTCGCCGTGCGGCTTCGACGCCTTAACTTCCGTGAGTATCTGACCAATGCGCCAGATGTTCTCTGCGGTCGCGCGTGCGAGATTCCGGATCTCGTCGGCCCGCTCGTGAAAGAAACTCTCGGATATCGCCGTCATTCGATCTATCTCCTTTCCTCGCCCGGAATCGTGCTCAATGTTCGTTCCTTTGCTGCCGCCCGTCGTCGAGGGATGGTCTCGTCATCGGCAGCGGGAGAACTGTTCAGGAGGGCGTTCAGCAACGTCAACATCTGTGCGCCGCCAGGTTCTTCCGACGCCACACACCTACGAACGAGATCGAGATCCGCCGCATCCTGAGGATTAAGCTCTTCGGGCGCACAAACGCCCCTATACAGTCGGCGCCAGCGGCGGTCGCCATCCGGCCACGTCATTTTGCTGCCGTCGGCGAAAAACAACGTGGTCGGATTCGTGTGACCGACCGTCCTGGCCTCAAGCGCCCGCACACGACGGGCAAGCGTCATTCGCATACACCCTCGCGATCTCGCGGTGCCCACAGGCGAGTCATGCCGCCACTCCAGACCGTTCCTCGGCGACCCCATCGAAAGTGCGCCCATCGCCGTCGAGCGTGGCATTCTTCCCGGTGAACGACTGCCAACGGCGGACGATCACATCCACGTACTTGGGATCGAGTTCAACTGCGTAGCAGATGCGCCCGGTCTGCTCCGCGGCGATCAGCGTCGTGCCCGACCCACAAAACGGATCGTATACAGCCTCGCCGGGGACGGTGTGGTTCCGTATGGGCTTGCGCATCAGCTCGACGGGCTTTTGGGTTGGGTGATCGAACTTCTCTTCGTCTGAACTCCCCATGATGAACTTTGGTGAGGGTGACTCCCAGATCGTCGAGTTCTCAGATCCAGGCTTACCGTACCAGGGAGCCCGTTTTTTCCTGACGTACCAACAGGGTTCGTGCTGGTACCAATAGTGAGTTCGTGTCAAGACGACGCGGCCTTTATCCCAGATGATCTGCTGCGGATAAAGGAAGCCGATTCGCTCAAGGCCGTCCAACACGTCGCGCGTGAAGACGCTCGCGTGCCAAACGTACGCAACCTGAATGCTCGGCACCAGCTCGAACGCTTCCGACCAGTCGGCGCGCGTGTCGCCCGAGATCGTGGTTTGGGTATGCCCTTCGGTCCTCTTTTTCATATAGCTGGGCTCCGCCGGTCCGCAGCCGTTCAACCCGGCACGATCGCGCCACTCGGAATCCAACTCGATCCCATAAGGCGGGTCGGTCACAAGCAGGATCGGTTTGGCGCCGCCGAGCAGGCGAGCGACAATATCGGGCTCCGTGCAGTCCCCACATATCAGCCGGTGATCGCCGAGCAGCCAGAGGTCGCCTGCAGCGGATACCGGCTCTGCCGCGGCTTCGGGAACCGCATCTTCGTCCGTCAGTCCGCTCGTGGCTTCCTGCTGCGCGAGCAGCAAGCGCAGTTCGTCGTCTTCGAAGCCGAGAATGTTGAGGTCGTATTCCGCATCGCGGAGGGCCTCGATCTCAAGGCGCAGCATTTCCTCATCCCAACCGGCATTCATGGGGAGCCTGTTGTCGGCGAGCCCGAGCGCACGGCGCTGGTTCTCGTTCAGGCCATTGATGACGATGACCGGAACTTCACGCATCCCGAGTTTCCGCGCAGCGAGCATACGGGCGTGACCGGCGATGATGACACCGTCGGGTCCAACGAGGATCGGGTTGACAAAACCGAACGCCCTGATTGAAGCCGCGATCTGCGCAACTTGCTCATCGGAATGGGTGCGAGCGTTGCGGGCGTAGGGGATAAGGCGATCGAGGGCCCAGAGTTCGATGTGGCTCGCCATTGGCATGAGCACATCGAGCTTGCTTATGCAATAACAAATCGACCCGTCATTCGTCAACAGAGGCCCGGGTACCCGCACGCCTTCGCGTAATCGGTCGAAGAATAGCTCAGAAGGCGCTCTCTTGGACTCCCTGCCACTCTCGCCGTACCTACGTGCTTGCTTCGTGCCGTACGAAACGCCAGCATCAGACATGATTCCTTTGCTGTTCCTCGCGAGTCTTGGCGCGACGTTGTTGCTCATCTCAAGCCGAGTGATCCAGGAACGTCGCCGACGACATGAAAAGCGGTCGATGCGCGATCACCTTCGTCGAATATCCGGGACCGGTGATTAGCGAATCAGGGTGCAGGTTTGCTCGCGTTTGTGGGCTGACAGAATGAAGCGACCGTCAGAAGTTCGGGGCGTTGATCGCACAACATTCCTGCATCTGAGCAGACTGAGCCCGCGTTCGAGAAGCAGCCTGCTTCATCGCATAAGCTGCGGCAGATTTTTCACAGTGTTCGCGAAGTCGGCGATAGACGCCAGTTCGACCTTCTCAACCGCCACCTGACGATCCCACAGATCCCGGTCTATAAGCCGCTCTATTGCATCCCCGACGCGGCGGCGCAGTTCTTCAACGGGAAGAGCGTCCAGTTCGACGGTCGCCGCCTTCTTTCCGAAACGCCGCTCGAAGCCCTTCGCGCGGCTGTCGCTGGATTTGATGACCTGCGGCGGAAGCTTGAACCTTCGGATATCTTCCGCATGGATCGCAAGGCGGACGAGGCTGAACTTCCTTCCGCTGGCGCACTCGGCTCGCTGATAGATATCGCGCTCGATTTCATGCCCGGACGGATCGTGGTCGCCCAGATAAAACACCGTTATCGGCTTCGCTATGCCCTCAAACAGGTCGCCGATCTGCGACTCCATTCCGGTGGACCCAAAGCCATGACACACGCGGACGGTAACGCCGAGTTTGCGCACGATCGGACGGATTGAGGCGAGTACGGTTCCTTTTTCGGACCACACTTCGCAATACCGCGGCTGAATCTGCCAGTAGTCGCGGCGATAGCTGCGTTTGATCGTTTCAAGATATTCCGCCGCGTCATCCCACATGCTGACCGTTTCGGCTTCGCGCGTCTGATCGACGATCCAGTTGCCTGGGATCGCATCGACAACATTGGTGCGTAACTTCAATTGGGCAAATCGATAGAGCCGTCGCGATTCACTTGTCGCGCGGCTGAGACGCTGATAATCGGCTTTGTTGTTCTTGTAGTCGATTTCCGCCGCGCTGAAGATGGCGTAATGCAGTTGGCGCAGCGTCATCGGATGGTTCGCTTTGAGCAACTTGCGTGCGAACGCGATCAGTTCCAGCGTTCGCCGTGACATGCCCCGCATGCTTTTCTCCTCTCGTGGAGCAAACTGAGACTAGTCTCAATTTGCGATCTGAATCCGGCCTCAATTTGGTGAATTTGCGTGCTGAGCATTGGCATCTACAACTCGAGTTTGCGCGGTCAGCATGACCGGCAAGGGTGGCGCGGTCGAGTCTGGCGATGGTGGCGTTAACGAATCGGAACTCTCTGGTCGATGCGGCAATCTGCTCGACCAGAGAGTCGGAGTGAGTCCGCGCATTGCGCGCGTACGGAATGAAGCGATCGAGAGGCCAGAGGTCGATATGGCTCGCCATTGCCATAAGCAATAACGGGCTTGCTATTGCAATAGCAAATCGCGCGCTCAGTCGTCAACAGACCTGCGTCGAAGGTTTCGGCTTTGCGCGTCTCATCGACGATCCGATCGCCGGGAATTGCGTCGATAACCTTGCGGCGATTCAGTTTGCCCCATCGGTGAGGCGGTCTCGAAATTCGGTCGTCGCGCGGCTGAGGTGCTGATAATCAGCCCTGTTGTTCTTGTGCTTGATTTCCGCCGCGCTGAAAATGGCGTAATGCAGTTGGCGCAGCGTCATCGGATGGTTCGCTTTGAGCAGTTTGCGCGCGAACGCGATCAGTTCCAGCGTTCGCCGTGACAGGTCCCGCATAATCTTTTCCTTTCGAGCAAACTGAGACTAGTCTCAATTTGCAATCTGAATCCGGCATCAATTTGGTGAGTTTGCGTGCTGAGCATTGGCGCGTATAACGCGAGTCTTCGTGCGGCGAGCAGGCGAGCACGACCGGCGAGGGTGACACGGTCGGGCCCGGTGAGAATGAGGTTAACCAAGCAGGGGATGAAGCGGCTGAGCGGCGAGGGCTCGACGTGGCTTGCCATTGGCATAGCAGCATCGAGCTTGCTTTACGCAATAACAAATCGCGCTGTCATTCGTCAACAGAAGGAAGTCGCCGGAAAACCGGTCCCTTTCCGTGACTCACAGAGCGGGTATTGTTTTCGAGTCGGGACAAGACTTACGCTTTCAGGATGGATAAGTTGATTGACCCGGCCTCCGCATCGGGTGCTGTGCTGTGGGGCGTCGTCGCGGGAATACTAACTACATTCCTGCTCTTCCTCTTCGGCCTGATGTTCACACAAGTCATAATTCCGTGGTACGAAACACTTGTCTATAGGGGATGGGACGTGTCGGGACTTTGGGTTTATCGTCAGAATCTTGGCGGCGTGGATTACGGCTATCAGATGGCGTTGAAACAGCATGCTCACCGTCTGAGCGGCACAATGACCATAACGAAATCAGGCGCGCCCGCCGGTCCGAGAGGCGACTACGTTCAAACGTTCGGCGTTTCTGGCACAACTTGGGAAGGTTTCTTGACGCTGAACATGCAAAGCTCCGACCGAAAGAGCCTGGCTTTTGCTACCAGCCTGCTTCAGGTAGAAAACCGTGGCCGGAGCATGGTTGGCCAGTTGTGTTACAGAAGTTCGGGGGTCGGTCAGGTGGGATCTGAAACGATTGACTGGACCCGAGATGTTTCTTAGGATGGCGCACCAGCCCCGAAGCGGTGGTGAGGTCCAGCAATGTTGGAGTGCGGCGAACATCCGTGTGCGCATCCACGTTTCCAGCGGTACGGCGAGGGCAATCAGATGACCGCAATACTTCCATCCTTTTGACTGATCGCGTTCAGCCAGGTGATCGGCCGTCCAGGCCGCGCATCCGGGCTGGTCCACATCAAAATTACGCGAAGCGATAAACATCGGCCGACAAAATCACGAAGCAGGTATTCATTCAGATCGTTGAAACAACGCCCTGCCTCAACCCGTTCTGAGTCGCCATATTTAAAGGACATATATAAATGCCCACCCGGCTTTAGGGCCTGCTCCAGCCGCAGAAGAACGGCCGCGAGCATCGAACGCGGAACGTGCAGCAGAGATGCGCACGCCCAGATCCCGTCGAACTCATTAACGAACGACATCTCTTGAAACGAGATCTTCAGCGCGGTGTGGCCGGTCAACGCCGAAGTGGCGGCGACCATCTTCGACGATGCGTCAATCGAGACGACCTCATAGCCTGCGTTGAGGAAAGCCTTCGAGTCCCGACCCGACCCACAACCGGCATCAAGAATCCTTCCGCCACGCGGTATCAAGTCCAGGAACCGGCGGTGAAGTTCGCTCATGTCCACGTTGAGCGTGTCTGAGACAAACTGATCGGCATTCTCCTCGTAGTAAGCGACCGAACCCTGATCGCTGTCAGAAGCAAGCGGCATTCTGCGGTTTACAATCCCATTCGTGGATAAGTAACTCCCTGCTGCTCTGATACATACCCTTCAGGAAGTGTACCCGCTGTCGTGCGTCAGAACCCGTCTGCGCTATCAGCGTCTCGCGCAGCGGATGGTGACTCGAAATGAAGAACTCGTTCCGTGTGTTGAGCCGATCGAGAAAGCGCGAATGAGGAATACGACTTGATTTCCCGGCGACGCCGCGGTTGCAGTCCCTGCACGCCAGAACCAGATTCCAGACGCCGTCGAGCGGGAGAATGCCGCCTGCCGCGCGCAGAGCGATTGGAAAGAAATGATCGATGTCGGCCAGCAGCCCGGAGGAGTTTTCTATCGCGATATCGCGGAAGCAGTAGAAGCATTTTCCTTTCTGATAACCGTTCAGCGCGTCTCTGCATCCGGTCAGATTAGAGCGTCTGCCGCCGCTGGAAATACCGAGCGATTCGTTTTCAACATCGACAACTATTGCGGATCGGTTCAGGCCCAATTCCCATGCCGTTTCAACGAGGCGCCAGCGGGCTTCGATCTCTCTCGGGAGATTGACAAACTGAAACCGCTCCCGCAACTTCATAAGGTCGTCGGTCAGGATGATTCCGCCACCATTTTGTCGATCATCGCGGAAGAACCGAACCGGGATCTCTCCCCGATTCACGACATGGAAGGCGTCGATGACGTTCTGAAAACCCAGCTTCACAGTTTGTCCGATAAGTTCATCCTTTGAAATCTGCTCTTCAGAAAACTTCCGACAGGCGTCGAGGAACTTACTCGACCGCGAGGTCGCCTGTTTCGGCGACTTCGCCAGATGCTCCAGAAGGTTTCGGGAAAAGGGTTCTGCCAGTTCTTCGAGTCGAACCTTCTCGCCTGCGTTTGCCGATAGCTCAATGAGTGACTTCGCCAGAGCGAACTTGTAAGAGGCCACATTCTGGCCGAAGAGGATTACCGCCCTCCAGTAGTTTTCGAGGGTGGGTTCCCGCGCGAGGAAGGCTGACATCTGTTCCACCAGATCGGGGAAGCTGAGCAGCTTCTGCCCAAGATTATCATCGCGGCCTGCGACGAGAGCGCGGCGTAGCAGATCGGCAAGTGTCTGGACGTCGAGACAGGGGAGTCGTCCAGCCGATCGTGCCCAGGAGGCACTCATGATAGCCGCGCGGAATTTGCTTGTTCACGACTTCGCGCACCGTCGCGATCGTCTTCGCACGATCTGCGGGGCGAGATGCGATGTATTGCACGGGCGTGTTGACATTCGATGGCGGTTTCATGGATTTGTCGTCTTCCCGAACGAAAAGTACCACCCGCGCGGTGTGTTCGAGCCGTCCCTTCGAGACTGTCTCCAGGTGCGCGGCTCTCGTTTGAGCACGCTGCGTCGGGGTTTGTCTCGCTGAATCCGAACGATGTCCACGACGACTGCGATCTTCTTCGCGCCGTAGTTTGTCACGGTTGGGAAACCCAGTCGCGCGATAACCAGTGTCAGCGTCTCGTTTGATATCGGTTTGGTCGGCTCTGTTGCGTCAGAAAGCCGCCTGTGTTATCCCGGCATTCCGATGGATTGAGATCGACACCGTCGCGGGCGAGGTCACTCCGGTGAAGTTTACCGGCGTGCCGCTGGCCTTGACCTGATAGGCGCCCCCGCCCAGCGGGGCGATCTGGATGGCCAAATTTACCCCCCCAATGTTGCCGGACAAGTTCCACCCTCCCTGCTTTGACCCATTCTTCACCGGCTGGAAAGATCCCGCCGGAATCGTCACCCCATACGGCCCTACCGAAAGCGTTAGCGGCTCGGTTACTGGATCAATCGACGCGGACGGAGACAGTACGAGGGTGGAGTTAAGATCGAACCTTCCTGATGAAGCGGGGACCAGGCTGAGTTTAGTGTTGAAGGAGGAGAAAGGCAGCGGCTGGATAAACAGGCCGAAGGCGATTGGACCGAAGAAGCTTGGACCGCTCCCTGTGGTCACAGTATCGATCACAGTATTAGTCGCCGTGTTTATCACCGAAACCGTATTTGAGTACTGGCTGGCCACGTAGACCCGGGATCCGTTCGGCGTAACGTCTACTCCAAAGGGACCGGCCCCGACCGGAATGGTCGCGCTTACGGTGTTGGTTGCGGTGTTTATCACGGAAACGGCCCCGGACAGCGGGAAGGAGAGACCGTCGGACGCCTGGAAATTCGCCACGTACACCGCGGAGCCATCAGGTGTGACTGCCAATCCAGCTGCCCCGCCGATACCGGAAATCGTCGAGATGACGGCATCGCTACTGGTGTCTATCACGGAAACGGTGCCATGATTCGCCACGTACACCCTGGAGCCGTCCAGGGTGACCGCCACGCCCCAGGGACTGGACCCGACCGGAATGGTCGCGCTGACGGTGTTGGTTGCGGTGTTTATCACGGAGACGGTTCCATCGACAGAGTTCGTCACGTAGACCTTGGAGCCGTCCGGCGTGACCGCCACTCCTTTGGGCCCGGCCCCGACCGGAATGCTGGCAAAGAAGCGGGCCGCAGTGTCTATCACCGAAACGGTGTTATCGCTCATCGCCGCGTAGAGCTTAGAGCCGTCTGGCATGACCGCCAATCCCCAAGGGTCGGCAAAAGCAAAAACAGTAATCAGCCCGGTGGAGGTGGTGGTCGCTGTGTCGGTCACGTAAATGATGCCATGCTGATGGTCCGCTGTATAGACCTTGGAACCGTCCGCCGCAAGGGTCATCCCGAACGCCAATCCCCTTTGGGTGGTCATGACGGTGTCGGTTGCGGTGTTTACTACCGAAAAGGCACCGGCGTTGCCAGTAATGTAGGCGTTCTGTGCTACCAACGTATGGGCCGTCAGCAGTAGTGTGCAGGTTCTCAGCGTAAAGATGCCGTTCAAGTTCTTCCTCATGCCGTTTCCTTTCTTTCCGACCCGGCGCGCTTCCCTCAGCGCCAAATGAAGAGATCTTGGCGTTTCGTCCGGTAACGTTTCGCGACAGTATATCCCGATTCTGTACCTATACGAACAACGAGCATCAAAACTTTTGGACCCACATACTCCCTTTATCCCCGTTCCAGAGACTTCGCAGGGCAAAAGAAGTGCGGAATGGATTGATCCCAGCGAGTCCGCTAGCCAAGCGCGAGCGTTTCCGGCGTATTCACGAATGAGCCGCGGGGCAACCGTGGCATTGATGGTTCAGGCTCAGGTCGGAGTCGTTACATGAACCCGTGAGCGTTCATGTAACCGGCTCAACGGGCACGAAGCCGCAACTTCGTCGAGTGAACCAAGAAATGTCGGGTTTTCAGCACCCAAATGTCGGGTTCGGTGTCGGGAAAATAGACGTACCCGACATCGAATCGGCCAGCCGGATGGGGTTCGAGCAGAGAAGGGCACGAAGATTTTTCGAACTCGAAATTCGCTGATCGCGCGCGTTGAAGCTCCGAGCCGAGGCGCCTGGTATCAAACGGCGAGCGCCGTCGTCAGATCTGCAGCGGCGGATCTGTTCCGATCGCCGTCTCTTACACTCACGCCGAGGCCTCCGATCTGGCACAAATAATACGTTCACCGTATTTATTATTCAGCACTTGAGCTTCAATCAGCGTCAGGTCACGACCGACGTTCGCCGCGGGCGGTCTTTCGTCGTTTCTGTCTTGGCTGTTCCTGCGGACGAGAGCCCGCCATCGCCTGCTCCATCACCGCCTCGAACGCCAGCCTCTCGCCCTCGGTCAGTTGGTCAACGAACACCTGGAGCTTTGAGTTTAGCCCTTTGACTTGCTCGGTGGTGAGCACTGGTGTGATCGCAGCGCCGATCACAGGAATGGCGAGATTGCGCTTGAACGTCAACTTCATGCTGCAGAGCGCTCCACAGTTTGGCAAGGGGGCACCTCCTTCATTCCGTAAGCATATACGCGCGGCTAAAACAGATCAGCCGCCGCCACTGTCGAATCTCTAGCAGGCTGCTGAGTGCGCCGGGAAAACCGGCGTGCAGACGACCGCGCCCCGGGCTCAGAATCGGATCGGCGCGTCGAGCGGATTGGACGGTGTGCGTAATGCTGCACGTGAAGGAAAAACGGACGCGGTTCGGGCACCACGCATAAGTCGGAAGCCGGGGCGGTGAGCGAGCAACTCGCCGCCGCCGCTCGACACACGGGATGGCCGACTGGGTTCGTGGACGAGCCCCGATTGGAAGAGATCGGATGGGGTGCGCCTCATGACCTGCTGGACGCATATCTGTCGGCGTGGGTGGCTGCTCTCGATGAATCCCAGCGATTCTCTTACGGAAACCCGCCGAATGATGTCATCTGGATTCCGTCGGTTAGCGTGCCACAGTGGCCAGATGTTCCCCGCGCAGCGGACCCCAAATCAAGCCAAGGCCCCCGGACAGATTGCCGGGGTGAGCCTCGGAAATCTACCGAGCGGGTCCTGCTCTGCCCGGTCTGTGGCGTGCATCCGTTCAAAAGGTGGCCTTGTGGTTGGGGCGCTCACGCCACCCACACTTGCGCGGCCCTCACGGCGACAGACCCGGCCGAGCGCAAACTGGAGTATCGTCGGCGGTATTCCAAGTACTTCAGACCGACCCGGCACTCTGGTTTCACGCTTACGTGCCATTCCATTCTGCGACTGAGATTTGCGATTCCCGTGGGAAACGGCCATGATACTGAACCGCGTTCGAGCTTCAACGCGGTCATTTGGATATAATTTCTCGAAATATGGATCGGGCCTTTGGGTTGATCGTGTACGCGCTTGTTTACAGGGTTGCCATTATCGCGGCCGGAACGCTCTTCATGTTTCTGGGCATAAACTCTTCAACAAAGAGGCCGATAGGGCAAAAAATGCAGCCTTTGAGGGCAACTTGGCTGGCGCGAAGATTTCCCTAAAAAACGCCGCGCCGGGCGTATTCTTTGCGTTGTTCGGCTGCATCATTATCACCGTCGTAGTGTACCGGGGAGCATCCTTCAGCTTTCCCGACGATAACGTTCGGGGTGTATCCATATCTGACAATCCCAATCAAGGAAAACTTCAGTACGAATGTGCCGCATTACCACTGGCCCCCAGCGGTCCGTTCTCGAATGAGAAAAAGCTCCAGTTAATGTGTTCCGCACCAACGGCGCACAAGTAGGCTCTTCTGTCCCTTCGCGAACAATGCTGCGCCGTGCAGGAACTTAAGCAGAAGAGATTAAACACAGAAGGTGAGGAAACCGGGCGCGTCATTCTCACAAAGGACCGTTTGTGAGAATGGAACCCGGCCGTGGGTAACGTTTATGCTCTGGCTTCCGGCTCCGTTTCGCTGAGAGCGATTTGAAAAAACTCGTCTGCGTCGAACCAGACCCGCTTGGCGTTGGCGCGAAGGGAACATTTCGCGGCTGCCCGAAATATGGCCTCATTCGTGAGCAGGCAACCGTCCTCGATGCCTTGCAGCGTCCAACCCCGCATGCGGTCATCCGAGAGAAGGGCGGTCATCCAACGCATGCGCTCCATAACGCAGAAAGAACGGCCATGCTCCTTGCCTCGATACCGTTCCGCCAAGATCGCAACCGCCGTATAAAAGTCAACCGCGCCGGGTCCGCGCTCCTCATGCTGCTGCGCCATCAGGTAGATGATTTCTTCGGGCGCGACTTCCATAGCCTGAAATTCACGAATGCTCGCGGGAGCTTTGGCCATCTTTAAATAATCTGCCGCAGGCTAGACGGTTTCACAAGGCTGGGGCAGGGAAGCGACACCCGACAGAAAGGCTCATTCTGTCGAGAGTTTTGGCGAACCGAGTCGGCCAGAATCGATTCGCGGTGTTCCCGTAAATGGGCAGGAAGCCGTAACTTCATCGAGCGAACCAAGAAATGTCGGGTTTTCAGGAACCAAATGTCGGGTTCCGTGTCGGGAAAATAGGCGTACCCGACATCCAATCGGCCAACAGAATCAGCGGCTTGGATCTGAAATGTCGGGTTTGTCGGGTTTCTGAGGAGTAGAGAGAGCGCCAGAGAATTTGAGCGGCTCCATGCGTCTCTTTTCGGAGCGCCGACGAACATCGCCGCGGCGGCGTTGGCGTCCGACCGAAATGGACTCCAGTGGGACTCCAACAGTGGTTTCCGGAACTTGCCGTTGGCCGTAAGTGTATGAGGGGAAAATGGTCGGGCTGCCGGGATTTGAACCCGGGACCTCTTGCACCCCAAGCAAGCGCGCTAGCCAGGCTGCGCCACAGCCCGAATCAACCAGTTTACACTCTCTGTTCTCGCCATCACGGTCGGATAATCTATATCCCATGCGTCTCGCTCGAATCGCAGCTCTAGCGCTCATTTCGGCCCTCGCCACGACCGCTCAATCGCCCTTCTATCTACAAGAAGGCGACCGCGTCGTCTTCTACGGCGACAGCATCACCGACCAGCGCCTCTACACAACCTTCGTTGAATCGTTCATCGTCACCCGCTTCCCGCACATGAACGTAGCCTTTACCCACTCCGGCTGGGGCGGCGACCGCGTCAGCGGCGGCGGAGGCGGCCCGATCGACGTTCGTCTTGCCCGGGATGTCTTTCCCTATCGCCCGACGGTCATGACCATCATGCTCGGTATGAACGACGGCAACTACAAGGCCTTCGATGAAGGCACATTCACCTCGTACAAAGCCGGCATGGAGCACATCCTGGATTCCGTCGCTAAATCGGCGCCCAACTGCCGGATCACTCTCATTCAGCCTTCGCCCTACGACGACGTCACGCGCGCCCCGCTGTTCGAAGGCGGCTACAACGCCGTGCTGCTCCGCTTCAGCGACTATCTCGCCGGACTGGCCCGCGCTCGCCATCTTGATCTCGCCGATCTCAACGCACCTGTGAACGCTATGCTCACGAAGGCCAGTGCGGTCGACAAAGAGCAGGCACAGCGCATCCTCCCCGACCGCGTTCATCCCGCCGCAGCCGGCCATATCATCATGGCCGAAGCACTGCTGAAAGCGTGGAAGGCGCCCGCTGTCGTGTCGGATGTCGAAATCGACGCCGCTACCGGAGCCACGCATCCCACGAACGCGAAAGTCGACAACCTGAAAACGGGTTCGCAGATTTCCTGGACCGAAACCGAATCCGCCCTGCCGATGCCGATCGAACCGCGCGACAAACTCCTCGATTTCGCGCTGAAGTCTTCCGACTTCGTCGATGCCCTGGACCGCGAGACCCTCCGCGTCAAAGGTCTCACCGCGGCGACTTACGAACTGAAGATCGACGGCGCGACTGTCGGGAGGTTTTCGAACGACGATCTGACGAAGGGCGTGAACCTCGCCACGCTTAATACGCCGATGCTCCGGCAGTCCCTCGACGTCCATGCCCTGACTATGAAGCACAACAACATGCACTTCGCGAAGTGGCGTACGGTCGAGACGGGTCTGAGCAACGACGCGTCCCCTGCCACAAAACTCGATGCCATGGAGGCGCTTGACAGGCTTGACAACGAACTCGTCGCCGAGCAGCGCGCGGCGGCGCAGCCGAAGGCGCATACTTTCGAACTCATCCCGGCGCAGTAACTGACGTCCGAAATCTCGAATGAATCGCGAATATCACAGGTGGTACAGCCCGTCCCTCGGCCGCGACATGGAACTGCTCATCCACGGTCACGGCGGAGCGCCCATGATCGTGTTCCCGTCTTCAATGGGGCGCTTCTACGAATATGAAGATCGCGGCATGATCGACGCCGTGTGGGAAGCGTTCGAACACGGCCGCCTCCAGGCCTTCTGCGTCGATTCCGTGGATGCCGAAAGCTGGTACAACCGCGCAGCGCATCCGGCTGACCGCGCCCGCCGCCAGGCCAGTTACAACGACTACATCTTTAATGAGGTCGTGCCGCTCGTGCGCAATCGCAACTGGGCTCCAGCCATTGTTGTCACAGGTTGCAGCTTCGGCGGCTACCACGCCATGAACCTAGCGCTCCGGCGTCCCGACATCTTCACCACCTGCGTCAGCATGAGCGGCTCGTTCGATATCCGATCCTTTCTGCACGGTTACTACGACGACAATTGCTACTTCAACAACCCTGTCGATTTCCTTCCGAACATGACCGACGACTGGTATCTGAGCCGATATCGGAGCGGCAACCGCTACATTCTCGCCGCGGGCGACTGGGATATCTGCCTCGGCGAAAACCGCCGCATGGACGGCATCATGGGCGCGAAGGGAATTCCGCACCGCCTCGATATCTGGGGTGATCGCAGAGAACATGACTGGCCGCTGTGGCGCTCCATGGCGCAGGCGTATTTCGGATGAGGTACACTTACCGGGCGGTTTGCGGGAGGCGATCGACGGCTATGAGCGGCTCGGCGAAATCGAACTCAGTGGAATCGAGAAAAATCGGCGTGATCTACGGGATGGAAAACACGTTTCCGCCCGCCCTGGTGGACCGGATCAACGCGCGCGGCATCCCCGGCGTCACGGCAGAACATATCAAAATTGGCGCAATCCAGATGGCGGAGCCTTCCGGCTATCGGGTCATTGTGGATCGCATCTCGCACGACATTCCCTTTTACCGCGCATACCTGAAAAACGCCGTGCTGGGGGGGACCATCGTCATCAACAATCCGTTCTGGTGGGGGGCGGACGATAAGTTTTTCAATTATGCGCTTGCATCGAAGATTGGCGTCGCGGTTCCAAGGACAGTCATCCTGCCCCACAAATCCAACCCGCCTGGAACTACAGCGCGGTCGATGCGGAACTTGGTGTACCCGCTGCCGTGGGATGAAGTATTCAACTACATCGGGTTTCCCGCCTTCCTGAAACCCTTCAGCGGTGGCGGATGGAAGAGCGTCTACCGCGTGACGAATTCGGACGAATTTTTCCGCGCGTACGACGAGACCGGCGACCTCTGTATGACGCTTCAGACGGCAGTCGAGTTCAAGGAGTACTTCCGCTGCTACGTGGTGGGGCAGGAAAAGGTTCATATCATGCTGTACGACCCGCGACTGCCGCACGCGCAACGATATCTGCAGAACCCGGAGTCGGTCGATCCCGCGCTGCTCGTTCGCGTAGAGGACGATGCTCTGAAACTCTGTCGTGCGCTCGGATACGATCTGAATACTGTGGAATTCGCTGTTCAGGACGGGGTTCCCTATGCGATCGACTTTCTGAATCCTGCGCCCGACGCCGATTACCATTCCGTGGGCCCGATCAATTTCGAGTGGATCGTCAACGCAGTGGCCGATCTCGCGATTGAGAAGGCCCTGAGCGATGAGAATCCGGCGAGCGATCTTCGGTGGAACGCTTTTCTGGCGCCCGCGCCTGGTTTTGTCTCCGTGGCTTCGTAGCATCGGCTGCTTCCGGCGCCCCACGTGCTTCACTCTTGCGCGGAGGGCGCTATGTCAAAGTTGAATGCTGCGAAAGAGAACTCCGAGCCCAAGAGCGACTTCGGACTTCCGGAGCAGCGCAAATACCCGATGCCGGATAAAGCGCACGCTCGCAACGCGAAAGCTCGCGCGTCCCAGCAGAGGCGCCGGGGCAGGCTCAACGCGGCCGAAGAGAAGAAGATTGATAAAAAGGCGGATCGCATCCTTGGTAAGTAACGAATAATGGCGACCCGCCTCGACGCTCCGACCGGCTCATGCGCACGCGCATAATAGACAGCATGGCCAATCACACCGAAGCGGTCGCCGAATTCCGGCGTGGTCTCGCGGCTCTGGAGTCCGCTATCGTGGGCGCGACTCCCGAGGAGACCGCGTTTGCGCCCGCGCCGGGTAAATGGAATATTAAGCAACTCGCGCGGCACGTTGCCGATACCGAAATCGTTGTCGGCATGAGACTGCGCCAGATTATTGCGGAAGATAATCCGACCCTGATCCCGTTCGATCAGGAAAAATGGGCCGCAAACCTCGGCTACCAACACGCTGATGCCCTCGACTCGCTGGCCCGCTTTCGTTCCCTCCGCGAAGATACGACTCGTCTGCTCGAATCGCTTCCACCCGCCACGTTCGAACGTACCGGCAACCATCCGGAGCGTGGCGTAGAGTCTCTTCTCGCCTGGGTCGAGCGGTTCGGAAAGCACGTCCACACGCATGCGGCGCAGATTCGCGCCGTTCGCGATGCGTGGAACAGGCGATGAAGAGCATCGCGTGGGCTCTGATCGCCACGGCGCCACTGGCCCTTCCGGCTGGCGCCGATTCTCCGGGAGCACGCTGGTGGTCGTACGTCGAGTTTCTGGCTGCCGACAAACTCGAAGGCCGCAATACCGGCAGCGAAGGCCACCGTAAGGCCGCCGAATTCGTTTCTTCCGAGTTCGAACGCGACGGCCTCAAACCGGCCGGCGAACAGGGCTACATCCAGCCCGTCAAGTTCCGTACTCTGCGTCTCAATGAGAGCGGGTCTTCTCTCGCGCTGGTTCGCGGCGGCAAAGAGCAAGCTCTGACACTCGGGGATGACGCCATGATTTCTGCGCGGGTTGACCCTGCGCCGACCGTTGAAGCCGATCTCGTGTTTGTAGGATATGGTCTGAAGGCGCCGGAAATCGGGTACGACGATTTCGCCGGGCTCAACACGAAAGGAAAGGTCGCTGTCTACCTCGCCGGCGCGCCAAAGAATCTGTCCGGCGCGCTTGCCGCGCACTATCAGTCCGGCGCGGAGCGGTGGAAGACGCTGCGCGCCGCGGGAATCATCGGGATTGTCTCTATCGCCAATCCCAAACATATGGACATTCCTTGGCAGCGGCAGGCCGCCAACCGCGGCCAGGCTGCGATGGTGCTGGCGGCGCCGGGCAGCAATGACACGGAAGGAGAAAAGATCGCAGTTGCATGGAATCCGGCCCACGCCGATGCGCTCCTCGAAGGCACGGGTCACAATTTCGAAGAACTCATCGCGCTCGCCGAGGCAGGGAAGCCTCTCCCGCACTTTGAGATACCCGCCCGGCTGAAAGCCAAAACCGCCGTTATCCGCTCCGAGGTAACGTCCCAGAACATCGCAGCCGTCTACCCCGGTTCGGACCCCATGCTCAAAAGCGAATACGTCGTTATGTCCGCGCATATCGACCATCTCGGGACCACGGACAAGCCGGTGAACGGCGACTCGATCTTCAACGGCGCGATGGACAACGCCGCCGGAGTTGCGACCGTGCTCGATACCGCTGCCAAGCTCCACGAATCGAAGCCAAAACTGCGCCGCTCGATTCTTTTCCTGATCGTCACCGGCGAGGAGAAAGGCCTCCTCGGCTCAAAATATTTCGCCGGGAACCCAACCGTGTCCGCCAAGAACATCGTGGCTGACATCAACACGGATATGTTTCTTCCGCTCTATCCTCTGAAGCGCCTCACTGTGTATGGGCTTGGCGAATCCACGTTGGGCGACGACGTGAGCGCGGTAGCGAAAGGGATGGGCATCGAGCCGCAGCTCGATCCTGACCCCGAACGCAACAGTTTCATCCGCAGCGATCAGTACAGTTTCATTCTCCGCGGGGTTCCAGCGCTCGCGATGAAAGACGGTTATGTAAAGGGCACGCCGGAAGAAAAGATCTTCAAGACCTGGCTGACCGAGCGCTATCACGCAGTCTCGGACGACTTGAATCAACCCGTCGATAAAGGCGCGGCCGAGAAGTTCGACGAACTGGCCGCGCGACTCCTCGAACGCGTGGCAAACGGATCCGCCCGGCCCTCATGGAAGCCTGACTCCTTTTTCCGCCGGTACGCGGGCAAAAACTGAATGCCGGACTGGAAGACCGAAGGCGTGCGAGTCGTCCGCGCGGGTGAACTCGATACGAATACTCCACAGACGCCAGGCATGACGCGCGCCGCCGCGATTACGCACGCGCGCGCCGGCGCGAGCAAGCTATGGGCGGGGACCGTGGTCGTCGAGCCCAATGCTCGCACCGGCGCACACCACCACGGCGAGCTGGAAACGGTTCTTTACATCGTTCGCGGCCGGGCTCGCATGCGATGGGGCGATCATCTCGAATTCAGTGAAGAGGCTGGTCCCGGAGATTTCATTTACGTTCCGCCTTACGTACCGCATCAGGAGATGAACGCTCGTGCCGACGAGCCCGTGGAAGCAGTGGTCGTTCGCAGCGGTCAGGAGCCCATCGTCGTCAATCTCGAAATCGAAGAGGCCGATCTCACTTCCGAACGATCCAGCCGGGCTCCGCTCCCCTTCCATCCGTGATCCAATATCTGATTCTTCTTGCAGCCGCGTTTTTTGGCGGGGTCTCGAACGCGTTTGCCGGGGGTGGCACGTTTCTGACCTTTCCGGCGCTGCTCCTTGCGGGCGTCGCGCCCGTAAAGGCCAACGCCACGGCATCCCTTGTACTCTTGCCCGGAGCCTTCGCCTCGGCGTGGGTCTATCGGGACACTCTTAGAAAAATTACCGCGAAATCTCTGGGGCTACTGTCCGCGACGAGTTTTGTCGGCTCTCTCACCGGCAGCATCCTGCTGCTGGTGACGTCGAACTCCACGTTTTCCATCCTCGTGCCGTGGCTACTGTTCGTCGCAACGGCTGTGTTCACGCTGGCTCCCTGGATCAGAAGGGTTGCGATGCGGCGTCACGGGCACGAATCCTTCGCCGCTTTGCTCCTCGGTCAGTTGGTCATTTCGACGTATGGCGGATATTTCGGCGCAGGGATGGGGGTTCTGATGATCGCTCTTTATCTCGTCGCCACGAACCTCGATGTCCATTCCGCGAGCGGACTGCGCATGTTTTGCGCCTGCCTCATCAATACGCTCGCGGTCGCGATCTTCGCGTGGCGCGGCGCGCTCGATTACAGGGTCGGCGTGCCCATGCTGGCGCTCGGCGTGATTGGCGGATACATCGGGGCGATACTCGTGAAGCGACTCAACGCCCAGCACGCGCGCATCGCAATCCTGACCTATGCCTGGGTGCTCACGGTTTGGTTTTTCGGTCGCCAGTATGTCTGATTACTGCGCGTCGACCTTAACCGCCACGTAGTCGATCTTCTGGCCCGGTTTCAGAAGGACCTGATGCGGAGTGCGCGGGGGCACATGAACCACGTCCCCGGCGCGAAGCGCATGCTGCTCGCCGCCGTCAATCTTGGCGCCTCGGATTTCGCCTGGCGCAGTGTCCTTGCCATCGACAACCTTGCCACCCACCACGAGCGTACCTTCACCGCCACGCACCATAATGATGTCGGCTTGTTTTTCGTGATATTCGGCCTGTCCGCTCGCTTCGCGGTGAACGGCGAGAACGGAATGATTGCCCCACGAAGCGAGTGTCTGGCTCACTTGGCCTTCCTTAGCCTTCGCGTGGAGTTCCTGCGCTTTCTGATCAAGTTCCTTAGCTGTGAAGTGGTCGTACCCGGACGGATCCGCCGCCATGGCGACCAGAGGCAGCAACAGTAGAGAAATTTTCATGGAAATCAGCCTTTCAGAACCGGAATGCGGTCGGCCGCCGCAGGAAGCGGTGGGAAGTCCGTATAAGGTTCGGACTGATACCAGTAGCAGACCGAATAGAAGTTGTCGCCACGGTCGTCGGCGTGTCCGTGCTCGATTGTGTGCTTCAGGTAACGCTGGAAGGTCACGGGATTATCCCCATGCCAGCGGTAAACCAGATAACGGCCGCCGCCGTGTTCTGCGGATTGAATGAACTGCGCGCCGTTATAGAGATGTGCGAAAGGAATCGCGCCGTCGCGTCCGCCGAAATCCCACGCGCCGTTGATGTAATCCTCTGTACCCGTCCCAATAATCGCCGGCTTGGCTTCGTCGTCGATAAAGATCATGTCGTCGCCTTCGCCGAACCAGTTATCCCCGTTCTGGAGCACACCCATCGTAATCCCCATCAGATGTCCGCGCCCGCGCGCTTCCGCGAACACGTAGTTGTTTTTGCCGTCCGTGTTTAGTTCTTTCTCGCCCGCCGCGAACTTTACCGCGGTATTCGGGGTCTTCTGGCGATACTGAGCGTGAAAGTAGACGATGTCGTCCGGCAAAGAAGTCACAAGCTGGTAATCGATATTCGAATAGAAAGAGCCCACCGGCTGCTTGCCCTCATTGGTTGCGGTGATCAGGGCGGATCGCCGGAAGGGCATCGCGAAATAGCAGTTCAGCGCCTTGATTGAAGAGCAGTTCAGAAATGCCGACTGATAAATCACGTATTGCCCAAGATTGAGTCCGAACAAATCTCCCACCGGAACCTCGACGCTCGGCTTCGAATTGCCCTCCCAGTAGGCGCGGATAACGATTTCCTTCAGATGGTTCGGGCTCTGCGCCGCGATCGTGAACCAGATGTGCGTCACGATCCCGGGACCATTCGCGCGGAAGAGTTCCTGAGTCGCGCCCGGGGCGATCGGCCAGCGGTCCGAGTTTCCCCCCGTGGTATCGAAGCTGGACTGCTTCAGCGATTTGTAATTCTGCGCCCGCGCGTAACGCGGCAAGGCTGTGGGATCAGCGGCCGATGATTGAGCGGCGGCGCGGCCCTGCGCCGCGCCTGCGACGGCCGAAATTCCCGCGACACGGCGGAGGAATCCTCTGCGAAGCGATTGCATGACAGCGGGATTATATCCCAGGGTCGGCTAATTACCGGAAGAAGCGACTGCGGGCGCGCTGAAAATGTTGTTGGCGTTCGCGATTGCTATCGTTGCCGGATAGCTGCTGTGTCCATCGAGGTACACGATCAGCGAATCGTTCGAAGCGATCGGAACGCTCGAACTCAGAGTGAACGCAACCTGGTAGACGTCACCCTGCGCAGTCACGCTGACGGCATTCTGCATCGCCCCCGCGACACCGATCTGAACACGCGAGGGATCGATCGTTCCTCCGGAGCCGAAGCCGCTGAGGCCCAGCGTAATGTAGTCGCCCGGATGAGCGGGGTTGGACGGCGTAATTGCCGCTCCGTTGTTGTCGTGGACTGTCGCAATCATCGCGGGCGTGGGATCAATTGAGACGACCACCGGATACGCGGCGACCGCTCCGTTGTTCAGCGCCAGGACGGCGGGTCCCGGTTGCAGCCCGGCGGGGATCTGAAGGTTTATCTGCGAAGGCGAGGAATAGAGAATCCCTGCCTGCTGCCCGCCGATGAGAACGGATGTGGTTCCGTTGGGCACGGCCAGGTTCCTTCCATAGAGGCTCACGATAGCCCCCGCATAGCTTCCGTTAAGACCGGTAATTGCATTGAACAGAGACGGGACAGCGGCCGGAAGGTTCGGTACAGCGGCTGTGATCTGAAATCCCGCCGTCACTGTCGCGAGCTGGAATCCAGACATCAGGCTCACGTCGGGATTCGAGAGTGCGGCGCCTGGGGCGATTGAAACATCCGCCTGAATATGCGCCTGTGAAAGGACATAGACGCGCCGTACGGTGATGTCGCTGGTCCCGAAGCCCAGGGAAACCCGCCCGGGCGCAAATGTGAATCCCGTTCCCGTGATATCGACCATCGCCTCCGCTCCGGCAGGCAACGCTGCCGGGCTGATCGACGCGATCACCGCTGAGCCAGCGCTGCCATACGCGTAAGTCGGAGGCGAGGAAAGCTGAAGGAATTGAGAATTCTGGCCGTCGCTGTTATAAACCGTAACCACTGACGTCTGACCCGTGGAACCCGGCGGCGGCGTCACCGTCGCGGTTCCCTTGGCGGGATCGAGTGATGCGATCGACGCCGGCAGCCCATCGAAATAAATCAGGCTGTCAGCGGCCCAGTTCGTTCCAGTAATTGTTGCGGTGCCGTCGCCGTTGGCGGTCACAGCGGTTACCGTCGGCGGAAGGGCCTTCGTCAGGGTAATGCCCGCAGGGGCTACGTACATGTAGTCCGCTGTGTTAAAAATCAGGTGCTGAGGGCCCGTCGCCGCCCCGAGGCTGAACGCCACGTCGATCGTTGCGTAGTATTCGCCGTTCGCCTGGGAAACAGTTGTCCCGTACGCATAGGCGTTACCGCCCATAATCTGAACGCCGGTCAGATTAGGTCCCAGCCCGTTACCTGTGGCATTTACGGCCGTGTATCCGGAAATCATGTCGAGGTATGCGGGGTAAACGGCGATCGACGCGTTGTTGTAATTGAAATAGCCGTAAATCTGAACGTCGTAAAGCTCCACAGACGACCGTCCGGGCAGATCGATATTGACGCTTGACCGAGTCTTTCCTGCCTGAATGGAGAGCGGTGCGGGATTCGCCGAACTGTTCGCGTAAAAGACCGCGGTGGTAGGCGCGGACGGCGGCACTACCGTTCCATCCTGCGCCCAGGGCCCCATGATATTCGCGTCCGGCGGAATCGAATGAGCGTACACGTAATACGGCCCCGGCGGGAGTCCCTGAATCTGGTATGTTCCGTCGGGATTCGTCATCGCGCTCACCGCGCCCCAACCCGGATGAATGGCGACTACCGAGGCCATGTGCATGGCTTTCCGGCCAGTTGTGATCTGCCCCGTGATCGTCCCGAACTGACCGAACGAAGAGGTCGGGTAGAGAACCGCGAGCCCCGCAATGTCGTCCGCGTCCAGCGGATGGCTCAACGTCGTCGCCCGCGTCGTCGCCTGAGACATGGTTGCCGAAGTAAAAGTATGCTGCAGACCCAGCGCGTGGCCCATCTCATGGACCACCGTCATAAAAAACGTGGAAGCGTAGCTCGGTCCCGGCAAGACCGTCAGATTTCGGTTCAGATGCACGGTTGAGCGCTGAATCGGGATAAAAGCAGCCCCATTGGTGGGGGTAACTGCCGCCAGGCTCGATGTCGGACCACCATAGCCGTAAAGCCCGGGGGGCAGATCTTCGAAAATCACGTCCGCAGCCGGTGTGTTCTGCGGGGTCGAAGCATTCTCGAGCCCACCAAACGCGACGCGCAGCGCCGACGCGCTCACTCCGTTCCAGACCTGCGTCGCCTGCTGAATCTGCGTCAGAACCGAATTGAACGTGTCGGTCTGATTGAAGGTCGTGGGTCCGGTCTCCGAGACGAAAAACGTTACGGTGCTGCTCGGCAGCGTCGTCAAATCATACTTTTCCGGTACGTTGACGCCGTTCAGATAGTGGATGAAGTGGTAATAAGCGGGAAGCGGCAGCGCGAACGCGGCGAAGCCCAGGAGCAGACCGCGGCCTCTCACTTCGCCGCTCCCGTGAGCGAGCGGCTTACATGACTGCGCAGCGTGGCGACGGGCATGGTGACGGCGTGATCAGCCACCTTACGGCCTTTCGCGTCGAGAATCATCTCGCCGATAAGCGGGCGAGTCGCTAAAATGGACCCGTCTTCCTGCTTGCTGAGATTAAAAAGGCCCTGCGAAAGCCCGACCAAATGGGTGATCCCGGTAGAAGACGAAGTCCACAGGAACAGGACATATTCGGTTCCGACCGAAAGGACGGGCACTCCCGGAAACGACTGGCGCTGCCCGTTCACGACTCCGCCGGGGAGCATTACTTCTGCCGGAGTGAAACCCTTCCAGGACTCCGTGACCTGCAGAATATAGTGCGTATAGATTGTCGGGCCGGTGAAACTTGCGGACGATCCGGCGACTCGCGCCCGAACAATAGACGTGGCGCTCTCCGTCATCTGATCCACCGATAGTTGCTGAAGCGTTGCCGCCGGCGCGACCGCCGCCATAATGAGCGCGACACTGATAAAGAAGACGCGGGACATAAAAAGGCCCGTCGATGCTAAGCATTCGTCTTTCCAGTGCAGGCCACTGATTTCAGGCAGCTTAACAATCGTGCGCCCTTGTTCCTTGAGCTTATTGACACGGCATTGGGGCACACTGTCACAGATTTTTTCCCCTAACATGTCGATTCAGCCCGTTTCCGTTCGACGCATCAGTGAAGGCCGGGTTTCCGGTCCCGTATAAATGAAAGGAAAGGAAGAATCGAAAAAGCATGAGATTTCTTTGTCTGTATAAGCCGGCGAAGGCGGAGGGAAGCCCGCCCACTCAAGAGGAAATGGAGCGGATGGGAGCTTATATTCAGAAGTCGGCTCAATCGGGAGGTCTTCTGAGTGCGGAAGGCTGTGCACCGAGCAAGTTCGGGGCGCGCGTCACGATGAATGGTTCGGGGTTCGCAGTCAAGGACGGCCCGTTCACGGAAGCGAAAGAGCTGATCGGCGGTCTGGCGATTCTGCGCGCGGATTCGAAGGAACAGGCTATCGAGTACGTGAAGAGCTTCATGGAAGTGGCTGGCGAGGGGGAGACCGAGATTCGCCTCCTGTATGACGAGCCAGCCGCGCCGCCCAGGGCCTGAGGAACATCATGCGATTCATGATGATCATGATTCCGGGTGGCTACGAAAAGGCCTCCCCCGGCACGATGCCCGATCCGGAGCGGGTCGCGGAGATGATGAAGTACAACGACGAACTTCGCAAGGCGGGCGTTCTGCTGGCCCTGGATGGCCTCCATCCGCCGTCGACTGGCGTGAGGGTGTCCTTCAAAGGAGGAATGCCGGCTGTGAAGGACGGGCCGTTCGCCGAAGCCAAAGAGGTTGTCGGCGGCTACTGGCTGATTCAGGTCAAATCCAAAGAGGAAGCCGTGGAATGGGCCAAGCGTTGCCCTGCGTCGGATAACGAGGTCATCGAAGTCCGCCAAGTCCATGATTTCCCCGGCGATTGAGGCTGTCTGGAGAATCGAATCGGCGCGGGTCATTGCCGGTGTCGCGCGCATCGTGCGCGACCTCGGCCTCGCCGAGGATCTTGCGAACGACGCGCTCATCGCCGCCCTCGAACAGTGGCCGACGGAGGGCATTCCGCGCAATCCGGGCGCGTGGCTGATGGCCATCGCCCGGCGGCGCGCGATCGACCTCCTGCGCTGGAACAAACGGACCGAACGGAAGCATCAGGAATACGGCTGGAATAGCTCTGCCATCGCGGAGGATTACGTGGCAAATCTCAACTCCCGCATGGATGACGAGATCGGCGACGATCTGCTGCGCCTGATTTTCACGGCCTGCCATCCGGTGCTCTCGACCGAGGCCCGCGTGGCGCTCACGCTCCGGCTACTCGGCGGCCTCAGCACCGCCGAAATCGCACGGGCATTTCTCTCGTCTGAGCCCGCCATCGCTCAACGGATCGTACGCGCAAAACGAACTCTCGCAGAGGCCAGCGTTCCCTTTGAAGCGCCGCGCGGCTTGGAACTGACGGCGCGCCTCGCCTCCGTCCTGGAGGTTATCTATCTGATCTTTAACGAGGGTTATACCGCTGCGGCGGGAGACGACTGGCTTCGGCCCGCGTTATGCGACGACGCACTCAGACTGGGCCGCATCCTCGCGGAACTCGCGTCGTCGGAGCCCGAAGTCCATGGACTGGTAGCGCTGATGGAAATCCAGTCGTCGAGGTCCCGCGCCCGGATCGGGCCATCCGGAGAGCCGATTCTCCTGCTCGAACAGAATCGGGGGCTTTGGGATCAGCTGCTCATACGGCGCGGCCTTGCCAGCCTCGAACGGGCCGAGAGGCTCGCTGCCAACCGTGGTCCGTACACGTTGCAGGCCGCCATCGCCAGCTGCCACGCTTGCGCTGTCACAGCGGATGAAACCGACTGGCGGCGGATTGTTGGCCTTTACGCGGACTTGGCCGCGATCTCTCCCTCGCCGGTTGTGGATCTGAACCGCGCTGTTGCGGTAAGCATGGCATACGGCCCGTCCGCGGGACTGGAACTCATAGACCAACTCTGCTCCGACCATCGCCTGATCGGCTACCACCTGCTGCCGAGCGTGCGCGGTGATCTGCTCGCGAAACTCGGTCGTGCTAACGAAGCTGTCTCCGAATTCGCCCGAGCCGCCTCGATGACACGCAACACGCGCGAGCGCGATCTGCTGCTCGATCGGGCGCGTAGGCTGAGCGAGTCGCCGCGCCTTTAAAAAACTGCCTCACGCGAAGTGTTGAAGTGCTTCTGCAGAACCAGCGCGACTGTGCCCCTCAGGCGGGCCATGCCATCTTCGTGTACGGGGACGATCGCCGGCACCTCGCCGCCGGTCAGAGCCTGTGCCCGCACCTGCTTCTCGATGATCGGCCCGAATCGCCGCCAGGAACGCGTCAGGTCTCCAATAATCAGAATCCGTTCCGGCGCAAGCCCCGCCACAATCATGCGCATGCCCTGGCCGAGGTAATTCGCCATCGTTTCGAGCGCCAGAATGGCTTTCACATTCCCCTGGTCCGCCAGGCTCAGGAGATCCGGGAAACTCAACCCTGCGGAGTCCGCGCTCGATTCCAGGTAATACCGCAGCGCCGCGCGATTCGACCCGAATACCTCCCAACAACCGCGGCTCCCGCACCCGCACGGGGGGCCTTCCGGGTCCAGCGGCACGTGCCCGAACTCACCCGCCATGCTGCTCAGCCCGCGCGCCAGTTGGCCGTTCACAAGTACCCCCGCGCCGATACCTTCCGAAACCGTCACGACCACGAGATTGCGGAATGACTCCATCCGGTCAAACCACACGGCAGCGAGCACGCACGCATTGGCGGCATTTTCGAGTTCGACTTCCAGTCCCGTCGCCTCTACGATGGGAGTCCGCAAGTCTACGTCACGCCATTTCAGGTTTGGAGCGAAGACCAGGCGGTCGCTCGCACGGTCGTAACGACCCGGCAGGCTGATGCCGACCCCCTCGATCTTCCGCCCCTTGCTGTTTCGCACGATCCGCTTGATGCGCGCGATCATCTCCTCGAGGGCGACTTTTGGATCGGTCGGCGTCGCCATCGCCTCCTGCGAGCTGAATTTTCCGTTCACGTCCGAAAGCGCGATCGTCGTCTGCGTCGGGCGGACGTCTACGCCGACTATGGCTCGTTCGTCGTTCAGCCTCAGATACGTTGGGCGCCGCCCACGGGGCAGCCGCCCCGTCGGTCCTTCGATGACCCAGCCGTTCTCAACCAGGTCTTCAACAATCAGCGAGATGGTGCTCCTCTGCATCCCCGACGCCCGCGCGAGATCGGCCCTCGAGATGGGCTGCCGGGTGCGGATCAGGTTCAGAACGATTCTTCGATTGATGTCTCGTATGACTTCGCTCGACGCGGTCTGAAGCGGCGGCGATGTCGGGATCGGATCGGTCACTGGCGCGGTTGGCAGGTTAACAGAATAACAACAGCCTCAATAATATGAGAGTCCGCTTAGAACTGGGATAGAATCTCCGTAAATATGCGTTTGACCAGGCGTGAACTCTCTCTCCTGATACCCGGGCTCGCCGCCGCCGCGGCCGCGCAGGAGGAACCTGCCAAACAGGTCTTGCCGGCGAAAGTCTACAAGTATTCGGACCTCCCGGTTAAGCAAAACGGCAAAAATCAGTCCCGCGCCGTGCTTGACGGTCTGACTCACCTGAAGGATCCGGTTGAGGTGCACATTACCCAACTCGGTCCGGGACAGGAGCCGCACGGCCCGCACTCGCACGCTCACGAAGAGATGGTGATGCTGTGGAAGGGTGAACTGGATGTGACGATCAGTGGGAAGACGACACGGATTGGGCCGGGCTCCGTCGGATATGTCGCATCCGGCCTGGTGCACGGATGGAAGAATCCCGGGACGGAGCCCGCCGAATATTTCGTGATCGCCCTCGGCCCGAGATCCGCGTCGACCCCGGCGAAGGCCTGACCTTACGCGGCCTGAACGGGATCAGCCGCAGGGGCCGCCACGTGCGCGTCGATCAGCTTCTGCAGTTCCCCTTTATTCGTCGAACCGACTTTCGAGGCCACAAGCGCGCCATTTTTGAACAACAGCATCGTCGGGATGCCGCGTACCTGGTAGCGCGCCGCCACGTGCGGATTTTCGTCCACGTTCAGCTTCCCGATGCGGGCCTTTCCGGCGTAGTCGGTCGCCAACTGGTCGATAATCGGCGTCATGGCGCGGCAAGGTGCGCACCACGTGGCCCAGAAATCCACCAGCACGGGTTGATCGGACTTCAGAACCTCCGTGTCCCAACCGGCCTCGGTGAAATTAAGTGTGTTCGTTCCTGACATGAAATCCTCGCTTATTTAGATTCGTTTATGCGGTTCCCGGATGCAAATCGCCGTACAGTCGCGAATAAGCGGCTGCTGAAGCCGCCCACGAAAAATCCTTTCGCATTCCTCTCGCCATCATTGCTGTCCACGACTCCCGATCCGTCCAGGCGCTGCATGCCTGGCGTATGGCCCAAAGCAAAGCACCCCCATTGTAGTCAACGAATTTAAACCCGGTCGGAGCCGGGTCTGGAGTTGCCTGCACCGTGTCCTCGAGCCCCCCAGTGGCGCGGACCACCGGTGGCGTGCCGTATCGCAGGCTGTACATCTGATTCAATCCGCATGGTTCGTACCGGCTCGGCATGATGAAGATGTCAGCCCCTGCTTCTATTCGATGCGCAAGGGATTCGTCGAACCCGATCCTCAGCCCCACGCGGTCCTGGTAGTGATGCTTCAGCCACCGGAACATATCCTCAATCGACGGGTCGCCGCTGCCCAGCACGGCCAGGTAGATATCATCGTGGGCCATCAATTCCCAGGCGATCGATCGGACAATGTCAAAACCCTTCTGATCGGCAAAACGCGAAATTATTGCGAGCAGGGGCCGGCCCATGGCGGTAGCTGCAAGGCCGAACTCCGCCAGAAGGTCTTTTTTGCAGGCGCTTTTTCCGGAAAGATCACTCACGGAATAGCATGCCGGAATATATCGGTCGTCTGCCGGATTCCACACATCGTCGTCAATTCCGTTTACGATACCGTAAAGCGAGGCGCTTCGAGCGCGTAGCAGCCCGTCGAGACCTTCGCCCTGTTCCAACGTTTGGATCTCGCGGGCATAAGTTGCGCTCACCGTGCTGAGTTCGTCGGCGTATACAAGCCCAGCCTTGAGCAGACTGACGCCGCCCCAGAACTCAATCAGGTCCGGACGATACAACCTCGGCGGCAGGGAGATGCTCGGCATCACGTCGCGGCCGTAGAGGCCGCGATAGGCCAGATTGTGGATCGTCATGAGCGTCTTAGCGCCAAGGAACGCCGGGTCGAGCGAGGGAGATTCCTTCAAATAAAGCGGAAGGAGGCCTGTCTGCCAGTCATGGCAATGAAAAATATCCGTCGGACTGAAGCGCCGCGCAATTTCAAGCGCCGCGCGGCATAGCACCGCGAAACGGTAGTGGTTATCGCCGAACTCGCCGCTCTGGTCTCCGTACAGCCCGTTGCGTCCGTAAAGGATCGGCTCGTCAACGAAATAGTGGCTCACTCCGTTCGATTCGAGAGCCCAGACTCCGACGAACCGGGCCGCACCGCCGATGTAGATCGGAATTTGGTCAGCGATTCGGCTGGCGGGCACCTTCACCGCGTCCATATAACGCGGAATAACTACGGAAACCTTGTGCCCGAAGCGGGTCAGCGCAGCGGGCAGGGAACCGACAACGTCGGCGAGTCCGCCGCTCTTCGCCCATGGGCGGACCTCCGAGGAGACCATCATGATCCGCGGCTGCCTCAAGACTGATTCACGACCCTGAACAATGGTAAACTAGCCCTTCAGGCACAAGCATTTTGACGCGTATTTCGTTCCTCGCCGCCATATGTCTGCTGTGCGTTGGCAGCCTGCAGGGCGGGGAATCCCTCCGGCTCGACGCCAACGAGAACCTCTTCTACACCTTGGCTGCCATCAACGCGGCGGGCTACGACGAGGGCCTAAACCTTCCAGACAACAACCCGCTCCGCGCGCAGATTCGCGAATACCTCGCCCAGCAGAACATCCCCAGCCTCGCTCAGCTCAAGCTTTTCTATAAACACCATCTGCCCAAACCGGGGCCGAACGCGGGCGTGCAGAACCTTTCGCAGTACATCTCGTGGGCGCTTTCGGTTAGCGGCCCCCCGGACTTTTCCTGGCGCACGCGCGACGTAGATGTGCCTCCGGATGCCCGCGCCCTCGACGGCCTCGAGCCGCTGATGATCGACTTTTATCGCGAGGCTAACCTTGAAAAGCTGTGGCGGCGGGTCGAACCGATCTACGACAAAGAACTCGAGAAATACCATACTCCGATCCTTGAAATGGCCACTAAGGTCGACGCTTATATGCGCGTCGGCACGGGAGCCTATCTCGGGCGGCGATTTTCGGTCTTCATCGATCTCCTCGGCGAGCCCGAGGAAGTGCAGACCCGCAACTACGGCGACGACGCGTTCGTCATCGTCACTCCGTCGGAGAAGCCGCGCCTCTACGACATCCGTCACGCGTACTTGCACTTTCAGATCGATCCTATTGCCATCAAGTACGGGATGGACCTGAGACAGAAGCGCTCCCTGCTTGATCTGGTCCAGCTTTCTCCTCTCGACGACTCCTACAAGAATGATTTCGTCCTGCTTGCGAACGAGAGCCTGATTAAAGCAGTCGAATGCCGTCTTGATAAAGACAAGGAAGGCATCGATCGGGCAATGCGGCAGGGCTACATCCTGACCGCCTATTTCGCGGAGCAGTTGCCTGCGTTCGAGCAGCAACAGCAAGGCTTGCGGTTCTATACCGAGGAGATGATCAACGGTATCGATCTGAAGCGCGAAAGCGCCCGCATCGCGGCGATCAAATTCGACTCGGGCCAGTTGCAGCGCAAAGCCAAACAGGTCGCCGTTGCGGGTCCCGAACAATCGCCTTCGGCGAAGACGATCGAGCAGGCCGAAGATCTCTATTCAAAGAAGAACTTCGACAAAGCCCGAGAGCTGTTCCTGAAAGCATTGGAACAGAAGGGATCCAACGAGGAGCATGCCCAGGCCTGGTATGGCCTCGCCCGCATCGCGGCGTTGCAGAATCAGCCAGACGCGGCGGTTAAGCTATTTGAGAAGACTCTGGGCGCATCACCCGACAGTTTTACCAAGGCGTGGAGCTTGGTGTATCTGGGCCGCCTTGCCCGGGCCGCGAACGAGCCGAAGAAAGCGGAGCAGTTTTACAAAGACGCGATGGGTGTTCCCGGCGCCTCCGAAAAGGCGGTCGATGCCGCGCGCAAAGAGTTGCAGACTATTTCAAATCAGGAGATCCCCAAATGAGACGTACAGCCGTTCTCACCACATTGGCGCTCGCCGGTACGATGGCGTTCGCCCAGAAGCAGATGAAGCCGAAGAGCAAGGGCGAGGCTACGGACGTGAACGCGATGTTGACTGCGCAGGATCCCGATACGCGCATTAAAGCTGCGGACGAACTCATCACGAAATACGCCGATACCGAGTTCAAATCGTATGCGCTCTTCCTTGAGGCCGACGCCTACAGCCAGAAGAACGATACGGAAAAGACAATCGTCTACGGCGAGCAGGCGCTCGAAGCGGATCCGCAAAGCTTTCAGGCGTTGGTGCTGCTCTGCAAAACCTACGCGGCCACCACGCACGTCAACGATCTCGACAAAGCTGAGAAGCTCGCCAAAGTGGATAAGTATGGCAAACAGGCCCTCGAGCTTCTCGCCAATGCTCCTAAACCAAATCCGCAGCTTCCAGACGCCGATTGGACCAACGCGAAAAACGATCTCATAGGCCAGACATACCTCGGACTTGGAGTCTCCGCCGCGTATCAGGACAAGATCGACGAAGCCAATGCTGACTTCCAGAAGGTTGCTGACATGGACACCGATCCGACGGATCTGATCCGCGCCGGACGAGCCCTGCTCGACGCCAAGAAGCCGGATCAGGCGATCCAGTGGTTCGACAAGGCCGCTGCGGCCCCGAACGCTAACGATCAGATCAAGAAGATCGCCGCGAGCGACAAAACCCGCGCGCAAGCGATGATCAAGAAATAGGCATTGCTCGTAGATCTGGCAGAGCTGGAGCGGTCCCTCGGCTACGAATTCAGGGACCGCGCTTTGCTTGTACGCGCGCTGACGCACAGCTCGAGCGCTAACGAATCGAACTCCGGACTCCCGCTCGATAACGAACGCTTGGAATTTCTGGGCGATTCGGTTCTCGGCTGGATTGTGAGCGAATGGCTCTTCACGCGCTTTCACGAATTCGCGGAAGGCCAGCTTTCCCTCCTCAAGAATTATCTGGTGAGTGCCGCTCATCTTCTGGCCGCCGCGCATCGTCTGGACCTGGGTCGCTACCTGCAACTAGGTCGAGGCGAAGAAACCTGCGGCGGTCGTTCCAAGCAACGTCTCCTGGTAAACGCGTTTGAAGCCGTGCTCGCCGCGGTTTACCTCGATGGGGGCGCTGGACCAGCGCGCGACATCCTCATGCGCTTCACGATCCCGGAGGAAGAAGTCCTGCGCCAGATCGCCGGCGCCGGTCCGCCGCACGACTATCGCGCGGAACTCGAACGCCTCGCGCGCGATCGCGGCCTGGATCGGCCCTCATACGAACTTCTCGGTGAAAGCGGTCCCGGCCATGCTCGGCTTTTCACGATGGAAGTCCGAATCGGGCGCGCCTACCGCGTTGCCGCTGACGGCCCTTCGAAGAAGGCGGCTGCCCATAATGCCGCTCGCGAAATCTGCCGTCGGATCAAAGAAGGCCACGCAGCCTGAAACGACGCGTTTGTAACGTTGGTCCTCTCGTGTCCACTAAGTGTTCGAAGGGACTCGATATGGCACACGCGCCTGGGCTCGCATTCGCCTTCCTGACCGCCGCCGCATTCGTGCTACCGCACTCGGCTTTGGCGCAATGCGCCGCGCCCGCAGAAGACGGGCGATGGCGCAATCTTGACAACGGCGGAGAGCCGTTCTTCATCGACGTAAAGATGATCGGCTGTGGCGACGAATCCCTGAACGGCGCCTTGCCTCAGGCATCGCATTTTTCTATGCGGGCTTGGGTCAAACAATCCGGCGGACAGTTCTATAAAGGCCCCACAGTGAACGCGACTTATCGACCGTGGAATCGCACGAAATGGCTGTACGCCCGCATTCCTGGCGGCGGCTATGTGGACAACGTGTGGCTCCAGGCAGTCCAGCGCGATGGCAAACGCGAGTTGCATGTGCTAATCAAGCACGAATCGCTCGACAGCAAGCCCAGCTCGACTTCGGAATACTGGTTCGTCCACTAGGACGAATCTGTGTCGGCCGCTATTTCGTCACTGGCTTATAACCCTGCCACAGATACTCGAGAGCCTCAGGCAGGGTCTGTTGTTTGACCGTCCGATCGGTGTGTCCCGCATTCACCGCGAACAGGAACTGATAATGGTAGCCTTTGGCCGCCAGGACTTTCGCCATGTTCTCGTTCGCCAACACCCAGTCGTGCATCTCATCGCGCATCACATTGGGATTGTAGTTGTCCCGATCCCCAACCTCCATCCAGATCCGGATGGGCTTCTTCGCGCTGTTCGGAATCAGTTTGCGATGAAAGTCCCACGCGCCGCCAGGCGTCTCGGGGTTCCACGGCCATTGCTGATTCACGTAGGTGCCCGAATACGTAAGCACCCGGTGATAAAGCTCCGGATGGTACCAAGCCATAATCAGTGCGGCCGATCCGCCTGAACTTCCGCCCATTGTCGCGCGCCCGTCCGGATCCTTCGTCAGTTTCACGTTGTACTGCTTCTCAACGAGCGGGAGCACTTCCTGCTCAACAAACTCCGCGTACAGCCCGGACATAGTGTCGTATTCCATCCCGCGCTGGCTGCCCTGCGCGTCGCCTGAGCCGTTACCGATCGAAATCCCGATCATCACCGGAATCTTCTTCGCGGCGATCAGGCTGTCGAGGGCGGGGAACAGCATCCGGTCGGGACCGTCCGCGCCGACGATAAACGGCGCAATGGTTCCGGGTACATACTGCTTAGGAACATATACAGCCACATGACGCGTGTAAGCCGCAGGATGGCTCGTCGTAACGATGAGCCGCGAAGGTTCAGCCGGGTCCGGCGTACCGAATGTCCCCTGCTCGCGCGCGATTCCGGGGTAAATCTTGCTGTCGGCTGATGACATCGTGAACTCGTAAATTGCGCCCTTCGGCACGTCGTCCTTCGGCGTCATCTCCGGCGCGGGAGTATGTGTCGGTCCGAGAATAAAGTTCCCGTCATCCGTCGGTGAAGGAACGGCGCCGTCCGGTAACTCCTTAGCGGTGACATACCCGGGCGTGTGAGGATCGCGGGTCGGCGGGGGTGTTCGCGGTCCGCGAGCGCCCGGGGCCGCAGCCCGACCTCCGGGGGCGGAAGGAGGCGGAGGCGCCTGGGCCAAAGCCACAATACCGGCGCTCAGGCCGGTCGAAACAATGATAGATAGCAAGCGGGACATATCGGAAAGCGCGATGTTATCACGCGATGAGCGATGACTGACACCTGCTGATGACTCACGGGCCCGTCGCCCACGGCATCGCCTTCCTGATTACCAAGACGGGTTCTATCGGCCTGCCGATGTTCTTCATGCTGAGCGCGTATCTCATCAGGGAACTTCTTATGCGGGAGCGAAATCAGACCGCAACGATTTCCTGGGGGCGTTTTTTCACGCGCCGCGCTCTTCGAATCTGGCCCCTCTACTACGGATCGCTTGTTCTCAGCGCTGTCTTCACGCTGGTCCTCCTGGGCCATCATTGGGTGGATCGAAAAACGGCGCTGGTTTTCGTCATTTTCATTGCGAACTGGGTACCCCACCAGATTCCGCACTATCTGGGGCCTCTCTGGAGTATCTCGGTGGAAGAACAGTTCTATCTGATCTGGCCGCCGATCGCTAAATTCGGAGGCCGGAAGCTCGCCTGGACCGCCTCTTTCGTCTTTGTCGCGGTGGCGGCCCTTTGGCTCTGGCGCTATTACCCCAAGGGCTGGATCCTGATGTGGTTTGATACCCCCGTCCAGTTCCTGTTTTTTGCGGTTGGGGCAATGATCGCCCTGTGGACACATGACCACCGCCTAGAGGTCAGAAATCCCTGGTCCCGCGCGACCTGCATCCTCGCGGGGACCGGGCTGTTTCTGGTGGTAGGCGTGGTGTGCATCATACAACCCGACCTGCACCTTTCTCTTTGGCGCTTCTACGTGGGGTATGGCGCAACCGCGCTGGGCTGCGCACTCGTTTTCATCGGCGTGCTGGGAGTTGAGCGCGTCCCGAGGTCGCTGGCGTATCTCGGAAAAATCTCTTTCGGGCTATATGTATTCCACATCGCGATCTTGCAGTTGGCAGCGCGGCTGATTCGCCCGCTGGGACTCCGGGGAGACTCCGCACCCTACGTCCTCGCTGTTGACGGCCTGGCGTTACCGCTGTGCGTCGTGGCCGCGCACTTCTCATACCGGTACTTCGAGACGCCGTTTCTGAGACTCAAGCAACGCTTCGAAATAGTCGAATCCCGTCCGATTTAATCGAGCCGTTTTCGGCTGGCCTTCTGAGAGACTTGATAGACGTCCATGTGGAAACGCGCCCCCGTTTTCGTCTATTTTCTGCTCGGGCTCTATATTGCGATCAGCCTCGCGTACCAGATCGCAGGATCGGTTGCCCTGGTGGTCGGCTTCTTCGATCTCCGCCATCAGGTACAGGAACCGTTTCAGACGGAATGGTACCGGCCGGTCGTCATTTCGACGAGCCCGGAAGCGGCGAAGGCGGGCCTCGCGAAGGGCGATACGGTGGAAGCGATCGACGGCGCTCCTCTGCGGGGTCGCGCACTGATTCAGGCGGCGCGCTGGTACGCTCATCCGGGCGGTCATACCGTCCTCGACGTGGTGAAGCCTGACGGCAGCCGCGCCACGATCGGGGTTCCGCTGCGCGGATACAACGACCATCCCGGTCTGGGCGAATCCGTCTTTGTCCTGTTTCTTCACATCGCGGTTCCGCTCTTCAGCCTGCTGATCGGTTATTGGGTGGTCCTGGCGCGGCCCACGGATCCCAACGCATGGCTCATTCTCGTCTTGCTGAGCCTGCCCGAGTCGTTCATTTCCGTGAGCACTTACAACGCGTGGCCGGGGCCGTGGCTCGTTCTCCGGCTCGCCTGGCATCTCGTCCTGAACATCATGACGCCCGCCGTCCTCCTGTGGTTTGGTCCCGGAGAGGTCACGTATCGATCGACGGATCCCCTGGCTTAAGTGGCTCGCGGTAGGAGTTCAGGTCAGCGGCCTCGTCTGGGAACTCCTGTCCGACTACGGAGCCTGGTACAATCCCGCGATCGTTCCACATTTACAGGAAATCGACTCGTTTGTGAGCCACGCGCTCGACTGGACCGATCTGGTCTGGATAACGCTCTACTGGATCGCCATTTTCTCGAACCTGCGGAGCGCCACGAACGCGGACACTACTCGGCGCCTGCGTGTCCTCTGTGCGGGCTCAGTCGTCGGTCTGGGCAGCACGCTGGTTATCTGGGGACTACTTCCGCGGTTTGGAGTCGACCCCGCAACCACGCAGTGGCTCGGTTATGTCAGCGCGATCCTCCTGCTGATCTTTCCGCTCAGTCTTGCCTACGTCGTTGTCGTTCAGCGCGCCCTCGACATACGCATTCTGATGCGCATGGGAACACGGTACCTGCTGGCGCGCGCCACCTTTGAGATCCTGCAGATGGCAGCCATCGTATTGCTGCTGTTGTTCTTTGTGATTCCGGCGTTGCGGCGGAACGAGAAGCTTGCCTATGTAGTTGTACCCATATTCGTTGTCGCCCTCTTCATTCGTCTCAACTTTGTCAAGCGCGCTCCGGCCGTCCGTGTGCGCGAATGGCTCGACCGCCGATTCTTTCGTGAAGCCTACCAGACCGAGGTTGTTCTCAGCGAGCTGTTGGACCGCATACGCTCGATTCCCGAGCCATCCCTCCTGATCGAAACGGTCTGTCGCCGCGTTTCCGAAGTTCTGCACGTGCCTCGCACCGCGGTGCTGCTGCGTAGCGCGGATGTATTCAGCGGAGGCGCCATTGCCCTCGCCGCAACATCGGCGCCGGTGCAGCATTTGGTGAAGACCAACTCGCCAGCCGTCCTCTATCGCGATCGGCCGGATGATTGGTTTATCCATTCGAGCGACCGCGATCAGCAGGCGCTCGATGCGGCCCGGGCGGAAGTGCTGCTGCCGCTACGAGGGCGTGACAAGCTCATGGGCGTCATGCTGCTGGGACCGAAACTTTCGGAAGAACCGTACTCGCCAATCGATCTGCGGCTGCTCGCTTCGATCGGTACACAAACGGGCATCAGTCTGGAGATCGGTGAGATGGCGCGATCGCTTGCGCGCGAGATGTCGCGAAGCGAGCGAATTCAGCGGGAAATCGAGATTGCCCGGGAAGTGCAGGAACGGCTCTTTCCGCAGCGGATTCCGCGCCTCCCAGGCGTCGAACTGGCCGGGCATTGCAGGCCGGCGCTGGGTGTTGGCGGCGACTATTACGATTTGATCCAGCTCGAAGATGGCCGAGTTGCGCTTGTGATCGGCGATGTTTCCGGTAAGGGTATCGGCGCGGCCCTGCTCATGGCGAGCCTACGCGCCTCCCTGCATGGGCTACTCGATGCTGATTCAACCGGAATTGCCCGCCTCGTTTCGAAGCTGAACAAGATTGTGTTCGAGTCGTCCACCAGTAGCCGGTATGCGACGTTCTTCCTGGCCATTTATGAGCCCGTAACGCGTACCCTCCGATTTGTGAACGCTGGCCACAATCCGCCCGTTGTCCTGCGCGGGGCAGCCGAGGTCATTCGGCTCGAAGCCTGCGGTCCTATTGTCGGATTATTGCCGTCGGTCGAGTTCGAAGAGCGCGTTGAAGTGCTGCAGCACGGCGACATTTTCATCGGCTACACGGACGGAATCAGTGAGGCGATGACCTCGGACGACGAGGAATGGGGCGAAGATCGCATGATCGAGGCGGCGCTTGCGAACCGTGAATTGTGCCCGAAGCAACTCCTCGACTCACTGATGACGAGCGCCGACCGTTTCACCGCCGGCGCTCCGCAACACGACGACATGACGCTGATCGTCGGCCGATTCAATTAAACGGCGAGCTAGTTCAGTTGGAACAGCATTAACCCGGCCGGGCTCGCCGCAAGCACCTGCTGCTTGCCATCCAGCAGGAACGTCTCCGGCGGGCTCGAAACTCCGCCAATCTGCGAATGCCAGAGCGGCTTGCCGGTTTTTGCATCCCACGCCGCGAGATTCTGTCCGTCGCTGGTGAACAGCACGCCGCCCGCAGTCGTCAGCAGACCGACGCTGCCGCCGGTGAGCTCATGCCGCCACGCGACCTTGCCTGTTTTGTAGTCGATGGCCACAATATTCGTACCGAACGACATGTTCGCGCCGCTGCCGGTGCCTCCCAGCCCCATCGAACCGCGCGGATCCGGATCCATCAGATAGCTGATATGCATGCTGTTCGTTTCATGCACATAGAACAGACCGGTATCCGGCGAAAAACTCGGAGGCGGATAGTTCGAAACATCCGCATTCACCAGCGAACCCGCGATCGTCGCATCCTTGTTTGGATTGCGCTTCGGCTGGCCCTTTGCATCGTATCCTGAAGCCCAGTTGTTCACGAGCCCGTACTTACTGGTGAGAAGGTGTTCACCGGTCGTCCGGTCGAGTACGAAGAAATAGCCGTTACGGGTCGCCGTCAGCACCAGCTTGCGCATCTTTCCGTTGAACGGCATGTCGGCGAGGATCGGTGTCTCTGTCGAGTCCCAGTCATGCGTGTCGTGCGGAGAAGTCTGGTAATACCAGGCCATCTTGCCCGTATCCACGTTGACCGCCAGCAGCGCACAGGTGAACAGATTGTCGCCCTCACCGCGGCCGGTCGTATACGCCGGCGTGGGGTTCCCCGTCCCATAGATATAGAGGTGGGTCTCCGGATCGTAAGCGCCGGGGATCCACGTCATCCCGCCGCCGTGCCTCGCCGCGTCCAGACTTGCCCATGTCTCAACCCCCGGATCTCCCGGATTCTGCGGAGTGCTGTAGTGAATCCACTGCAGTTCGCCCGTCTCCGGATCCAGCGACTTGATGTATCCCGGCGCATCCATATCGTTGCCGGTCCCGACGATCACGTGGTTGCCGAAAACCATCGGCGCATTCGACGAGAAATACTGCTGATCGAAGCTGGAAATCTCCTTCTTCCAGACCTCTTTCCCGTTCTTCGCGTCGATACAAACTACCCAGTCGTCATGCAGCTCAAAGTAGATATAGTTGTGCCACATGCCGAGCCCGCGGGTTTGCAGGCTCGTGCCGCCGCGCGTCTTCCAGTAGTAATGCCAGAGCACTGAGCCGTCGTGCGCATCGATGGCCCACACGTTGTCGGGCGCTGATGCGTAGATGGTTCCGTTCACCACCAGAATTCCGCCGCCAAGCCGCGCTGGCCCGCAGGTGTTCAACTCGCCCGTTCCGAATCCGCCCACAATGATCGGCGCCGGCGGGCCCACGGGGCCTCCGCGGCCGAATCCGCCCGCCTGTGCTCCACCTGCGGGCGGAGTACCCGTCGGTCCGCACCCCGTCTGGATGCCCGTCGAGATCCACTTTAAGCTCAGATTTTTGACCGTCTCAGTGTTGATCTGCTTCAGGTGGCTGAACCGCTTGGCCGTGTAGTCGCCCGAATAGCTCGTCCACTGGTCTGTCAGTGGCTTCAACAGATCGTTCGGATCCAGACCGCCCTGGCCAAACATGGCGGGCGCTGCGAACAAAGAAAGGAGAAACGTTGCCTTTTTCATTGGTCTGCGGGTCCTGTTATTTCAACGTCGCCAGATAGGCGGTCACATCATGCATGTGCTTATTGTCCGGATCATCGAAAGCCAGACTCATCGTTAGCTTTTTATGCGCTTCGTCGGGATCGGTCACGACTACCTTTGGAACGTCTCCGTTCCGCTCGATCGACTTTCTCGTCCCGTCGGGTAGCGTCAGGACCACGATGTAATCGTCCTTGCGAACGAGCTTCCCTTCGAACTTCTGGCCGTTGGGCATCGTTACGCTCACCGGGTTACCGGCGCCGGTAGCGCCGCGCCCACGGAACGGAGCGTCGGCTTTCACGCCAGCCACCCAGGCATTCTGCAGGGCACGCGCGTCTTCGTACTTGCCCGCGATGCCCTTAAGGTCTCCCGTTGCCGAATGACAACCGGCGCAGGTTTTATCGAAGTAGGCCTGACCCGATTTTGCGTCGCCCACCAGAACATTCAGATCAAGGCCGACGGGATTCCGGCCCGGGGGGCTGCCCTGAGGTCCGCCTGTGGCCAGGACGCCGTGGATATACTCCGCCACGGCAACCTTATCCGCGTCGACCAGGTTGATCGGCGGCGTATGTTTCGCGAGTTCCGCGCCGATCAATTCACCATGCTGATCGCTCAGGGAGAGTTGCGATCGAAGTAGCCGAGTTCCGTGGTCGGTGCCCCGAAGGTCCGCCGCATGGCACGACGCACAGTTCGTCTCATACAGCCCCTTACCTCGGGCAATCACGTCCGGTGAAGCGAGTTGGCGGGTCGCCTGCGGGAATCCACCTCTTCTGCCGCCACCCCCGCCACGTCCCCCCCGGCCGCCGGCCGGCGCTGCGGTCGCGCCCGGAGGCGCCTGCGCCTGCCAGGCGACTAATGCGAAAGCAAAACCGGCCAGAGACAAGGCCAGCGTCAGAGGTCGTGGTAGTCTTCGGATCGTCATGGGAGCGCTCAAGAGAACGCGAAAGCATCTTATCAATCGCCCGCCAACATTCCACGCAGCCTCCGGAAGAAATGACAAAAAAACAAAAACCAGCGCGAACTCGCGCGGCGCCTCGCGATAAATTACGCCTAGTGAGAGTCGTTTCGCTTCTATCCCTGATCGCGCTGTCTACGCCAACCGCGGCCACGTCGCACATCCTTTTCAGCGCCGGCTTCGAAACGGGCAATCTCAGCGAGTGGACCAAGACGGGGACAAGCAGCCAGAACGCCACCGCGCGAAACGTTCAGGTCGTAACCGACATCGTCCACAGCGGAAATTACGCCGCCAAAGTTACGATCCACGGAGACGACGTCTTCAACGCTCAGCAGTTGCGGGCGCAGATCGGCGGACCGAGAATCACCGTCGAAGAGGGCTCCGACACCTATATGTCCTTCTGGCTGTACATGGCCGACGCACCGAAAGATCGCGATAACTTCTTCTATTGGGAGGGTCAGCCTCCGCCGCGCTATGACAACGTGATGACGTGGTGGGTCGAACCGAAGGAATCCGGCGGCGCCGTGATCCGATACGGGACGGGCAACCTCGGCCGGAACGGAACGGAATGGACGGCGGACTTCTCTACCGGCAAGTGGCATCAACTGGCCATGCACATTCACTGGTCCGAGGATCCGGAGAAAGGCAACACGCGCCTCTGGTTCGACGGCGCGCTGGTGCTGGACAAGAAGCTAAAGACCAAGGGTCCCGAAACTGTCTACTTCTGCCAGCCCGGCATCCACCGCAGCCCTCACCGCCCGTCAGTTGACACCATCTACTTCGACGATTTCGTTCTCGCCGACACGCTGGACGAAATCAGAATCGCGCACTGACGCGAGGCTCTCTCTTTTGTGCCCGTTCGTACTCGTATCCGATCTTTGTTTCCTGAAATTCCGAGAATTCCACACATAATACCTGCTGAGGTATTCATGAATCTGTGCAACGTCACTTTAATCGGCGTGTTTTTCTTTGTGTTTCAAATCTCGCTCGCCGCCGCCACCAAATTCGTCGACTGCAGTAAAGGCCAGAATCTGAACGCCACCGTGCAGACAAGTTCGCCCGGTGATATCGTTACCTTTACCGGAACCTGCAATCAGAACGTCACAATTCTCGTTTCCGGCATCAGCCTCACAGGGCAGAACGGGGCGACGATTTCCTCACCCAGCCCAAGCAGCGACGCGCTCGTCATCGCGGGAGCTCAACAAGTCACGATTCAGAGTCTCACCGTGCAGAACGGAGCGTTCGGGGTTCACGCCACGGGCGGGGCTTCGGTCACGATGAAAAGCATTACCGCGCAGAGCAATGCCCAGACCGGCATCCTTATTGAAGGAAGTTCCTCAGCATATATTTCCAGTTGCTCCTCCGCTAACAACCTCAACGGCATGGACGTCGAAAATACGTCGTCCGTAATCTTCAACGGTAACTTCTCGGCCGAGAGGAATTTCGTCTTCGGCATCAACCTCGGAGCAACCTCCAGCGCCACGGTCAATGCGGCGACCGTGAGCGCCAGCCGAAATACTCTCGGAATTCAAATCTCGCTTTCTTCCAGCTGGTTCTTCAGCAATCCCGCCGCAACCGTTCAGGCCAACAACAATGCCACGGTAGGGCTGACCGTCGTGTCGGGCGCTCACCTATTCGCGTTCGGAGGAACGCTCGTCACGTCAGGCAACGGCCTCGACGGCCTGGACATCGCGTCTCGCTCCGGAATGGACATGGATGCAGGCTCGCAGGCGAGTTCATTCAACAACCAGCGCGATGGCCTCCATGTGGAAGAACTCTCGATGGTGAACTTCTTCAATAATCCGCAATTTTCGCAAAATCCAGGATTTACGACGATTCAACTCTATAACAATGCCGGAAACGGCGTGTCCCTCCTGAATAATTCCCAGCTTCATATGTTCGACCAGGCCAAGGTCCTGGCGCACAACAACACGGGCCTCGGGATTCAGGTCGATGATGGCTCGAGCCTGACTCTGATCAATTCCACGATACAGAACAATCCCACCGATATCTTTCTCACATTCGCTTCCCGTGGTGATTTCACGGCCAACACAATTGGCAAGCTGTCCTGCGACGCCACCTCGCTGATTCGCGGTATTCCCGGCAAAGCCTGCCCGCTCCCGTAACGGCGGCCTTCCGAACTGGGAATTCGCCGCCCGATGTAATAATCCGCGCCCCTGCCGGTCTAACCTGATGAATGCAACTGGCGACAGGAGCGCATCACACTTCCGCCGTGCCTGACATTGCGCCGCTCGCGTCCCCCGGGCCGGGCGCGCTCGAACGCGCGTTCGACGAGCACCACGCCCTCGTGTATCGAACTGCGTATCGCGTGACAGGCAACGCGGCCGACGCCGAGGATGTCCTGCAAACCGTGTTTCTGCGGCTTGCGGGGCGAGAAGGCTCGGCCGAACTCATGCTGAATCCTGAGTTTTACCTCCGGCGGGCCGCCGTGAACGCGGCGCTCAGCCTGATGGAACTGCGCTCCCGCAAGAATGTCCCCCTTGAAAATGCGCCGGAACCGCACGCCGCAACCGACCAAACGGATCTTCGCGAGGTGCTCCGCCGGGCTATGTCCACACTCGAAGGCCGAACGGCCGAAATGTTCGCCCTGCGCTTCCTGGAAGGCTATTCGAACGGCGAAATCGGTGACATGTACGACGTTTCGGCAGTCGTGGTCGCGGTCACGCTCCACCGCGCTCGCAGGCAGTTGCAGAAAGAAATCGAGAAACTGGGAGGTCTGAAATGAATCTGGACCCGATCTTGGAATCGATCCGCGCCGAACAGCCGGATGCCGCGGAAATCGAGCGCGCCGCCGCCCGCGTGAAAGGACGGCTCTTTCCGAAGACGGAAGGCGCCGCGGGGGACGCATCCGGCGTCACGCCTGTCACTGGCGCCATCCGAAGTTGCGCCGATTTCCAGTCCCTTTTCCCCGGTTACCTTGCCAACACGCTCGATGCCTCCCGCAAACTTCTGCTTGAAGTTCACGTCCGCGAGTGCGTCGGATGCCGCGCCTCCCTCGCTGAAATCCGCCGCGGCGCGCGGAACGTCGTTGAGTTCGCGCCGCGCGCGAAATCCACTCAACGCTATGTCCCCATTGCCATAGCGGCAGCTGTTGCCCTTGCCACCGCTCTCGCCGGATGGTGGGGCTATACGCGCTTCCCGGCCCTCGCCGGGGGCCCGCGCGCCGTTGTCGCTTCGGTTGATGGCGGCCTGTTCCGGGTTACTGGTGATTCGCTTACCCCCCTCGCCCCGGGGGCGGAACTCATTGAAAATGAGGCCGTTCGCGCCGCAAAAAACTCCAACGCAGTCCTCCGGCTGAACGATGGTTCGCGAATTGAATTGAACCAGCGCTCCGAAATTTCCGTAACCAGAGACTGGAAGGGTTCCACTGTTCATCTCGCATTCGGAAATATCATCGTCGAAGCAGCCAAACAGCGCGCGGGGACTCTGAGGGTCCTGACCGCCGATTGCGATGTCGCTGCAAAAGGCACCGTGTTCTCCGTCAACGCCGGCACGAAGGGTTCTCGCGTCGCGGTCGTCGAAGGGACCGTTTGGGTGGATCACGGATCGAAACACGAAATCCTGCACCGCGGTGATATCGCGTCGACCGCGCCGGACATGGAGCCCGTGCCTATTCGAACTGAATTCGAATGGAGCCGCAACTCCTCGCAATACCTCTCCTTGCTCGGCGACTTTGGAGATATCAAGCGCAGGATTGACGCGCTTCCTTCGCCCGCGCTCCGCCACGAAACGGCTCTCATGAGCTACCTCCCGGGAGATATCACGGCGGTTGCCGCGATCCCGAATATCGGCGGCACTCTTACGGAAGCCCGAACAATCTTCCACGACAAGCTCAGTCAGCATGGTCCACTCGCGGAGTGGTGGATGAGCCTGCCAGCGAAGCAACGAGACGATTTTGAAACCACTGTATCGCAACTTGAAACCGCCAGCCAGTACCTCGGCAGTGAGATCGTCGTCGCGGCCGCGCCAGCGCCGGTAGTCCTTGCCCAGACCGTCAAACCGGGGCTCGATAGCTATCTGAAGTCGCAGCTTCCGCCCGCTCTCTATGACGGTCACACGCGTTTCGCGAACGGGTTATTCGTCGCGGCGGAAGATCCGCGCGATCTCGACCGCATCTCCACGGCGGGGACCTTCACGCAGTCGTCTCTCTATCGGCAACTTGCCCCGTCCTACGGCAAAGGAGCCGGATGGCTTTTCGGAGCCGACCTCGCGAGAATCCCGAACGTACCGATTCCCAACGCCCGGTTCCTCCTCGCCGAAAGCCGCACCATGGGAAATCTGACGGAAAACCGCGCTTCGGTTGTCTTCTCGAAGGACCGCGAAGGCGTCGCCTCATGGCTCGCCGTCCCGGGCCCGATGGGGACCCTCGATTTTGTATCGCCGGATGCCGGATTCGCTGTATCTATGCTGCTGAAACATCCTTCGCTGATCGTGAAGGATATGACCGGCTTCGTCCCTGGAGCCTCGATGTCCGACCCGACCGCCGCCTTCACCACCGACATCGCGGGTAGCCTTGGAGGCGAGATTACGTTGGCTCTCGACGGCCCCCTGTTCCCGGTTCCAAGCTGGAAACTCGCCGCGGAAATCTATTACCCGGAACGCTTCCAATCAGCCATTTCGAAGTTCGTAGCGTCAGTGAATGAAAAGGTCGATCGCGAACGAACCGGCGAACTCAAACTCACCGAGCAAAACGTAGACGGCCGCGCTTTCTATCACCTGCAATTCGAGAAACTGCCTTGGGGAGCGGAGTGGACCTTCTATGACGGATATTGGATCGCTGCCGCTAACCGCGAACTTCTGATCCGCTCGATTCAGAACCGCGATACTGGCTACACGCTGACGCGTTCGAAACAGTTGCGGGATCAACTGCCGCACGACGCCTCATCCGATTTCTCGGCTGTGCTGTATCACAACCTCGGCCAGACGCTTGCGCCGCTCAACGCCTTGTTGGGAAGCACAAACCTGAACGCGCCGAAGCTCGATGATACTCCCGGCGCCATCTGCTTCTGGGCTGCTCCGGACCGCATCGATGTCGCCGCAATGGGCAACGTATTCGGCATGAAGATCGAATCGTTACTCGCCATGCAGGGCAACAGCCCGCTGCAGATGCTGCGAGGCATGCTGGGGCAAGCCGGTTCCAACTTCCACGGCATGAACCAGCCGCAGACTCCCCCGAGGTCTCGATGACTATCCCTGTCATCGAGCTTGAAGACCTGCGGGTGCGCATCGGTAAGCGAGAGATCCTTCATGGTCTCAACCTCGAGCTCAAAAGCAGCACGGTCGGGCTGCTCGGACCCAACGGGGCGGGGAAGAGCACGCTCATCAATACTCTGCTTGGATTCTGGAGGCCATCCTCAGGCGCGGCGCGTGTCTTCGGGCACGACGTAAGCGCTGAGGCGCGCGAAGTTCGAGCGCTCATCGGCTACATGCCGGAGAACGACTCGTTCATCGCCAACATGGCCGCCATCACCTATGTCCGGATGGCGGCGGAGCTTTCCGGTCTTCCGCAGGAAGCCGCTCTCGAACGCGCGCACGAGGCCCTCTTTTACGTCGGACTGGGCGAAGCGCGCTACCGCAAACTCGGCGCGTACTCGCTCGGCATGCGGCAGATGGCGAAGCTCGCGCAGGCCATCGTTCATGGCCCGAAGCTCGTGATCCTCGACGAGCCCACCAACGGGCTCGATCCCCAGGCGCGCCTGCGAATGATCCGCCTCATTCAGGAAATGAAGGCCCTCGGCGCCATGTCCATCCTGATCTGTTCTCATCTCCTCCGCGACATCGAAGAAACCTGCGAAGAGGCCGTCATTCTCAAGGCCGGTGAAATCGTCCACCACGCGAATCTCGAAGAAGAGCGCGCCTCGAACCGCCGCTTTGTCGAGATCGAAACCGAAGGCGATGACGGCGGTTTTGCCGATGCTGTCGAGCGCCTCGGCTGCGCCTGCGCTGCGACCGCCCCGGGCAAAATCAAAGCCGTCCTCACCGACGGGATCGAAATCCGCGATCTCTACCGCCTGGCCGCTGATCGCGATGTCCAACTCCGCCGCCTCAACTACCGGCGCGACAGCCTGGAAGACATTTTCCTGAAGGCGATGGAAAAGTAGGACGCAAAACACATGGCTGTCTACAAGAGAACCTATCGCGCGTACGCGGGCCCGCTCACCAATCCGGCATGGCGCTTTCTGGTCCTTCAGCGCTACGCCATGAGAGCTGTGTTCCGCTCGCGTTTTCTTCTCATCGGTTACATCGCGTGCTTCTGGCTTCCGGTGTTCGCCGTCTGCGCTCTCTATCTCAACCAGAACGCCGGCATCCTCGCGCAGGTCAGCCAACGACCCGGTTTCATGAAAGTCGATGGCCGCTTCTTCCTCATCTTTCTGCAGATTCAGGGCGGTCTCGCGGGTTTGCTCACCGCATTCGTCGGGCCTTCCCTCATTGCGCCGGACCTCACGAACGGCGGCCTGCCCATCTACCTCAGCCGCCCCATCTCGCGCACCGAGTACATCCTCGGCAAAGGCATGGTGCTCGGCGGGCTGATCGCATCGATCACTCTCATTCCCGCTCTCCTGCTGTTCGCGATTCAGGCGTCGCTTGTCGGCTTGGACTGGTTTTCCTCAAACTTCTTTCTCGTTAACGGCGTCATCTGGAGCAGCCTGCTCCTTATGGCCATCCTCATACTCCTCGGCCTGGCGATGTCCGCTTGGGTCCGTTGGAGAATCGTTGCGGGCGCTCTCGTTCTCGCCATCTTCGCCGCGGGCAAGGGCTTCGGCGCGGTCGTAAACGCGGCGATGCGCACCCAGGCCGGCGACTACCTCGATATCCAGCATCTGCTGAGCGCCTTCGCAGGCTCTCTCCTCCATAATGTGGCTGACGGCGAGCACGTCACCGCCGCCGCCGCCTCTTTCACGCTCCTGCTCTTCTGCGCGATGCTCCTCGCGCTCATCAACCGCAAGCTGCGCGTCTGCGAGGCTGCCGGATGAGCGAAGTCATCGTCCTCGAAAATCTGAGCAAGTTCTACGGCGAAGTTCTCGGCGTCAACAAGGTCACGCTGACCATCCCGCCCGGCATTACCAGCCTCGTCGGGCCCAACGGCTCCGGCAAGACGACGCTCATGAACTTGATGGCGGGCCTGCTGCAGCCCACGCGTGGGCGTGTTCAGATCTGCGGCCTTTCGCCCTCAGATCCTGAGCGCTTTGCGCGCCTCGTCGGCTACTCCACCCAATACGACGGGTTTCCCCGCGGGCTTACCGGCTGGCAGTTCGTTTCCTGTTACCTGCGGCTGTTCGGCTTCAACCCGGCCGACACTGAGAAACTCGCCTGGGACGCTATCGATCGAGTTGGTCTCCGCGAAGCTGCAACACGCCGCATTTCCGGATACAGCAAGGGCATGCGACAGCGCATCAAGCTCGCGCAGGCAATCGCCCACCGCCCGCGTGTCCTGATTCTCGACGAGCCTCTCAACGGCCTCGATCCGCTCGCGCGCGCCGAAACCATAGCCCTATTCAAACAACTTGGCGCCGAGGGCTCTCACGTCATCATCTCCAGCCATATCCTTCACGAAGTGGACTTGATCTCCGATCAAGTGATCATGATGAGCCAGGGCTACGTCGTCGCTGAAGGCCAGATTCGCGGCGTTCGCGGCGAAATCTCGGACCAGCCCATGCAGATTCTGATCCGCTGCGATAAGCCCGAGTACCTCGCGTCAAAGCTCTTTCAGCGCGAACACGTCGTCGAAGCGCGCGTCCATGCCGACCGCGCGGGTCTGCTCATCCGTACCCGCAATGCCGAAGCCTTTTACAAATTCATGAACCATATCGCGCTCGACGGAATTCAGATCGAATCCGTGGCGCCCGCGGACGAAGACGCCCAGTCGGTTTATGAATATCTGATCGGATCCGAAGAGAGCATGAAATGACATCGAACTCCACATTGTGGAAACGCCAGGTTTGGGCGATCATGCGTATCGACCTCGCCCGCACGTTTCTTTCGAAGCGAGGCCTCTGGATCTACCTGCTCGCCGTGGCGCCCGCCGTGCCCATGCTCGGTCACTGGATATTCGGCTCGCGCGACCACCCGCTCGGCGACGACGTTCAGATCTTCGCGGGAATTTTCCAGTTCTTCTACCTGCGGGTCGCGATCTTCTTCGGCTGCGTCGGCATCTTCATGAATCTGATCCGGGGCGAAATGCTCGACAAAAGCCTCCACTATTACCTGCTCGCGCCCGTTCGCCGCGAGATCCTCATTGCCGGGAAATTCCTCTCCGGACTTACCGCATCCGTTGTCATTTTTTGTCTGGGCGTCGTTGTTCAGTGGATCTGCGTGTTCGCGCATTACTCGCCAGAGCTGATGAGTTCCTACATGTTCAGCGGCCCTGGCCTGTCGCACCTTTTGTCGTACGTGCTTGCAGCGGCTCTCGCCTGCGTGGGATATGGCAGCCTGTTTCTCTGGGCCGGCGTGCGCTACCGCAATCCGTTGATCCCCGCCGCCGCGATTCTCGTCTGGGAAGGCATCAACGGAATGCTGCCCAGTCTGCCGAAGAAAATCAGCATCATCTACTGGCTGAAATCGGTCTGTCCGGTTTCGATCCCTTCACCCAAAGGCAATTCGGGAATCGCCGCCCTTCTGATCTTCGACATCGATCCCGCGCCTCCGGCGGTCGCTATCGTGAATCTTTTGCTGCTTGCTTCGTTTGTTCTGGTCTGGGCGGCGTACCGCGCCCGCCGCATCGAAATCGGCTACGGGACCGAATAAGTCAGACCTGAGCCCGCGTGATCAGAAAATTGCCCAGGCGCGCCGCCGGGCAGAGCGCCGATTTGCCTTAGTAACGCCATCTGAGCAAGGCTGTACCACGCCTGCGTTGCGGGCCGAAGGCGTGTCCCGTATCCGTGCCGTCCACCGCAATTCGAATGCTTGTATCCTTCGGCCATCAGATCCTCGATCGATACACCCGGTCAGGCCCGGCCCTGATTCCAGACCTCATCAACCAACGCCTGACGATCGCCTAAATCCGTTCTTCCCGGGATGTATCGCGCATGCCGGACTGTTCTTTCTACCGCGCCGCGAAGGAAGTCATCAGCGGAGCCACCTTATCTGCCGAACCGGAGAAGATGCCCACTGGCATCTGGCGGTATCGGATGATCTGCCGGTACAGATGATCCTCAAGAGTCGAATTGATTCCCCATCCCGCCAGATAACTCAGCCTCAGATCGCCATCCGTATTGACCTCCGCGCCGCGCACATACGGCGCGAGATCGCTCGCGCTTCCGCTGTACGTCGAGAACAAATCGAACAGGTTCTCCACGCCGATCTCCCGCAGCGACTGCCGCACGGGCCCATGCTCCGGCAGATCGTACCGCGCCTGAACGCGATCGAGATCGATTTTCAGCGGCTCAGCCTGACCCATGAACACCATGTCGTAGCCCTCGCCGTCCCGCAGATTCGCCCAAACGCTGCCGTAGGGGAACACGTCGAAGAACGTTTTCAACTCGCTGCGGATGGTCGGCTCGTCCGTTTCATAGAGCGGCACGTACAGCGAGAACATCCCCCCAGGATTCAGATGCCGTCGCACCGACTGAAAGTATTCAACCGAGTAAAGCGCCGCCGTGCCTTTCACGAACACATCGAGCGGGTCCGATGCGATGATGTCGAACTTCTCGTTCGTCGTCATCAGGTAATGGCGCGCGTCGTCGAACACGATACGCGTCTTCGGATTCAGCGCCACCCGATAATCCTGTGGACCGAAAAACCGCGTCGACGCCGGTGGAATCACCGGCTCGATCTCGCATACCGTAATCTTCTGAATTCCCGGATAGCGGGTGAACGTACCAGCCGAGACGCCCGCGCCGAATCCGATCCCCAGCACCGACTTGGGATTTGGATGCAGCAGAGCTGGGAGGTGCCCCACCATCCGCTGCAGTTTCATGTCGTAGATCTCAGTGGTGGCCTCCACGTGCCCGTTCACGTTCACGTAGATCGCGCCATTGCTCCACTGCGAGATCGCTACCGACGAGTTGCGCCCCTCCTTTGTATAGAGGATCGTCGATTGCCCTGCGTTCAGGCCCATTCGTCTTCCGTAGGCGATGAGATCGCCCGGAATCGGATCGATGTCCCAGGTGAGCAGCGCGCCGACGATCAGGCAAGCGGCCAGAGCCGCCCACCCGCCGAAAGATCGCTTCATCGCCGGCACGAGCGCCACCAGCCCGCTGAGCAGGGCGGCTACCAGGAGCACGCGCTCAGTCTGCGACGATCCGAACGCCGGGATCATCCACAGGCTCACTAGTAGGGCGCCGGCGATACCGCCCAACGTGTTCGCCGCATAAATACGGCCCGCGGTGCGCCCGGAATCCTCGCCCGGCCGCGCTACTGCTGCGCATGCCAGGGGAAAACTCGCGCCCCAAAAAAGGGTGGAGGGGAGTATCGCCCAGATGCAGCGCTTCAGATCAAGCGCATACATGCGCCACGCGTCTTGGGTCGTGAGAACTTCGTCGCTCCAGTAAGGCAGTGTGTGGATGATCGAGTAAGCCGTCCACGCCATCCCGATGGCGAGCAAAATCTGGCACCACCCCAGCGCAGCCTGCGGCCGAATCCTCTTCAGCAGCGCCGAGCCAGCCGCCGTTCCTATCGCGAGCCCGGCCAGAAACACCGCAAGGATGATTGAGAACACGTACACCGTCGCGAGAAGCAGCATGCCCAGCAACCGTGTCCATACCACCTCCGCGCCGAGCGCCGTCGCACCCGAGAGCGCGATCGTCAGGTAGACGGGCCAGTTTGAATGCGAATCGTCCGCGCGCTCTTCGGCAATAACAACAGGCGCACTGCTGTTTGTGCGCTTTGCGAGCGCGAAGCTGATCGCCGCAACCGCAAGGTTAATCGCCGCTGCGACTGCGGTTGTGATGCCCATGTTGTAGACGCGGAGAAGATAGAAACCCGCGATCAGAGAGCCGAGAACCGCTCCGAGCGTATTTGCTCCGTAAAGGAAGCCCCACAACGCAACGCCGTCTGGCGTCGCCTCCACCCAGCGCACGATCGCTGGCAATGATGCGCCCATCAGGATCGTCGCGGGCAGCATAAAGATCGCGGCCAGCAGCCCGCGGGAAAGCATCCCACCCAGCCCGTGCTCGGCTCCCGCAAAATATATGCGATTCAGAAATGGAAGCAGCATATGGACGAGCAGCGCAAACACCGCGATTCCCGCTTCAAGGGCTGCATAAACCAAAAGAGGATGGCGCGAAGCCGTTCGCTTCGGAAGCCAGATGCTCCCGATGCACAGTCCGCCCATGAAGGTCGAAAGCAGAATGCCCAACGATACCGACGTGGCGCCGATCGAAAGCTGCAACTCCTGATACCAGACGACCTCATATATCAGGGCCGCGCAGCCACTTGCTCCGAAGAGCAACAGCAGCAAGGGCATCAGGCGGGACGCTTTCCCGGTGGTTTCGGCCAACCGCTCGGTAGCCGTAGGGGCAGAACTCAATGGCAACTCCGAACCGTGTAGCGTAACACGGTTCGGAAGTCACCCAACGTAAACAATCATCAAGAAGCGCTGTTGTTAATACGCGCGTGGCGTTCCGGTAGCAGTGCTCGTCGTCGATTCCCGGTCGCGCAGCGCCCTTACCGTGTGATGGGCGGACTGGATCTCGCGATACTGCTGCTCGATCATGCCCCGAATGTCGGATGGCAGGTCCTTGCTCATCGCGTCTCGATAGCTCTTCACCGCCGCGTCCTCGGCTCGCTCGGCTTCCACCAGAATCGAGTGATCGTCATTGCCGGCGACCGCGTTCTTGATGTCGACCCATCCCCGATGCAAAGCCCCCGCGGTCGAGCCTGACGTCTCAGGCTTACCGCCAATCTGACTAACCTGGCCCTGCAGTTCGGCAGCGAACCGCGCCCGCTGCGAAGCGAAGTCTTCGAACTGCGACCGTAAACCATGCTCCTTGAGTTTCCCGGCCGCGGCGCGAAACCCTTCTTCGCCATCTTTCAAGGTTTGAATGAGATCGTTCAGCGTGGAACGAATCTCGTCTGTGTTGTTGGCCATACGGCTCGAAAAGCAGTTCGGAAGCCGATGTGAAGAAACCCCCGGGCGGGTATCGGCGTCTGAGTTCTCGTGCGAAGAGAAGTCCTGCTTCTCGCGACGTTTTCCGTGATTCTTGCGGCGCAAACGCCGCCCGCCGACCCAAAACAGGCGGTGTTGGGCGCGCAGATGTCCGCAGAGGTCGCGAAAAGCGCGACGCTCATCCCGGACCCGTCGGTCCGCGCGTACGTCAGCGAACTTGCCTCCAAACTGGCGGGGAGGAATCTTTTACTCACCCTTCAGGTAACGGATTCCGACCACGGAAGTACCCATGAACCGATCTGGCTTCCCGGCGGATATATGTTCGTTTCGGCCGATCTGATCCGCGCGGCCCTTAACGAGTCTGAATTCGCCGGAATGATGGCGCATGCGCTTGCGCATGAGATCGGCGATGATCCTCGACGAATTGCGGAATCATCCCGAACGGGCATCCCGCTGTATTTCGCAGGCAGCGCGGACGTGCCGTTCGAACCTGCTGGTTATTCAGCCCGCGCCCGGCCTTTCGAACTCGAAGCCGACGCCTCCGCTGCGAGAATGATGTTAGCGGCTGGTTACGATCCGATCGCGCTTCTCGACTACCTCTCCCGCATCGAGCCTCGCGATAATGAGCGCGTGGCCGCCCTGACCAATGCGATTGCCGGATTGACGCCGCCGTCCGCACCGGTAGTGGTGGATTCCAGCGACTTTCGCAACGTCCAGGAACGTCTCACGAAAACAGCCCGCGCGCGGCCGACGATTTATTCGACGCGGGAATAAAGATCCCACGCGGTCGCCAGATCCTGCACGATGTGCCCGAGGGATTTATAAATCGTGATCTCGTCGTGCGAACGCCTGCCCTCGACCGTCCCGCCAAGCACCTGCCCGATCTCGCCGACGATGTGGTCATCCCCGATGAGCCCAGCCTCCCTGGCCCGCAGGAATTCCGCCCCCTGCCGCAGGACGCCCTCCCGGCTGTCGACGAAAAACCGCGATCGAACGACCAGATCGTTGTCGATCTCGACCGGACCCGCATAACTCGACCCGACCACGTTCAGGTGCGTTCCCGGCCGAATCCATGCGCTGTTCACGACCGGCTCGGTCGCTGAAGTGACCGTACAGACGATATCCGCCTCTGAAACCGCCTCTTCCGCGGCTTCCGCTGCGATCATCGGAAACACGAATTCAGACTGCATCTGCTCGACGAAATCACGGGCATGTTCCGGCAGGCGTCCTGCAATCACAATGGACTCCAGATCCCGCACTTTCGAAACGGCGCGCGCATGCGTCCTTGCCTGTTCGCCGGTGCCGATGATGGCCAAACGGCGCGCGTCGCGTCGCGCCAGCGCATCAGTGGCCACCGCGCTCGCCGCCGCCGTCCGAATCGACGTGATCTCACCCGCATGGACAATGCACATCGGCGCCCCGCTCTGCGGATCGAACAGAACGACCACTCCCTGATGTGACGGGGTTCCCGGCGCCACATGGTGATCGAAGGCCGAGATCAGCTTTGCCCCGAACGGGGCGTGGGTGCCGAGCGCGCCCGGCATGATCCCAAACAGCCGTCCTTCGGATAGCGGCAGAATGGATCGCAGAAACTGCCTCGTATCCCCTGCCGAGAAGGCGATCATGGCATCTCGCACGATGGGAATGCAGCGTTCATAGGTCAGTCGCCGCGCGACCTCCTCGCGGTCAATAAATCGGATCATCCTCTCAGGAGTTTACGCGGCCACCTGTTTTTCAGTGGTAAAAGAGTTTGTCATGAGCAAGTTAGTCCTCTCCGCTCTCGCCTTATCCTGCATTCCGCTCTTCGGTCAGGGAACGCTGGCTGATTATGAGCGCGCTCAGCGATTGGAAACGAAAGCGCGCGGTCTCGTCGTCGATTCACCGGGACCCGTCACATGGATCGGCGAGACGGACCGTTTCTGGTATTCGCGGACCGTAAAAGGCGGCGTCGAATACATGCTGGCCGATGCTGCTGCCGGTACGAAGGGTCTGGCTTTCGATCACGAAAGACTCGCCGTCGCCATTTCAAAAGCGGCGGCGAAGACCTACAAGGCGCTTGCGCTGCCTTTTCCGCCCATACCGGAAGGTCCGGGAGGCGGAGGCCGGGGGGGAGCCGGCACGGCCCCCACAACCGCTCCGCTGACATTCCTCGATGACGGCAAAACCATTCAGTTCGGAACGGGCGGGATTCTTTACAAATGCTCGCTGAACAATTACGAATGCGCGAAGTCGGGCCCGATTCCTCAGCCGTCTAACGGCGGCCGGACCGGCGCATCATCAGACGAAGCCCAGGTGAATCCCGAAGGCCCCGGCGGTGATCCAGTCGATGGCCTGGCGTATGAATTACAGCCGCCCGCTCCTCAGGACGGTAATGAGGGGATTTACGCAAGGCGCCCGCGTTCCTGCGCTCAGAATGCGCAGGCGAACCGTGGCGCGCGGGTGGCTACGGCCCGACTCGCAATGGGCGGGCAGTTTCCCGCGCCGGAGCCTCCTCAGGTATGCGCATCCTTCGACGGCAAGTGGGAAGCCTTCATTCAGAACTACAACCTGTATGTACGACCCGCCGGTAAGGGCGACGCATTCCCGCTGAGTTTTGACGGTTCGGAAGGCAACTATTACACCTTTCGCACCATCGCCTGGTCGCCCGACTCGAGAAAGATTGCGGCGTATCACACGCGCCCCGGCTACGATCGCGAGGTACATTACATCGAATCGTCGCCCACCGATCAGCTCCAACCCAGGCACACGACGATCTTTTATCGAAAGCCGGGAGATGCCCTCGATATTGCCTACCCCGCGCTCTTCGATCTCGCGACAAAAACGGAAATCGAGATCGATCACGCCCTGTTTCCGAATGCTTATTCCTTAAGCCCGCCAGTCTGGTGGAAGGATAGCCGCGCATTCACGTTCGAATACAATCAGCGCGGTCATCAGGCCTACACGGTGATTGAGGTCGATGCCAACACGGGCAAAACGCGCCCGCTGATCGCCGAAACAGCGAAAACCTTCTTCTATTACAACGAACTCGGCCCCGGCCTTTCCGGCGGGCGCAGGTACCGGCATGACGTAAACGATGGCAAAGAGATCATCTGGGCCAGCGAGCGCGACGGATGGGAACATCTCTATCTCTACGACGGCGTGACGGGCCAGGTGAAGAACCAGATCACGAAAGGCAATTGGCTGGTTCGCAATGTCGATTTCGTGGATGAAGAGATGCGGCAGATCTGGTTTGAGGCAGGCGGCATCGATCCGAAGCAGGACCCGTATTTCACTCAGGCGTGCCGAATCAACTTTGATGGCACTGGACTGACCAGACTGACCGACGCCGACGGCACTCACTCTGTCGTCTTCTCGCACGATCGCAAATACTACGTCGATACCTGGCAGCGGGTGGATCTGCCTCCGCAGTCGCAATTGCGGCGGACTTCGGATCAGAAGATCATCATGGATCTGGATAAAGGCGACGCGTCGGCGCTTCTTGCAGCGGGCTTCCGCTATCCGGAAGTATTCGTAGCAAAGGGCCGCGACGGCATGACTGATATCTGGGGCGTAATCATCCGGCCGACGAATTTCGATCCGTCGAAGAAGTATCCGGTCATCGAGAATATTTACGCCGGTCCCCAGGGATCGTTCGTGCCGAAAACGTTTAAAGCCGTCACGGCCGATCAGTCGCTCGCCGAGCTCGGTTTCATCGTCGTCCACATAGACGGAATGGGAACCAGCAATCGCTCGAAGGCCTTTCACGATGTGGCGTACAAGAATCTGGGCGACGCCGGATTTCCCGATCGCATCCTCTGGCACAAGGCGGCCGCCGCGAAATATCCGTGGTACGACATCTCACGTGTGGGCATCTTCGGAACTTCAGCGGGCGGCCAGAACTCGCTGGGCGGGGTTCTCTTCCATCCTGAGTTCTACAAAGTTGTCGTAACCAACAGCGGATGCCATGACAACCGCATGGACAAGATTTGGTGGAATGAGCAGTGGATGGGCTGGCCTCTTGGTCCCCAATACGCCGCGTCATCGAACGTCGACAACGCTTACCGGCTGCAGGGTAAGGCGTTGATCATCGTCGGAGAGATGGATACCAACGTCGATCCATCGTCATCGCTTCAGGTCGTGAACGCTCTGGTGAAAGCGCACAAGCATTTCGAGATGCTTTACATCCCCGGGCAGAATCATCGGGTGGAGGTCCTGAGCAGCGAACATTACCGCGATGACTATTTCGTCCACAACCTGTTGGGCGTCGAGCCGCCCGACTGGAACAAAGTGTCCCTGCCGCCGGTCGAAAGCGCCGACGCAGACGCCGGCGCGAACTGAACTTTATTCCGTGGCGGTCGCATCGGGCTACTTCTCAGCCGACGCCCGCGCCACACTCGCGCGCAACGCCGCCGTCTTTTTCCGCCGGGCATTGCGTAACTTCCGCAGCCGACCAGACCGAGCCTTATCTCCATTGCGGAATGACATGCCTGGTAGTCTATCAATTGGCCCGTATCCTCGCCATTGAAAGCTCCTGCGATGAAACCGCGGCGGCAATCATCGAAGACGAAACCCGCATTCTTTCGTCGGTAGTTGCCAGCCAGTTTTCGGTTCATGCGAAGTACGGCGGCGTCGTCCCGGAACTTGCCTCGCGCGAGCACCTCCGGGCAATTGTCCCGGTTGTCCGCGAATCCATGGAGAAGGCCGGCCTCAAATGGAACGACCTCGATGCTGTCGCCGCAACCTACGGGCCCGGCCTCGCCGGCGCGCTGCTCGTCGGTCTCACCTACGCAAAATCCATCGCCTTCGCCACCGGCTTGCCGCTCATCACGGTGAACCACATCGAAGGCCATATACACGCTGTGATCCTGGAGGCGCGCCAGAATGGCGCGCCGGCTGAACTTCCCGCCCTTGCGCTCATCGTGAGCGGAGGCCACACTCATCTTTTTGACGCTCGCGCAGACGGCGGCTACCGGCTTCTCGGACGCACTCGCGATGATGCCGCGGGCGAAGCATTCGACAAAGTCGCGAAACTACTCGGGTTCGGCTATCCCGGCGGTCCCGTAGTAGACCGGCTGGCGCCACACGGCGACTCGCGTGCTGTTTCTTTCACGCTCGCAAAAATGAAGGGCAATACGCTCGACTTCAGCTTCAGTGGGCTGAAGACCGCCGTACTCCGATGGGTCGAAAGCCGTGATATGACGGAGGAAATTGCTGCCCGCCGGAATCTCCTGCGAACGAATCCCAATCCTTCGCTTGAGGAATGGCTGAGAGTAACGCCGAAGCCCACTCTCGATCTCCTTGCGAGTTTTCAGCGGACGGTAATCGAAGAACTTCTGCGCCGAGCCGTCGCAGCCGCGGACTCCGTCGAAAGCATCCGTTCGCTGATTGTGTCCGGAGGCGTTGCGTGCAACTCAGGGCTGCGCGCCGCGATCGATGCGCGCGCAGTTGGAATGCCCGTCTACTTTCCCTCTCGCGCCCTTTCGACAGACAATGCCGCCATGATCGCCGCCGCGGCCTTTCCGAAGTTCCGAAGAGGCGAGTTCGCCGATCTCAGCGCACCCGCCGAGCCGGGCCTCGAACTCGCCTGATCAGTTATCGGATCCGCAGATCGCGTCCGCTCATGTCCTTCGGCTGCGATTCGCCCAATACGCTCAGGATCGTCGGCGCTATATCCTGCAGCGCTCCCCCATTCCGCAGCTTTTCCTGCGAATCATCCACCAGAATGAACGGCACCGCATTCGTCGTGTGATACGTGTGCGGTCCGTGGGTCACCGGATCGACCATAGTCTCCGCATTTCCATGATCCGCAGTAATGATCCAGCGGCCGTTTTTCTCTTTCAACCGTTGCCAGATCCGCCCCAGGCACTCGTCAATCTTCTCGACTGCCCGAATCGTCGGCTCCAGCTTGCCCGAATGGCCTACCATATCGGCGTTGGCGAAGTTCATCACGATCACGTCGAAATCCTTACGCCCCATCGCGTCGATCACCACGTCGGTGACTCCGTCGGCGCTCATTTCGGGCTTCAGGTCGTAAGTCGCCACCTTGGGCGATGACACCATCTCACGCTCTTCGCCGCGGAAAGGCTTCTCCACTCCGCCGTTAAAGAAATACGTGACATGCGCGTACTTCTCGGTCTCCGCCACGCGCAGGTTCTTCCAGTTCAATTCCTGACAGACGTAGCCCATGATGTTGTTGAGCGGCTCGCGCGACAGAACCATCGGAACGTTCAGAGATTTGTCATACTCCGTCATCGTCCCGAACTTCAGATCTTTCGGAACCAGCGCCCGCGCCGGACGCTCCAGCGTTGTGCTCGTCAGCGCCTCTGTCATCTCGCGCCCACGATCCGCCCGGTAATTGAAAAAGAAGCAGGCATCGCCATCGCGAATCAGCCCAACCGGATCGTTGCGCCCGTCGACGATCGTTACGGGTTCGATGAACTCATCCGTCACGCCCTTCTCATAAGAGCGCTGGATCGCTTCCACCGGATCGGTCGCCTTGTGGCCCTTGCCCAGAATCATCGCCTCGAACGCTTTCTCGATGCGTTCCCAGCGCTTGTCGCGGTCCATCGCGTAGTAACGGCCCGATACGGTCGCGATCTGCCCCACTCCGATCTCCCGGATCTTCTGCTGCAGTTCGCGCATGTAACCGATGCCGCTCTCGGGCGGAGTGTCGCGCCCGTCCATGAAGCAATGGACGAATACCGATTCGACCTTCTCACGCTTCGCCATCCGCAGCACGCCATACAGATGCTCCTGCAGCGAATGCACGCCGCCGTCGCTGCACAAGCCCATCAGATGCAGCCGCCGCCCTGCGCGCGCATGGCTCATCAGATCCAGCAGCAGCCGGTTCTCGAACAACTCACCCGTCGCGATCATCAGATCGATCCGCGTCACATCCATCCGCACCACGCGCCCGGCGCCGATGTTCAGGTGCCCCACCTCGCTGTTGCCCATCTGCCCCGCCGGAAGGCCCACCGACGGCCCGGAGGTCTCAACCAGTGTATTCGGAAATTCGCGTAAGAGTCTGTCGTAGTTCGGCTTCTTCGCCAACGCGATCGCGTTGCCCTCAACGGCCGGGGAATAACCCCAGCCGTCGAGAATCGTAAGAATCAGTGGTTTAGTGCGCGGCATTTACTGGCGGAATGCCTTCCGGCCCGGGAACTTCGCAGCCTCGCCCAGCCGCTCTTCAATGCGCAGCAGCTGGTTGTACTTCGCGATGCGGTCTGTGCGGCTGGCCGATCCGGTTTTGATCTGGCCGGCGTTCGTGGCCACCGCAAGGTCCGCGATGAACGGATCTTCGGTTTCGCCCGAACGATGCGACACAACTGCGGTGTACCCGTTCTTGAACGCTGTCTGCATCGCATCCAGCGTCTCAGTCAGGGTTCCAATCTGATTCACCTTCACGAGAATCGAATTGGCAACGCCGCGCTCGATCCCCATATTCAGCCGCGAAGTGTTCGTCACGAAGAGGTCGTCGCCCACAAGCTGCGTGTCCTTGCCGATCGATTCAGTCAATGTCTTCCATCCGGCCCAGTCGTCCTCCGCCATGCCGTCTTCGATGGAAACAATGGGATACTGTCGCCGCCAATTGGTCCAGAACGCGGCCATCTGTTCGCTCGAAAGCTGCCGTTTGTCAGACTTCTTGAAAACGTACTTGCCGTCCTGATAAAACTCGCTCGCCGCCGGATCCAGCGCGATCCCGATCTGATCGCCCGGCTTGTAACCTGCCTGCGTGATCGCCTCGAGAACCACTTCGAGCGCTTCGTCGTTCGATTTCAGGTTTGGAGCGAAGCCGCCCTCATCGCCCACTGCGGTCGAGTAACCGCGCTTCTTTAACACGCCCTTCAGCGTGTGGAACACCTCAACGCCCATTCGCAGCGATTCGGAAAACTTGCTCGCGCCATAAGGCACGATCATGAACTCCTGCATATCGACGGAGTTGTCGGCATGCGCGCCGCCGTTCAGAATGTTCATCATCGGAACCGGCAAAACGCAGGCGTTCACGCCGCCCAGATAGCGGTAGAGCGGAGCCTTCTGCGAGGCTGCCGCTGCGCGCGCCGTGGCCATGGAAACCGCGAGCATCGCGTTGGCGCCGAGCTTGCCTTTGTTCGCTGTGCCATCCGCGTCGAGAATGATCTGATCGACCTTCGCCTGCAGCGTCGCGTCATGACCGATCAAGGCCTTGGCGATCGATCCGTTTACGTTCGCGACCGCATTCTGCGTGCCCTTTCCCAGATACCGTTTCTTGTCGCCGTCGCGCAGTTCGACCGCCTCGTGCTCACCGGTCGATGCTCCACTCGGGACCGCGGCGCGTCCCACGCTGCCGTCGGCCAGAAACACTTCCGCTTCAACGGTGGGATTGCCCCGGGAATCCAGGATTTCCATGCCGCTGACTTTGATAATCGTTGACAAAATGCTCTTTCTCCTGTTCTAGAAAAATCTGTTATTGCCCGCGGCAAGACGCCCTGCTGCGGTCAGGACACTACGGTGATGCCGCTTTCCGTCACTACGCGGCCCAGCCGTCGATCCTCCTCTGGATCGAATCCCACCCGGCTGTTTTCCGGTAGGACGACATCCGAATCGATAATGGCCCGGCGGATTCTGCTGTACCGGCCCACCACCGCGCGGGGCATCAGAATCGACTGTTCCACATCGCTGTAGCTGTTCACTCGTACGAACGGCGACAGGATGCTTCGGTTTACCCGGCCGCCCGAAACGATCACGCCGGGGGAGACGATCGAATCGCTCGCGATCCCCATGCGCTGGCCCTCCACCGCGAAAACGAACTTCGCGGGAGGCGCCTGAACCGCCCTCATCCGGATCGGCCACTCGTTATCGTAAAGATTGAATTCCGGCGATACCGCGATCAGATCCATATTAGCGTCGTAGTAGGCGTCAAGCGTCCCCACGTCGCGCCAGTAGAGCGCCGCTTTGGCGTTGATGTCCACGAAGTCGTAAGCCACAACCCGGTATTTCTCGAGGCATTTCGGCAGGATGTCCTTGCCGAAATCGTGCGAGGACTTCGGGTCCTCCGCGTCGGCGCGAAGCTGCTCCGCGAGAATCTCCGTGTCGAAAACATAGATCCCCATCGAGGCGCTGATCTTGTCCGGATTGAACACAGACCGCACCGGATTGCCGTGCTTCGGCTTCTCCTCGAAGCCGTACACGCGATACGCTTGATCAATCTGCGCTACGCCGAACCGGGTGGCTTCCTCCGGGTCGATCTGGATTGTGGCGATCGTGATGTCGGCATGTTGCGCCTTGTGCCACGTCACCATGTCCAGATAATTCATTTTGTAAATGTGGTCGGCCGAAAGGATCAGCACCTCGCGCGGCGCTTCCACAAGGATGCTTTGGAGGTTCTGGTAAACGGCGTCCGCTGTGCCCTGATACCATTCGTCCGACACCCGCTTCATCGGAGGTAGAACCTCTATGAATTCCTTTAGTTCGGAGTGGAAAATCTGCCAGCTTTCGCGGATGTGACGATTGAGTTCTAAGGATTTGTACTGTGTTAAAATGAATATTCTGCGAATGTCGGAGTTCACACAGTTGGACAGTGTGAAGTCGATAATCCGGTAAACGCCCCCGAACGGTACGGCCGGTTTCGCCGTATCCCGGGTCAGCGGAGACAGCCGTTCACCGGCTCCCCCAGCAAGAAGTATCGCGAGAACGTTCACCATTGGGGAGTTAGCGGACGGTTATAAAAGAATTTCGTGATATCCGGAAAGCTCGAAGGGCTTGACTTTCGCGAACAAGTCCATATGATATCAGTACCTTGTTGTTCCGATCCAGGCTAACGGACGGTTCAATACGGGTCAATCCATGATCGGGCAGGGGGTGTTTTTAATTGGCTGAAGTCAGACTCCAGGACGGGGAGACGTTGGAAAACGCCCTCCGTCGCTTCAAGCGGAAAGTGCAGCAGGAAGACATCATTAAGGAAGTCAAGCGGCACTCTTTCTACCTGAAGCCGGGAGAAAAGAAACGGGTTAAGGCGGCTCTTGCCCGCAAACGAAACCGGAAAAAATCTCGCCGGGAAATCGAATAAACCCCACAACAGGCGAAGCGAGTGGCATGCGCTTCGCCTTCTTCATATTCCCAGGATGGTGCCATGGCCGAATTTCAGGATCGGACACTCAAGTGCGTCGATTGCGGCGCCGATTTCACCTTTACTGCGGGCGAACAGCAGTTCTACCACGAAAAAGATTTCAAGAACGAACCCAAGCGCTGTAAGGCGTGCAAACTGCGCAAACACAGAGGAGCAGAACACGTGGGATCTGGCCGCGTGGAAACCTCGGCTATTTGCTCACAATGTGGACGTGAAACCACGGTTCCCTTCCGGCCGACCCAGGGACGCCCGGTGTTCTGCCGCCAGTGCTTTCAGGGCCGAAAAGTCGCGGGAGTCGCAGCGGGGGCCTGATCGCGCCAAAAATTCGCGACAGGCCTGATATGCTGGGGGCAATGGTCCTGCCTGCTGTTTTGCAGACAGTTGAGCGGGATTGTCCCCGGCGGTTACGTTGAGTCCGGCTCGCCAATCCGATTCGCCCGTGCCCGAGATGACGCTCTCCGAACCCGAACTCGAGCGTCTGCGCCTCAAACTCAAGTACAAAGTCCTCTATCACGTCGGTCACAACTGCGCCGACGTGGACGATCTTGTCCAGGAAACGCTTGCGCGCTTTATCCGGGCCCGGCAGAACCATCAAATCCGTAACACCATGGAACTGGGCGCTTTCCTGAACGGAGTTTGCCGGAACGTAATCCTTGAGTACCGCCGGCGGATGCGCCGCGAGCCGCCCATCGATCCCGAGCTCTGCCAGCCCGAAACCGCCATTCGCCCCGAGGCGGAGCATTTTGAGATGCGGCAGGCGATCGATCACGGGCTTTCGGAGTTGGCTGACCGCGACCGCGCCGTGCTTCGCGCTCTTTATCTCGACGGCAAAGAAAAGGAAGCGATCTGCGCCGAATGGAACATGACCGACGCCCAGTTCCGGGTCGTCCTGTTCCGTGCGAAAGAGCGCTTCCGCCGGGCCTACCACCTGAAGCCCGACAAATGAAACAAACGCGATAGAAGTGACACTCAATAACGGACGATGAGCATGAATTGCGGCATGGAACCGATTCAACGGGAACAGATCATCGCGAGGTACCTCTCGCGCTCTCTTGATGCCGACGCGGTCGAAGAATTCGAAGGCCACTACCTCGGCTGCGACGAATGTTTTGAAGAACTCCGCGTCAGCGACCAGATTGCCGCGGAACTCCGCGCCTCGAATCTCGCCTGGCGCCAGACAGAAGGCGTTTCCGTACTGCAGTTCCGCAACAACGCCGAACTGACGCACTCCGCCCGCGAACTGGACGAACTCCGCCGCGAAGTGCTGGAACAGAGCGACTCGCGCGTCATCATCGACCTCGGCCGCGTCACGAAGATCGACAGCGCCGGTCTTGGTCAGTTGATGAGCTGCTACTCCCACCTGGTGCGCAACCAGGGCGCTCTGAAAGTCGTAAACGCCTCGGCTGAAGTGAAAAAGATTCTCGATATGACTGGAATCAGCACGCTGATTCCAGCATTCACCGACGAAACCGAAGCGATCCGCAGCTTCGGGAACTAGGGTCCCTATTCGGGTCCCCAACAGCCAACTCCGGGGGAGCAATTCCACCAGAGCTGAAAAGCGCTCACGACCCCCACGTCGGCTCCATATCTGTTTTGCGGAAAACCTCTCTTCGGACGTCGAGGCCGCCTGCCGGTACCTTGAGGACCATGGGGGAACCGTCAGGCCCCGGAAACTGCGCGGTCACATCAAGGTCTTGCACGCGAAGTGCTGAATCGCTAGTCCGTAAACAACGCTTGACCCAATGCGTCGAGCGCCGCTGTTTTGTAGATTGCTCCGAGCGTCGGGACGTTGAAACACGTTTCGTCGAAGAGTTCGGCCGTTGCTCCCATGAGCATCGCGATAAGGCCGATGTGCACGAGTTCGGTCGCCTGCTCCCCGATGGCATGCGCCCCCAGCAGCTTCATGTCAGCCCGGTCGAACAGCAGCTTTAGAATGCCATCGGTCTCGCCGATGATTCTGCCGCGCGCGCTGTCGGCTGCGCGAGCTCGTCCCGCAACGTACTTCGCGCCTTCCCGGATCAGTTCGTCCTCCGTCTTCCCCACCGTCCCGATCTCGGGGATTGTATAAACCCCCGTCGGCAGGAGTTCCGGAATGTCCACTCGTGGCCCGCTGCTGAAGGCCTGCCGCATCGCGTGCCGCGCCTGCTCCATGCCGACCGAAGCAAGCGCTGGCGGTCCGATAACATCGCCGGCGGCGTAGATGTGCGGAACTTCTGTGCGGTAGTGTTCGTCCACCGGGATCAGTCCCCGGTCACCAAGCCTGATGCCCGCGAGCTCAACCTTTAAAGCGTGAGTGTTGCCTCGGCGTCCTGCTGCGACGAGCGCGGTTTCGACTTTGAGGGTCGCGCCAGAGGATAACGTCAGAACGACCGCGTCGGCGCCCACGGGTTCGAAAGACGTTACGCGCTCGTTCCAGTGGAATATGACGCCATTTTTTTTCATTACCCGCGTCAGGATGTCCGAAATTTCGGTATCCAGGAACGGCAGGGCGCGACTTCGCCCGTCGATAACGTGAACCTGCGTATTCAACTCGGCGAAGATGCACGCGTACTCGCAACCGATGGTTCCGGCGCCCACAACGGCCATCGATTTCGGCAGCCGGCGCAGATGCAGAACCGAATCGGAATCCACAATTGGGCCTCTGTCGTATGCGACGTTGGGCAGGCGAATTGGCGAAGATCCCGTAGCGACAAGGATCTGCGCGCCACGAAAATCGACTGTCTGACCCTCGTGATACGGGCTGCCCGCGGGCTGACGGTTCATCCGCGCCCGCACGGTGTGGCTGTCCAGGAACTCCGCTGTCCCGCTGAAAACCTCTGCGCCGGAGGTCTTCAATACGTCCTCCAGCCACGCGCTGAAGCTCGCCTGAACGGACTGCTGATGCCGCATCAAATCGGCGATGGTGGCCTCTCTTCGCAGCGACAGATCCACTCCGTAGAGATCGCGCGATCGCGCGCCGGAAAGCATAATCGCCGTTTCTCGCAGCGTTTTACTCGGCACGGTACCGGTGATGACCCCCGCGCCGCCCAGCTCTTCGCCGCTGTCGATGAGAGCGATGGATTTCCCGCACCTCGCGGCCGTTCCCGCGCCCATGATCCCGGCGGGGCCGCCTCCGAGGACAACCAAGTCATACTCCTTGAGCGCCTCCGGCATTTGATTCACCTCTCTTCTGTGAAAGTGAAGACCAGGACTAGGGAGTGCCCGACAGGAATTGCTGATCGGTCAGTTTCCAGCCGCCACCAAGCGCCCGGTAGAGCTGAATAATTACCAGCCGCCGCTCCAACTCGGTCGCGGCCAGGGCAGACAGAGCAGGGAAGAGCTGCTGCTGCGTGTCGAGAACCTCGTAGTAGCTCGAAAAGCCCTGATCGAATCGGGTGTTCGCGAGCTTAAACGCTTCCTCGTAGGAATCGACTGCCTTCATCTGGCTGACGCGAATCTCGTCGTATTTCTCACGCGAAATCAGCGCGTCGGCGGAATCGCGGAATGCGTTCAAAGCCGTCTGCTGATACTGCAGCTTCGCCTGTTCCCATTCCGCGACTGCCTGGCGCTTCTGCGCCTTGAGCCGGCCGCCCTCGAAGATCGGACCTGTCATAGTTGCCCCGAAGCTGCTGAGCGTCGATACGCTGGAGGTGAAATTCTCGAGCGGAATGCTTAGCTTGCCGAAGAATGTCGTCAGGCCGATTTTGGGGAAGAAGTCGGCGGTCGCCACCCCGATCTGCGCATTGGCGGCGCGGACTGTCTGTTCCGCTGCAAGCACGTCCGGGCGGCGCTCGAGCAGTGAGGAAGGCAAGCCTGCGGGGACCTCGGGAGGCAGTGTTGTTTCCAGAAGCTTCGCCTTCAACGCAATCGGGCCGGGATTCTGCCCCAGGAGAACGCTGAGCTGATCTTCTTGTAGGGCGATCTGCCGCTGATACTCGATGACCTGCGCCGAAGAGGTTGCCTGAATGGCCGTAATGCGCGACACCGGCAATTGCGACGAAATCCCGCCCTCCATCCGCTGTGTGAACAGCAGCCGCGTTTGGTTGAAGGAGTCTTCCGATTGCACCGCGATCTCGAGCTGCCGCTGTAGCCCGAGCAGCCGGAAGTAGGCGGTCGAGACGTCTGCCACCAGAGTGAGCATCACTCCTCTGCGTGCTTCTTCGGTGGACAGGTACCGCGCCTTTGCCGCTTCGTTGAGCCTCCGGATCCGGCCCCAGACGTCTACTTCCCAACTCGCGCTGGCTATCGCGACCGCGAGTCCCTGGACTCCGGGGGGATTGGCCTGCGGAGTGGTGAATAGCTGGTTCCGTCCGCCTCCGACGCGTCCCTGGTAATCGATCGCGGGGAAGTATTGCGAACGCGCCTCAGCGGACGCTTGCCGGGCTTGCTCCACCCGGGTCGCCGCAATCCCAAGATCGTAATTATTCGCCAGCGCGGTCTTAATGAGACTTGTGAGCGTCTCGTCCTTAAAGACGTCCCACCACGGAACATCCGCGAAGGAAGCCTGTTGCGCCGCGCCTTCCGCGCCTCGGAAAGCGGGCGGCGTGGTCACCTTAGGGCGCTGATAATTGGGCCCCACAGCGCAGCCCGTAAGAATAAGAACGGCCGTGAGAGACGCCGCTCGTATTCCGGGGTGGCGCTGCTGTTCCCCGGCTGTTTGTGAAGCCCGACTCTGACTCATTCAGACGTTCTCGGCGTGAGCTGTTGAGTCGGAACCGGAGTAGCATGTTTCGCGGCGCCGCTCAGCTTTTCGACGACGTAGAACAGCGCCGGGATGACAAAAATTGCGATTGCGCTCGAAGCCAGCATTCCGCCGATCACAGCGGTACCCATCACCTGCCGCGAAATTGCGCCGGCGCCCGCGGCTGTCCACAAAGGCACGCATCCCAGAATGAACGCGAGCGAGGTCATCAGAATCGGCCTCAGTCGAACCTTCGCGGCTTCCAGCGCCGCTTCGGCCAGCGTCTTGCCGCCCGCTTCGAAACCCGCCTTAGCGAACTCGACGATCAGAATCGCGTTCTTCGCCGCGAGTCCGATGAGCATGACCAGGCCAATCTGCGCATACACGTTCAGCTCGAACGTGAGACTTGTGAGTCGCCGCAGATACAGCACAGCGAACGCGCCGAATACGGCGATCGGCGTACTCAGCAGAACACTGAAGGGTAGCGTCCAGCTTTCATACAAGGCCGCGAGGATCAGGAAAACGAACAGCACTGAAATCCCGAAAATCACGGACACCGGCACGCCTTTTCGGGCGACGTTTTCCTGGAATGACATGCCGAGGTAGTCGAATCCCATTTCGCGCGGCATCGACTCCTTGAAAACTTCTTCGAGCGCTTTCATTGCGTCGTCCGAGCTATAGCCCGGCGCAGCGCTCCCGTTGATCTGCGAGGCGCGGTAAAGGTTGTAACGCATGGTGAATTCCGGTCCGCTGCGGTTCTCGATAGTTGTCAAAGCCGAAAGAGGCACCATGCTTCCGTCCCGGTTCCGCACCTGGAACTGCCCAACGTTTTCAGCCTTCGTTCGATAGTCGCCTTCCGCTTGCACGAACACCTGCCATTGACGTCCGAATCGGTTGAAGTAGTTGACAAGCGCGCCGCCCATAAACGACTGCAGGGTGCTGTAGACGTCGCTCAGATCGACGCCCTGCTTAAGCGCCTTATCGCGGTCCACCTGTGCGAAGAGTTGGGGGACGTTCGGGAGCGCCATAGAGATGAGGCCCGTAAGCTCCGGCCGTTTTCGAGCAGCGGCCAGAAAAGTCTGCACGTTGTTCGCAAGAAACTGCACATCGCCGCCGGACCGATCTTCCAGAATGAACGTGAATCCGCCCGCCGCGCCGACACCCGGGATCGCAGGAGGCGAAAAGGCGAACGCAATTCCCTCGGGAATCTTCCTAAGTTCCTGACCGATTCGAGCCTTAATAGCTGAGTATTGTTCCTCGGGAGCCTTGCGTTCCGACCACTCCTTGAGCGTCACCCAGAAAAATGCGCTGTACGTGTTCTGAACAGCGCTCAGCAGGTTGAACCCAACCACCGTCGTCACATGTTCCACACCCGGGGTCCCGCGCAGGATGTTCTCGACTTTCTCCGCCGCTGCCTGCGTACGCTGTAGCGAAGATGCATCGGGGAGCTGAATTGCGGCGAATACGTAACCCTGATCCTCGTCCGGAAGGAATCCCGCCGGTAATCTGGACCCGAACCACCCCGCCAACAGGCTGCATCCCACCAGCAAAATCAGGCTGAACGCGAATTTGTGCAGCAGCACGCCGCACCCCTTCACGTAGCCGTCCGTCATGCGGTTGAACCAGCGATTGAACCAATCGAAGAACCGCCCCAAAGGCCCTCGGGACTTCTTTTTCGGCCGCAAAAGGAGCGCGGCCAGCGCCGGGCTGAGGCTGAGCGCATTGAAAGCGGAAATGATCACCGACACCGCGATCGTTACAGCGAACTGCTGATAAAGGCGACCGGTGATGCCGGGAACGAAGGCCGTAGGTATGAACACAGCTGAAAGGACAATCGCGATACCTATAACCGGACCCGATACTTCCTCCATCGCCTTGAACGCAGCCGCTTTTGGGGCCATCCCGTGCTCGATATGGTGTTCCACCGCTTCCACTACGACGATCGCGTCGTCGACCACGAGGCCGATCGCCAGCACGAGGCCGAATAGCGACAGCGTGTTGATCGAAAAGCCGAACAGCGGGAAAAGCATGAAGGTCGCGACCAGCGATACTGGCACAGCCATCAGGGGAATGATCGTGGCTCGCCAGCCCTGCAGGAACAGGTAGACCACGATGATCACGAGCACGATTGCTTCGAACAGGGTATGAATGATTTCGTTCATGCCCTCCGTGACTGGGATGGTCGTGTCCAGCGCGACTGTGTACTCCAGTCCGGGAGGAAAACGGTACTTCTGCGATTCCATCAAGGCGCGGGCGCCAGCCGCGGCCTTAACCGCGTTGGAACCCGGAAGTTGGTACAGCGCTACGACCGCCGAAGGCTTTCCATCCAGGCGGCCCCTCAGGTTATAAACCTGCGCGCCCAGCTGAGGCCTCGCGACATCCTTAAGCCGCACTACGGATCCGTCAGTGTTGGCGCGCACTACGATATTTCCGAATTCTTCCGGACTCGTCAGTCGGCCTTGCGCGCGGACCGAGTAGGTCATCTCTTGCCCGGCCGGTACCGGTTCGGCGCCGATCTGCCCCGCTGGATTCACGTTGTTTTGGGCCTGAATCGCCCGAACAATGTCCGGGACTGTGATGCCAAGTTTGGAAAGCTGATCGGGTCGAACCCACACGCGCATCGCATATTGGCCTGCGCCGAACACCTGCACACTCGCGATTCCGGGCACGCGCGTGAACTGATCGTTCAGGTTGATGTAGGCGTAGTTCGCGAGAAACTCCGCGTCGTAGCGGCCGTCCGGGCTGTAAAGATCGAACAGCATGAGCGGGGCGGCGGTGGATTTCTGCACCGTAACGCCGTAATTCGTCACCGCCGTGGGAAGCTGCGAGGCGGCCTGATTCTGCCGCATCTGCGTGAGGATCTGGTCCGTATTCGGATCCGTCTTGACGTCGAAGTTCACCGTCAGCTGCAGTTGGCCGTTGTTGGCGTTGATCGAATACATGTAGTTCATGTTGTCGACGCCGCTCATCTGCTGCTCGATCGGCGCCGCGACCGACTGCTCCACTGTCAATGCGTCCGCGCCGGGATATGTCGCCTTTACCTGAATCTCCGGCGGCGCGATGTTGGGGAACTGCGCGGTCGGCAGCGTGAGCATCACGAACAAGCCCACCAGCACAAAGATGATCGAAATCACGATCGAAACGATGGGACGATTGATGAAAAATTTAGTCATGATGTTCTTTCAAGACTGAACGCGGGCGCATCGGATACGAAGCCTTCAACGGTTCATTTCGCGGCCGTTGGGGAGGGTGGCTGATAAGGCTTGGCATTCACCTGCATGCCGTCTCGCACCTTCTGAATACCCTCTGCGACCACGTTGTCGCCAGGTTTCAGACCTGCGTTGATGACCCACACAGTTCCCACCTGCTGCCCGGGAGTGACCTGCCGGATCGCTATCTTGTTGTCCGGACCGACCACCGCCGCCATGTAACGGCCCTGTATTTCACTCAGGGCGCGTTGCGGAACCGTCATCGCGTTCTGCTCCGTTCGCACGACCGCCCGCACGGTACCGTAGCCTCCGGGACGCAGCACATTGCCGGGATTAGGAAACGCGACCTGGACGTTGATGGATCCGGTCTTCACATCGATGTCGCGATCGACGTATTGGAGCTTTCCCTTATGTGGATACACCGTTCCATCGGCCAGAATCAGCTCGAAGACAATTTTGTTCAGAACGGAATCGGGACCGAGGTTACCTCCGCTGGCGCGCACCGCGTTCAGGTACTCCTGTTCGCTGGCGGAGAACTGAGCCAGAATCGGATCAGCTGTCGAAATCGTCGTCAGCGGAGTCGGGCTTTGTGGTCCGACCAAGTCGCCCACCTGAGCGTTCGAGATTCCCGCGATACCGGCGATCTGCGAAGTAACTCTGGTAAACCCAAGGTTCAATTGCGCATTCTCGACAGCTGCTTCGGCAGCGGCAACGCTTGCCTGGCGAGCCACGATATTGGCGCCTGCCGTCGCGACATTGGCTTTAGCCGCCTCCACCTGCGCCTTCGCGCCCAGATTCTGCTGTACCGCCGTGTCCAGTTCCTGCTGACTGATCGCGTGAACTTTAGCCAGCGGCGTGTAGCGGGTAACGTCGATCTCCGTCTTACCCAGTTCCGCTTCGGCGCGTTGCTGCTCCGCTTTCGCCTGCTCGAGCGCCGCCTTGGATTGGTCTACGGCGCCTTTCGCTTGGGCAAGGTTCGCCTGCATCTGGGCCAGCGTCGCCTGAAATGGCCTCTGGTCGATCTCGAACAGTACGGTTCCCTTATTAACGTAGGCCCCGTTCGTGTAGTCCTGCTTCAGCAGATAACCGGAAACCTGAGCGCGGATGTCAGTGTTAACAAGTCCCTTAAGCGTGGCGACCCACTCTTTTGTGATTGGCACATCCTGCGGCGTCACTTTCACGACTTCGACATCGAGCGGCGGGGCGGCGGCGCCTTCGACGTTCTTTTCGCTGCATCCGCTGTACACAATGGGCAGCGTGACGATCAACAAAAAGAGTCCAGCCCTCGTCGGAGCGGCGGCGGGGCGCCTCCTGACAGCGTTCTTCTTTAACTCCGGGCTTATTCGAAACACGGGAGATCTCCTGTTCTGGGCCTCATCCGCAGCGCTTCAGGTCGGCGGAGATATGGATGGATAGCGGTTCGCGCGGACGCGCATGGTCGCCAGGTTTTCCGAGGTGATTACCCTGCCACTCCCTGCCTCGGGATTGCTGATGAGTTCTTCGTTCCGGTCCTTCTGGTTTAGGTTTAGGCGACTCGTAATCGGAATAATCTGGGCGCACGGTAGCGCAACGATTTTCCGGGGCGCCGTTGCCCGCTTCCAGCGAAATTCATTTGCCGAACTGATAACGTTACGGCGGATGTGATAACGACCCATCGAGGCTACAGATGCCACTCGAATCTCGATGATTTGATTTTTCCCGAACGGCTTCCGGCCCGATTCGTCGGGCTTGAATTACACAGAAGACCGCAAAAAAAAACACCATTTGTCATCCCCCCGTGTCCAATGGGCGACGAAGAGGACGAGGCACGGTCGTACGCCGGGAGTCACCAGCGGCTTTGGTACGGCTGATCGGATCAAATGCTTCCGCCATTCTGCGGCCGGGTGCATTTTGCATTTAAGGATGCGTGGAAGGGGAGGCGGCGCTTGAGAGTTCTTCGGCTCTGTTTGCGGGCAACGAGTCTGATGGCCGTTATCGGCGTCAGTCTCTTCAGTGAAACGAACAAAAAGCCGTATTCGATTCACGAAAAGGCGTTTTTCATGGATAACGCCACGGTTGAGTTCATCCGTCCCGGGCTCGTATTCTCGGTGAATTCGGCTTCAATCGCTTCGGACGGTACCATCGCTGTCACTTACACGATTACCGATTCCGCCGGGAATCCGCTCGACGCGGCGGGGGTGGCCACGCCGGGCGTAATCAGCCCGAGCTTCATCGCCGCCGTGCTTCCCGCGAACTCGCGTGATTACTTCACTTACACGACGCGAGCGACGAGCGGAAGCATGATCGCCTCGATCCAACAGCCCGGCAAGGACTCCGGCGGCACGACGACTCAGATCGGAAACGGGCAATATACATACACCTTCGCCACCAAGGCCCCGGCGGGTTTCGACACGACCGCCACCCACACCATTGGGATCTACGGATCGAGAGACCTGAGCGCCTTTAACCTCAACACGGCATACGCCAGCACTACCTATAATTTCGTCCCGAACGGCTCGTCGGTCATTCACGTCGATGACGTGGTCAGGACCGCCAGTTGCAACACATGCCACGATCAGTTGTCATTCCACGGTGGATCGCGCCGAGGCCTCGACATGTGCGTCCTTTGCCACAACTCCCAGTTGATCAATCCGGATACCGGCCTGACGCTCGACGCCAAGGTCTTTTTTCATAAGCTTCACATGGGAAATAACCTCCCGAGCGTTATCGCAGGGGGCACGTACAGCCCCGGAGGCGACAACAATTATGGGAATGTCGCCTATCCCGCCGACCCGGGTGACCCGCGACGCTGCGAAACCTGCCATTCCCAGACCAGCGGCGCTGTCAACGCCACGGCCTATCTGATCAATCCGACGCGTCTCACCTGCGGTTCCTGCCACGACGACGTAAATTTCGTGACCGGCCAAAACCACGCGGGCGGCCCGCAGGCTTCCGACCAGTATTGCTCGGTTTGCCATATCCCTCAAGGCCAGCGCGACTTCGACGCCTCTATCAAAGGAGCGCACGTCGCCCCGACAGCATCCAGCCTTCTATCCGGCCTTGCGGTGGCGATTACCGGCGTCAAGAACGGAGCCGCCGGAACGGCGCCCGTGGTGTCCTTCACAGTCAAGGACAACAGCGGAAACGGCCTCCCGCTGTCGGCCCTCAGTTCTCTCTCCTTCACGATGGCTGGTCCGACCACCGACTACGGCACAACAAGTTTCGGCGCCGACGTGACAAGCCCGGGTTACGTGACGGAGAGCGCTTCATCCACGTCATCCTGCGATAACGCCGGCAACTGTATGTACACGTTTACGCATGTCGTGCCCGCGGGTTCTACCGGGACCTACGCCATCGGCGTCGAAGCCCGCCGCAGTGAAACCGTTCTGGCGGGGACCCCGAAGCAGATGAGCATCCAGTACGGCGCACCCAATAAGGTTTTCTACTTTTCCGTCGACGGTTCTCCGGTCAGCAATCGCAGGACGGTAGTTCAGGTGTCAAGTTGCAACCAGTGTCACGTCAGTCTGCAGGAGCACGGATCACTGCGCAACGATACGGAGTACTGCGTCTTCTGTCACAACAATTCCAACACCGACATAGCGCAGCGCCCGAACGCGACGGACCCCACTGAAAGGAACAAACCGCCCCAAGGCATCAATCTCAACCTTCTGGTGCATCGGATTCATTACGGCGTCAACATGCAGCAGTTCGGCCGCACTTACGTCGTGATCGGGCGCAACGGCAGCGTCAATGACTTCAGCGGCACCCTTTTCCCTCCATTCGACCCGGGTGGCCATGCCGAAGACACGCGCAACTGTGCCCTTTGCCACGTCAATGCCAGCGAGTCGAATCTGCCCCTCGGTCTCCATACAGTGATGGACCCGCAGGGCCCGATTAATCCGATTCAGCCCATTTCTTCGGCGTGCAGCGGTTGCCATGTTGATCTTCCCGCCGCATCGCACATGCTTTCGAACACCACGTCTCTCGGTGAAGCTTGCACGGTCTGTCATAGCTCAGGCTCCGCTTTTGCCGTGGACCAGGTGCATGCGCAATATTGATCTGATTGCATTCTGCGCGGCCGCGTTCCTGGCCGTCGGAGTCGCCTCGGCGCAGCCTGCGCTCCCGAAAGGCTACGCTGGCTCCGAGATTTGCCAGACCTGTCACGAAGATATTTACAACAACTTCGTGAAGAGCCCGCATTGGGCCATTGATTCCAACGGCGTTCATGGATTTCAAGGCCGTTCCTGCGAGGGCTGCCACGGACCGGCGCAGACCCACACGGAGTCGGGCTCCGCCGAGGACATTCGCAACCCCGGCAAGATTTCATCCGGAGCGGCGGACAAGGTCTGTCTCGAGTGCCACCTCAACCAGCAGACCCACATAGGTCGCCTGACCAGCAGTCATATGAAGGATGCAGTCTCCTGCACCGCCTGCCACAAGGTTCATTCGGCCGAACCCGGCGGATTAGTGGACCGCCGTCCTGCATCCATCAACAAACAATGCGGCAGTTGCCATAACAACGTCTGGTCGCAGTTCCAGAAGCCATACCATCATCGGCTTCCCGAAGAAGCAATGTCCTGCGTCGATTGCCACAATCCTCATGGCTCGGTGCGCCCGAGTATGACGCAGACGTTTGCAGCCAATGACGCGGGATGCCTCAAATGCCACGGGGATAAGCGCGGACCCTTTACATTCGAGCACGCGGCGCTGCGCTATGAGGGCTGCGGCGCCTGTCACGAGACGCATGGCTCCGCCAACCCTCGCATGCTCACCCGGCAGGAGGTTCGGTACGTGTGTCTCGAATGCCATGCGAACCTTCCGTTCCCGCCGTCTCAGACAACGAAAGCGAGTATTGGCGTCGTTCCGCCTTCGTTCCACGATCTCCTCTCGGCGCGATACCGCAACTGCACCGTCTGCCATCAGAAGATTCATGGCAGCTACGTCGATAGGAATCTCCTGCGATGAGGGCTTTTTGCATTCTCGCGGCCGCGATACCCCTGCTGGCGCAGGAGCCTGCGAAAGACCAGGCCCCGCCGGCCCCCGCGACTGCTTCCGCTCCTGCGCCTGATGCCTCATCCCCTGTTCCCGCAACCGAACAGCGCTTCACCGGATACATTGACCTCGGCTATCGCTGGCAAACTGGAGTAGGCGGCAGCCTCGACACGTACCGCAGCATCGTCAATCTCGGCGCCGGCCCCAAGCTTCTCGGCGCCGACTTCAGCATCGTCAACCCCCGCCATCATCTCTACGACCGTATCGATGTGCGCGCCCAGAGTTGGGGCGACGAACCGTCGGAGTCGCTCCACGTTGAAGTTCGAAAGCTCAAACTCTACGACTTCAACGCGGACTATCGCGACTTCGCTTACTTTAACTACCTGCCATCGTACGCGGATCCACTTCTCTCTTCCAACGGCCTCATCCTCAACGAGCAGTCCTTTGACACGCGCCGTCGCATCGGAACGTTCTCCCTCGATCTGCTTCCCCAAAGCTGGGTTGTCCCCTACGTCGCTTATGAGCACGACGGCGGTTCGGGAACCGGAGCCACCGCCTTCGTCTCGGACGGCGATGAGTTTCCCGTACCGTATACGATGTTCGATCGCATGGAACTCTATCGCGGCGGCGTTCGCATCGAGCGAAAGAAGTTCCATGTGACGCTTGAGGCGGGCGGTAACACGTTCGGCAACAATCAGCAGCTTTATCAGAGCACCGGCCAGACGAACTACGGAAACGTTCTCACGCCCTATTTAGGCCAGGATCTGCATCTGAATAACCTGATTGGCTCTTACGGAATCACCGGCTCGAGCGTTTACGGCAAAGGTCTCGTGACGGCGAACCTCACCTCGGACATCGACGTCTACGGACAGTTTCTTTACAGCGAACCGAAGACCGACACGAGTTATTCGCAGTACAACACCGGTAACTTCGTGCTGCAGAATCAGCTTTTGTTTTATACAGGCCAGCAGTTTCTGCTGGCGGCCGCGGCAACGAATCCTCATGTGACGGGCAGCGCTGGCGTGGAAATTCGTCCTTTCCGCCGCGTTCGTATCGTTGAAGACTGGATGACCGACCGCCTGCACGTGGCCGGCGCTTCGAACTCGAGCAATCTGCTTACCGGGCACACGCCGGCTACGCAGATAAACGCGGGACTCCTGTCCTCCATCTACACGAACTACAACCAGAATGAAGTCCATGTATTCTTCGAGCTTTCGAAGAAGTTCACCCTTCACGGCGGATACCGCTACGTCTGGGGTAATGCGAACAACGTGGTTCTGCCTCCCTCGGGCTTGCCGACGCCTGACAAAGGCGATTTGCGCCGCAATGTGGCCCTAGGCGGTATTACATTCCGCGCCAGCCAGAAGCTCTTATTAACAGGTGATGTGGAAGGCGCGGCCAGCGGAGGTGTTTACTTCCGGACCAGCCTCTACGACTACCAGAAAGTTCGCGCTCAGGCGCGTTATCAGGCAATGGATTCCCTCAGCTTCACCGTGGATTTCAACCTCCTGAACAACCAGAATCCTCTGCCCGGCGTGAAGTACGATTTTCTCGCCCATCAGGAATCCCTCTCGATGATGTGGTCGCCGCGTTTCGCTAAGAACTGGACCATCCAGGGCTCTTATTCTCGTTCCTCGGTTTACTCCAATATCAGCTATCTGGAGCCGGAATTCCTCACTGCCGGCCAATCGCTGTATCGCGATGACGCGCACTCCGCTACAGCGCTTATCACCGGTAACCTGAAACATTACTTCGGCCTTGCTCCGACCGTCACTGCCGGCGGATCTCTGTTTATCTCCTCCGGAAGCAGGCCCACCGAGTACTTTCAGCCCTTCGCCAAATTCATGCTCCCCGTCTACAAACACGTCGAGTGGTTTGGCGAATGGACTTATTACGGCTACGGGGAGGCGTTCTACCTCTATGAAGGCTTCCGTTCGCACCTCGTCACAACTGGCGTGAGACTCACCAGATAATGCTGAGCATGGGGACCCAAAGAATTACATTCGGAATGGCTATCGCGCTGGTGGCGGGATCCGCTGCCGCTCAGACCGCGGGCGTCGAAATGGACTCCGCTCGCGGTGAACAACTCTTCCGCACGCTCTCTTGCATTCAGTGCCACAGCATCAAAGGCGAGGGCGGGAAGACCGCGCCGGACCTCACCAAAGGAATTGCCCGCAATCTCACGCCCGAGGCCTTCATCAGCGCAATGTGGAATCACGCGCCCACAATGTGGACGGCCATGCGTGAGCGCGGCATGAAGCCGGACAATCTGAACGTTCAGGGCGCCTCCGACCTCTTCGCCTACTTCTATTCACTCCATTTCTTTGATAAACCAGGCGACGCTGGCCGCGGCAAGCATCTGTTTGAAACCAAGCGTTGCGCCGCATGCCATGGCCTCACGCAGCCCGTTCTTCCTGCCGCCAAACCGGTCTCGCAATGGCAGGCCACATATGCCCCCATTGCTCTGATAGACGCCATGTGGAATCATTCCGCGCAGATGCATGAGGAGTTTGCGCGACGCAAGTGGGCGTGGCCGGAACTCACCGCGCAGGAACTCACCGATATCCTCCTCTACCTCCGTAACTCTGCCGGTAAGCCCACCCAGACTTCAAAACTCGTCCTCGGGTCGCGTGAGCGCGGCCAGGCGACCTTCACCGAGAAGGGTTGCGCTGGATGTCATACCGGGAAACTCGCGCTCGAAAACCGTCTGCACGAACAGACGCTTGTGGAACTCGCGGTCGAGATGTGGAACCACGCGCCAAAGATGGCCAATCCAGCCCCGAAGCTCGAGGTTGAGGAAATGCGCGATGTGACCACATATCTCTGGTCGCAGCAGTTCTTCCTCGGGCACGGCAGTGTGGCAGCGGGCAGGAAAATCTTCGCCGCAAAGAAATGCGACACCTGTCATCCGGACGGTCCTCAGGGCCTTCCGGTATTCACAAGCGGGCAGTCACTCTGGGCTTATGGTCCGGAAATGTTAGATCAAATGACCGCCAAAGGCATCTCATGGCCGCACCTCGATAGCGCGGAAACAGCCAATCTGGTCGCTTACATCAGCGCTGCGAGGGCCAGCAACAAGAAATAATCGAGGGCGAATAATGGCCGATCTCCGCGGACGTCCCGTCCTGATTCTACTTACAAGCCACTGGATCAGCATGCTGGGAGCTGGGCTCGCCACGCTTGCGGGCTTCACCTGGCTCTTCGTCCTCCCGTCCAGTATTCACGGGCATGTTGACAATCCCTATGTCGGCATCCTGATCTTCCTCATCATTCCCGCAGTCTTCTTCCTCGGTCTCATTCTCATTCCCATCGGCATCGCGTTCGCGAAGCGCAGCCTCAGGGAAGACCTGGGTGAGTTGCCCGACCGCCGTCAAGCCTGGCGGAGAGTAGGCATCTTCTTCGGCATCATGACGATGCTGAACCTGCTCATCGGAGCGCAGGTCAGCTATCGCGCACTCGACCATATGGACACGCCTCAGTTCTGCGGCCAAACCTGCCATGTGATGAAGCCGGAGTTCACAGCCCATCTGAGCGCTCCGCACCGGACCGTGGAATGCGCGCATTGTCACGTGGCGCCCGGCGCGCAGGGTTGGGTCAAGGCGAAAATGGCTGGCACGCGCCAACTCATCGAAGTCCTGTTAAATAACTACCCTCGCCCTATCGAGTCTGCTATGGAGAGCAACCGCCTCGTCCTCTCGGAGGACACCTGCGAGGGGTGTCATGATCGAAACCAGTTCGTTGGACCCGTCGTGCGCGTCATCACCAAATTCAATCCGGACGAAACGAACAGTCGCACGGAAACTGTCCTGACGATGCACGTCGGAGGCGGGCGTTTCGGCGGGATCCACGGCGCGCACATGGGCCCGGGGGTGCATATTCGTTACGCAGTCTCAGACAAGAAACGGCAAACGATCCCCTGGGTCGAATACCGCAGCGCGACCGGACAGGTAGACACGTTTCTTGCCGAAGGGTCTAAACCCGGCGTGGAGCAATCCCTGCCCGTTTACGAAATGCAGTGCGTGGACTGCCACAACCGCGCCTCCCACCCCTTCCGGACGGCGGATCAGGCAATCGACCGGAAGATCATGGCGGGTGACATTCCCCTCGACCTTCCGTTCGTAAAAAAGACGGCAATCGATCTGGTTAAGGCTAATTACCAGACGGATCAGGAGGCGGAGCAGAAGATCCCTGCCGGCGTCGTGGACTTCTATCGCCGCAGCTACCCCGACATTGCCGGAAAGCGTGACGCCGATATCCGCAAAGCCGCCACCGGAATCCTCGCCGCGTACCAGGAGAACGTTTTCCCGGACCTCAAAGTCACCTGGGGTACATATTCGAACAATCTCGGGCACATGGACTACCCCGGCTGCTTCCGCTGCCACGACGAAAGCCACTCGAATTCGGCCAAAAAGACCCTCTCGCAGGACTGCACTCTGTGTCATAATCCGGTCGCCGTCGACGAAAACGCGCCCGAAGTCCTGACCACACTCGGCGTGCGCCAGATGCCGCCGCCCCAGAACGCTCCCTAAATTTCAGGTTGTTTTAAGGCGGCGCTGATAAGGTAGGCGCTGCCGATGATTTCCGGGTCCGCACCTCGGTCTTTCCTCCTCCTGGCGCTGCTCGCTCGCGCTTCTTTCGCGCAGACGGCATCGCTATCCGGCCGCGTGTTCGATCAATCGGGCGCCGTGGTCCCGCGCGCTACCGTCACCATTGCGGGACCGTCCGGTACGAAAACCTCTCGATCCGGCGCGGACGGCGCCTACTCTTTCTCCGCTCTCACGCCCGGGGCATGGACGCTCAATGCCGCCGCCACGCGTCTCGCCACTCCTCAGCCTCAATCGCTTAATCTCATCGCGGGAGCCAATCAGCTCGACGTCCAGTTGCGCGTCGTAGCCGAAGCCCAGCAGGTCGATGTCGCCGCGGCCGATACCGGGCGCGTCAGCACGGACCCGTCAGCCAACGCGGGCGCCCTAGTGCTCCAGGGTCAGGACCTCGACGCGCTTTCCGACGATCCCGAAGACCTTGTCGCCGACCTCCAGGCCCTCGCCGGGCCGTCCGCCGGACCCTCCGGGGGCGCCATCTTCGTCGATGGTTTCAGCGGCGGTCAACTCCCTCCGAAGCAGTCCATCCGCGAAATCCGCATCAACTCCAACCCGTTCACGCCGGAATACGACAAACTCGGCTACGGTCGCATCGAGATCTTCACCAAACCCGGATCCGATCGGTTTCACGGCTCGGTCGGCTACAACCTCGGCACGGATTGGTGGAACTCGCGCAATCCTTACGCTGGTCAAAAAGCGCCCTTCCTTCTTCAGGAGACGGAAAACAGCTTCTCGGGACCGCTCGCGAAGCATAGTTCCTTCACGCTCGACTTCGAGCGTCAGGCCGTCGATAACGGCTCTATCACGAACGCCGTGATCCTCGACCCGACGTCCTTCCAGCCGACGCCTTTTTCGAGCGTTCTCAAGACCCCGCAGCGCCATTGGCTCGTCGGTCCCCACGTTGACTGGCAACTCGGCGAGAAGAACACGCTCTCCGCGCGCTATCTCTTCACGCGCGCCGCCATCGATGACGCCGGCATCGGCAGTCTCGATCTCATTTCCCGCGGCTACCACCAACTCATCACCTTCAACACCGCGCAGGTCATCGAAAACTCCGTCCACGGAAACTTCGTCAACGAAGCGCGCTTTCAGTATTTCCGTTCCACTCTCGGAACCGATGCGAACACCACTGACCCCGTAATTCAGGTCCTCGGCTCCTTTAACGGAGGCGGCGCGTCTGCTCCTCACAACGCCGACAACCAATCCAGCTACGAGTTCCAGAACTACGGCTCACTCCTGCACGGGCGCCACTTCTGGCGCTTCGGCGTCCGCCTGCGCGCTCAGACCGACGACAGCTACTCCACCACGAATTTCAACGGAACTTACACCTTCGGGGGAGGGCTAGGGCCCGAACTCGATTCGTCGAACAATATCATTCTCGATCCCTCCGGTAACCCCGTCCTCATCCCGCTCTCGTCTATCGAACAATACCGGCGCGCCCTCGTGTTTGGCAGTCAGTCTGCCCTCTACGGCGGCCTCCCGACGCAGTTTATGCAAACGCTCGGTCAGCCTGACGTGCGCGTCCATCAGTTCGACATCGCCCCGTTCATCGGTGATGATTGGCGGATTCATCCGAACTTAACCCTGAGTCTCGGGCTGCGCTACGAGTGGCAGACCAACATCAGCGATTGGCGTGACTTCGCGCCCCGCGCTGCTGTAGCCTGGGCTCCTGGCGCGAAAGGCGCGAAGCCTGGAAAAACAGTTGTGCGTGGCGGATTCGGGATGTTTTATGACCGCTTTCCTCTGGCCGATACTCTCCTCGCGCATCGCTACGACGGCGTAACCCAGCATCAGTTCGTCGTCACGCACCCGACTTTCTTCCCCGCAATCCCGCCTCCGTCCACGCTGGTCCAGGCGTCGAACCAATCGGTCCAGCGCGTCGACTCCAACATGCGCGCGCCGTATATCATGCAGTCCGCCATCACCGTCGAACGCCAGTTACCCGCGAACACGACGCTCGCCGTAACCTATACGAATTCCCACGGTCTTCATCTGTTCCGCTCGCGCAACATCAACTCTCCGTTGCTCGGCACCTACAATCCGCTCGTTCCGGGAAGCGGAGTTTATCCATATCCGGCCCAAGGTCCCATTCTGCTGATGGAGTCCACGGGCCGCTACAACCAGAACCAGTTGATCTTCAACGTCAATTCGAAGATCAATCCCGCCGTCTCGGTCTTCAGCTATTACGTGCTCAACAAGGCGATGAGCGACACCGATGGCATCAACACCTATCCCGGCAATCCCTATGACTTCTCCGGCGAATACGGACGCGCCGCGACGGACGTGCGCCATCACTTCCTCGTCGGGGGAACCATCAACCTGCGTTGGGATATCCGTCTGAATCCACTCTTCGACATCCGCTCTGGAGTGCCCTTCAACATCACGTCCGGGCAGGACATCTATGGGACGACCCTATTCACCGCACGCCCGGCGTTGACAAACGATCCCACGGGCGTCGGCGTCATCTCGACCCCGTACGGCCTTCTCAACCCTTATCCCACTGCGGGCGAACCGGTCATTGCGCGCAATTACGGGCAGAGCCCGCTCCAGATCGCATTCAATCTGCGGATCGCGAAGACCTGGGGATTCGGCCCTGAGAAAGGCTCCGGCGGTTCAGGCGTCGCGTCCCGCGATAACCGTCAGGCATCCGGCGCGGGCCTCGGCCCGCCTCCCGGAAACCGTGGCCTCTTCACGCAGCCGTCCACTGCCAGGCGCTACAACCTCACCGTGGGCATGTCCGGACGCAATATCCTGAACCACAACAATCCCGGACCGCTCATCGGGAACATTACCTCACCGCTCTTCGGTCAGGCCACCGCCATCGCCGGGACTCCCAACGGGGAAGGCTTCCTCGAGACCGCAAACAATCGCCGCCTCGAACTTCAGATCCGCTTCACTTACTGACGCATTGTCCAGTCGCGCCCGAAAATAGAATGGATCAGTGAAACAAGGGGTTCCAAAATCGGTTGACGACTATATCGCCGGGCAGCCTGAGGCGCTACGGCCCAAGCTCGAGCAGGTGCGCTCCGCGATCAGGCGGGCCGTTCCGGCGGCGGTCGAGGTCATCGGGTATGGCGTGCCCGGATACAAACTGCATGGAAAGCCATTGCTGTATTTCGCGGGCTTCAAGCAACACTATTCCCTGTTTGCCGCATCCGGAACGTTCTTCCAGAAGCTCGAAGAAGAGCTCAGCGGTTATGAGATGCGCAAGGGAACGGTTCATTTCGACCTCGACAAACCGGTTCCCGTGAAGCTGATCGGCCGGATCGCGAAGCTGCGGGCCGCTGGTATCGTCGGGCCGTCGAACTCCTGACAAATTACCAAGTTACGCTGCCGCGGCGGCGGGATTCGTCTCCTTCGCGAGCCTGCCCGCATCCACGCTTTGCTGCTTCTCGATCCACACTGGCGCGAGATCGCGCTCTTCTCCAGGCCTGTTCATGACGAACGCCGCAACCAGCCTTGTCTCTTTCACCCACCACGCGCTGAAGCTGTTCGTGGCGGGATCCCCTCGGTGCACCACGCGAGAGGCGCCTTCGGGATCGCCCCAGAATTCGTACGACAGGTCGAAAACATCGGAGAAGAAATACGGGACGTGCCGGAACGGCGCGCGCTCTCCTGTCAGGGCTTTGGCGCAGTGCTGCGCCTGCGAGAGGGCGTTGTCCCAGTGCTCTACGCGCCGGCGCTTTCCGAACAAAACATCGGGGTAATTGGCAATGTCCCCAGCGGCCAGGATTCCCGGCGCCTTGGTTTCCAGAAATTCGTTGACCACCACGCCGTTATTGACGTCAATCCCGCTTCCGCCCAGGAAATCCGTGACCGGCTCCGCTCCAATCCCGGCAACAACCAATTCGCAGGAAATGCTTCCATCGTCGAACTCGACGGATTCCACTTTATGTTGACCCCGCATTTGCCGGATTGCTGCGCTCTTACGAAAGCGAACGCCGCGTGCGCTGAAATAACCTTCGAAGAATGCGGACATCTCAGGAGTGAAGAACTGCTTCCAGGCCCGATCTTCACGCATCGCCAAAGTGGTTTCGATTCCCTTTTGCGCCAACACTGATGCCACTTCCATCCCGATGAACCCCCCTCCGATCACAACGGCGCGCTTCGCCCCGGCCGCGAGGTCGCGAATGGCTTTGGCATCATCGAGAGTGCGCAGGTAACGAACACCGGCGAGGCTGGCGCCCGGAACGCTTAGCGTCCGTGGCCGCGAGCCGGTCGCAATGACGACCTTCTCAAACGCGCACTTCTCACCAGATTGCAGAGTGAGACGCTTCTGATTCGGATCAACCCGCGTAACGGTACAACCGAGCCGGATCTCAATCCCGTGCTCGCGGTAGAAATCCTCGGGATTGATGCGGATGCCTTCCTCCGTGTCCTTTCCGGCCAGGAAACTCTTCGAAAGCGGAGGGCGTTCATAGGGAATCGCAGTATCCGCCGATAGGATCGTCAACTCGCCTGATTTCAGGCCCGTTTCGACCAGTTGCTTCGCGGCGTATCCCGCCACCATGCCGCCGCCAACGATGGCGAATTTCGATCCGGTCATGTTTTCGAGCTTACCGTTTTTCGGGGATGGTTAGTCATCAGAAACCTGCGGATTCGCCCCAAACGCAAGCAGCCGGCCATCGCAATCCTGAACCACAAACTCACGCGAGCCCCACGGCATATTGGCGATCCGGCGCGTGAACTCCACGCCGCGCGCTGCATATTCGGCGTAAAGAGCGTCGGCATCTTCGATCATCACGTAGGCATCCAGCAACTCGTCGGGATATTTGTCAGGATTGGGCGTGGGCTGCGCGGCGCAGCGGAAATGGATCGCCTGCGCTCCGCGCGCAACGATGGCGTAAACCGGAGGATCCTGCCACGTCCCGCGGCATTGAAAGCCCAGCTTCTCCTCGTAGTAGGCGAGTGTGGCGGGAATATCTAAGGTGAAGAACACGGGCGCAAGCTGACGGATCATGCGCCAAGTCTAGCCGCTCTGTTACACTGACCTCGATGCGCGCAGGACGCGTCATGTCCGCATAAGGGCCGCGCCCACCTGCATTCGAGCAGGTTCACTTTGCGATGAACCTCTTTCGCCTGTCTCGCGGACCAGGCGCCTGAAGGAGGCGAAACATGAATTTGGAACAACAGAAGAAGCAGGCGCGCGAACTGCTTCGCGCTCTCCGCGCGGGTAACCGCGATGCGCTGGCGCGCCTGAGGGCCCGGCACCTTCGGTGGGCCAACGTAGATGATGCCGGCGTGCGGCAGGATGTAGCTTTGCACGATGCGCAGTTTGTCATTGCGCGGGAGCAGGGTTTCTCCAGTTGGACGAAACTCAGGATCTACGCCGAGCCCTCCCCGGGCCTGAGTCACACGAAGCTCTTTGTCGCCGATATCCAGTGGCTGACGGATCGTGTTCACGGTTTAGTGCGGACCCGGCAGTCCGCGGGCCCTGCCGCGCTGGAGCAAATTCGTGTTTGGCATCCCCGGTTTCAGGGCTGCTCAGACGACGAAATACTTCAGGCGCCGTTTTCCGAGGCGGATGCCCAGGTCGTCTATGCGAGGGAACACGGATTCGAAACCTGGGGCGAACTGGCTCAGCGGGTGAATGTGCTGGCATCGACGGCCAATCCAGAGGCTACCGAGCCGTTTCTCGCCGCATTTCGTGCACTGGAGGCCAGGAATGTCGAGGCGCTGAATTCGTTGCTGAATCGCCATCGCGGGCTGGCGCAACAACGGGGCACAAACGGAAATACGCTTCTGAATCTCGCCGTGAGTCTCGCCCGACGAGCCAGCGTCGATGTGGCAGCCGCTTCCATCCACGCGCTGCTCGCCGCGGGCGCGAATGTGAACGAGTCCAACGATCGTGGCTGGACGCCTCTGCATCAGGCCGCATACGCCAACAACTGCGAAATTGCCGCCGCATTGATTCAGCGCGGCGCGGAGTTTGAGTTGGAAGCTCATGGTTCGGGCGGAACTCCTCTGATCGTCGGATTATTCTGGGGTCATCGAGAGGTGGCTGACCTGCTCGGCCAGTACTCTGCGGCGCCAGGCAATCTGCGCGCCGCCGCCGGACTCGGCAAGCAGGACCTTCTGGAGATGTGCTTCAACGACAACGGGACCCTCACATCCGAGGCGTATGCCGCTAGAGGATTCTATCGGCCACACAGTGGGTTCCCGGATTGGCAGCCATCCGCTGAACCACAGCAGATTCTGGATGAGGCCCTGGTTTGGGCGTGCAAGACGGGCCGAACGAATGTTCTTCCACGCCTTGTTCGGGCGGGAGCGCGCCTCGACTCAGACCCGTATCGTGGAACGCCACTGATCTGGGCGGCCGTTTGCAATCGCCTCGAAACGGCTGATTGGTTGATCGATCACGGGGCGACGGTAGATCTCAAGGCTACTTTCGGCGGTCTCACGCATGGACAGGGCGTGACCGCTCTGCACATGGCGTCGCAGAACGGTCGCCTGCCCATGGTGCGGTTGCTGATACAAAGGGGGGCCGATCCAACAATCGAAGACGACCTGTACCATGCCAGCGCCGAGAGCGCAGCAAATTACTTTGGTCAGACCGCCGTTGGGGATTACCTGCATTCCCTCTTAGGCTGACCCATCAGTGCAGCCGGTCAAATGTGTTGTTGCCGTCGTCCACGTAGTAGACGCCTTCGCCGCTGGGTACCAGCGCCAGGCCGAACAATGTGCCGCCACCCATCCCCGAGACGTCCACAGCTTTGACGGACGCCTGAACGCCTTTGGGCGTAGTCTCCACCATGTTGCCGTCGCCTGCGTTCACCGTGAGGATGTCGCCGTCTAGGGCGACCACGAGACCGAGCGGTCCATTGAGGGCCCCACCTTCTGAAACCATATCCCCCGCAGCGGCGGGCTGAGTGCGCGTTAGGGCGTTATGGATCACGGCGATACGGTTCCGCAAGGTGTCGGCGACATATAGATCGCCGTTGGTAGCGAGCCCGAGGCCCGTCGGGCCGATCACCAGCGCCGCAGGGTCGGTTCGCTCTTCGAAGGCGTCCGCGATTATCGTGCGGCTGAGTTCAATTGGTGTGCCGCCTGTGGGCGTCTGAAGCACAATGCGAAGGACGCTTCCCTTCGAGACAACAGCTCCATTAGCCGCCACGGTCCCGTTGAGAACGTTGGAGACGAACAGAACCGCGGTGGTATCTAAATCGAGCGCGGTCATGTCCCATGGCCCATTGATGCCCTGACCTGAGAGAGTCGCAACGGGATGGCCGCTGCTGTTCAGGATGATCAGACAACCGGCCCGCGCGGTCGCGGAAGTGCCGTCCATGGTCGGCAGACTTCCGACAATGACGAAGCCGGAACGCAACGCGACGAGGGCCGTGGTCAAACCGATTCCGCCCGGGCAGGAGCCGGGCAACTGACTGCCATCGATCGTCGCGAATACAGTGAGATGGCCGGTGGGGGTGATCTCGACGATCGTTGTGCCTGTCCCCTGAAGATTGGCCTTATTGTTGAAGTTGCTGATCAGGATGTCGTTCTGGCGCAGAGCGCCGGTGGTGACCGGCACAACTGCGACGCCGTACGGATTGACGTCGCCGTTACCCGGCACAGTGGAAACGATCGTCTGCTTGATCGTGAACGGCGAGATGAACGGTTGATTGGTACTACCGGCGGCCCACGCCTGCGAATAAGTCAGGACTGGCGCCGCAGCTAAAAAACAGATGGCGAGAAAGCGCATATTCCAACCTCCTCGGGGTTTTCGAGTTCAGCTTGGCACTCAGGTTGATTTGAGTTGTTGAGAAGTTGTGAAGAGGATGTAAACGGAGGAATCCCCTTCACAGTATCGGGTGGACGAGTGGGTCGCGCTTCACTTTGGCCTGAAAACGAATTCGATCCGGTATTTGCCTTCCACCGGTTTTCCGTTTACGCTTGCGGGCTTAAACGTCCACTGGCGCGCGGCGTTAAGACAGAGCCCTTCTAAGAACAAGCTCTTGCCCTTGCTGGCAAGCTCGGTGCGCGCATCGGTCACGATCCCCTTCGGATCGACCGAAACCAGGACGGCAATTGCGGTTCTTTCATTAACAGTCCAGTGGACGGCACTCAGCGAGGGCTGCACTTGCCGCAACGGGGTGGGGTAAACGACAGCAGAACCCTCCGGAGCAACGGGAGCCGGAGCCGATGCGGCGGGCAGGAAGGTTTCGCGGGACGGAGGAACTGTCTCCGCTCGACCGGCCCCTGGCGTCGAAGCCACCGTCGGTTGCGCTTGTCGAGTCACGTCGGCTACGGGAGCGGAATTCTGATGCGCGGTGTCTGGCGAGGGCGTTGGTTGCGCCGTGCGAGACTGCGCCACCTGTGATTGCGGAGGCTGAGGGCGGCTCTTCGACGTGGTCGCGGCCCGCGACGGGATTTTCTGAAGCGTCGGACGGGGCGATGCTTTGCGTGACTGCGTTCGCACCGGCGGCGGATTGGAAATTGCCGGGCGTGTGACAGGCCGTATTTCTGCTTCGCGTTCGGGGGGAAGGGTTGAAGCTCCGGCGGCGTCGGCGGCCACGTCGGTCGATTGAAGAGGAGTGGCTCCGAAGACACGAATCGCCTCCTCGGCGCTCTGTCCGGAGGTAGTGCCTAGCCGCAAACGAAATGTGACGTCCTGCGAATGCGGCGTGTAAATGAATGAACCCTCCGTCAGGTCGGAGGAAGCAAGTTCGATCGATACCGGCGTAGTGCCGTCCAGGATCTGCAGCAAGCCAAATGTAGCCGTCTTCACTGCGAGAGAATCGCGGTTCCAGGTAAGGTGCAACTGCCGAACTTCCGGCCTGACGGCCAGCCCGAGACCGCCGCCCGGCGGGGCTGCCAGTAAAGCCGATTGCCTCGACACCCTGGATTCGGGCGGTACATCTTCGGATTGCGACCGCGATCCAACACGCGTTCTGAAAAGAACGACGCCGAGAATCACGATGCCGGTAAGACCGAGCATCGCGACGACTAAGCGTCGTGCGGCCAACCCGCTGCGCCAGGACGACAATCCCGAGGTCACCTCTGCCGGACGCAGGGCGCGATCGCCCGGGTTGGCCTCCGGGGCGTGTGGATAGCCCGAAGATGCGGACGCTGTGCTTCCGAGTGCGCGCAAAGCTTCCTGGGGCTGCATCTTTGGCGCTCTACTCGCCAGGAACGACTTACCAGATGAAGGAGTATTTAGTTCCTCGAAGAGAGTCCACCGATCACTGCCCTCTGCGCGAAAAATTCGGATGCGAGCGCTGCCGTTGTTCGCTGGCCGGGCGATGACCGCGAACGTGGTGTCGGGAGACACATCCGCGATCACGCGTCGATCGTCAGCGTCAACTTCATCATTCGGGCGCGTGCTGCTCCGAAAATAGGCCACGATAGATCTGCCCGCTTTTCTGCACTCTCCGGCGGCATTGTGCATGCGGAGGAGGTCTCTGTCCGACAACTGGTAGGACGGACCGAAAAAATGTTCGGACTCGACGAGCCGCACTTCATCGGCGACGGACAGCGTCGACGGATCCGCTGTGATCAGGCCCCCGATCTCAGCTCCGCGCCGCGGCAGCGCTTTAAGCCCCTCGAATGACAGGTTGCGAATCTTTTCCGCTAATTCCGGAGTAAGATGCAGCGAAGTAACACTGAGAGGCGAGTTCATAATTTCCTGATGACCCCAACTCTCCTACGATTAGACAGGCAGCCTTCTTCCGATGTCCAGCAAGTCTCACTGAGCAGGTATCAATTCACACCGCCAGTAGCAATACGATTGGCCTCTGCTCAACCGTGCCCTACTCGTAATGGAGCGCTCGGACCGGGCTCACTGAGGTCGCGCGCCGTGCGGGAAGCCAACTTGCGGCGAGGGCCACGCACATCAGCGCGAATGCGGTCGCCGCGAACGTGATTGCGTCAAAACGGCTCACCTCGAACAAAAAGCCCTCCAGGATCCTCGTGACGAACAACGCTCCCGCGCATCCCAAAATCGCTCCGGCCAACGCGAGCGCGGTTCCCTGGCGAAGCACGATCTTCAGAACATCCGACCGTTGCGCCCCCAGAGCCATGCGCACCCCGAATTCCGACGTCCGCTGCGCGACGGAATAGGAAATGACGCCGTAGATACCGAACCCCGCCAGAGCCAGAGAAAGTGTCGAAAAAACAGTCAGGGCCAGTGCGAGGAAACGCGGCTGCGATTCACTTCCCGCCATCACGTCCTCCATGCTGCGAACCCGCGAAACCGGAACGGCGGGGTCGACCGCGGCAATCGCGCTCTGAACGGTGTTCGCTGCCAGTTCGGGATTCCCAGTGGTCCGCACAATCGCATAGGCGCCTCGGGTCGCATTCGTCAACTGACGCGCCGGAAAGAAAAGCTCCGTACCAGCGGGCTTACCCATCCCGCCATTCCGGATATCGGCCACAATCCCCACCACCGTGCGGTATTCCATTGAGCCGCCGCCGCGCAGCCTGTGTCCGATCGGGTTCTGTCCCGGCCAAAACGTCTTCGCCATCGCCTGGTTGACGATCACCACTGGCGCTGAACCGAAACCATCGCGCTGGTCGAAAAAGCGACCCGCGAGGAGCTTTGCCCCGATCGTTTCGAAGAAATGGTCGCCCACGGTCTGATAAAACGCCACTATTTGATTGAGCCCGGTCGGGTCCGCCGCATAACCTTCGATCAGTGTGGTGTTGTCGTTCTCCGGGCGCTGTGGAGGTAATCCCGCGACGAGGGTTGCCGATACTACGCCGGGCGCGCTTCGCAGTTTTTCATTGGCTGCGATCCAGAACTGCCTCACTCGATTCGGATCGTCGAATTCCGCCCCGCTCATTGAAATTTGCGCTGTAAGGAGATGATCGGCCCGATAGCCGGGATCGACGGCCTGCAATTTCCAGAATGCGCGCACCAGCAGGCCCGATCCGATCAGCAGAACGAGCGCCAGCGCGATCTCGGAGACCACCAGCGCCGCGCGAAACCGATTCGAGCGGCGCGAACCGCTGAAGCGCCCACCCGCGGTCTTCAGCGCTTCATTCACGGGAAGTCTCAGCGACTGCGCCATGGGAGCCATGCAGAACACTACTCCCGTTACAACCGCTACGGCGAGAGCGAACCAGAGGACGTGCCAATCGACGGCAGCCTCACGAATGCGCGGAATGGTGCCGCCGTTCGTCGCGACAATAAACTTCACGCCGCCGACGGCGAGAAGGATACCCACCGCGGCGCCGATCCCGGAAAGCATCATCCCTTCAACGGCGAACTGTCTCATTAGTTGCGACCCGCCCGCTCCAATTGCCTTGCGGACGCCGATCTCCCGACGCCGCGCGTCGGACCGTGCCAGGAGGAGATTCGCCACGTTCACGCAGGCGATCAGCAGAAAGAACACTACGGCTCCCAGCAGCATCAGCATCGCGGTTTTAACCTTGCCAATGACTTCGTCCTGAAAACCAAAGACGCTGAGTGGATGGTCTCTCGGACCGATCGTGTGATAGTTCGGAGAGTCGGCCTGTCCGAGTTCCCGCTCGATAAAACGCAGATCCTGTTTCGCGCTTGAAAGCGTCACGCCCGGACGGAGATGCGCGATAAGCGAAAGAAAATGGCTGCCGGTCTGCCGTAATTGCTGGTCGGTTAATTGAAGCGGAGCCCAAGCGTCCATGGGCTCTGCGTTGCCGGGAGGAAATTCGAAGCCCTCGGGCATCACACCAATAATCTGAGCCTTACCGCCATCCATCTGAATTTCGCGGCCTACGATTTTGGGATCCAGTCCGAACGAGTTCTGCCAGAAAGCGTGACTCAGGACCAAAGCTGTTTCCGCGCCGGGGTTGTCGTTGGCAGGCAAAATCGGGCGGCCGAGTTCGGGATTCGCTCCCAGCATCGGCATCATTCCGCCGCTCAGGAAACACACCGTGATGCGCTGGGGCCGTTCGCCGCTCCGGATACTCGACCCGCCCACGACCCAGGATTCCACCTGGTCCCAGGAGCGCGAGAAGCCCTGCATTTTTCGGAATTCGGGTGGCGAGAACGCGAACTTCTCAAGATGGGCGCGGCGAAACTCGGTATACACGCTCACTAAGTTCCGGGAATCACGATAAGGCAGCGCCTTTAAAAGCACCGCGTTGACGATGCTGAAAATGGCGGTGCTCGCGCCAATCCCCAGGCCCAGACAGACGACGGCGGCTGTTGTGAAACCGGGCGACTTTCTCAGCGCGCGAAATGCATAACGAACATCCTGAATGAACATGAAGTAATGCTCCCTCGGGGCGGAAATGGCGATATCGGAGAGAACCTGCAGCCAAAGCAACAAGAGTCCTGCGAGGCCTGAGGATTCGATCTCGTCGGCGCAACGGGCGCGAAACATGGTGGTCATCGGTCCGGCGAACTCGTGCCGGAAAGGCGCCGGATAAGCGAAGAGCAGCAGGCCGTAGAGCCGTGTTGCGAGCCGGATCACGCGACGTCTCCGGGCAAAAGACCGCTGGCGCGCGCCTGGCCGAGAACGCTCTTCATACGCGCGGCCTCGGCTCGCGCTGCGGCGTATCCAGCGTCGGTCAACCGGTAATAGCGGCGGCGTTCGTTATCGTATTCAGGATCCGGCCGATCGTTGAGCTCCACAATCAGGCCTTCCTCGAGCAGCCGGCGGATCGCTCCATAAAGCGTTCCGGGACTGAGCTTTATCCGCCCGTTTGTTCGTGCGGCGACGTCCTGCATGATGGCGTAGCCATGGCGGTCCTGGCCGGCAAGGGCGATCAGAATGTGAAAAACGGTGAGTCCGAGGTCCGATCTTGCCATATGTAACGCTCACCGTTATATACTGCCGAAGCTGGAAAAGGTAACGCACAAAATTCCGGCATTGCGTCGCGGTGAGACCATCCGCCTTCATGCGCGTCTAACGGCCATGCTGCTGGCCGATCTCCGGTACGCCGCCCGTACCTTGAAACGCTCGCCTGTGTTCACAGCCGCGGCCGTTCTGACCATGGCTCTCGCGATCGGCGCGAACACCGCGATATTCAGCGTGTTGAACGCGGTGCTGATCCGGCCGCTTCCGTTCGAGTCGCCGGATCGTCTCATGCAGGTCGCCGAAAAGAACGATAAGCTCGGTATCCCAAACTTCGGGGCGTCCGTCCTGAATTACCTCTCCTGGAAGGAACTGAACCGCAGTTTCGAGAGTCTTGGCGCCGTGGGCTTCGGCGCCTTCACGCTCACGGGCAGCGGCGATCCGGAACAGATCACGGGCGCGACGATCAGCCCATCGCTCATGCCACTCCTTGGTATCCGTCCAACGCTCGGTCGCGGTTTTCAACCGGACGAGGAACGACCCGGTGCAGACCGCGTCGCGCTGATCAGTCAGGCGCTCTGGATACGCCGCTTCGCCGGTCAACGCTCGGCTGTGGGTTCACAGATTACGCTTAACGGACAGACGTACGCGATTGTGGGCATTGCGCCTCCGGGGCTCCCGTTTCTGACGGCCGGCGACATCTGGACGCCGCTGATTATCGATCCTGCGCGCGAAATCAGGCTGAACCACGTAATCACCGTCTTCGGCCGGCTCCGCCGGGGAGTCTCTCTCCGTCAGGCTCAGGACGACATGGGTGTCGTTGCGCGGCGCGTGGGGGAGCAAAATCCGGAAGTGCGGGATTGGGGAATTCAACTCATCGATTTCGAGCAGACGATCGTCGCCCCGAATCTGCGCTTGGCCCTCTTCATCCTATTAGGCGCGGTGGGGTTCGTTCTTCTGATCGGCTGCGCCAATGTGGCGAACCTTCTGCTCTCGCGGGCCAGCGCGCGGCAGCGGGAAATCGCCATCCGCGCCTCCCTCGGCGCAGGTCGTTCGCGGCTGCTGACGCAGCTTCTGACCGAGAGTTCCGTTCTGTCTGTTGCCGGAGGGGTCCTGGGAGTGACAACAGCGGCGCTCAGTATTCGGCTGGCCAATCCGAATCTGCCGCAAGGATTGCTGCCGGTACCGGAAATTCATCTCGATTCATCTGTCCTGCTCTTCGCGGTGGCCATAACGTTGGCGACGGGTCTTCTCTTTGGATTTGCGCCCGCATGGCACGCGTCCTCAAGCGATCTCAATACGGCCCTGAGGAAGGCTGGCCGTTCCTCCGTCGGGGACGAGCGGCTTATCGTGCGCCATGGTCTCGTCGCGGGAGAACTTGCCATTGCCACGATTCTGCTCGTCGGTGCGGGCCTTCTGATTCAGTCCCTGGTGCGGCTCCAGAATGTCGCGGTGGGATTTCATCCGGACGGAATCCTCAGTTTTCAGCTCGCCCCTTCAACGCTCAGATATCCCGACCAGGCGCGCCGATGGGCTCTGTTTCGCCGTGTGCAGGAGTCCTTGTCAACGATACCGGGAGTTTCGGCGGCCGCGATGTCGAGCGGCATTCCGATGGGCCAGGGAAACTATACGAGATCGCCCTTCGTACCAGTCGGTTCGAAGGTTCTGCCGCCGGATGCCGCGGTTCCGTTGGATTGGCGCATCGCAAGCCCGGGCTATTTCCGGCTTATGGGCATCCCGTTGCTCGCCGGACGCGAGTTTACCGAGCATGACACGCCCGATCAGCCTGAAGCGATCGTTCTCAGCCGCGCGGCGGCGAAAAGACTATGGGGCGACGAAAACCCGATTGGCAAGAAAGTTCATCGTCCGACAGTGTCGCAAATGTATACAGTCGTCGGCGTGGTCGGCGATGTCCGGCATACCTCGCTGAACAGCGAATTTCCGTGCCTCTATTTCTCCGCGGCCACTCGGCTTGCGGGCACAATGGACATCGTTGTTCAGACACAGGGCGGGGCGGAATCGGTCCGGAACCCGGTCCGTGCGCGCATCCACGATATCGATCCGGAACTGCCACTGTCGAATGTGCGCTCGGTCGCCGACTATGTCTATAACAACGCTGCGCAGCCCCGACTCAACGCGGCGCTGATCGGTATCTTTGCCGCTGTGGCGCTGCTGATTGCCTCAATCGGCGTCTATGGTGTGCTCTCCTACGCGGTGAGCCGGCGCACTCGCGAGATTGGTTTGCGCATGGCTTTAGGAGCGCGCCCCGGAACCATTCTCTGGCGTGTGGCGGGGCAGGGAATGGTCGTGTCGCTGGCAGGAATCGGATTTGGACTCGCGGGGGCTTTTGCGCTCAGCCGGGTGCTGAAGAGTATCCTGTTTGAGGTCCAGCCGGGCGATATTGCGACCTTCGGTGTTGTGGCTTTCCTGCTCACGACCATATCCCTGGCGGCTTCTCTTGGGCCGGCACGCCGCGCCGCGCGCGTGGATCCGATTGTGGCGCTCCGGGAAGAGTAGCGATGGATCGGCGAAAGCGGTTAAACAGACGGAATAGATAACAGCGTCAACGACTAACTGCGAATAGCGATTCCAGAGTTACGGCCTCCAGGATCGCCAGGACGAGACTCTCGGCCTCATCGCAGCGCAGCGCGTCAATACGCTCTTCAGCCCACGATGGTAGTGGGCCGAATCGTTTCTCCGCCTGCAACCGCAGCAATCGCCGAGCCTCCGTGGTGCGCCCCTCCGCACGTCCTTCTTCGCGCCCTTCTTCGCGCCCTTCTTCGCGCCCTTCCGCGCGCCCCTTCTCCCGCCCCTCCTTCAAAGCCTTCCGCAATGGTGGCCCGAAGACTTCGCTGTCGAGCATATTCAGCACTAACGGCATCGATTCGACCTCTTCCTGGACCCGCGCTCCCAAGCCTCTCAGTTCGGATATTAACAAAAGACTCTGAAGCGCCCGGCTGCAACTTTCTTGAGGCAATCGAACGATCCGCTCCAATATCGTCCGAATGCGATGTTCATCTGCCCGCCCAGCGAGCAACGCAAGAACATGATCGGCAGGTGAACCCTGTTCGATCAGGAGTTCCGGATTCACGTCGCGGAAATCGAGCAACTCATACCCGAAGACCAGACCCGCCTCAACGAGCCGCGCCTCCATCCGCATAGGCTCACGCCCGACATAGACCGCTACCTGACAGGGCAGTCGCCCGTACCGCCGCCGAATCGCAATCGCGTACTCCAGCATCCGCAGCGGCAACGCTGGGTCGTTGTTCGCCTGTAGTTCGACCTGTACCAATCGACCGTCACCAGTCTCCCCGAGCAGATCGACTCGTGGATTCCTCGTGCTCGGCAACTCAACATTCAGCCATCGCTGAACTTCCGAAACCCCGATCTGACGAAGGGTCTCGGTCGCCTCCAGCAGAATCTCCTTGATTGCGACATCGAACTGTTGCCGTCCGCCCAATCCCAATGGTGGGGAGAATCGGCAAAACTCTCACCGGATTATTGAGGGGTTCCGCGCCCCCGTCCGCGCGCTGGCGCCGCGCTCAGAATCTGAACCAGCCGATCGACCAGATTCTGCCGGATATCCGCGCGAATCGAAACATTCCGCCCTTCCTGATCCACGGTGATCCCGTCCCAAAGTTTCAGCATCTCGCTCTGGTTCTCCGGCACGCTTAGCCTCCCGAATCCGATTAACCCCTTGGCCGTATCTCGCAGATTGATCGCATCCTGCTCCGTCGCGGTCACGCCGTGGACCATCCCCTTGAACCCTGTCGTGAAATCCGCCTGAAACCAGCTGTCCTGCAGTCCCCGAAAGATCTTTGAGAAATCGACGCCGCCCGCCGCGCGCGGCATATTGTCCGAAAAAAAAGAGGCGAAACCAGTTGCAACGCCCCAGAACTGGCTTCCGGGATCCACGCCCCGCGCCCTCGCCAGCAGAGGCTGCGCCGCGGTATGTTTCCCGGAGACCCATTCATCCAGCGCCGCTTCAAGCGACTTAAGGTCTCCGGCGGCCGCCAGGGTTCCGTCAAGAACGCAGAACCCGGACTCATCGAACGTTTGAATCGTGTAACGGCCGTGCCGTACAGGCTTAGCGTTCGGCGCTGGCGGATGGAGAGGAAACACGCCTCGCGCCAGCAGGACGCCGCCCGTCGCATTGCTCGCGAAGAGAAGTTCGCGCACATCGCGCCGCGGATCGAATCCCGTCTCCGCGGCGAAGCGATCCACCTGCGGAAGCTTTCTCTGTTCCACCAGCCTCTTGTAAAATTCCGTCGCTTTGATCTGGTCCATCCGCGCGCCCGAAAGCGACGTGGAACCCGGCGGAACCATCCGCGCCAGAACATTGTCCACCTTCGGCTGTGCCGCCGCCGTTGCGGCCACAAACAGCATGAGGGCCGTTTTCAAAAGCTTCTCCTCTGGAATTTCCAAACGCCGAGCGCAAGCGCCGCCCCGCCGAAAATAGCGGTGCTCCATACCGGCATCCAGCTATCGACGGGCTGATCGAGAATCAGGCGGCGAATAATGACGCTTATATCGGAGGTCTTCGGCAACACGTAGTACAGCAGGCGCGCGACGTTCCGCGACCACTCCGAACTCAGCAGCCGCTCGAGCGTTGTTTTCTGCGCCAGTATCGGCGTCACGATCATGATGGCGAACGTCACCATAATCGCCACCGCCGCGCTGTCCCACAGTACGCCGACGAGCACGATTACCGACAGCAAGACAGCGAACATGAAAATCGTGCAGAGGCTCGAAACCAGGAAGCCACCGCCCCAAACGGAGGTCTTTACCCCGAAAATGATCCACGACCCTGCGACCAGATAAACGATATTCGCCGCCACCACCAACAGGTTTCCTGTATACCGCCCCAGCAGCAGATGGACGCGCGAAACAGGTTTCGAGAGCAGGAGTTCAATGCGGCCCTGCTCGAACATTGCCGATACGAGGCCCGCGGACGCGAACACCGAAAGCCCCAGTCCGGCGAAATAGAGGATCATCGCGATCACACTCTGTGTCTGCTGCACCAGATTTTGCACGTTGGTCGTCGGTAACGTGTTGCCGAAGATCGAAACTGTGGCCAGAGCCCCGGCCACCACATCGATTCGCAGGATAAACAGAAGGAACAGCAGAAGCGCGGTGCAGCAGCCGAAAAATCCCCAGAAGATCCGCCGTGCGAACGCCTCCCGGAAAGTATCGAGAATCAGAGCCCCGGTGGCGATCACCCTTCGGCCCCTACGGTCTTCATAAAAACTTCTTCTAGCGTGCTCTTCGTGCGTCCCAAAGATTCAATCTCGCAGCCGTTGCTACGCAGCAGGTCCACCGCCTGATTAGCCTCTTCGCGTGTCGCGTAGAGCAGTTGAATCGTGCCGTTGTTCGACGATGCGGCGCGCGCTTTCGCCCGAAGTTCTGTTTGCAGGCGCTCCGGCGCCGATGTCGCCTCGAGGCGATATCCCGACCCCTGCGTCAACTCTTCAACCGTCCCGGTCAGCGCCAGCTTGCCCTTCTGGATAATCGCGACCTCGCGGCAGAAGAGTTCCACCTCTGCCAGCAGATGCGAGTTCAGGAAAATCGTGACGCCCTCCCGCTCCAGTCCGTGCAGCACGTCGCGGATATGTTTCCTTCCCACGGGATCGACGCCGTCGCTGGGCTCATCGAGCACCAGCAGTTTCGGCCTGTGCAGCAAAGCCTGCGCGAGACCGACGCGCTGCAGCATCCCTTTGGAGTATTTGCCCAGCCGCAGATGATAAGCGCGCTCTTCAAGCCCAACCAGTTCGAGCATCTCGGGAATGCGCGTCCGCCTCGCATTCGCATCAAGGCCCGACAGAGCGCCATAAAAATCCAGCATTCCCCAGCCAGTCATGTAAGTGGGGAAGCGATGGTTCTCCGGGAGATAGCCGATTGGCTGCCGCGCGCCGGCGTGCCTCGTATCATCGCCAAACACCCGTGCCGTGCCCGACGTCGGATGCGCGCATGAAAGCAGCATCTTCACAAAGGTCGTTTTACCGGCCCCGTTCGGTCCCAGTAATCCGTAAGTCGATCCTCTCGGAACCCGCAGCGAAATGTCATCGACCGCCTTCAACTCCCGCTTCGACCAGCGGCTTCGGAAGACCTTCGTTAGTCCGTCCGTTTCGATGGCGTAATCGGACATTACATTGAGGATAACGAACGGTCGGAGAGTGGAGTTCCGCGAGTGCTATGATCCAGCGTTGGAAAAACATCGCTGCCTCGCCGTTGCCGCCGTCGCGGTCGTTATCGCGTTCGGGTTTCAGGCGGTGACGGTCCGTTATAACTATGGGGGGAACTGGTCCGCGCTGTTCTGCGTCGGAAGCCGTCTCCCGCAGCCACCGGACCTGCCACAGCCTTATCAATTTCGCGATAGTTTCGGCTACGATGGCCAGTTCTATCGCCTCATTGCCCACGATCCCTGGACGACTCGCGGATACTCCCGATACATCGACAATCCCCGATATCGATACTCACGCATCCTGGCGCCGGGGCTGGCCTACCTTCTAGGGGCGGGAAACGATCGCTGGATCGATGCCGCGTACCTGATCGTCAATCTCCTTTTTCTCTTCCTCGGAACTTATTGGGCCGCCACAATCGCTCAGCGTTGGTCCTGGTCTCCGTGGATCGGCCTCTTGTTCCTCGCAATTCCAGCAACCATCGTGAGTATCGATCGGCTCACGATCGACCTTGCGATGGCGGCCCTGTGCGTTGGGTATATCGCATTGCGTCGATTTTCTGTCGGGCGGTTCCTGCTGCTCGCCGCAGGTCCACTCTGCAGAGAAATCGGATTTCTGCTGATAGCCGCAGCGTGTATCGATCGGCTTCGTACTCGCGACTACAGGAACGCGGTGCTAGTGGCCCTAACGGCTGCGCCAGCCCTGCTTTGGGGAATTTTTGAGATCTTACACACAAGTTCGCAGCCAACCCACTATCTGTCGGCCATTCCTCTTGCGGGCTTCGTCGACCGCATCCTGCATCCCTATCCCTACCGGTTCTCACTGACGTTGAACGGAATTGCACAAACGCTCGACTATGTCGCGCTCGCCGCCATTCCGGTCGCTCTTTGGTGCCTTTGGCGTCTCCGCAGAGTGGCCCTTGAACGCCCGGAACTACTTCTCTGCGCGGTACCTGTCATATTCGTAAACAACCCGGACGTCTGGGCGGAAGTCTATGCCTTTGGCCGAACCATGTCGGCCTTCTGGGTTTTCCTCGCTCTTTACGGCGCGGAACGTCGCTGCTGGTATGCGCTTTTGCCGATACCTTTACTCGATCTCCGAATCGGCCTACAACTCGGCGGCCAGCTTGTGGGCATCGCCAAAGGATTGGCGATGTGATGCGCCACGTGCCGCCGCTTACGTCCTCTTATTCCAGCGTGAACGCCATAATACTGTCGTCCGTCACCGGATTATTGAAGAACCCGCCCCCCGTCGAAGTAACGACCACATACTGCTTCCCGTCCGCGCCCTGGTAAGTCATCGGCGTCGCTTCCGCCGCGCCCTTGAGCTGATACGTCCAAAGCTCTTTCCCGGTCTTCGCATCGAACGCTCGGAACCGGGCGTCATCCGTCGCACCGACAAACACCAATCCACCCGCTGTGGCAATCGTCCCGCCATTCCCCGGACGGCCCGTCTTCTGCTTATCCGCCGGAAGACTGTCAGTCACGCCCAGCGGCACCTTCCACGCGATCTCACCGGTATTCACATTCACCGCCGCGAGTTCACCCCATGGCGGCTGCTGGCAAGGCAGTTGTTGATAGTCCGTCCCTCGGATACTGAAGCGCCCGCCGCCCGGAATTCCCTCGTAGACGCCGCCCGGGTCAACCCGATTCCCCTGTCCCGCGCCCATCGCCATCCCGGACTTCGGATCATGATCCTTCACGCCCGAAAGCTGTCCCAGTTCATTCACGTTCGCGAACAAATACCCCAACTGAGGATTGAATGAGGTCCCGCCCCAGTTCACCCCGCCGTGATTGCCCGGAAACTGCACCCGCAGCCGGTTATAGCTCACCGGCAAAAACGGTCCGCCCAGTTGCACGCCCTCAATTAGCTTCTTGCACGAGGCCTCGAGTTCCGGCGTCACTGTCGCGATATCCGCTGCACTGAAGCTCATGCGCGCCAGCGGCGGAGGCTTCAACGGAAACGGTTGCGTCTTGGAAGCCTTCTCGAGCGGCACTTCGCTCGCGGGCACCGGACGCTCCTCCACGCCATAAATCGGCTTGCCCGTCACGCGGTCCAGCAGGAACACCATCCCGACCTTGTCCATCGCCACTACCGCCGGAATCGTCTTCCCACCCTGCTTCACGTCGATCAGCGCGGGTGCGCCCGTCATATCCGCGTCCCAGATATCGTGGTGAACCACCTGGAAATGCCAGAGGTACTTCCCGGTATTCGCGTCCGCGGCCACCAGGCTCGAGCTGAACAGATTGTTACCCGCGCGGTCCCCGCCGAACTGGTCCACCGACGGTGCGCCGAACGGCATGTAGACAATCCCGCGCTGTTGATCCAACGTCAGGAATCCCCACACGTTCACGCCGGAGCGCTGCTTCCAGCTATCGCCGGCCCACGTGTCGTTGTACTTTTCACCCTCGCGCGGGATGGAATGAAAAGTCCACGCCAGCTTTCCCGTCCGCATGTCCCAGGCGCGCACATCGCCTGCCGGTCCCTTCGGAGGATTCTCCTGCGTCATGCCCCCGGTTATCACGAGGTTCTTGTAAACGATCGGAGGCGAACTCAGCGCATCGCGCCCAGGCAGTCCCTGCAGAATTTCATCCGTATTCAGATTGACGACGCCGTTGTCGCCGAAATTATTGTTCGGTTTGCCGGTCTTGGCATCGAGTGAATACAGCTTCCCGTCGCTCGATCCGAACACCACCTGCGCCGGCGTCGTCCCATCGCCGCTCCAGTACTCCAATCCGCGCGTCGAAGGATTCCCCGACGGAAGCTGATACGCCCAAAGCTCCTTGCCGGTGGTCGGATCTACCGCGGCCACGCGCGCGTACGGCGTGGTCATGTACATGATTCCGTTGATCACCAATGGAGTCACGCCGCTCGGCCGCATTCCGTTGCCGGAAAACCGGCCCCTCCCGCCGCCTGCGCCAGCCCCGCCTCGGCCCGGTTGCGCGGGTTCCGGAACATCTCCCACTGCGCCGCCCGGCCCTCTCCCTTCCATGACCGCCGGCCCCCGTCCGCCCGCGCCGTTAAAGTTCGCCGGGCGCATGTGATACACCCAGGCGACCTTCAGTTTCCCGACGTTCTCAGGAGTGATCTGGGTCAATGGCGAGAAGCGCATGCCGCCCGGATCGTGTCCATACGTCCGCCACTCCTTCGCGGGGTCTACCGGCGGAGCGCTCGATTGCGCCCGCGCGGAGGTTGCAGTCAAAACCAGGATCGCGCCGCTGCACAAGGCAAGGGCGCACGCGCGCTGTCTCATAAATAGAGATTCTATATAGTCGGTGTCTCCGAGGGCTCGGGCAGGGTGCGGAATCGAGATAATTCTTCACCATGATCGTCACGCGGGGCAATCTTTTCATCGATTTGGCGGCTTCCCGGAGACTTCCGGGTTCGGACTCCAAATCTCGACCTGATTCCCTCCAACCGGAAGCTGGGATTCACTTCCGGGGCGTCTGCCGATTCGGATCTGCTCCTCTTTGAAAGGAGCCTGAATACGTCGTCGGTTGGGTGACCGCTAAAAGGGAAGAGACTGCCCCGGCATCGTTCGGACGGTTGAGGGGACGCACCGACGTATTCGTACCGCCCGTCCAAAAATTTTCTTATGATGAGTTGCACAAATTCCTTCCGGTTCTTGTTATGTAAACTGAGCGGCCACAAACGGTGGCGCCCGGGATCGGATTCGAAAAAAGTTTGAACGATTAAGAAGGGAAACATGAACGCGACAAAAATCACGCTTTTTTTGGGCGCCGCGGTAGTTATCGCTGGCGGCCTCGTAGTGGCTGTCAGAAAGAACCAGCCGGAATCAACCGCGGACACGCGCGGGGCGATCGGGGTTGTGCCCCAGCCATCCACCAGCCGGGAGCTTGACCCGTTTACCCACGTGGCGTCTATACCTGCCACCGTAGATCCATCAACTATTCGCTTTGAAAAGGTGAAGCTGGTCGATCTGGCTTCGAAGACGCAGACGTCCGCCGATCCCAACTGCAAGCAAAAACAGTTCCGCGACCCGGATGGCTCGAATTGTGAAGTCGTGAAGGTTCTGGAGCGGGTCAAGGCCGTCGAGGCCGACTATTCCTTCATTGGCCCGCAGCTTGGTACTGGCGAAGGCGACACCCACCCCAACCGCCAGACTTTCTCCGTCTACTTCCGTCCGGAAGAACTGCCGATTAGCGGAGATGTTGCGAAGCTCAGCCACGAACAGGCTGAGTCTCTGTTCCAGGTCAGCTCGTCGCGCCCGATCGTCCAGCAAAAGGTTGTGGATCAACAGAATTCGCGCCTCTGCAAGGGCAGCTACGTAGATGGCAACTGGGTTCTGGCCGACCCGAATTGTAAAGAGCAAGTGCAGTATACGAATCGCGCGGTGCCCGCCACATACTGGGCCGTCTCCGTCGATGCGCGGCACCCGATCACGGTGGCGTCCCGCTAGCGCAACCGACAGTTTCCTACCTCTCCGCTGAGCCGGCTGGCGTCATGCCAGCCGGCTCTTTGCGTTGAACCGCATCCCACACTTCTTTGGCTGACGGCCTCACGCCCGGATCCCGATCGAGCATCCCCAGAATCACCGCATCCACTTGATGGGGAAAGCCTTTGCGCAGAGAACCGGCAGGCGCGATTGGCCGGGATTCAATTGCCTCCAGTACATCGAGAGGCGTCGCCCCCGCGAAAGGATGCCTACCGCCCACCAGTTCATACAGCACCACCCCCAGCGAGAAAACGTCCGATGCGTTCGTCGCCGTTTCCCCCCGAAAAATCTCAGGCGCCATGTACGACAGCGTTCCGGAGAGCGAGCCCGATATGGTCCCGGACGAGCCCATCAACATCGGTTCCGGTCCCGGTAACCCATGCCGCGCCAGACCGAAATCCAGAATCTTCACCCTTCCGTCTTTGCAAAGCACGATGTTTTCGGGTTTGATATCGCGGTGAAGGATTCCCGCCGCATGCGCCGCGGCTAACGCGGCCGCCGCTTGCCCCGCCCAATCAATCGCGTCCGCGATCGCCACTTCGCCGCCATCCATGACAGCGCGAAATGTCGAGCCGTCGAGCCACTCCATCGCGATGAACAGTCCGGCCTCGGATTTTCCAAACTCATGCACCGCGACGATATTCGGGTGACGCAGAGCCGAAACCGCTCGCGCTTCAGTCTCGAAGCGATCCACCGCCTGCGGATTGGCGATCAAATGCCGTCGCAGAATCTTCAGCGCGACTGGCTTTCCCGCCGGATCGCGGGCCAGATAGACTTCGCCCATCCCGCCAATGCTGATTAGCGATTCAACCTCATATTTCGCGACTCGATCTCCCTTGGGAAGTCCGGCAGGCTGGTGATTGAGCAGATCCGCCGCAATGTGAACGGGTGGTCCGATAAGAAGCCCGTCGCTCGAATCCGCAGCCAGCAGCGATTCGACTTCTTCTCGTACCGCGGACCTTGCGCTTGCCAACAGAGTCCGGCGCTCTCGCTCCGGCAGCTCCAGAGCCTCATAATAGAGGCGCTCGACTTCCTCCCACTGAGTATCCGGGCTCATGTGGATTCGCGTTTCATCTCGCGGATCAGCCAGCTTCGTGCCAGCCGCCAGTCGCGATTCACGCTGCCAACCGAAATACCCAGGGCCTCGGCTGTCTCTTCCACACTGAGACCGCCGAAGTAGCGCATCTCCACCACTTTGCTCTTGCGCAGGTCGACCACCTGGAGGGCTTCCAGAGCCTCGTGCAGCGAAATGATCTCCGCCGCCTCCTGATCGGTTGCCAGTTGGACGTCATCAAGCGAGACGTTGGCGTGTCCTCCGCCGCGTTTCCCGGATAACCGGCTTTTCGCATGGTTGACCAGAACTTGGCGCATCGCTGTAGACGCGACAGCGAAAAAGTGACAGCGGTCGTTGAATGATGCGCTTTCCGCATGGGCCAGCTTCAGGTAGGCTTCGTTGATCAGCGCCGTCGGCTGAAGCGTGTTATTCGATTGGTGCTGGCTAAAGACGCGGCGCGCGATGCGATGCAACTCGGCGTAGACCAGCGGCATCAGTTTGTCCAGCGCGGTCGCATCGCCCTTGCCCCACGCGGCAAGCAACGTAGTCACTTCGCCTCGAGGGTCCAAATCCGTAGCGCTTCCGACCGAAGTATAAAACGCCAGCGGTTTCAAATCGGTGACAGCTACTGGCGAAGATGGCGCATCTCCCAAAGATCCCGCGGAGTCTGTGAAAGCAGGGGACGGACGGCCAGCATTCCCGTCGGCCCGATACTCCTTTCCAGATATCTCAACTCCCGGAACTGACTCTCCAATGCGGGGTTAGGAGGAACTTTCAGGCCCGTTTCCCGGAGCATTAGATCGCCCTTAGCCCTCGCGCTGATCTCGAGCGTCAGGTGCAGAAGCGTCAGCATGTCTCCGCGTACTTCCGGGGGAAAAGAATCGTTGAGGGACATCAGGTATGCTCCCTGCGGCGTCTGTTTGAACTGCCCGCTGGCGATCATGGCGATCATATCGATGTCCTGGTCGAGTTTGCCGCCCAGCCAGCGCCGCAATGAGCGCTCGCTCATGTAAAACACAACCAGAAAAACCAGAGGAAGCGCGGCCACTGTGATCGCCATGGAACCCACAGGCGAGAGCACGCCCTGGTTGAACAATGAGTGCAGCAGAATAGCCAGCGCCAAACCCGGCGCGAACTGAGGCGGGCCGCGCCACTTCCGGCTTTCGGACAAATACACTGAGACCAGCGCCCCGATCGCCGCCACGCCGCCGTGCATCACGGCAGTACCGAAGCCGCGAAGTAGCCAGATACCAATGCCTCGGTCCTCCAGCGCCTGCAGGTAAAAAATGTTCTCAATCAGCGCAAATCCGGCGCCAACCCCGAAGCCACAGATGGCAGAATCCACAAGGAAGGCCACCCGCGCCGTCGCAATCAGGAAGATCCAGAAAGCTCCCTTGGCGAGTTCCTCCGCTACCGGCGCCCCAAAACGCGCATACTGATCCTGATATTCGGGAAACTGCAGAAAAATCGCTCTGTTCAGCACGAAGCAAATCACTGCCGCTGCTGCGCCCGCCGCGAGCGTCGCGCCGACCTTTCGCCCCGAGACGAGCTTATAGCTGTCCATCAGGCGCAGCGCGCCGAGAAACAGCAGGACCGGCAGCAGCGCAAAGATTATCCGAATCGCCTCGTCGATTCGCAGCGGCATGCCCATCCGACGATCGCGCCGCTAGGAACCCGCCGAAAAGCCGAATGTCAAACGATTCCAGCCCTGCTCCCTGCGATAGCTCAGGGATTTGGCGAATGTCTTAACCAGATGGATGCCCAGACCGCCGACGGGCCGCGCTTCCAGGCTCAGCGTGAGATCCGGCTGTTCCATCTTCAGAGGATTGAACTCGGCGCCCTGATCCGCCAATTCAATGCTGAGCTCGCCGGGCCCGGGAACTGAGTAGCTCACGGTCACATCACCGGGCCTGTCGTTCGGGTAGGCGTAGGCGCACACGTTCATAAGCAGCTCTTCCACGAGCAGATCCAGTTCACCCATGCGCGCCTCCGGCAGCTTCGCGCCGATGGCGCCTTCACGAACGAAATCGCGCACATCCCGAAGCGATGAGGGCTTCGCGGCGACCGTCAGGAATCGGGCAGAGGAGAACACGCTTAAGGCTTTGCTTCGAGAACCGCCGATTCTACGGTCTCGTATACGGTAAAGACCTGCATCAGGCCGGTGATCTCGAAGACCTGCCGAACCAAACCCTTAAGGCAACAGAGTCGAAGAGACCCACCCAGACCTTGCAGCGTTTTTGCGGCGGCGAGAAAACTCCGCAGCCCCATGCTGCTCACGTACGCCAGACCGCTTAAATCAGCCACTAGACTGGTGTGCCCTTCCGCAATGCAAGCGTTACATTCTTTCTCAAACTGAGCGGCATTCTCCGCGTCCATGCGGCCGGACACGACGAGTACGATCTGATCCGAAACCTGCGTTCGTTCGACGCTCAGACCGCTCTTGTCACTGCGTTGCGACGCCATTTCTATGAGGCTAGCAGGTCGTACCAACGGAGGACTCGTAACGCGCGCAGCGTGTTCCACCGGCTTGCTCTTGCCACCTCTGTCTCCATCTCGAGAGGAATGCGTTCCGGATGACGCAGGTTCAGCGGCCAGCGCCCGTTTTGATGCCGCCGCTGAATCACGATTTCAATGGCCTCCGCGATACGCGCGTCGGGTTTGTCTCCTGCATTCCGGAAGTAATCGAGTCCGCGCAGGACGTCATAGTGCCAGGATGGCGGATACGAAAAACGAAGCCAGCGTTTGTCGATGACTTCGCCGGTCCGAAGCGACCGGAACATACGGCGCTCGAGCAGATACTCTTCGCCTTTCTTACGGGCTTTAGTGATGGTCCGCGATTTGCGCCCGGATCGTTCGTAATCGAGCAGTCCTTCCAGGACGCAGATGGTCGTGTGGAATGAAGATCGGCGGCTCTTTGGGGCCTCGCAGTTCCAGCCGCCGTCTTCCAGTTGCTCGTCGAGAAGCTGCTGCGCCAGCGCGTCGTTCGGTTCTCCAAAATACGCGCCGAGCCCAAGGATTCTGCCGTTGATGCACGGCTCCGTCTCACCCGTAAAGAAAGGCCGGTTGTTGTGCCACTCGAAGATGAGCTTCTCGACCCGATCGGCCATGCTCCGAGCCTGCTTACTGGCCGGATCCAGTCCAAGGTCTTTCAGTACTACGACCGAGTAAAGCGTGATCAGGAGGCCCCGATCTTTCTCCGGCTCGCCCCACTTTCCCTTTCGAGACTGGCGCGAGAGAAGCTCGGCTCCCCAGCCTTCGGTTGCGACTCGAGACCGCTCCGCCGCAATCGCGTTGGGCGCCTCATCGGTGAGGTCCCTCATCACCTGCCAGCGGATCGCCGGGTCCGAATCGAGCAGCCATTTAAGGTGCGCGGGCCGCGGTGCGTAGTTGCCTGGACGCATTGGTCCGTTATAGCAGGGGTTCAGAGGGGCGCACCCAACCGAACAAGTGCCACGATCCGCGAAGGTATCACCGTGAAACCCGCCATCATGCTGGCGGCCGTGATCGGGAGCGACGTCCAGCAACACACTGATTGATGATGACCGCGCATAACGTCCAGCGGTTCGCATCTTCGGAGGCCCCGCAGGGATGAGTTCCAGGCGCTGGGAATTGCAGTGCTCGGCCCGACAGTTCGGGTCGGGCTGGCTCCATTCAACTTACGAATACTAAGTTCGGGACTTTCGCCAGCCAACTATCGTACGCGCTGGGCCAACCCGTGATCGATAAAACAGCACCCTCTGGCAACTTCGGTTTTCGAGCTGAAATGGACGCCCGAACCCGGCGAGAGCGAAGGGCCGACAACCGAGGGTCTGCCGTCCGGAACGCCTGAGTGGCAGCCTTCAATTTCCGACCGCCCGTCGATTTTTACAGCAATCCGCGAGCGGTCGGGGCTTAGTCTAAAGGCCGCCCGCGGTCCCGTTGAAGTGGTCGCGATCGACGATGCGGATGCCGAAGGGCAATTGATATCTGGCGCGACGTCCGTAGTACGATCACAGCGTCGGCTTGGATTTACTCCATGAAATTCGCGAAAGCGGCGTTATTTTTCACCCTGGCATCGGTTGCGGCCTGGGCTCAGGTCAACGTTGGCGAACAGAGGCCCGAAGCGAGTTTGCCCTTCACCATGACCACGGTCGCCACCTTCAGGCTCCCATGGCGCCTCGCGTTTCTGCCCGATGGCCGCATGCTCATCACCGAAAAGCCGGGCCCCATCTGGCTTGTATCCCAGAAAGGCGAAAAGATCCGCGTGGGCAGTACGCCTGCCGTCTATTACCAGGGTCAGAACGGCATGCACGGCGTCTTTCTGTCTCCGCACTACGCCAGCGATAAGAGCATCTATCTCACGTACGCCGAGCCCGGCGACTACGGCGGAGGCCTCGCGCTCGCGCGCGCCCGGCTGAACTGCAAAGCCACTTCCGCTACCCTGGAAAATTTCGAAGTGCTCTGGCGCCAGATGCCGAAGGGCAAAGGTGGGCAGGAAGGCGCCCAGATCGCCTTCTCGCCTGACGGCCAGTCTCTGTTCCTCGCCGTCGGCGACCGTCAGCGCATGACGCCCGCGCAGGATCCGAATCAGCCGGAAGGCAAAATCCTGCGCCTGACGCTGGACGGCAAACCGGCCCCCGGTAATCCCAATTTCGGCAAGACTGGCGCCTCCACCATTCCGCTGATCGATCCGCCGCGCGACACCGAAGCCGCTAAGAACGCGAAGGTGGTCAGTACCTATACGTTTCCCGGCCCCAATCTGACGCCTGCGGAAACCTGGGCCAGCGGCGTCCGCACGCCGTACGGCCTCGCGTTCTCCCCCAACGGCGAATTGTGGGAGGTCGAGCATGGCCCGCGCGGCGGCGACGAATTGAACTTGATCGAGAAGGGCAAGAACTATGGTTGGCCGCTCGTCTCTTACGGAGTGAATTACGACGGCGTGCCGATTCCCAAACCCGACACTCGGCCCGACCTCGCGAAGCCGGTCCTGTACTGGGTACCCGTCATCGCGCCCGGCAATCTGATGTTCTATAGCGGGACGAAAACCTTTCCGCAATGGAACGGCAACGGTTTCATCAGCGGTCTGGCGAGCAGGACTCTCAATCGCATCATCTTCGATGGGCACGGCGGGGCCAAATCCGCTGAGCGCTGGGATGTGCGTCATCGCATTCGCGATGTGGAAGAAGGCCCCGATGGCTCGCTCTGGATGCTGGAAGACGCCAATCCCGGAGCCCTCATTCACGTAATGCCCAGGTGAGCGCCGTCAGCTTCTAACCTGCGGTCGTCCCGTGGGCCGCGGGAGCCTGCCGGCGCCGCCGTCCGCTCAGCAGATACACCGCCGCCCGCAACTCCAGCAACGGATCGGCCGACGGCTCAATCCCGTCCACTCTGGGAATCGGATCGAAGATGACTTTCTGCTGTTCCTGATCGTTCGCGGCGGCGACACCCGTGAGTTCCACGCGGCCGAACTCGGCCAACTCCCGGTCCTCGGGCCAGTGCTTCGTGGCATCGTCCACAACGTCCCCATCCTGCGCGACCTGAACGGCAATCCGAAATCCGATCGGACCTTTCGCCACGCGCGCCGAAAGCTCATCGAACAGGAAATTCGGACCCCTGCCTGACGCAGCGCTCTCATCGAGATGATCGACTCCCGCCTCCGGAATAATCCGGTAACGGCCGTATCGGCTCACCCCGTCGGCGTTGATGAACCGCATTGCCGTCACCCCGAAATATTGCTCCCGGGCAAAGCTTGACGGCGCGGGCTTCGGTGTCTGCACGAATACGAGCGCCGCGGGATGCGAACCGAGAAATGCCTGTATGGCTGAAGGGTCCGTGCTCGCCGACGCAAGCGCGCGCAGTAATTCCAGGAACTCCTCTCCGGTCCTCGTCGGGAATCCGTCGGTCGAGTGGCCGATGATGTCTGTGTGGACATGATCGCCCAGAACGAATCGAATCGCGAGGCCGCGGGGGTTCGCGTTCGGATCGTTGTCGGGTAACATCGGAAGCCCGGTTGAGTCGGAGAATCGCGCCAGAACGGGAGTCAGCGGACGAATCGCATGCGGAGCCCGAGTCAGCGACGCGGCTTGTGGCGAAGGAGTGAAGCCGCCGTGCAGTAAGAGGCCTTTGGCGTGAGCCGGGCGAAACCCCGGATGAAGGCCGAATATCGTATCGAATTGTTGGATTACGTCGTTGCTGAGCGACAGCAATCTTTCATCGGATGGCAAAGGCATGGCCGATTGTCCCACGAGGTATTAGTGTTCACTCACTGAAATGCGAATAGCTCCCCGGCCGCTTTGTACATCGGATCACTCTCGATAAGTCCCGCATTCACAAGATCGGATGGTTGACAAAGTCAACTATCGGCGTTACGCTGCTCTCATGGCTGCAGCAGATACCTCGCTGGCAGACGCTATAGCCGCTTTTCGGCGCTTCAACCGCGCCTATACTCAGTTCCTCGGAACGCTCAACGAGAGCTATCTCTCAACGGGCTACAGTCTGGCGGAGGGTCGCGTGCTCTATGAGTTGGCAACGCGCCCGAAGGTTCAGGCGAGGAAGATTGCCGGGGCTCTGGGCCTCGATGCGGGCTACCTCAGTCGCATCCTGACCAAATTTGAAAATGCCGGGCTCGTGTCGCGCGCAACCGAAGAAAGCGACAATCGGGCCAGCAATCTTCTCCTTACCGCTCGCGGCCGTGCTGTGGTACGCACGCTCAATTCACGAGCCGATAAGCAAGCGCAAAGCATTCTGGGTCCATTGCCTGAAGACCGCCGCGCTGGATTCATCAACGCCCTGAGGACAATTCAACAAACAGCCCTCGGCGTCGAACCCGAATCGCCGCCCATCGCCTTACGACCGCACCGGCCGGGCGATATGGGCTTAGTGGTTCAACTTGAGGGGGCCGGATATGTCGAACAATTTGGTTGGGACGAAACCTTTGAAGCTCTGGTAGCGCGAATCGTGGCGGATTTCCTGGCTAACTTCGATGCAGCCCGCGAGCGCTGCTGGATCGCCGAGATGGACGGCCGTCATGTGGGACACGTCTTTCTGGTGCGCCATCCGGATCAGCCGGAAGTGGCGAGGCTGAGATTGCTTTACGTACATCCAACAGCCCGCGGCCACGGGCTCGGCCGCACACTGGTGAACGAATGTATCGCCTTCGCTGCTGCCGCCGGATACCGAAGGGTAACTCTCTGGACTCAGAGCATTCTGACGGCCGCACATCGAATCTATCAGGCCGCTGGCTTCCGGCTGATGTGCGAAGAGCCGCATCACAGTTTCGGAAAGGATCTGATTGGACAAACGTGGGAACTCGAGTTGCCCTGACGTCTCAGCTCGATCGCCCCACACTCCCCGCCAGAACCCCTGTCCGTACCGCGACCTCCGGCGCCCAGCCCGGATGCGCCGCATCCGCCCGAGTCACCGCGCGATTCAGAGAAGCATCCTCAACCGCATCCCGTCCGGCGTGGACAATGGCCCACTTCAGCGCCGCCGCCCCCGCGATCGAAAGCACCCCGGAAATTACGGTAGAGGTCCTGCCAGGCTTCTTCCGCCCGAATGTAATCAACGCAGGTAAAGCAATCCCAACCGCAAACGCGCCGATCCGAAACATCGTCGCGTATCGCCCCTTCATCAACGGACGAGCCGCCTCTCCCGTTGTCGCCACATAGGCCGCCATGGCGACCGACTCCGCTGCCTTCGCCACGCCCTCCATTCGGTGCAGCGCCTCGCGCGTACTGTCGCTCGATTTCGGATCGAGCGCCGCCGCCACCGCCAACGCGCTCGTGGCCGAAGCCATCGAACTCGTCGCCAGCAGCGCGCCCAGATACCGCGTCCGCGCCCACAGTGGATTGCTCGTGGTCGAAAGCAGAACTCCCGGATACGCCAGCATCGTGAATGCAAAAGGCAATCCCGCAATCGCCAGCATCCGCCCGGGCATCCACTCCAGGCGCGCAAACTGCTTCAGAGCCAGCGCCGCCGCCGGTCCGCTGAAACCGCCCATCGCCCACACACCGACGCTCATCGGTGACTTCAGCTTCACAACCCGCAGCATGTGATGGAACCGCTCCGGCCGCCCCAGATCCGCGATCAGCAGGGGAGGGCAGGGAGCCAGCGCTGCAAGCGCGAGATATCGCGCATGCCGCGTCAGCGCCTTGTGCCGGCCATCCCCGAAAAGCTCTGCCATAGTCCCCAGCACGAAGGATCCCGAACTGATGCCCTCCGATAAAAAGTAGAGCGCAATCTCCCAGCCCCATAGCGGCCTCTTCAGCATCGGCAGCCCGTAATAGCCATCGTCGTGCGGAATCGGTGTCATCGCCCCCTCTTTCCGAAGCACAACGCCGAAACGATCGCCAGCCCGATCGCAGCCGCAAAACTCGCCGCATAGTTCGGCTTCAGATGCGCCGAGGGCCGCCGGGGCGCCTCCGGCAGGTTATACACGCCCGGCTTGTCTTTCAGCAGAAAGAATGAATTCAGTTCGCTGTATTCGCCCGCGGGCTCGTTCCCGTAGAGGTACGCATCCGTCTCGCCCCGCGCGTGCAACTCCTCGACGCGCCGCCGCGCCCGTTCGCGCAACTCGCTCACGGTCCCGAACTGAATCGATTGCGTCGGACACGCCTTCGCGCACGCCGGCGTCATCCCGTCCTTCTGCCGGTCGTAGCAGAGCGTGCACTTGTGCGCTTTGCCGTCTTCATGATTCCGATCCAGCACCCCAAACGGACAAGCCGCCACGCAGTACGCGCAGCCATTGCAGATGTCCTGCTGCACATACACATTGCCGAATTCGTTATAGATCAGCGACCCGGTTGGACACGCCTCTTCGCACGGAGCCTGCGCGCAATGCTTGCAGACGTCGCTCATCATCAGCCATCGCGGCGCGTGGTTCTGCCCGTCCATCTGTTCGACAAACGCCACATGCCGCCACGTCGTGGCCGAAAGCGCCACCGTGTTGTCATAGCTGTTGCCCGTCCACGTAAACCCGTCGCCCGGCAGTTGATTCCACTGCTTGCACGCCACCTCGCACGCCTTGCATCCGATACAAAGGGTCGTATCCGTGAAGAAGCCCGTCTGCTCCCGAGCCGCCGGAGCTTCGGGGCGCGCCCACACCTCCACAGCGTGCGAGACGAACTCTTCCGCCGTCACTTCTGCTGCCCCTCAGGCTGCGCGGATTCCGGCGCGCCCGGCGCCACGCGATAGGTCGGCCACGGCGCCGGAATCAGCGGCGCATTTCGCCGCAATTCCTCGATCCGTCCTGGCCTCACATTGCACACGAACGCTTTCGCTTCATGCATGCTCACATTGGGATCGGTCAGCACCGAAGTCAGATCATTCGCCACTGCGCCCACAGTCTCTCCGGCAAACCCCCAGTGGAACGGAATCGCGATCTGATGCATCATCCGCCCGTCGACCTTCAGCGGACGTACCCGCCTCGTTACCATGGCACGCGCCTCGATTGCCGCGCGCGCGTTCCACGCCACCATCCACCCGCCGTGTTCGATTCCGCGCTCTTCTGCCAGTTCCGGGCTCAGTTCGATAAACATCTCCGGCTGCAGTTCGTTCAGCCAGCTATTGAACCGGCTCATCGGCCCGCTCAGATAATGCTCTGTCAACCGGAATGTGGTAGCCGCCACCGGATACTCCGGATCGAGCGGCGCCGACTTGGGATTCAGAGCCACATCGAACGTTTTGATCGTCGGATTCTGCTGCTGGCCATAAAGCGGATTCGTCACCGGCGATTCGATCGGCTCATAATGCGTCGGCAGCGGACCATCCTTCACTCCCGCAGGCGCGAACAACCAGCCCTTACCATCTGGTTTCATAATGAACGGCGAGTCTCCGCTGATCGACGCCATCCCCTTCGAACCCTCCGGCGGTCGATACGATGGCGCCTTGTCCGGTTCGAAATCCGGAACATCCACGCCTGTCCACTTCTTTTGCGCTTCGTCCCACCACACATATTTCTTACGCTCGGACCAGGGACGTCCTTCGGGGTCTGCCGATGCGCGGTTATACATCATCCGCCGGTTGTGCGGCCAGGAGAACCCCCAGTTCGGGCTCGTATAAACTCCCGGCGTCCGCTTCCGTTCCCGCGATCGGTTGTACCCTTCCTTCGGATACACGCCTGTGTAGATCCAGCATCCGCAGGCAGTCGATCCATCCGCTTTCAAATCGGCGAATGCCTGAACCGGGATACGGTCTGCCACCGTGTATCCGTTGATCTCCTTGAGAACCTTCTCCGCATCCGGCTCATCGCCTATGCGGCTCAGTCGCCCGTCAGGCAGCACATTCGGCTTGTCGTAACCGTAATCCCACGTGAGATTCAGTAGCCCCTGATCGCATTTCCGCTGTGAGCCGGCATAAAGCTGCTTGAGCCGCTTGCCCAGGTCGTACATGAACCAAAGGTCCGACCGGCAGTCCTCCGGAGGATCCACCGCCCGGTCATGCCACTGCAGCAGACGCTGAGTATTGGTCAGCGTTCCGTCTTTCTCCGGCAGCGCCGCCGCGGGCATGAAAAACACCTCCGTCGGAATCGTCTTTGGGTCGGTTCCCTCCGGGCCTTTGTACCAATAACAGGCGCTCTCGATCTCGAACCAGTCCCGCACCACCAGCCAATCCAGCTTCTTCATGGCCGCCCGATGCAGTTTGGCATTGGGAGCCCCCGCCGCCGGATTTTGCCCGAACAGGAACAGCCCCCGAACCTTCCCCTCTTCCATACGCACGAACGTCGGCAGGTGCGAATAATTGCCGTCCAGCCGAGGCAGCCAGCAATAGCCCCACTCATTCTCGTTGGTTGCCGCATCACCGTACCAGGCCTTGAGGAGGCTGATCATGAACTTCGGCAGATTCGACCAGTAGCCGTGTTTGACCTCTTCCTGTTCGAAGAAGTCTCCAAGTGTGCCATGATGGCGGACCGCCGCGGGCTGCGGGATATATCCCGGCAGCAGATCGTAAAGAGTGGGCACATCGGTCGATCCCTGAATACTCGCGTGCCCTCGCATGGCCATGATGCCGCCGCCCGGGCGCCCGATATTCCCCAGCAGAAGCTGCAGAATCGTTGCGCACCGGATCATCTGTACGCCCACGCTGTGCTGCGTCCAGCCAACCGCATAAACAATCGACGTGGTCCGCTCCCGGCCCGAGTTCGCGCAGAGAAGCTCCGCCACCTTCAGGAACTCTTCCCGGCTGCAGCCGCACGTTTCGGCCACCATCTCCGGCGTGTACCGCTCGAAGTGCCGCCGCAGAATGTTCATCACGCAGCGCGGATGCTTCAGTTCAGGATCTGAAGGCGGTATGGGATTTTCAAGCGACGCCAGTCGCTTGCTGTACGCCTGAGTCTGAACCTCCTCAGGACCCTGCGATTTGTGCGGCTGCTCTTCGCCCTCATATTGCCAGCTGTTGCCCTTTTTGTCGTACGATTTCTTCTCTGGGTCGTAACCGGCAAAGAGCCCGTCCAGATCCTCCGCGTCTTGGTATCCCTCGTTGATGATCGTCGCTGCGTTCGTATACGCCAGCACGTATTCACGGAACCATCGGTCATTCGTCAGAACATACCGGACCAGTCCGCCCAGAAACGCGATATCGCTGCCTGCCCGAATCGGCACATACGTCTGGCACATTGCGGAAGTCCGTGTAAAATGCGGGTCCACATGAATCAGTTGCGCCCCGCGTTCCCGCGCCTTCATCGGAAAGCGGAATCCCACCGGATGCGCCTCCGCCATGTTCGAGCCCATGATCAGAATGCAGTCCGAGTTCTGCAGATCTTCCTGAAAAGTAGTGGCCGCTCCGCGGCCCAGCGCCGTGCCCAGACCGGGCACCGAAGCGCTGTGTCAGATACGAGCCTGATTTTCGATCGGGAGGATTCCCAGCCCGCCGTTGAAGAGCTTCTTGATCAGGTAGTTCTCTTCGTTGTCCATCGTCGCGCCGCCCAGCGATGCGATGGTCGTCAGATGGTTCAGCGTCGTGTCGTCGCGTTTCTCAACGAAATCCCGGTCGCGCGTCTCCTTCACCAGTTGCGCGATTCGGTCCATCGCCCACTGGAGTGGCTTGGGCTCCCAGTGGTCCGAATACGGCGCCCGGTACATCACGTTCTTCACGCGATGCGGATTCACAGATAACTGAAACGTATTCGCGCCCTTCGGGCACAGCGCGCCTTCGTTAATCGGGCTCTCCGGGTTCCCCTCGATATCGATGACCCGCCCGTCTTTCACATAAATCAACTGCCCGCATCCCACAGCGCAATAAGGACACACGCCCGGTACCGCTGTCGCCCCGCGCGTCCGAGGTGCTTTCCGTGTCGTATTCGGGCTGAAGGGCTGACGTTCGCGGGATTCACTCATTCCTGCAAGCATACGCAAAAATGATGCCCTGCGGTGTGGCGAATCGAACATCGACCCAAATCAGGAAAATTCGAGTCCCGCGTTGTCGGACGAGTGCGTCCGCCATGCCTTCCTTTCCTGGTAAACTGCCAGGCATGCAGCGCTCCCCGTCCGGTCTATCTCGCCGCGACCTACTTGCAACGCTTGCCGCCGGAGCCACTCTCCTCCGCCCGGACTATCTGAACGCCGCCGAACCCGACCCGCGCCTCGCCCAGGTGTTGGCCCGAACCATTTCGATCGACCTCCACAGCCATGTAGGCATCCCCTTCGGAAAACCCAACGCGCCGCTGCCCTCTTTCGATCTCGTGGGGGAGATGAAGCGCACCGGTTTTTCCGCCGTCATCCAGACCTACGAGGTGGACAGCGTGCCCGCTGCGCCGGGGGAGGATTACACTCACAATCTCGAAGCCCTCAACTTCGAAGACCGGTTGCTCGCGGCCGCTCATGTGCCCCGTGCCCTTACCCTGAAGGATCTCGAAACTGGCCACGCCCAGGGCCGGCCGCGCATCATCCAGTCCGCCGAAGGCGCTCAGTTCCTGGAGGGCCGAATCGAGCGCGTCGAGGAGGTCTACAAGCGCGGTGTCCGCAATCTGCAACTGGTACACGAACGAGACGATAAGGTCAAGCCGCTTGGCGACATTTACACCAAGCCCGCCCGCCTGGGCGGCCTGACCGATTTCGGCGCGGAGGTCATCCGCGCGTGTAACCGCCTCGGCATCGTGGTCGATCTCACCCACATGAGCTACGACGGCGTAAAGTCCGCTCTGAAAATCTCAACCCAGCCTGTGATCTTCTCCCACACCGGACCGCTGCCCGGTCCCGGTGAGCCTAATAAGATTCCGAATATGGCTCCCCGTCTGCTGAGTAAGGAAGAGATGCGCGACATCGCAGGCGCGGGAGGAATTATCGGCGTGTGGAACCATGGATCAGACACGGCCAAAGAATATGTCGAAATGATCGGACGCGTGGTCGATACCACTGGCGTTGACCACGTCGGCATCGGCACCGATTCCGACCTTGAACCCAACGTGCAACGTACTTATACCAATGCGATCTGGAAAGGTGAGACCCGCGGCTTCTTCCCGGCGGTAGCCGAGGAAATGCTGCGAGCGGGCTTCACCCCTGAGGAAACCGGAAAGATCGGCGGCGGAAACTTCTGCCGGATCTTCAGCAAAATCACCGCGGTAAACGCACGTAGCTGATTTAGCGGGTCTGCGCCGGAGTTAACTCCCACGTGACATCATCGCCGTGAACCAGAGGCGTGCGCATGGCCTCCGGATCGGAAGGGTCAATAGGAATAGTCGCCAGGCGCCCGTCCGTAACACGTTTGAGTTCGATCTTTCGGGCTCCGCGCGCCGCGATCACGCTGAGCGCGGTACCCCAGACTACCTTTCGCGGCGCCCCGTTGACGGTTATCACAACCTCGAGCGAAGCGGTAATCAACTCCGGGAACGTCGTGCATTGGTCCGATGGCCTGATGCCGCAGGGCGAGTGCTGGCCGCTCAGGAATTGCCGGGTAAGACGGTCGAGCGCTGGCGCCGATGAAGCGCCCAGCAAAACTGCCGGTCGAGTCGCCCCGGCGCGGCTCATAACGATCTGGAAAAACAAGCGGTGGCGCCGGTAGGCGAGATTACGAGGCCGCACCAGCGTCTGGACCGCAGGCTGGTCGCGCGGCTGCGTCTTTCCCTTTTCCTGTGTCACAAAGGAGGAGAGGGAGACCAGCCGAAGCGCCCCGGTGGAAGTTACCTCATACCTCACGCTTTCAGCGCCCAGATAGTCAGCCAGACCAGTCCTCGGGGCGCCTTCGCGATAGTAGGCTCCATCAATTCTGAAGTCCATCCCGGGCTGCAACTCCACCCAACTCGGGGCCTCTCCATTGCCGCCAGCCGGGAGTGGAACTGCGGCTCGACGCTGAGCGCAAGCGGAGCAGATAACCGCCGCCGCGACAAACGCCCTCCTCAACCGCACAAACACCCCACTTCAGAAATGCTCACGAACGTCCGATCGCCGGATCGCTGAAGCCATCTCGTCCCGTCTCCACGCGCCCCGCGTACCGGCGTCGGAAACCCCCGTCCCCGTCAATCCTGACGCTGAAGTCGTACCAGCTATGACTGTCGCTGAGCTCGAAATGCATTGATCCGCGCGCCCCCGCCGTAACCGTTATTGCTGTCGGGCTGCTGCCGTAAGCCTCATCGACTGCCTGCATGGTCAGAGGCCGGTCATCGGAATTGATGGCGACAACCTGAATTCCACCTTGGCGGTTCGGTTCGGCCAGAATCGCCACTCGCGAGTCCTTCGCCGATCCCGTGAACTCGCGAAAGAACCCGTTCGGTCCGCATACCCGCAGATGGTAGGCGCCGTTATCGAATCCGTCGAGATCCCATGAATCCGTCAGCCGGGAGCCTGCCGTCACCGAATAAGCGCGGGTGCGGAGCTTCGTCCCGCCACGATACCCGGCAGGCGTATAAACATGAAACGGAGCCCCCGCCCCGCCTTTGGCTTCCAGCGTCAGTTCGAATCGCTTCCCGTCCGCGCTGACCTGCCCTTCGGCCGCTAGTTCGTAGGGGAGCGCGCATGAAGGCCGCACCCCTCGCTCCTGTCGCGGCATGCTCTGCGCCGCGGCCGGCGCAGGCCGAAACTGAGCCTGATGGATCTGCTCGAAAAACGCATCACGCTTCACAGCCGCCAGACCCGCCGCGCTCGCGTCGAAGGGACGAAAAGCTGAAGTCAGATCGCCGCACATCGCGCGCCGCCATGCGCTGATATTCGTTTCGCGTATCTCCCTTCCGGCCCTGCGTCCTGCCACGTTCTCCACCAGCCGGACCACGGACGTGTGATCGAAGACCTGAGAGCACACATACCCGCCACGGCTCCACGGCGACGCGACAATCAACGGAACCCGGAAACCCAGCCCGATCGGACCTCCGCGCGCCTCGTCCGCCCGATGCCGCTTCAGGTCCTCGGCCAGCGGCAGATACTCCGCGCCTGCGTCCAGACCCGCTGAAGTTTTCCCCGATTCGGGATTCAGCGGATCCGGCGCCACAAACGGTGGAACATGATCGAAATACCCGTCGTTCTCGTCATAGGTCAGGATGAAAATCGTTTTGCGCCAGATATCCGGATTTTCCGTCAGCGCGTTCAGAATCTCCGACACAAACCACGCGCCGTACCATGGCGACGACGGATGGTCCGAAATCCTTTCGGAAGGCACAATCCAGGTAACTGCGGGAAGCCGTCCGCTGGCCACGTCCTGACGGAAACGGAACAGCGGATCCCCTTTGGGAACCTGCATTTCACGCTCAACTGAACCATCCCGATATCGCAGCGTGCCGAGTTCACGATACGCCGGATCGCCCTCGTTTGTGGTGAAGGCTCTCTCGTGCAGGCTTCGCTCCCGCGCGGAAAGCGGCCGTGCGGCGCGCTCTCTTTCCGCCGTTACGTAGGCAAGCTGTTTCTGCAATTCCGAAAGCTTCTTTTCGGGGCCACCCTCCTCGCGAAGCTTCGCGATCTGCGCCGGCAAGTCGTGCGCCAGACGATCCATATATGCGCGATGCTTCCCATGCGTCTCTACCCGATACTGATCGAACCATTCGATCGGATTGTCGGTGAAATTTGCCAGCCATGCGTCGCTTTCTCCCTCCAGTCCCGAGGGGGCGCTGATCTCGTTCTGATAAATGCGCCAGGAGACTCCCGCGTCCTCGAGTCGCTCGGGAAACGTCTTCCATCTCTTCGACGATCCATAATCGACATCCGAATTCCGGACGCATGGCGGGGCATCCGGCCTCTCGCGAATCGTACCGGTCCAGAGATGGAGCCGGTTGGGCGTCGTGGCGGTCAGAGTCGAACAGAAGTGCTGGTCGCAAATCGTGAACGCGTCGGCGAGCGCGTAGTAGACCGGCAGATCGCCGCGCTCGTAGTAGCCCATAGTGAACGGAAGTCCTGCAGCATCTTCCCGATGTGACTGCTTCGCATCGAGCCACCCGTCGTGATTGCCGTTATTGCGCGCATCGGTCTGATCGCGCCAGGAGTGTGGCAAGGATCCCATCCAGGTAGCCTTCGTGCCCTTCAGGTCGAGGCGGAACGGGCCGTGAGTTTCACCCGCCCGGTTCGTCTGCATCCAGACGGGCTTTTGATCGGGCAGGGTCACCGCGCGCGGATCGTCGAATCCCCGCACCCCGCGAAGGCCCCCGAACATGTGATCGAAGGAGCGATTCTCCTGCATGAGAATCACAATATGTTCGGCATCGAGAAAAGAACTGCCGTCGGGTGGATCGATCGCCGCGGCGCGCGCGATGGCCTCCAGGTAAGCGCTCTCACTCAGCGCCCCGAATGCGAAGAAGCCGGCCGAACGGAAAAAATCACGACGTGAAGGCATACTCGTCGATTTTCCTTTATGCCAATGAACGGCGCGTGAATCGCCAGCTCAAAACCGGAATGGCGGAATCGACAAACCCGCAAGCTCGGACGATCCTGTCGATCGTACTCTCAGACGCGAATGAACCAGCGTTGACGGTACATCGCGTATGCGATCAGATACATCACCCCGGCGAACGCCAGAGAATACAGCAACGACGCGTTTGCTGGTGAGACGAGCGGCGCGAATATAGTCCGATAGATCCATCGCTGAGTGGCTCCTTGTATCAGCTCGGCGCCGAATTCGGAGGCCAGATAGATCGCGATCGCGTTCATCCCCATGATCACTGCCGGCTGGATCGGGCGCTTCCAGCCTAGCCCGTCGATCACCCAGACGAAGATCGCGCAGGCCGTGAAGTCGAGCCCGGCCATGAAAAGGCAAAACGAGTCGGTCCAGAGCTTCTTGTTGATCGGCATCCAGAAGTTCAACGCCCACCCCGACGCGATGAGCAATGCCCCGGCCATAAACATCCAGGTCGTCCGTTCAGCCAGACTCTGTCGCAACTGAAGCAGCCGCCCGGCGAGAAGTCCGAAAACCGCAGTCGCAATTGCCGGAAGCGTGCTGACAATCCCCTCGGGGTCCCAGTCGCGCGTGGAAGCGTAGTTGTGAGTTCCCAGCACGAGCCGATCGACATAATGCGCGAAGTTACCTTCAACGTCGAATCGGCCGCTGCCGAAGCCTGGCACGGGCGCAAACGTCATGATGAGCCAGTACGCGCCGAGCAGCCCCGCCAGCCACGCGATCTGCCCGCGCACGCTGCACCAGAGATAAATTGCGGACGCGGCCAGATAACAGATCGCGATCCGCTGCAGCACGCCGAGTATGCGCTGGGTCGACAAGTTGAAATGCGGGAACGCGTACACAGCCATTCCGAGCGCGAACAGAATCGCCGCCCGCCGCATAGCCGTCAGCAACAGCCGCGAACGGGGAGTGCCTGCCGCAAGGCGTTTGCCGAGCGAGAGCGTGATCGCCACGCCGACGATCCAGACGAAAGACGGAAAGACCGTGTCGGTCAGCGTCCAGCCATGCCATTCCGAGTGGCGGAGTTGCGCGTACGCATCATGCTCGCTGCCGTTGTTGTTCACCATGATCATGAACGCCATCACACAACCGCGAAACGCGTCCAGCGAGACCATCCGCTGCGTTGTGGGAATCAGGACCTTCGCCGGTGAAGCTGCCATTCGGGTATCTTACAGCCGCCCCTCCTCCAGTACGTCACACAAATCAACGCGGAATCTTGCGACCTGAAGCGCGCTCGCCACCTCCAACGTCTGAGGACCTACATGCGATCTGACATCGTACCGGGAGCAAAATTCCCCGACTATGAGCTTTCCGACCACACCGGAAGGCGGCGTAAGCTCTCCGAACTCCAGGCGCAGGATCCCATGGTGCTCGTGCTAAGCCGTGGAAGCTTCTGTCCTAAAGACCGTCGGCAGGCTGAGGGACTGGTTCAGCTTCATCGGGAAATGGAAGTCGGGTATTGCCGGCTTGTAACGGTCAGCACCGATAACATCGCTGAGACGAATGAGTATCGCGCCGGAGTTGGCGCCCATTGGCCGTTCCTCTCCGATGTGGGCCGGGTTGTTCAGAAAGACCTGGACATCGCGGAGTACACGGATCCCGCGCACAACCCGATGATTCCTCACGTCATCGTGCTCGAACCCGGCCTCATTGTCTACAAGGTTTACAACGGCTATTGGTTCTTTGCCAGGCCGACGGTTGAGGAACTTCGCCAGGATCTCCGGGCTGTTTTACGAAAATGCCGGCCGGACTGGGACATCACGACGCCCGAATTCAAAGCGGCATGGCAGCAAGGCCGCAAAGAGGTCTTTTATCCCTACGGCAAAACATTCGCCGAAACAATTCGCGAACAGAGCTGAGGCTCTACCGCCGTATTCCGTACTCCAGAGTGAAATAGGTCGCTTTGAGATCGGACAGCGGGCCTGCGAGCTTCGCCAACTCCTCGTCGGCTCCATGGATCTCTAACCGGGTAAGCTCTGCGATCTTCAGCGCCTTTTGCAGGATCGGCCCTATATTAGAAACGTGCGTGAGCGCGGCCTCCGCGCCTTCGTATCCCTCCCGGCAAAAAACCTCGTTGCCGTGGAAACTGAATCCATAGTAGAGACATTGGGGCTCGGTCGCCGTCTTCGAGACGAATTCCTCGCATAACTCTTTAAACTCGCCCAACTTTCCATCCTGGACGAGGAAGTAGGGATGGATAGTGACGGTTCGATCCTGCGTCGGCATCGCATTATTTTATGCTGTCGGTTTCGGCGATTGTAGACCCGGATGGAACAACCGGCGGGTATGCTGACGCGCTCGAAGCGTGGCCTCACGGTCCTTCAGTTGTATCCTGCCACTGCCGCCTTAAATGTGGCCGAATAGTGTCAGTTGTTGACCGGAAACAGAGTTTCGAACCGCCTACGCCCTCGTAGAATTTCTGTAGCCGCAATCGTCACATGCCTTTCCAAATTGAAAACCTACCGGACGCGATCGGCGCCGCAAAGCAAGCACTGCGGCGGCAGAATCCGGCTTACTCCCAGACCTTCCGCGAAGTCGAAGCGAAGATCAGCCGCGAAGTCGCCGAAGTCGTCGCAGACCGCGAGTCTGGCGGCACGGTGATTCCGACTGTTCAGTATGCGGATATCGCCGCAGGCCGAGTCACCCATGCGGCAAAGGACTACATACGCCGTCGTGGCGCCTGCGTCATCCGGCACGTGTTCAGCGCCGACCAGGCCACGGAGTGGGACAACGACCTCGGCAGATACGTAGAGACTAACAGGCTGGACGAAAGACTGGCCAGGGCGGCTGAGGATAACTATTTCGGTGCGCTGGCTTCCTCAAAGCCACAGATTTATGGAATTTATTGGTCCAGGCCGCAGGTGCTCGCGCGTCAGTCCGAATCCCTCACGACCGCCCGCGTCTTTCTGAACACCCTTTGGAAAGCCGAGAGCGAAGGCCGAGTCCATTTTGATCCGAGCCAGACGCCCGCATATGCGGATCGCATTCGGCGCCGTCCGCCGGGCGCCGCGTCGCTGGGGCTTTCACCCCACGTAGACGGCGGCTCTGTGGAGCGCTGGCTGGAGGCGAACTTCAGGAAAGTCTACCGGCATGTGTTCTCGGGCGATTGGCGCCGTTACGACCCTTTTGACGCCGCATTCCGCACGGATGTACAGGAAGTGGATTCACCCGCGGCCTGTTCGATGTTCCGCACCTTCCAGGGATGGACGGCGCTCACATCTCAGGGAAAAGGCGATGGCACCCTGCAACTGATCCCGATTGCCGACTCGATGATGTATATGCTGCTCCGCGCATTACAGGATGATGTGCCGGAAACGGAACTCTGCGGGGCGAAGCCGGGACGGGCGCTTTCGGCGGAACCTCAATGGCACGCGCTGTTATTAGAGGCGGTGGTTTCCATCCCGAAAATGGAACCGGGCGACACAGTGTTCTGGCACTCCGATTGTGTTCACGCGGTGGAAAACGAACACAAAGGCGAAGGCTGGAGCAACGTAATGTATATCGGCTCAACTGTGGGATGCGAAAAAAACTGGGCGTACGTGGCGCAGCAGTTGCCGAAATTTCTGGAAGGCCGGACTCCCCCGAATTTCGCTCCCGACGATTACGAAGTGGATTTTAGAGGGCGGGCGACGATCGAAGACCTCACCCCTCTGGGGCGAAGCCAGATGGGCTTGCGATGACCTGTCAGTTACGCAACGATCTGCGGGATCAGATCCCCGTAGACATCCGTTAAGCGCATATTCCGGCCATTGTGGAGATACGTCAGGCGCGTGTGGTCGATGCCCAGCATGTGCAGCATGGTCGCATGAAGATCGTGAATCGAGATAGGCTGGCGCTCCGCTTTATAGCCAAACTCGTCACTCGCGCCGATGATCTGGCCGCCCTTGATGCCCGCGCCGGCCATCCACATGGTCATGGTTCCAGGGTTGTGGTCGCGGCCGACGCCTTTCTGTGAAATCGGCATTCGGCCGAACTCGGCGTGCCAGACGACCAGCGTGGTGTCGAGCAATCCGCGGGCTTTGAGGTCCGTCAGCAGACCGGCCATCGGGAGATCGACCTCGGCGCCGTGCCGCGTGTGATTCTCTTTCACATCGTCGTGCGCATCCCACGTATCGCGATTCTGCTGCCCGAGACCGCCGTGATAAAGCTGCACGAAACGGACCCCGCGCTCCACCAGGCGTCGAGCCATGATGCACTGGCGGCCGAATGGCTCGGTGATCTTATCGTCGAGTCCGTAAAGCTTCCGCGTGGCTTCGGATTCGCGGCTCACGTCCACCGCTTCCGGCGCGCAGCCCTGCATCCGATACGCCAGCTCGTAGGATGAAATGCGCGCGGCCAGCTCAGAATTGCCGGGATACTGCTTGAGATCCATCTCGTTCAGCTTCGCGAGCAGATCGAGCCGATCGCGCTGTTGTTCCGGGCTCACGCTTGCGGGCGGCTTGAGATCGATGATGGGATCGCCGGTCGAGCGGAAGACCGTGGCCTGGTAGGCGGCGGGCATGTATCCGCTGCTCCAGTTGGATGGGCCGCCGAGTGGACCGCCGCGGTGATCGTAGATCACCACAAACGCGGGCAGGCTCTGGTTCTCCGATCCCAGACCGTATGTGACCCACGAGCCGACGCACGGAAGCCCCATCTGGATCTTGCCGGTATTCAACTCATATGTGGCCTGGACGTGATCGTTAGAACTGCCGTAGACGGACCTTAAGAAGGCGATGTCGTCGACCTGTCGGGCGAGGGTAGGGAAGACTTCCGAGACATCCATGCCGCACTGCCCGTATTTGCGGAATTCGAACGGAGAGGGCATGAGCGGACCGGGATTCCCCTGGCGGACAACGATCTCGCCTTTCCCGCTGAGCGGCTGGCCGGCGTATTTCACCAGAGCTGGCTTCGGGTCGAAGGTGTCGAGATGGCTGACGCCACCGCTCATGAACAGTGAAATAACATTCTTCGCGCGCGGCGCGAAATGCGGCTTCTTAGGTGCGTAGGGATTGTAGCCCTGTGCCTTCGCGTTGCAGGCGCCCTCACTTTCTGCGCCGAGCAACCCTTCCTGATTCAAAAGGTAAGCCAGCGCCAGGCCGCTGATGCCGCCGCCGGACTGGAAGAGAAAATTGCGCCTGGACCAGAACTGCTTCATAGTGTCACCGGACGTAGAGAAACTCGTTCAGATTGAAGAGGACATGCGTGAAGTCCGCGAGCGAGTGCGTTGTAAGAAACCGGGCTGCAATCTCGGCTTCTTCGGCCCGTGGCGGGCGAGAGACCGCGATGCGATAGGCCAGATCGATCTGCTTCGCCGTATCGTCCGGCGCCGCCTCCTTCACTCGATCCGCGAACAGTTTCGCCTGATGAAGCACGAACTCATCGTTAAGCAGAGTCAAGGCCTGGGTAGGAACCGTCGAGACGTTGCGGCGGCCGCAGGCTGAGTTCTGATCGGGCAGATCGAAGACCTCGAACATCGGGAAAACCAGACCGCGCTTTCGATACACGTAGACGCTGCGCCGCCAGACGCGCGGCCCGTCGTCCTCGTTGCGCCAGACGTTTTCCGTGGTCGAAGAAGTGATTTCGCTCGGAAGGTGCGGAAACACCGGAGGGCCGAACATCGTCAGGTCGAGTGCGCCGGCGGCGGACATGATGACATCGCGCACGCTCTCCGCATCGAGGCGTTGCAGGCGGAATCGCCACAGATAGTTGTCCTCGGGATCTTTTGCGGCGTCGGCGAGGCTGTCGAATTGGGAGGCCATCTGATACGCCTCCGACGTCATGATGAGGCGCTGCATCTGTTTGATGCTCCACCCGCGGCTCATGAATTCTACGGCCAGCCAGTCGAGCAGCGCCTGGTGCGTCGGCTGAGCGCCCATCTTGCCGAAGTTATCCAGCGTGGAGACGATGCCCTGTCCGAAGTGATGACTCCAGATTCGGTTGACGATCACGCGCGCGGTAAGCGGATTCTCCGGCGACCCGAGCCATTCGGCCAAAGCTCTGCGGCGTCCCGAAGTGCGGCCGTCCGGCGGCGGAAGCTCAGTCGGAGGATTGCCGTAGGTAATCACATCGATAAATCCTGGCTTCATCAACGAGCCACGGCTTTCGATATCGCCGCGAATCAGGAAATACGAAGGCGGCGCCTGATAGCGCCCCGGACCCTGAAAGAGGAAACTGCCGCTGATCGCTTCCTGCTTCACGCCTTTGCCAGGCGCGGGCTCATCGCCGGGCCCGTCGGGCGTGAAACGATAGTCGCCGTCGGTAACGACGGCGGCCAGCGGTAAAGGTTTCGGGCGCTGATCTTCGAGCGCATGGATCTGCTGACCCAGCGCGCGTTTCTCCGCCAGATCGGCGGGCGTCATGACGCGGTCAATTTCGGCTGACGAAACCGACGTCGTGCGAATCACCTGGCCTGCGAGCAACGCCTCGCCGGGAGTGCGTTTGTCTTCCGGTATGGCGATGGCGCGCTGCACGTTCGCCGGGTATTTCTTATATTTCTCCTGCGCAAGACTGGCGCGGTAAGGTCCTTCGAGCTCACGGATTCTCCGCTGCAGGGGCGCGATTTCAGCGTCGAGTTCGGCGTTCTTCTGCCGATGCGCCTCAACGACCTCCTTCGGCGCGAGCGGGTAATCCGTCTCGACGTAGCCGAAGAGCGACGCCTGCATCTTGTAATAGTCCTTTTGGGAAATGGGGTCGAACTTGTGGTTGTGGCAGCGCGCGCAATTCACCGTGAGCCCCAGAACGCCGCGGCCGATCGTGCCGATCATGTCGTCCAGGTATTCGTAGCGGAACTGCGGGTTATCCTTCTCGCGGTAACCGACCTTGGCGTAGGAGCGCAGGAAGCCGGTGGCGATCATGCTGTCGTCCGTGACTCGGTCGAACTCGTCGCCGGCGATCTGCTCGGCCAGGAAAGTGTTGTACGGCGTGTCCTGATTGAACGCGCGGATGACGTAGTCGCGATAGCGCCAGGCGTTGGGGCGATCGAAATCGTGCTCGTAGCCATTGGAATCGGCATAGCGAGCCACATCGAGCCAGTGGCGGCCCCAGCGTTCTCCGTAGTGCGGAGAGGCGAGCAACTTGTCGATCAGGTTCGCCCAGGCGTTCGGCGATTCATCGGCGAGATACGCGGCGGTTTCCTTGGGCGTGGGCGGAAGACCAATCAGGTCGAGGTACGCGCGGCGCAGCAGAGTGATCCGGTCCGCGCGCGGCGCCCGTTGCAGGCCTCGTTCGACTCGCGCCTGTTCCAGGAAACGATCGATGGGATTCGTGAGATCGCCGGATGCCGGGGGAACCGGCGCCCGGACCGGCTTTTGAAACGCCCAATACCGGCGCGCCTCGGGCGATATAGCCATCTCTTCCAGTGATGCGCTTGTGTTTGGGGCGCCCGCTCCCGGAACTCCATCCCACACCGCGCCCTGATCAATCCACCGCCGGATCGTCGCGATCTGGTCCGCGCTGAGCTTGCCACCCAGCGGCATAGCCGGCTTTTCGAGCGACGCCACCACACGGTATAACCGGCTCTCGTCAGCCTTGCCCGGAACGATGGCGGCGCCGCGTTGCCCGCCCTTCAGTGCCGCGTCGCGAGAGCGCAGATCGAGCTTCGAAAGCTGGACGGAGCCGCCGTGACATTTCCAGCAACTGTTTTCGAAGATGGGTCGGATGTCAGTCGCGAAGGAGACAAGCTGAGCGGTCGCTGGCGCCGCCGTGAGCGCGGCGTAGCTAAGGGCGAGAACTACGTGGATCCTGCCGGGAATCAACACTCCCTCCTTCGGGCGGGATGAAAGCTGGAGATAAGTATAATGGACCGCCGCGAGCCTCGGTTTTTAGTTGGGCAGGGGCTTTTCTGCCGCATCGACAATCAGCGCTTTGACGCCGCCTTTGTGGTGCTCAAGCTGGAGTCCCCATTGCTCCCGGACGGCCGTGAAGAAGGAAGGCTGATCGCCAAGGTCGTTCGGGAAGATTTCGTCGGGAGTCCACGCAAGTTTGACATCGTACTCGCCGGCGATACCGGTTTTGTCGTCAACGGGCTGGTGCAGGGCCTTCTGAAGCAGGTCCGTGGCGAGCATATCCATGGAGATCTTTTCCCCCGTCAGAGTTCCGCGGCCGAGGCTCCAAAAAGGGCCCTTGCCGCTCGTATTGCGGGAGAGGCGCAGGCCGCCCTTGGCGACGACCAGAGAATACATCGGTAACTCTCGCGTTTCGAATGAATTTTCAGCGCAAATCGGTCGGCAAGCAGGGCCTGAATGAGGGGATTCAAATTCGTTGTCGGCGAAGAGGCTTTCGCCTCAACATCGTACAGGTCGCTGTCGATCCATTTCGGCCCGCCGAGGATCTGAAAATCCTGAACCTCATAGGCGCGCTGGATGAGCGCGCGAAGGGTGACTGCGGTAGCCGTAAAACGCCCGCCGGGCCACCGACGGGTTTCCGTGTGAGACTGCGAACTGGGCTTGACCGACGCAACCTCGAACGCCTGCTGACCTTCTACTATCGCAGCGTGAAGGACGCAGGCAAGCGCGAGGGGGAGCGGGAGCCTCATGGGCGTTGGACGCAAACGGCGTCGGTCTGTTAGTTGCGCCAGGATCAGAAGCGGCAGCGGTGTAACCAAACTGTTCACTGCAACCGAATCTTTTTGCGCATTCGCGGTAATACTGATGCGATGTCTCGAATTTTCTTCCTCTTAACTATAGCCGCCGCGGGCCTCGCCCAAACCGCTCCCGCGACTTTCGACGTTACCTCCATCCGCACGGCCGCAGTCGTCATTCGCGACCCTCACGCGTTTCCGGTTCACTTTTCGCCAACGAGCGTGACCATGCGGTCCGTGACGCTGAAAGGCGCAATCGCATGGTCCTGGTCGGTGCTGGATAACGAGGTACAGGGTCCAGGCTGGCTCGATAGTGATTACTATGACGTGATCGCGAAAACCAGTACGCCGCACACCGAGGACGAACTCCGGCGCATGTTTCAGGCCGTGCTTGCCGAACGGTTCGGAGTCCGCGTTCACCGCGACCGCAAGGTGACGCAGGCCTATGTGCTCACGGTTGATAAGGCGGGGCTCAAGATGACCGAGACGGCGGCGGAGGGCGAGAGCACGGTCGAGCCGCAGCCGCAACGGATGGCGGTCGCGATGCGAAGGACATCGATGTCCGAAATCGCCACGCTTCTTTCGCGCATATTGCAGGCGCCGGTGGTGGACGCGACGAATCTCAAGGGACGTTACGACGCGGACTTCGACATGACGAAATATGCCCAGGATTTGCGCCCCGCCGAAGGCGCCCCGATCGATATCGCGGGCGTGATGACGACGGCGTTGCGCGAGGAGATTGGGCTCCGCATCGAGCTGAAGAAGACACCCGTAGACATCGTATCGGTGGATCACGCCGAAAAGATGCCGGAGGCGAACTGATCTCGCAGTCGGCATCTCGTGTCCATTGCTCCCCGCGATATGATTCACAGGAGCATGAAGCCAAAGAACACGATCTGCCTCTGGTTCGATAAAGACGCCCATGAGGCGGCGCGGTTCTATGCCGCCACTTTTCCGGACAGTAAAGTAACCGCGGTTCACGAGGCCCCCGGCGACTATCCGAGCGGAAAGAAGGGCGATGTGCTGACGGTCGAGTTCACTGTCCTCGGCATTCCCTGTCTCGGTCTCAACGGCGGCCCGGCCTTCAGGCACAGCGAGGCTTTTTCTTTTCAGATCGCCACGGACACTCAGGAAGAGACGGATCGTTACTGGAATGCGATCGTCGGAAACGGCGGGACGGAGAGCGCTTGCGGCTGGTGCAAGGACCGCTGGGGTCTGTCCTGGCAGATCACGCCGCGCGCGCTGACCGACGCGCTGGCGGCCGGCGGCGCTGAAGCCAGGCGCGCGTTCGAGGCGATGATGACGATGAAGAAAATCGACATTGCCGCCATCGAGACAGCGCGGCGTGGCTGACGCGGAAATGCCACGCAGGCGAAAATGAGCGAACACATCAGGCTCGCGGAAGAAGACGGTGTTCTGGAAATTACTTTCGCCCGTCCGGATAAGAAGAACGCTCTCACGAACGCCATGTATGACGCGGCGCGCGAAGCCCTGGAAAGCGCGCAAACGAACAAAGCGGCTCGCGTCGTCCTGTTCACCGCGGAAGGAAGCGCCTTCACCGCGGGAAATGACCTTGCCGAATTTGCGAGCGTGGCCAATGGGCGAGCAGGCGAGCTGAAGGCGCATCGTTTCATCGAAGTGCTTGCGCGCGCGGAAAAGCCGATCGTTGCGGCTGTCCACGGCCTCGCCGTCGGCGTAGGTACGACGATGCTCCTGCACTGTGATCTCGTGTACGTCGCCGAGACGGCGAAACTGTCCACGCCCTTCGTCAATCTGGGCTTAGTGCCCGAAGCAGCGTCCAGCATGCTTTTACCGGCGCACATCGGCCACGTTCGCGCTTTTGCTATGTTCGCCCTTGGCGAAAGCCTCTCGGGAGCTGAGGCAGCCGCCCTCGGTCTTGCCAACAAAGCTCTGCCGCAGGACGAGGTGGTGGCAACCGCGCGAGCCGCGGCCAGGACGCTGGCCCAAAAACCCGCGCGATCCGTCGTCTCTACAAAGAGACTGATGCGGAACGCGGCAATGCTCTTGACGCGCATCGGCGAAGAGAGCCTGATTTTCGAAAAGTGCCTGAAAAGTGATGAAGCGCAAGAGGCGCTCCGTGCTTTTGCTGAGCGCAGACAGCCCGACTTCTCAAGGTTCACGTCGTAGCCGCAGTACAGTCTCAAAGGATCTTTTGCGTAACCGCCGAGCGCCAGACGCGAGCGCCCGCATCGAAATACATCGTTCCGAAATTCGGAGTAAGATGATGGCACGCGATACGTTCTGATAGTTACGTTCCTCTGGGGCTCGGCAGCGCTCGGACAATCGAATACCGCGAACGGCTCCCAGTCGGTTATGCACGGACTGGCGCCGCCGACTCCGTTACCAAACGGCGGTGATAGTTCCGCAGGCACGTACCTTTCGGGTCGCGTTGCCATTGAAGACGGGTCGGTGTCGCCTCGCGGAATCGCGATTGAAATGGTGTGCTCGAACCTCAGGCGAACCGTGGCGTCGACCGATAGCAAGGGACGCTTCACTTTCCAGTACGGCGGGACGACCGATGCGGTTTCGGACGCGTCGGCCTCGGGCCAGCGGAGTTCTAACCCTCTATTGGGCGTTTCGTCCGGAGAAGCGACAACGGCGTTGCGCACGGTTGTCAGTTGCGACCTGCGCGCAAATCTTCCGGGATACCGCTCGGATGAGGTCAGTCTCACGGATCGCCGCGTCATGGATCACTCGGATGTAGGCGTGATCGTGCTGCAGCGCGTTTTCACAGTCGAGGGCGTGGCGGTGAGCAGCACGTCCGTGAACGCTCCTAAAAAGGCCCGAAATGCCTTCGAGAGCGGAGTGAAGGCGCTGCGTTCGGGGCAGATGGACGCGGCGGCGAAAGAGTTCGAGCAGGCCATCGCGATCTACCCGGCCTATGCGAACGCCTGGCTCGAGCTGGGTCGGGCGAGGCAGCGCCTCGGCATGCGGCAAAAGGCGCAGGAAGCCTGGAAAAAGGCGATCGAACTCGACCCGAAGCTGATGGGCGCGTATGTGGAACTCGGGCTGGACGCGGGACTGAGCCACGACTGGAAGGTGGCCACCCAATATCTCGATCAGGGACTCCGCCTGGACCCGGTCGACTATCCGGAGGCATGGTTCGGCGACGCCGTGGCGCATTATTATCTCGCCGAATACGATGCCGCGGAGAAGAGCGCGCGCGAGGCGGTCCAACTAGATCCGCACGGACGAAACCCACGCGCCGGCTATGTGCTGGGCATGACACTGGCGCAGAAGGGCGATCGCGAGGGCGCGGCGGCGGAACTGAGGCGTTACCTGAAGGCAGCGCCGCAGGCTGCCGATGCGCAATTGGTGAAAACCCAGCTCGCAGTGATCGAAAGCAGCGCCGCAAAATAAGACGGCGATCTGTCGATCGAGCGGCGGAAGTTTTAGTCGTGCCGCAGCGTGCTCATTGGATCAATGCGAGAGGCTCGCCACGATGGAATGAACGCCGCAGCCAGACAGGAGGCGATGACGATCAGGATGCTTCCGGCGAAAGCGAAGCGGTCGAAGGCGTCGAGCATGACAAGACGCGACGCCAGAAGCCGTGAGCAGGCGAATGCAAGGGCGGCGCCGCACAGCGCACCGGTAATTGCAAGCCGCAACGATTGACGAAGCACGAGCTTAATGACTGATAGGGGCGCCGCGCCGAGCGCCATGCGAACCCCGAATTCGCGAATGCGCTGCGCGACAACGTATGAGATCACGCCGTATGTGCCGGAGATGGCCAGCAGAAGCGCGAGGCCGCCGAGCACGGCGGAAATCCAGTACGCGACGCGGAACGGATAGACTCTGCCGGCCACGAACTGGTCCATCAGGTGAATGCTGTCGACCGCGCCGGGAACCGCCGCAGAAAGATCACGGTCAAGCACCTGCCGCGCGGCTGCCGGATCGCCTCTAACGCGAAGCACGAGCGCATTTCCGGCGACTCGGGAATCGGTGGGAAAATAAAGAAGCAGGCGGCTGTTCTCATCCTCCACCAGTCCGGTGTTGATATCCCTCGCAACCCCGATTACCCTCACGGCGCTCTGTTTCAACGGACGGCTTACCGAGAGGTGGCTGCGCGCGTCGGTTTTGAGGGTGATCGAGCCGCCGATCTCACCTCCTTCCGGCCATAAGCGCCGGGCAAGCATTTCGCTGACAATGGCCACGGGCGCGTTTTCTTCGGCTTCCTCCACCGTGAAGTTGCGGCCGCGGAGGATCGGCAGATCCAGCACCGTGAAAAGCTCGCGCGACACGTAGTTGTACGAAGCGTCCGCAAACTTCCCGTCCCCGGATGAAACGTGAGCCGAGGGAAGTCCGGAATCGAGCAGCACCGTGGCCGACGCGGCGACCGTTTGAACGAGCGGTTCCGCCCCGAGACGTGTGACCAACGGCGCGCGGTATTTCCCCGTCCCTTCAATCCAGATCACGTCATGAGTGCGGAATCCGATATCCCGGTTGTGGATACGGTTCGCGCCGCGGAGCAGAACGCCGGAACAGATCAGCAGCATCGCGCAAACCGTGATCTGCACAATCACGAGAGCGTTGCGTATCCGCTGCGGGCGGAGTTCGTTGCCAAAGTCTCCACGGGATGCCTGAACGACGCTGGCGCGCGTCGCCTGAAGCGCGGGAACAAGTCCGAAGATCAGTCCCGAAGCCGCAGCGGCCGCGATCATGAAGGTGAAGACACGGAAGTCCGGCGTCAGCGGGGCCACGCGAATGAAATCCGTGAACTCCTGGGGGAGCGTAGCGTACATCACGCGGATGCCCCCGTCCAGCACGGACTGGGAAATGAGAAACCCCAGGAGCGCGCCGGGCAGCGCCAGCAGCACGCTTTCGGTGAGCAACTGGCGAATGAGCCTGCCGCGAGCAGCGCCGAGCGACAGGCGAATGCCGATTTCCCGCTGGCGAGCCATGGCGCGGGCGAGCATCATGTTCGCGACGTTCGCGCATGCCGTTAGAAGGATCAGAGCGAACGCCGCAAGAATGGGGAGCAGAACCATGAACGCTTCCGGCGACATCCGGACGTTCGTCGCCCGGGAGTATAGGACTGCTCCAACAGGTTCATCCGTCTGCGGCCGGTTGGCGCCGAGTTGCTTTACCCAGATATTCAGGTTGGCGAGGGCCTGCGATTCGCTGACGCGTGGCCTCAGTCGGCCGAAAAGTGAGAGGCGCTCCGGCGCCGATTCGCCGAAAAGATCGGGCGCGTCAGTTGCCTCCACCTGCCCCGATATTGTTAGCGGCGCCCAGAGGTCCTGCGGAACCTCGTTCAAGCCCTCGAAGCCTTCACGGGCCACTCCGACGATTTCGAGCGGCGCCCCGCGAAGGAGAACCTTCTTGCCGACAATCATGGGATCGCTTCCGAAGATCGTGCGCCAGGCTCTATAACTGAGAACGGCGACCGCACCGCGTCCAGGAATCGAGGCGTCTTCGGATGTCAGCGTGCGTCCGAGCGCGGAGCCGACGCCGAGCATGTCGAAGTAGTTGCCGGAGACGAGTTCAGCAAAGGCAGCCCGGCCGTTGATGCGGGATTGGACAGTGCGCGCCGCATAGAGATCCGAGAATGCGCTGTTTCGCGCTCTGAGGTCCTGATATTGCCGCCATGAGAAGGAATGACCCCTGCGAGCGCGGTTCAGCCAGTTGAGTTGATAGAGCGACCCGGGATCGTGAACCGCCAGCGGGCGAAGAACATAGGCGTTGAAGATGGTGAAGACGGCAGTGTTGACGCCAAGACCAAGGCCGATGGTTGCGATTACGGTTAATGCAAACAGGGGAGCGCGCCGGAAGCCGCGGAACGCGTAGCGGATATCGCGGAACAGCGTTTCGATAAGACTCACGCGGCGTTCGTCGCGACACGCTTCTTTGGCGCTCACTCCCGAACCGAATTGCAGCGCCGCCTCGCGGCGGGCCTCGTCCAGGGGCATCCCGGCGCGAACATTCTTCCGCGTCTGCATTTCTATGTGGAATGCGAGTTCGTCATTGAGATCCGAATCGACGCGAGCGCGGAAGAGGAGCGCTCGGATTCGCAGCCAGAAGTCACGCATTATGCCTGCTCCAGAATCCGTCCGATCGCGATGGAAAGTCGCGCCCAGTCGGCTGTCTCGGCCTCGAGCTGTTTTCGCCCCTGAGCGGTGAGTTTATAGAAGCGAGCGCGACGTCCGAGTTCGGAAACCCCCCACTCCGCTTTAATCAGGTTTTTGTGTTCGAGGCGGTGCAGCGCGGGGTAAAGCGAGCCCTGGTTAACCTGGAGGACGTCCTCTGAGATTTGCTGGATGCGTTCGGAAATGGCCCATCCGTGAAGCGGGTTGGCCTGGAGTGTACGAAGGATAAGCAGGTCCAGGGTGCCCTGGAGAAGATCGAGGCGCGACGGCATTGATGTCGGATATCTACAACAACAATGCCATGGTTAGTGTCGGATGTCAACAACAAACGTTTATTTGCAGGCTTGACATCAGCCGTAGCGCGTGCTAATTTTCCAGCATAGTGCTAATAATTGAGCATGCGGCGGCGAACTGATGCCCAATCAACATAATCTCTCCCGCCGTGAACGCCAGATCATGGATATCCTGATCGCGCGAGGCAAAGCCTCCGCCGCCGATGTGCAATCGGCTATGGCGGATCCGCCCAGCTACTCTGCCGTTCGCGCCACCCTGCGGATCATGGAAGAGAAGGGGCACATCCGTCACGAACAGCAGGGCGCGGCGTACGTCTACCTGCCGAAGGTCGCTCCGGAGCGAGCCAAACGGTCCGCCCTCCGCCATATTCTGAATACGTTCTTCAATGGATCGCCGGAGCAGGTCATGGCTGCGCTCCTCGACAGCAAGCCCAGCGCGGAAGAACTCGACCGGATCGCGGTTATGATCGATCAGGCCCGGAAGCAGGGGAGATAGTCATGCTCGCCGTCCTCGCCGGTATCACGCTCGTTCTCACATTCGCCTTCGCTGTTACCGCAGTGATGCGCGGCGCGTCATCGGCATCACGTCACGTGGTCTGGACCTGCGCCGTCACTGCGGTCCTCCTGATCGCTCCGCTCCGCTGGCGGGTCCCACAACACGTCTACGCCCCAATATTGCCGGCGGTGACGACGACGCCGATCTTCGCCACATCAACTCCCGCCGCGCCCGCCTTGGAATTCTCAGGTATCAAACCCGCCCAAGTCGTGACCGGCATCTGGGTCGCCGGGACCCTCCTCCTGCTGATCCGCCTCCTTCGCAACGCACTCCAACTACATTCCATCGTCAGAGCGGCTAAAGGAACGCACCCCGTTCTCACGACGCCTTCGATCCAGGGTCCTCTGGTCACAGGAATCCTCCGCCCTGCGATCCTGCTGCCTGCCGAATCGGCTTCGTGGAACACTGCGCGCCGCCGCGCGGTCATCGCCCACGAAGCCGCTCACATTCGCCGCCGCGATCCCCTGATCCTCTTCGCCGCGCAAATCGCCACGGCGATCTACTGGTTCCACCCGCTCGTCTGGCTCGTCGTCGCAAAGCTCCGAGCGGAAAGCGAATGCGCGTGTGACGATGCGGCGCTCAGCCTGGGCCTTCTTCCCTCAAGCTACGCCGGGCACCTTCTCGACTTGGCTCGAAAGTTCAACACTCAACTCGCCATCCCTATGGCTACAACTACTCATCTGGAGTCCCGCGTGAAATCGATACTCGATCCCAAAACCAACCGCTCCTTCCCCGCACGCAGAACTTGGTTCGGCGCGCTCGGCGCTACCGCCGTGATCCTGTTCGCGCTCAGCAGCGTCTCCCTCAGCGCACAGTCCACCACCGGCGTCTCCGGCATCGCCGGTACAGTCACCGATCCGAGCGGCGCCGTCGTGCCCAATGCCGCCATCAGAGCCACCAACATCGACCTCAACACGACGGATACGGCCTATTCACGCGCCGATGGCAGCTATGCCTTCACCACCCTCGCGCCCGGTCACTACTCGCTTTCCGTGATGGTGCCGGGTTTCGCCGTTTTCCGTGCCGAAAGCCTCGACCTTCCCGCGGGCAAGACAATTCAGGTCAGCGCCCGCCTGAACGTCGGCAGCATCAAACAAGCCGTGCAGGTCGCTGGCCGGGGAACGCCGAGGCCCGAGGCGAGTCAATCCGCGGTGCCCGCGAGAGTGCGTGTCGGGGGCATGGTTCAGGCGGCCAATCTGATCAGTCAGACCCGCCCCGTCTATCCCCCCGATCTGATGGCCGAAGGCGTCGAAGGCGTTGTCAAGCTGCAGGCAATCATCGGAAAGGACGGCTCAATCCAGTCGCTCAGCTCGATCAGCGGTTCGGTGAACCAGGGGCTGGTCGCCGCCGCCATGGACGCGGTCAAACAATGGCGTTATAAACCGACACTTCTGAACGGCGAACCCATCGAAGTGATGACCACCATCGACGTCAGCTTCACGCTGACTCAGTAAGGCCCGAGGAGGCCTTCTCGACGCCGCGTCTCAGATCCTGCAGCAGCCACGCTCTGGCCAGTTGCCAGTCACGATGGACGCTCTGCACGGAAATCTTCAGCGCCTGTGCGGTCTCCTCTACGCTGAGCCCCCCGAAGAATCGCAGTTCAATCATACGGGCTCTGCGTGGGTCGATAGCCGCCAACCGTGTAAGCGCATCATCCATGGCGATCAGATCTTCGCCCTTTTGCGCGGACACGATCGCTACTTCATCCAGGGTGATTCTGAGCGCGCCGCCGCCGCGCTTTTGGGCGCCGCGGGCGCGCGCGGCATCCACCAGGATGCGCCGCATGAGCTGAGCGCATACGGCGAAAAAGTGGACCCTGTCATTGAAGTTCAGTGAATGCGCCTCTGCGAGCCGCAGCCAGACTTCATTTGCTACGGCGGTGGTCTGCAGCGTCTGAGCGCTGCCGGCCCGCCGCACGTAGTAATGGGCGCGTCTGCGCAGTTCCCCGTAAACGAGGGGCGCGAGGCGTTCGGGCGCATGATCGTCGCCGCTGGCCCATGCCTTCAGGAGCAGGGTCACTTCGTGCGCCGCCGCGTCTGGAACGGTAGGCGGGGCATCGCCTGAAGAATTATGCAAAATCCCCATTAGAGCTTTCAGCCTCGATTTCCGGTTACCGGGGTGGAGACACCCATGGGACCTGCAAAAACGGCGCTTGTGATGATGATACTGGCTAACTCGCTGGCAAGTGAATCCTGGTGCTCGCCGCGGAGAACAGCCCCCGAGAACGCCGGAACCCAAACTCTGGACCTTTATCTGGTGGACACGCCATTCCAGTTCGCCGCAACGGGCAAAGGCATAGCCACTCGTATCTTCAAAGACATCGGAATTACTTTGCGATGGCACGCAGGGCGGCGACCTGAAGGAGCTGGTCTATGGGCCATTGAGGTCCGCGCAGACTCGGCGCCGGCAAACGTAACTGGCGGCGCCATGGCGGCTGCCTCCTTGCCCAGCGGAGTGATCACCATCTACCTGGACCGTATCAGGCAAACTCGTGATCTGGGCGTCAATCTCGCTCTGTTCGGACATGTCCTGGCTCACGAGATCGGACATGTGCTGCAGGGAGAACCCCGCCATTCGCCTGAAGGGATTCTGAAGCGGACGTGGGCGCCTGAAGATTATTCCGATATGGTGGCGGGGCGATTGACTTTCACAGCCGAGGACGTGCGATTGTTCCGGCTAAGTCCGCTATTGAAAACCACCGTCTTATCGGCGGGATTTCAGCCTGGCAATAAGATGCTACCCTAACTAGTCACGTGAGTCCCCAGCGTTGGCGCGAGATAGAGGATCTCTATACCTCCGCATCCGCAAGGCCGCGGGACGAACGCGATTCTTTCCTGAAACAAGCCTGTCCGGATCCCGAGCTTCGAAGCGAAGTTCTGTCGCTGCTCGCCAACGGGGATACGCCGTCGGCGTTCGTGGATCGCCCGGCCTGGGAAGCGCAGGAGGTCTCGCTCCTCTCGCCCGGCAGCGTGCTTGGCCCCTACGAGATCGTGCGTCGCATCGCCAGCGGCGGGATGGGGGAAGTGTATGAGGCGCGTGACACGCGACTGCTGCGCAAGGTCGCGATTAAAACCGGACGTGAGAAGTTCTCTGCACGCTTCGAGCGCGAGGCGCGGACGATTGCGGCTCTGAACCATCCTCATATTTGCCAGATCTACGATGTGGGGCCCAACTATCTGGTGATGGAGTACGTTGCGGGCCACCGCGTCAAGGGCCCCATAGCTCTGGACCGCGCCCTGCAGTATGCGATTGAAATCTGCGATGCGTTGTCAGCGGCGCACAAGGTCGGAATTGTTCATCGAGATCTGAAACCGGCGAATGTGCTGGTTACCAGGCCCGGCGTGAAAGTGCTCGATTTCGGGCTGGCTAAGAGTGAGAGCCACCTGGGCGAGCAGTCTGGAGAAACCATTACTCAGCAGGGCGCCATTTCCGGCACGCTGCACTACATGGCGCCCGAACAACTCTAGGGCAAAGAAGCGGACGCTCGCGCCGATATCTTCTCCTTCGGTTGCCTGTTCTACGAAATGCTCACCGGCAAACGGTGTTTCGACGGGCAGAATCCCGCGAGTGTCATAGCGGCGGTTCTGGAGCGTCCCGCTCCGTCCGTCGCGAAGGTCGCGCCAGCGACTCTCGACGGTATCCTGCAGCGATGTCTCGCGAAGGATCCTGAGCAACGCTGGCAGTCCGCGCGGGATGTGCGAGCCGCGGTCGAACTCGTGGCTGCTCCACAATCGTCCGAACCCGCACGCCGGTCAAGGACGTTGCCGTGGGCAATCGCGGGGGCGTTCGCTCTCGCGCTGGTCGTGGCCGGAGCCGGATGGTGGAACGCAACGCGCCCGGTGGATCATCCGCTGATCCGCTTCAGCGTGGATCTTGGGCCTGAAGCAATGCCGGGCCTCAACCTGACCGCCGCCATCTCGCCCGACGGGCGCCGGCTGGTCTTTCCCGCACGCGGGCCTGATGGCAGACAGCAACTCGCCACGCGACTTCTCGACGAGGCGCAGTTCACTTTGCTACCCGGAACAGAGAACGGTTCAGCCCCATTCTTTTCTCCCGATAGTCAATGGATCGCCTTCTTTGCGGGCCCAATCCTCAGGAAAATCTCGGTCCTGGGAGGCGCGACCGAGACCGTGGCTACAGGGCAGAGCATCGTACCCGGCGGCAGTTGGGGCCGAGACGGCAATATTGTAGCGAGCCTCGCGTATTTGGATGCTCTTTTTACGGTGTCTTCCGGCGGAGGGGCCCCACACCGGATCACGAAGCTCGGCGCGGGAGAGACCACCCACCGCTGGCCACAGGTTCTGCCCGGCGGAGGAGCCGTCCTGTACACCGCATCCAACTCCGCCAATCGGATGGATGCCGCCAACATTGAAGTTGCGTCGTTCAAAACACGCAGCTCCAAGATTCTGGCACGCGGTGGATATTACGGCCGTTACCTGCCCACCGGCCACCTGGTGTATATCCGGCAGGGAGTCCTGTTCGGTGTGAAGTTCGATCCGGAGGCGCTGGAGGTTCGCGGCACGCCCGTCCCGCTGCTCGAAGACGTAGCCGCCAACCCGGTCACCGGCGGGGGACAGTTCGACTTCTCGAACACCGGAACCCTGGTTTACGCATCGGGAAAAAACGCAGCGCAGGAGTGGCAACTCTCCTGGCTCGACAGGTCCGGAAGGATCGAAGCGTTGATGCCCACGCCTGGCCTATTCGCCGCAGCCCGTATCTCGCCGGACGGACGCAAGGTGGCGTTCATCGGCAAAGGCGCCGATCTATATGTCTACGACCTGAAGCGGCCCAATCTGACGCGATTGACCTTTACCGGCGGAGCGAATCTGCCAGTCTGGTCTCCCGACAACCTGCATCTGCTATTTCTATCAGCTTCCGGCCTGACCTGGATCCGGGGCGATGGCGCCGGAGAACCGCAGACTGTCCTGAAAGGCGATAGTCTGCGTCCCCATTCGTTCACTCCTGACGGCCGCCGGCTTGCTTATGCCGCCGACGGCCCGGAAACAGGAGTGGATATCTGGACCATGGCACTGGACCTCACCGATCCGGATCATCCCAAGGCGAGCAAGCCGGAAGCGCTCCTTCGCACGGCGGCTGACGAACAGGTTCCGTATTTCTCTCCCGACGGCCGCTGGATCGCGTACCGTTCGAACGAAACCGGCAGCCCTGAGATCTGGGTTCAGCCATTTCCCCCTGCCGGAGGCCGGAAATGGCAAATTTCGACCGGTGGCGGCCTGTACGCGGCGTGGTCGAAAAACGGCCGCGGGCTCTTCTACGAGACAACCGATAACCGAATCATGGTCGTCGATTACTCGGCCGATGGCGCTTCCTTTCTGTCTGGCCAGCCGCGAATGTGGTCGGATAAGCAGCTCTTCTATACCGGTACGCGCAATCTGGATCTCGCGCCGGACGGTAAGCGGTTCGTGGTATTCTCCCTGCCGGAAGCCCCTCCTGGCGCGAAGGGGTCAGTGCATGTGACGGTCCTGCTAAATTTCTTCGACTGGGTGCGAAAAAAGCTGCCCTGACGCGGCAGAAGGCAATCGTGCGTTTCAGCGGGCCACTTAGTGCTTTCCGCACGTCCCAACGTTCAGCAAGGTCCGGATTGGTTATAATCGGCTGCGACATTGCTGAATGGCTACGGCCACCTGGCTTTATAGGGGGTTCGAGTGGAACAGCAACGAGTGAGCGCGCGGCGCCAATTGCGTGTGGTGACAGCCAGCGGCGACCATACGGCGCGGGTGTGGAATGCCGGCAGCGGACATGTGCTCGCGAAGCTGGAAGGTCATTCCGACCACGTCAACGATGCGGCGTTTTCGTCCGATGGAGAGCGCGTGGTCACGGCCAGCGATGACCATACGGCGCGGGTGTGGAATGCCGGCAGCGGACAGACGCTAGCGAAACTGGAGGGTCACTCCGCGAGCGTTTGGACGGCGGTGTTTTCGTGTGATGGGCAGCGCGTCGTGACGGCGAGCCGGGACGCGACGGCGCGCGTGTGGAATGCCGCCACGGGAGACGTGCTCCTGACCCTGAAAGGCCATATTAATTATCTGTATACTGCGGTGTTTTCGCCCAACGGGCAGCAGGTGGCGACAGCCGCCGCTGACGGTACGGCGCGAGTTTGGAATGCAGCAACCGGAGAGGTGATCGCGACGCTGAAAGGCAATTCCGACGTCGAAGACGTGGCGTTTTCGCCTGACGGGCATCGCGTAGTGACAGCCGCCGATGGCGGCACGGCGCGCGTGTGGAATGCCGCCACCGGAGAGATACTTGCGACGATGCCAGGGCCCCATTGGGACCTCTACGCTGCGGTGTTTTCGCCCAACGGGCAGCAGGTAGCGACGGCCGCCGCTGATGGTGGGGCTCGGGTGTGGAATGCTGCGAGCGGCCACGTCATTGCGGACCTGAAAGGCCATTCGGACGGCGTCGAGAGCGTGGTGTTTTCGCCCAACGGACAACTCGTGCTGACGGCCAGCCGTGACAAGACAGCACGCGTGTGGAATGCCGCCACCGCAAAGGCGCTTGCGATACTGGAAGGCCATTCCAACTTTGTCAACGATGCGGCTTTTTCGCCTGACGGGCAGCGCGTGGTGACGGCAAGCGATGACAAAACAGCGCGCGTGTGGAATGCCGACACCGCACAGGTGCTCGCGAAGCTGGAAGGTCATTCCGACCGCGTTGGCAAGGCGTCCTTTTCGCCCGACTCGCACGTACGTCGTTAGGGTTACCGCGACTTGTTTGAGCCGCGCGTCTCTTAAGCGATGATCGCTTTCACCGGGTTGGCTTTCTCGACGCCCGTGAGGCGAACGTCCAAACCCTGGTAGTTGTACGAGAACTTCTCGTGATCAATACCAAACTGATGAAGGATGGTCGCCTGGAAGTCGCGCACATGGACCGGATCCTGCGTAATGTTGTAGCTGAATTCGTCGGTCTCACCGTGGACGATCCCGCCTTTGATGCCGCCACCAGCCATCCATAAGCTGAAGCAGCGGGGATGGTGGTCGTAGTCGGTCAGCGTCAATTTCCAGTTGTACTTCCGCAAATCGTCCATCTCGCTTCTACGAAGCCGGCGACGTCTGCCGCTACTTCGACTTTCCGATCAGCGAGTTTCAGTCTTTTCAGCACGCATGTTCGGCGCAACTTGTATTTGAAAAATCTTCCGTATTCACTTGACCACCCAGATTTTGCCGAAAAGATGAGAAAATACGGCTCAATCAAATGCGAAACGAAATCTCATTGGCCGAAGCAGCAGCACATATTCAACGAACTTGCCAGCGACATCACCGCCCTTTTTTTCTAATGGCCGGTGCCGGCGTTTCGCACCCCCCCATTCCTCTGGCTTCGCAGATTATAGAGGAGTGCAGAAGACAATGCGAAGGCGTCATTGCTCCGAACGGACTGGATTCACTCCAAGAATATTCGTGGTGGTTACAACACTCGTTTCACAGCCCGGCCGATCGACAGTCCTATTTTCGTCGTTTGATAGGACAAGAGGCTGTGTCTCACGCGAATTTGCGACTCGCCCATTTGTTGTCGTCCAAAACCGTCACTAATCTCGTGCTGACGTCAAATTTCGACGACTATATTTCCCGCGCTCTGCATCTCTTCGGTGAGCATCATCTTGTGTGCGACCATCCTGAAACGATTCAGCGGATGGACCCTGAAAATGACGATTTACAGATCGTGCACCTTCACGGCAGTTGCTGGTTTTACGACATCTGCAATCTGGAGGGTGAGGTCGCCTTGCGTTCAGAGCGCCCGGCGAATGAGGCATCCCCGATGGCGGATTTCGTCGATCGCGTGTTGAGTGCACGATCCCCGCTGGTTTTGGGTTACAGCGGCTGGAGTCGGGACGTGTTCATGACGGCATTGAAACGGCGGCTCAGGCGCGGGCTTCGGTTTAATGTCTACTGGTTCTGTTACCGACGCGCGGCGATCGAGTTTTTGCCGAAGGAGATAAGCGAACACCCTGACGTTTTCTTTGTAGTCCCCGATGAACGACCGCCGTTACCAGCGTCGTTGCCACCGTCCGCATCGTCGAATTCGGCTCACCTGCGGGACGGCGCTGTTATGTCCGCAACAACAGTCTTGGACACGTTGATCAGGCTTTTCCAACTTCCTGCCCCAGGGCTCACGGCCAATCCGTTGGCTTTCTTTGCCAGTTACCTGAAGAGATGCCTGCCGCCAACCGACATCACCGACACCGTCGGTCGCGATCTCTACCGCATCGGCGCTGTCGTTCGTAGGATAGAAAGAGCCCAAAGGGGCCTCCCCGAAATCGAGCAGAAAATGGAGTTGCTACGAGACGCAGTGCGCCGCTCTCAGTTCGAACAAGTAGTCTCTATTGGTATGGAAATTCCTGCCAAAGACTTAGAGACAGATGAGAAGATCGAGGTTGTAGAAACATTGTCTCTGGCGACTGCCAGAATACCTCACGATGCTCAACTGAAAACAAGCATTTACCTGGCTGTGATCGCGTTGGGTAATGAGCTACTGCATAACCATATCGGCTCGCCCGTAGAAGAGTGCGTCGCAACCGCCTTGGTGAATCTCGGGAACGAATCGCTAGATAATCCAGCTGAGGCTCTAAAGAATTACGAAGAAGTGATTCGACGTTTTGGTACATCGGAAGTGGCTACCGTTCTGTTTCAAGTAGCACGTGCCAAGTATAACCAAGCATATACATACGAACAGCTCAAGGATTATGATAGGTGTTTAAGCCTTTATGACAAGTGTGCTATAGAGTTCCATGAAGCAGATAACGTTATCGTTCGGAATTGGGCGGCGTGGGCTCGCTATAACCATGCGCTAATTCTGGGATTGCTAAAAAATCAAGCAGCCGAGCGTGCTGAACTGGAAGCATTGGTTAATGAAGTTGGAGTGGAGAGCATACCGGACATTCAAGAAGTAATAATCGACTCCCTTTGTCGTCTTGCGGACGATGCAACACTGGGCGCCAAACGCGGTGCTGCGGCGAATCGTCAGCCGGAGACCGTACTGGATCTAAGTCGCGCTCAAACATTCATACAGCGCGCATTGAAAATAGCACCCGAGAACAGATATGTCCTGTGTACCTTGGGATATGTTCAGTTTCTGTCGTTTCAAGTGCCCGAGGCGGAAGATTCGATCAAACGTGCTTTTGAAGTGGATGATCAGGAACTCCTTGATTCGCTTCTCGTGGTTGTCGGACAGCATCACATCCCGCAAGACGACGAGTTTCTCACGCTAATAGATGGAATTCGACAAACCGCACGCGGGCTTTCAGCCCACGGGGTGGCTCTTTCCACGCCACAGGAATCAGGCAATGATATAGAACCGTTAAATTTGAATTAACATCAGAGTTGGTCATGGCGTCAAAGAAGGGCGGCGGTGGCCCCAAGAAGCCGCGTCCAAAGAAGAAATAGGCGGAAGTTAGCTCGAGCCGCGCGCAATCAGTCACATCGGACTGCACAGGAGACTTTTGACTTCGGCCGGTGGCAAACCTGCTCGCTGCTAGCGGGAGCGGAGATGATCAACTCGGGCGCGCAAGCAAATGTCCTGTGATGTCCAAACCAGATTGCATTGACCCTCGGGTTTTATCCACGAGCGTCGGGGGACGTCGAGAGGCCAGTTCTTGCGCAGCAGCGCGACGTCACGTCCGGTTCCTGGCGAGTTGCACGGATCAGATACCGGCGGATTTTCCACAACTATAGTGCCAGAATCGGCGACTTTCGGCGGTCTTGGGCGGCTGCTTGTGAGCCGCTCGGGTTCCCGGATCTCACGCGCGGCGGAAAGCCACTGATCTCTTAAGCGATGATCGCTTTCACAGGGTCGGCTTTCTCAACGCCCGTGAGGCGAACGTCCAGGCCCTGGTAGTTGTACGAGAACTTCTCGTGATCAATACCAAACTGATGAAGGATAGTCGCCTGGAAGTCGCGCACATGGACCGGATCCTGCGTAATGTTATAGCTGAATTCGTCGGTCTCGCCGTGAACAACGCCGCCTTTGATGCCGCCTCCGGCCATCCATAAGCTGAAGCAGCGGGGATGGTGGTCGCGGCCGTAATCGGTCGCCGTCAGCTTGCCTTGGGAGTAGATCGTTCGCCCGAATTCGCCGGCGAAGATAACGAGCGTGTCCTCGAGCATGCCCCGTTGTTTGAGGTCCTGCACGAGCGCCCACGCGGCCTGATCGACTTCCTTGCACTGGGCAGGCAACACCTCTGGCAGATTGCCGTGAACATCCCAGCCGCGATGATAGACCTGCACGAAACGGACGTTGCGCTCAGCGAGGCGGCGGGCCATCAGACACGTATTGGCGAAGGAGCCGGGCTTTTCTTTGGCGTCGGCCCCGTACATCTCCCAGGTCGAGGCAGGTTCTTTTGAGAGATCAGTCAACTCGGGAACCGAAGCCTGCATGCGGAACGCCATCTCGTACTGGGCGATACGGGTCTTGGTTTCAGGATCGCCGAGCTTGTCGTAAGTGATCTGGTTGAGCTCCGAAAGGCCATCGAGCATGGATCGGCGCACTTCCGTGGGGACGCCGTCCGGATTATTGATGAAAAGCACGGGATCGGCGCCGCTGCGGAGGCCGACACCGGAGTATTTACCCGAGAGAAAGCCAGCGCTCCAGAGACGGGCGGAGATGGCCTGCACATTGGCCTTGGGGTGATAATGCTTCGCCTGCAGAACGACGAACGTGGGCAGATTGTCATTCATACTGCCGAGTCCGTAGGCGAGCCATGACCCGATGCAGGGACGCCCCGCAATCATGAAGCCGGTCTGGAAGAACGTAATGGCGGGCTCGTGGTTGATCGCCTCGGTGTGCATGGAGCGAATGATCGCGATGTCATCGACCATGCGGGCGGTGTAAGGAAGGAGCTCCGAAACCCATGCGCCGGATTTGCCGTACTGATTGAACTTGAAGATGGAGGGCGCGATCGGAAAGCGGCTCTGGCCGCTGGTCATGGTGGTGAGGCGCTGGCCCTGGCGAATGGAATCGGGCAGGTCCTTATCGAACATGTCCTTCATCTTCGGCTTGTAGTCGAAGGTTTCCATTTGCGGCGGCGCGCCGACCAGGTGCAGGTAGATGCAGCGTTTGGCTTTGGGCGCGAAGTTCGGGAGACCGGGCAAAGCCGCGGCGTTCGCCTTGCCGGGCAGCATCGAGGCGAGGGCGAGCGCGCCGATCCCCTGCGCGCCACGGGCGAAGAAACGGCGCCGGGTCTCCTGCCGCGCCATGGCTGCCGCAATCTTGTCGATGGGATGGCTTCCAGGAGCGATAGCCCGAGTGCGCCGGTCGATTTCGTGCGCGAGACGGCTGAAGTGCCCTTCATTGTCAGGACGGAACGGATTCATTTGTTAAGCACCTCATCCAGATTCAGGAATTCGCTGGTCAGCATGGTCAGGGCCGCGTATTCGGATTGCTTGAGCGCGGGATCGGCGCGGCGCTCGCCCTGATCGAGAAATTTGCGCGCGTCCGCTTCGTGGGCGGCATAGAAGTGCTCGTATTTGTCGAACGACTTCTTCGCGATCAGACGTTCCTTCGCGGAGAGCGTACGGTCCATGAGCCGCGTGGTGATGTAGTCGATGCGGCCTTCGAGGTCGAAAGTGGTTTCCATGCTGCTGCCCGCCAGCACCTTCGCGGCCTCCACGAACTGGACGTCATTCATCGTGACCAGCGCCTGCAGCGGCGTGTCCGTCCGTTCGCGGCGCACCGTGCAGTACTCGCGCGTGGGGGCGTTGAAGATCTCCATGCTGGCGGGCGGGGCGCTGCGCTTCCAGAACGTGTAGAGCGAACGGCGGTAGAGGTTCTCGCCGGCGTCACGTTTGTAATATCGCGTGTTGGAACCGTCCATCGCGACGGCTTCCCAGACGCCGTCCGGCTGGTACGGGCGTACGCTGGGGCCACCGATGGCGGGCGAGAGAAGCCCGGTCGCGGCGAGCGCGTAATCGCGAACCATTTCGCCATCCATGCGGTAACGGGCGGCGCGGCTGAGCAGGCGGTTCTCGGGATCCTTCTCCAGTTTGGCTGGCGTGGTGATCGCCGCCTGACGGTAAGTGGCAGACATGACCAACTGCTTATAAAAGCGCTTGAGATCCCATTTATGATCGCGGAAATCGACGGCGAGCCAGTCGAGGAGTTCCGGGTGAGACGGCGGCTCGCCCTGACTGCCGAAATCTTCCGTGGTTTTGACGATGCCGACGCCGAAGACTTCCTGCCACATGCGATTGACCGCGACCCGCGCGGTGACTGGATTGTCTTCGGTGAAAAGCCATTCCGCCAGGCCGAGGCGATTCCGCGGCATGGTTGACGTCATCGGCGGAAGTATGGAGGGAGTGTTCGCGCCGACCTCCTGACGCCGCTGATCATAGGCGCCTCGGTAGAGAATCCAGGCGTGCGGTTTGTCATCGGTGCGCTCTTCCATGACGAGCGACACGGACCCGCGGCGCGCGATGGCCATTGCTTCGGTGTTGAGCTCGTTCTGCTGTTTGACCAGATTGCGATAGGGCTCGTACTGATTCAGCAGGAACCAGGTGCGAAGAGCGGATTTCGCGTCGTCCGTGAGCTTCGCAGAGTCCGTCGCGAGGGCAGTCTGGATAGCTGGCCATTCGTTCAGCAGCCGCACTTCGCTTTCGCTCACGACGCGGTTGAAGATGCGGAGATCGGTGATGGCGCCGCCGGGAAGGTTGCGGCCGAGAACCAGCGGGGCATCGGTTGAGATGTCGCCTACAAGATCGACGTTGACGTTGCCGCGGCCTTGCGTCGGAATAGCCTTGCCGTTAACAAAGAGGCCAAGGCCAGTCTGGTGGCGCGAACCGTCATAAGTCAGCGTGACCGTGTTCCAGGATCCCTGTCCGAGCTGCGTCAGGTGCGCGGCGCTGATCTCGATCGACTTGCCGCCGTCGCCCACAAGACGCGCACTGACAACGCGCGCGCCGACGTTGATCGTCCAGCCGCGGTTTTTCTCCTTCGAATTACTGTGGGACGCGATGACGTAGCTCTGCTCGTATTTCGGGAAATAGAAAGCGACCGCGATCGTAAACGGCTTGTCAGCCTCGAGCTTGGGTGCGTCCGCAACCGGAATGCCGTACTCCGGCGTGTCGCCCGCCTTCACATTGGGATCGGGCGGCGCGAACTGAATGGCCTTGCGGCCTGCGATATTGGAATCGACCAGCGTGACGGTGGCGTTGTTCTTAGCCAGATCCGCGATGTCCGCGTGAAAAAGTTCTGTCTTGGTATCGCCTGCGCTCTCCAGCGGCGATGGAACATTCGTTTTGGCGCGAGTGGAAAGCCAGTTTTCGAAGGCGCTGTCAGCCGACTGCGAGGTTTGCGTAAGCCCGGTGCGGACGGCAGTGAGCTTCGACTGAACCTGCGCCCACTTGTCGCGATCTTCGGGCTTGGGGACGACGACGACCGGAGGCGGATCAGGCGCGTTATCGTCCATGACCCGCTGCGTGGTGTTGCGGAAGAAGGCGCCGAGCGAATAGAAATCCTTTTGCGTGATGGGGTCGAACTTGTGATCGTGGCAGGTGGCGCAGCCGACGGTGAGGCCTGTGAAGGCGGCAGCGACGGTTTCGGCGCGGTCTTTGGCGTAGATCTCCGCGTATTCGTCTTCGATGATGCCGGCCTCGTTGGTGCTGACGCCGCAGCGGATGAAGCCGGTGGCGATGCGCTGATCAAGCGTGGGGTTAGGCAGCAGGTCGCCGGCAAGCTGCTCGGTGGCGAAGCGGTCGTAAGGCAGATTGCGGTTGAAGGCCTGAATGACCCAGTCGCGGTAGGGCCAGATCTCGCGGTAGTTATCCACATGGATGCCGTGCGAATCGCCATAGCGCGCCACGTCGAGCCAGAAACGGGCGCGATGTTCGCCGTAATGCGGCGAGGCGAGATAGCGGTCGACCATGTGCTCGTAGGCGGCTGGCGAGACGTCTTTCAGATACAGATCGAGTTCGGCAGGCGTGGGCGGAAGGCCAGTGAGGTCGAGAGCGACGCGGCGGATCAGCGTGCGCTTGTCCGCTTCCGGCGCGGGCGCGAGGCCTTTCTGTTCCAGCTTGGCGAGGATGAACCGGTCGATCGGGTTGCGCGCCCATGCGGGGTTCTTCACGGCCGGGGGAGGCGGAAGGGTCGGAGCGCGATAGGCCCAGTGCTCCTTCCACTCGGCGCCTTCTTCGATCCAGAGTTTAATCCTGGCGATCTGGGGTGCGGTGAGGGATTTGTGGGAGGATTCGGGCGGCATCCGGTGTTTGGGATCGGCCGAACTGATTCGCTGGAAGAGCAGACTTTCGGCGGGCTTGCCTGGGACGACCGGCGCGCCGTGGGGACGGGCGGCGAAAACCGTTTCCTTGCGGTCCAGGCGGAGGCCGGCCATTCGGGTGTCGGAATCGGGGCCATGGCACTGGAAACAGTTGTCGGAGAGAAGGGGGCGGATTTCGCGTTGGAAGTCCACGGTCGCGGCGGAAAGCGACAGAGCGGCCGCCGCGAAGAGCGAGGCAGGGATCAGGTACCGCATGCTTTAGCGATTAAGTGTTTTGTAATACAAGGATACAAGGGTATATCAAACCGCAGAGGGCGGCGGGTCGGGAGCGAGGCGACAGAGTCGCAGAAATCGATCTGCTTTGCCAGCGCTGAGCATAGGCTCGAATCATGGATTGCCGATCTGATTGCAGTGTTGTATTCTTCCAGAAGATCATCGAGTGGAATAAATATGCCGCGCCGGGAATCGCCGCTACATTCCGAAATGCTTCAAGGGACTCTCGACATGCTGGTCCTGCGAACGCTACTGATGGGGCCAGCTCACGGTTACACAATCGCCCACTCGATTGAACAGGGATCAGAAGAGGTCCTTCAGATTGAACAAGGCTCGCTTTATCCCGCGCTGCACCGGCTGGAAAATCGCGGCTGGATTGCATCGTTCTGGGGAACTTCGGAAAACAATCGCAAGGCCAAATACTACCGGTTGACTCCCCAGGGCCGAAAGCAACTAGCCGTCGAAACGTCGCGTTGGGAGGAGGTGGTGCGCGCAATCGGCCGCATCCTGAATCCGGCCGCGAAGACCAGGTGAGGCGGTATGAACTGGCGGCGCTTTTTTCGTCGCGACAATGCCGATTCGGATCTGCGAAACGAACTGGCGTCTTACGTGGACCACGCCGCCGAAGAGTTTGTCGGCCGCGGCATGGATGAGCAGGCCGCCCGGGCGGCTGCATGGCGCAAACTCGGCAACCCGGCTCACGTGTGCGAGGAGGTGTACCGCATGAACACGATCTCGTTTCTGGAAGAGACCGCGCGTAATTTCCGTTTCTCTCTGCGCACGCTGCGCAGGAATCCAACCTTCGCGGTGGCGGCAATCCTCACTTTTGGTATTGGCATCGGCGCGAACACAGCTGTGTTCAGCGTGGTGGATGGGATACTCCTGAAACCTTTGCCCTATCGACAGCCAGACCGGCTGGTGTCAATCCGTCATACGGCGCCGGGCCTGGGCGGAGTGACCTCAGTCACCGGCCTTGGCCTTTCCACCGGGATGTACTTCACCTATTCCGAACAGGATCGCTCTTTTGAGCATATGGGTGTTTGGGCGCCCTCGCAGGTTTCGGTCAGCGGCGTGGGCAACCCGGAGCAAGCGCTCGCGATTTCGGTTAGTGCCGGCATTCTGGAAGCTCTGGGCGTTCCGCCCGCGATCGGGCGCTCGTTTTCAGCGGACGATCAGCAGCCCGGCGCGGCGCCCACGATTCTGCTGAGTCACGGCTACTGGCAGCAGCGATTTGGCGGGGAGCGCAGCGTGATCGGGCGCACGGTGATCGTCGATTCAGTGCCCCGGCAAGTGATTGGCGTGATGCCGAAGTCGTTTCGCATCGCCGATCTCCCGGCCGCTATCTTTGCGCCTTTGCAACTGGACCGGCGGCGGGCCGAATTGTCGGGGTTTTATCTGAACTCGATCGGACGGCTGAGACCCGGTGTTTCCCTCAGTCAGGCCCAGGCCGATATAGCCCGCCTGGTCCCAATCTGGATGCGTTCCTGGGGGCCCAGCGCCGGGGCGATTCGGGTCTTCGGACCGTGGCGTATCACGCCAGACTTACGGCCGCTGCGCGAGACGATCGTGGGTAATGTGGGCGAGGCGTTGTGGATGGTGATGGGCACGCTGGCCGTAGTGATGCTCATTGTT
>DATFSM010000047.1:0-4555 GCA_035262625.1 Bryobacteraceae bacterium
AGCCGACGTTGCGGAATTCGTTTGATCAGCGCCTGGCCGGCGTCACTGTGAAAGAAGTCGTCATTCAGTTCAGTCTCGAAATACCCCGGTGCAATTGCGTTCACCCGTATGCCGTGCCGCGCCCATTCGAGCGCCAGCGCCTTGGTCATTTGCACGACCCCGGCTTTAGAAATCGCATAAGGGGCCACCGAGCCTGCAACCCGCAAGCCGAGGATCGAGGCGATGTTGACGATGGATCCTTTTGCCCCGTGTGCAACCATCCGACGAGCGGCGCACTGCGCCACGAGCCAAACGCCCTTCAGGTTGGTGTCGAGAACCTTATCCCACGACCCCTCGTCCTGCTCGAGAGCGAGTCGCGTGCTCGTGACGCCAGCATTGTTGACCACGATCTCGACTGGACCGAACCGCCCCTCTGCGGCCTCGAACGCGCCTTCAATGCTTTGCGGTGCCGTAACATCCATGACGACGCTGTGCGCCAGGCCTCCTTCCTCGCCGATGAAGTCGACTGTCTTCGCGAGCGCGTCCGCTCGGCGAGCGGCGACGGTAACGCGTGCGCCTCGCGCGGCGAGCGTTTCAGCAAAAAAGCGTCCGAGCCCGCTTGATCCACCCGTGATAAGGGCGTGCTTTCCGCCAAGTGCGAACGGATCGGCCATCGAACGCCTCGCACCTCAATAAACTTTGTTCCAAACCAGGATCGACCGACCCATGGTGCCGTCGCGGTAGCTCATATAAGGCGCCGTGGTGATCGTTAGTGTGTCGCCGTCAAGAACGAAGTAACGCACTTGGTCCGTGCCCGTCCAGGACTGATTCCATGAGGTGTCAATATGATGGACCACGACGTTATTGCCGATCGAAAAGGTGCCGGCATAGGCAACCATCGTTCCGAGGAGCTCGACACCTTCTTCGTCGGTCGGAACGACATCGCGCGGCGTGACACGGTCGCAGCAGGTGAAAATCGCGTACATGCGCCCGTCAGGTGCGTAGCCGATGTAGCCCTCCGGGGCATCGCCGAACTGGTTGTGCTGATATCCATCAGAGAGCCGTTCGCGCACATAGGATTGTAGCTTCCAGGTGCCAATCACGGGGCAGTCAGGAGAAGGCTTGCCTCGTTTCACGGTTTTCAGGACTTCGTCCTTGTCCTTTGCCAATGTTTCCGTTGCCACGTGCCTTTCCCTCGCTTGCGATCGTTTTCAACCCCCTGCTTCGTTCTCAAATCGGATGAAGTCATACGTCGAAGAAGACCGTTTCTCGCTCACCCTGCAAATGGATATCGAACGTGTAGACAATCTTTCCGTCTCGCACCGACTTGGGCGCGATCAAAGTCTTGCGGCGTTCCGGTTGTTCGATGATGTTCAGCACCGGGTCCTCCGAGTTCGCGGCGTCTTCGTCGCCGAAGTACATGCGCGTAGCGAGGCCGATGTTGATTCCGCGGGCGGCGATCCAGAAATTAACGTGAGGCGCCATGGTTTTGCGGCCCCTGCGGCCAGCGACGCTGCCCGGCTTGATCGTACGAATCGTGTAGACTCCCGTCTCGAAATCGGTGCCGGTTCGCGCCCAGCCGCGAAACGAACTGTCCACCTCCTTGTCTTGGCGATCAGCCGGATGATTGTAACGGCCCGCCGCATTGGCCTGCCAGGTCTCGATCAGTATGTCTTTTGCGGTATGACCCGCGCCGTCGAAAACCCGTCCTTCGATGATAATGCGTTCTCCCTTGACCTTCGGTCCTGCGATATCGCCGGTGAAATTGTTCGCGAAAATTTCGAAACCGGCTTGCGCCGGAATGAGCCCGATGTGCACGTAGGGGCCGGCCGTTTGCGAAGGCGTCTCGGGTAGGTATGACAGATCGAAGGGCATTGGCTTCATGTCAGCTTCCCTGCAATTTGTTTTCGAACAGGGTCTGGCGTCGACCGCGCAAGACGATATCGAACCGGTAAGCAAGGCATTCCAGTGGCTTCGACGCGTTGAGGTCGAGACGCGCGACCAACCGCTCTACGGCTGATTTGTCTGGGATGGTCGCCAAAATCGAATCGTGCGGAATGAGCGGGTCGCCCTCAAAATACATTTGCGTGATGAGCCGCTGCGCGAAGCCTGACCCAAAGACGGAATAATGGATATGAGCCGGCCGCCAGCTGTTGACCCGGTTGCGGAACGGGTAAGCGCCGGGTTTGACGGTACGGAAGAAATAGTGGCCGTCGTCGTCAGTCAGCATTCGGCCGCAGCCGCCGAAGTTGGGATCGATCGGAGCGATATAAGTATCGTTGCTATGGCGGTAGCGTCCGCCCGCATTCGCCTGCCAGACCTCCACGAGGGTATTGCGGATAGGACGCCCGTTGCCGTCCAGAACATAACCATGGATGATGATCTGTTCGCCGATCGGCTGGCCAGTTTTGGCGTAGTTGAGAACGAGATCGTTGTCGAGCGAACCGAGTTCCTCTGGCATGAACATCGGGCCGGTCACTTCCGATAACGAGTTCTGGAGTGACCAGAGCGGAATGCGTGGCGAACGCAGCGCACTCGTCTTATAGACCGACGTATAGGGCGGCGGGTGGATACTGCGATCCCGTTGATGGAATTCGGCATCGGGCGTCATGTTGTTGTCGCCTCATTTCATTGCTGATAGTCACCGTTTCTGCGTTCAGGTCTGCTTCCGGTCAGCCGCTTGGAAGTGGCGCCGCGCCAACCCCGGTGGTTTCACTCTCGCTGAGCGCCCTTATTCTCTCGAACTCTTCCTTGGGAACTGGCGTCGCATTCGGATTTCCAAGATCGTTCAGTCGCAGACGATAAGTTTCGCGCGCCGAGTACGCCGCAATGCACGAAATCAAGACGACACCTAGGGTCATGAAGCCGATCTTCAACGGAATATTGGTTGAACCTGGCGGAGCCACTGCGGTGAAAAGCGCTGGCAAGAATGCGCTGATCGCCGTTCCGATGTTCTGCCCGATCGCCATTGCGGATACACGATAGCGGGTCCGGAACAGCTCGGGATAGAACGCGGGAAAGACCGCATTGTAGCCCTGGTACAGCACTCCCCACATCAGCAGCGACACCACAATCGCCATCCAGAGGTTATGAGTGCTGATTGCATAGAGGTAGAGGAACGACAAAAGGGCAGCGCTTAGGGATCCCGCTATCATCGGGGGACGGCGGCCGATCTTGTCAGACAGCGCGCCCACAAAGGGAATGATCACGACCGCGATGAGGTTGCCGACCACGGGGATCCAGAGATAAACTTCCTTTGCAAAGCCGATACCGTAGGCTGCCTGAACAGCGTACGCCGCGCCGAAAATGGCCGCCACAACGGGAATGACATTCATCAGTGCCATGCAGGCGACCCGCAGAATGTCGGGCCAGCTTTCCGTGAAGGCCTGGATAATAGGCGTCCGCGGAACCGTGCCTTTCTCCTCCTCGCTTTCGAATGCTGGAGTTTCGTGGACCTCGCGCCGGATGATGTAACCCGCGATGATTACGACAAAGCTCAGCAGGAACGGAATTCGCCAGCCCCAGCTGTTAAAAGCTTCGGATGGCATGAAGGTCGCGAGCGGCAGGAACACGGCTGCTGCGAGAATTTGGCCGGCCTGAACCCCTTGCAGGCTGAAGCTCGCGTAGTAGCCACGCCGGCCAAATGGGGAATGTTCCAAGATCATCGAACTCGCGCCGGAGATTTCTCCCGCAACGGCAAAACCCTGGATCAGTCGCAGGATAACGAGAAGCGCAGGCGCCAATAATCCGATTTGTTGATATGTCGGCAGCAGCCCAACCGCCATCGTTGAAAAGCCCATTAGAAACATGCACAGCAGCAACACGTTTTTGCGTCCATGCGTATCGCCCCAATGGCCGAGCACAATCGCTCCGATCGGCCGGGCGACGTAGCCGACCCCGTAAGTTGCCAGAGATGCAATGATGGCTACAGTAGGACTTTCTGAGGGAAAGAAGATCTGCGGAAAGACAAATGATGCGGCGGTCGCGTAGATGAAGAAGTCGTAGTATTCTAGCGCAGATCCAATCCAGCCGCTCGCGGCCGCTCGTCTGGGTTGGCGCAGGTGCGCCGCACTATCTGGCAGGTTGGCCATTCGGTTTCCTCCCATTTCGGATTGGGCATCCTTGCGGCTTTTTGTTCGTTCCTATTTTTTCAATTTCGTCTCCACGATGGCAATGGGGGTACTGGCGCGGCGAGCTAACTCCGATAAACGCCACTCGTAGTCTTAACTGCCGATCTCGTAGGTGAGTCGTTAAACTTCCCTAACCGTCGAAGAATAGTTGCGGCAACAACGTTGACGCTTCGCGATGATGTAAAGAGTGTTGACTTACCGGTAGGTTAGCAAAGCCGATCCGGATATCAAGATCCTTTTTGTTGACTCCATTTCGTGGCATTTTAATCGAGCGTGGAGCGCCCCGTATGGCACAGCGACTGCGGATCTCTCTGGCATCTGGTGTGACTGAGATGAAAGGACTGGCTGAGCAACGCGCGGCGATTCCAGGGCGTATCAGCGGTTCCGTGCGCAGGAACGTCATTGGCGCGGCACGCGCTCTGTTCGCTGAGAAGGGCTACAACGGC
>DATFSM010000048.1:0-13029 GCA_035262625.1 Bryobacteraceae bacterium
AGGTTTTAATTAAGCAGCGTAAGCAAACTGCATGTTGTTATTGGCAGTTTTGTTTTTCCGATCGTTTTACGGGAGCTCGGAACCCGGCACGCCTCCGCATCGCGATTCAATCCCGTCGAATCCGGTGCGCCCCCTTTCAGAGTCAGCTTTATTATAGCGCCATTAATGACGATCATGTTCGGCGCGCATCACGCGAAGATCGCGCAGATCGGCAGCAAGGGCATCGCGGTCCGCGGGATTCAAAGTGTTGTGCTCAACCACGTTTTTCAGGTCGTCAATCGACGTGTCGAGCTTGTCTTTATCGAAGTGCCCGCGCGTGAAGTCGCGGTCGAAGTCCGACAAATGCTTCTGTGCGTTGTCGTAACGCGTCACTTCTTTGCCCTTCTGGCGCTCGAAGTCCTCGGCGCGGCGAAGGTCGCTCTGTGTACGATCGACCGCGGCGCGGGCATCAATGCCCTGTGCGGCGAGACCGCAAGCGCCCGCCAGCACGAGTGAACCGATAGCGAACAGGTTTTTCAGCCGTTCCATAAACAATGGCCTCCGTCGCCGAAAATGGCAAGTTTGGCGCCAATTGACACTTTCGGCTGTGTTTACAGAGGGATATGCGGACGCGGGTCGGAGCCAACCCGCAGCGTTTCGGTGACGATCTGGTCGGGCGGAAGCGAAAGGAGCGACGTACGCACGCCTATCAGAATGTTGGCGTCCTCGTCGTCCTTTGTCGTCTGCTTGAACAACTCGCCGAACAGCGGCGTCTGCGCCAATCCCCAGAATCCCGTGATCGCGCGGGAGCGGGTCTTCGACAGCATCGAACCGATGATGTTCCACTGACCGTTGCGGACATCCGCGTTGGATTTGAAGCTGCGCTGCCCAATGACAGGAATACCGTTGACGGCCGCGCCGGTCAGCACCTCGAAACTGGCCTCCAGATTCAGGCTGGTCGCATCCATGCCATGAATATAGGGCGTCACTTTAATTTCGAGTCCCAAGTCCTCGAACGTAATGGAAGGTGGCGGCGCGAAAACCGTGCCCGGCGTTGTCACGGCGCCGTAGTACCCGCTGGTGATGATGGGATATTTGTCGCCGATGTGCAGGCTCGCGGGTTGACCAGCGACGCCTCTAATCTGCGCGTGATACAGAGTGTTCGATTTGTTATCCGACTCATTGAACATGGCCTGAGCTTCCGCCACGGTGAGTCCGAAAAGGGTCCTGCCTCCACCGAATGTCACCAGATTCATTACCGTAGATGGCACCGTGGTCATTGTGTTCTGCAGGTGGCCCAGATAGTACGCGGTGTAGGTGTTCGTCAGGTTGATCCCATAGGTCGCCATATCGCTTTCCGTGACCTCCAGGAACTCGAGTTCGACCATGACTTCGGGCCGGTACGAAGTCAGTTGGCGAAGCAGGGCCGCGGCGGGCAGAACACGCGAAACGCGGTCGCGAATGATAATGCTGGCGTCGGCCGTGTCCCACCCGATCTTTTCGATATTCAGAGTCTGCCGGAGCACCTGCGTTATCTCCGTCAATTCCTGGGTGGTGACGGCGGAGGGTATCGGAATGGTGACCGCCATGGTTCGCTCGAGATCGTTCCGTTTGGCGACGTTGTCCTGCGCAGCCATGAACACCTTTGAAGAAATCGGGATGATAAACGATCCGGTCGCGGCTTCAAGATCATCAAGCGCCTCGCGGTAGTCCACCCGGCTCACACGAAAGCGGATGGTCTGCCCCCCGCTCGGATAATCGCCGTCGAAAACTACCTCAAGCCCGAACGCCACGGCGACGCGATTGAATAAGGTGCGGGCATCGGCGCTCAGATCGAAATCCTGGAGTCCCGGCCGCGCCCTGAGTTGCGGGATGTCAGCCAGCGGCCGCGCTTCCGCGACTTCCTTCGCGGTAAAACTGTCGAACATGTCTTCGGGCGGGACGTCTTTCGGAGGATGCGCCGGCGCTTTCTCCCCGGACTGCGCTGATTTTGATTCTTCCGCCGCACGCGGGCGCATCCGCTCCATGGCGGCTCGGTACTTTCGTTCTTCGGGCCGCATTGCGGTCGCTTCGGAGTACAAAACGAACGCTTGAGAGTAATGGCCCGACTTCTCGGCTTTTTTGGCCCTCCGCGCGATGGCCATCGCCAGTTCTTTTGGCGAATCTGCGGTATCGTCCACGCCGGCGGACAGCATGCCGAGGGCACACGACGTGAGGATCGCGGCGGTCAAACAAGCGCGCATCAAAACGAATGACGCCGAATGGGTCCGCGGCGTTCAGGGAAATCGGCTTTGTGGGACCATCGGGATTGTGCAAGTCCTTTTAAAACATCTGGTTGAGAACCCGGTGGAGTTCATCCTCCCAGCTGCGTTGCTCATCGTAAGCGTCATCGGGGGCTTTATCGTCCGGCGTATTCTCTTCCGGATCGTGCGCCAGTGGGCGACTCGTTCGGAGAGCCACCTGGATGTCCTCATCATTGACACGCTGCGCGGGCCGATTATCATCTGGGCACTGATCTTCGGCGTGCACGTGGCCATTGGGAATACGCGCCTGCCGACGCAATATCAAAAAGAAATCCACACTGCGCTGCAGTTTCTTTGGGTTCTCTCTTTCACGATTGCGGCGACGCATTTCGCCGGAAATGCGGTCCGCTATTACGGCGCGCGCTCCGGCGCCCAATCCGTAACGAGCCTGACCCAGAAGGTCGCTCAGCTTGTGGTGCTGGCGCTGGGCATCATCTGGCTATTCAAGGTTGTTTTCGACATGAGTCTTACGCCAGTGATCACCGCTTTCGGCGTTGGCGGACTCGCGGTGGCGCTGGCGCTGCAGGACACGTTGTCGAATCTCTTCGCGGGGTTTTACGTTTCGATTTCGCACCTCGTACGTCTGGGAGACTACATCAAGCTCTCTACCGGGGAAGAGGGCTATGTGACCGACATCAACTGGCGCTGCACAACCATACGCACCGGCTCAAACAACATGACGGTAATTCCGAACAACAAGCTCGGAACCACGATTTACACGAACTACAATCTTCCGGACGGGCGGATGGGGCTCTCGATTTCGTTCGGCGTGGCGAGCGACACGGATATCGAGCGGATGGAGGCAATTTTGCTGGATGAGGCGAAAGCTTCGGCTGCTGACATTGCTGGGCTCATGGTCGACCCTCCGCCTTCGGTTTTCTTCACCCCGGGGGAGTGGTCTCTCAACTTTCAGTTGAATTTCAGCGTTAGTCAGTTCGGCGATCAGTTCCCCGTTCAGAGCCAACTGCGCAAGCGGATCTACAAACGGCTATTAAAGGAAAGCATCCGAATGCCACTGCCTACAAAGGCCGTCGTTGTGGAATCGAAGAGCGCTTCCGCCTGACCCAGTAGACAATCTACTCCCATAGGATGTAGAGTATCTACAGCCATGGCGAAGGGCGAAGCGTATCAAAACCGAATCGAACTGGTGCAGGGCACGCTCGATCTGCTGGTCCTCCAGACGCTCTTATGGGGAGCGCAGCACGGCTATGGCATTGCGCAGGCTATCCGTTCCGGGTCTGGGGACGTGCTTCAAGTCGAGACGGGCTCCTTGTACCCTGCGCTTCACCGGCTCGAGAAGCAGGGATGGATCAAGTCGGAATGGCGCACTACGGAGAACAAGCAGCGCGCCAAGTATTACCAGCTTACGGCGGCGGGCAAGAAGCAACTCGCCAGTGAAGGGGAGCGCTGGCGGAGGGTTACGGCGGCAATCGCCAGCCTCATGGAGCCACGGGAGAGCGGAGGCGCGCTATGAAGTGGCCGCTATGGGGACGCCGCAACCGGGAACTGGAAGAGGAGATCCGTGCCCACCTCGCGATGGCCGCGCACGATCGGATCGAGCGGGGCGAGACTCCGGAAAGCGCGGAGCAAGGCGCGCAACGCCAATTCGGCAACGTGGCGCTTGTACAGGAGACCACGCGCGAGATGTGGGGCTGGCGCTGGCTCGAGCGGCTGTGGCAGGACCTCCGCTACGGTCTTCGTGGCATGCGGCGCGCGCCGGGATTCACGGCGGTCGCAGTTGCGTCAGTGGCGCTGGGGATCGGGGCGAATACGGCGATTTTCAGTCTGTTCGATGCGCTCATGTTGAAATCGCTGCCGGTACGCGATCCAGGGAGCCTGTACCTTGTCGGCCTTGGCGTCGACAATCCGATGGAAAGCCTGTCGTACCGTATTGTGCGCGCATTGGCCGAGCGGAAAGAGATTTTTTTCGGAGTAGCGGGCTTTTCGAGGTGGATTTTCCCGGTAGGCCCTTCGGGCGCGATTCGGAACACCCCTGGCGCCTTAGTGACTGGTGAGTTTTATGAGACTCTCGGGTTGCAACCAGCCGCCGGCAGACTGCTGATGCCCGCGGACGATGAACCTGGCGCCGCGCCGGTTGCAGTGATCAGCGATGGCTATTGGGAACGAAGCTTCAGCCGCAGCCCGGACGCCCTCGGCAAAACGATCCGGATCGGCGGCGTTCCTGTAACCATCGTGGGTGTCGCCCCGCGCGGTTTCACAGGCGCGAACGTTGGCGCTGTTGCGGACATCAGCATGGCGGCGTCGACGCTGCCGCTCATCAAACCGGAGGCGGCTGCGCTGCTGGGGCCGGGCAATGTCTGGCTGAGAGCGCTCGCGAGGCTCCGTGGGGGCATCTCTGCCTCGCAAGCAACCGCACGTCTGGCCACCGTGTGGCCGGGAATGGCCGAGCGCGTCGTGTCTCCCACTTGGCCGCGCGACAGGCAGAGAGAGATCATCGATGCGCGTTTCGTTTTGAAGCCCGGCGGCACGGGGTGGACGTACCTTCGTCAGATCTACCGCCGGCCGCTGCTGGTGTTGTTGGGCGTCACCGGGATAGTGCTCCTGATCGCCTGCGCGAATGTGGCGACCCTGCTGCTTTCCCGCGCAGCGGCGCGGCAAAAGGAGATCGCGATCCGGCTGGCGATCGGCGCGGCGCGCGCTCGGATCGTCCGGCAGTTATTCACTGAGAGCGCATTGCTCGCCGCCGCAGGCGGCACCATCGGGATCGGCCTGGCGTGGGTATTGAGCCTCGTTCTGCTGAATCTGGTCTCGAGCGAGCGGCTCCCCGTGATGTTCGATCTCGCGCCCAACGGGCGCGTCCTCGCGTTCACGACAACGGCCGCGATGGCGACTGCGCTGCTATTCGGACTCGCGCCGGCGTTGCATGGCGCCTCCGCGGTTATCCGCCGGCGTTCGCGAATCCTGCCGACACTGGTCAGCGTTCAGGTAGGCCTGTCACTATTGCTGCTGATCGGGGCGGGCCTGTTCGAGGGAACGCTGCGGAATCTGGAGAACGTTGATCCCGGTTTTCAGCGAGAAGCGGTTCTGCTGGTGGATCTGGAGGGGCGCCGGAACACCGTCCCGCGCGATCTCGTCGAGACTCTGCTCCGCGTGCCAGGCGTTATCGCGGCGAGCATCTCGACGCACACGCCGCTGAGCGGGTCTACATGGAGCGATCCCGCAGTTCCGGCGGGACAGCCTCTGCCGAAGCGCGACAACGCGGTCTTCAACGGCGCCGGTCCGGGTTTCCTTGAAACGATGCAGATCCGTCTGCTCGCCGGGCGGGACTTCTCCGAGCATGATGGGCCGGGCAGCGTCCAAGTCGCGATCGTGAATGAGGCCTATGCGCGGCGGTATTTCGGCAATCGCGATCCTGTAGGGCAGCATCTTTCCGCGATGGTTCGAGGCAAAGCAGCCGATCTGGAGATCATTGGAGTGACGCGGAACACGGTCCACAGCGGACTGCGAGTGCCGCCGTACCCAGGGATTTACGTTTCTTATTTCCAACTCCAGGACGACATACCCAGCACGCTGGAGGCGCGTGTGCGAGGTCAGTTGGGGCAGGCGGCGCATGCAATCCGGGAGGCAGTGCAGGCGAAGCTGCCGGAAAGTTCGGTCGAAGTCCGGGCGCTCTCGGAGCAGGTCGAAGCCACAATGACGCAGGAGCGTATGCTGGCGACCCTTGCGAGCGGATTCAGCGCGCTCGCGCTGCTGCTGGCGTGCGTGGGGTTGTACGGACTGTTGCACTACAGCGTGGCGCAGCGGACGCGGGAAATTGGCATCCGCATGGCGCTCGGCGCGCGACAGGGCGGGGTCATCGGGATGGAGCTGGGGCGTGCGATTCGTTTGGTTCTCGCCGGAATCGCTCTGGGGTTACCCGGCGTGTGGATCGCGTCGCGCTGGGTTAAGTCGCTGCTGTTCGGACTTGCGCCGACGGATCCGGCGACGATCGCGGGCGCTGCCCTGTTACTCGTAATAGCCGCTTTGGCGGCCGCATATTTGCCTGCGCGCGGCGCAGCGCGAGTCGATCCGATGATAGCTTTGCGAGAAGAATGAAGACGGTTATCCTGGAATCAGAGAACGTTTGCGCTTAGGTCTACCTACCTGATTCATCAAGCATTGATTCGGCTTTTTGTCGAAACCGACCCTCCGTGAAGTGATCGTACTGAACCTCGACCACAAGCTCAGGCTTGGGCGGCTGCCATTGGGCTAAGCGTTCGGTGGACCAACGGCTCGGTCCGCCGGGCGCGCGGCGCGGCTCCTCTGCGTAACAGAAGCCACTGACGACGCAATCGTCGGTTCGCAGGTTCTTAATCTTGACCATGTCGGTACTGGCCCGATTCATACGGGAGATCGACGCGCTTCGCGATGACGCCATCAAGCGGGCTGCCGCCAGCCAGCTTTTCGCGGCCGCCAAATCCGCAGTCACGGGCGAGAGTTCCACGTTGCGCCCGAAATACTGTTCGGCGAAGCGCTCCAACACGGGACGCCTTTTGCTGAACGGCTTGTCGACGAGCGAGTGCGCATGTCCGCCGACCAGGAGATCGAAGCAGTAATAGGTTGCAGGGGTTCGGTGGAGAGCCTGTGGATGCGCGATTCGGCGGGGTGATGCGCATCGGCAGATCGTCGAATGAGAACGCAACCTTCGATCTTAATCGCGATTTCGCCGTCGAGAACAAAGCGCTTGACGTTGAAAGCGGAGAGCGCGGCGACAACTCGGGGAAGTAACGCGCGGGCGGCTGATTCGATTTCGACCGCAGTTCAGCCACGTCACCATCTCGAAATGCGAGGCAGCGGAAACCATCCCGTTTCGGTTCATACTGCCACTCGTCGCTCTTCCGGAAGTTCGCACGCGGTGGCGGCTTCCATGACAGGGAAGTCGAATGGAATCGGCAGGCTCATTTCAAAAACTTTTCGAGCTTCACGCGGCCGCCTTTCTGGAGTAGCGGTTTATAGAGATCTCCCTTCTCGCGAATCCGTTGCGGGACGTTTCGCAGATGAAAGTTTTTGACGCGGAAGCCGGCGACGACTTCGTCCCAGGTGACCGGCGTCGAGACGGTCGCATTCGGTTTCGGCCGAACGGAGTAAACCGATGCGAGCGTACGGCCCCAGGCGTTCTGGTTGTAGTCGACGAGAACTCGCCCAGCGGGTCGTTTCGCAACGCGATATTCGGCGGTGATCAGGGTTGGGTGCGCGGCTTCCATCTGCCTGGCGAAAGCTTTCGCAAAAGTCCATACCTGTTTCTGAACCGGTCCACGAACGATCGGGACGTAGATGTGCAATCCGCGTGAACCGCTGGTTTTTGGATAACTTGGCAATCCCAGCGCGTTTAGCGCCTCGTGTACATGGCACGCAGTCTCGAGCACCTTGCGCCACTGCACGGGTTTGCCCGACTCCGATTCTACGGGGTCGAGGTCGAAATGCAGATAGTCGGGCCGTGCCACGTCATCGCACTTCGCGTACCACTGGTTGAGATCGATGCACCCGAGATTGACGGCCCAAAGAAGGGAGGCCAGATCTCCAATGACCGGGAATGCGATCACGTTCCCGGAGGGAGGGCGAATCGTACATGTCTGAAGCCATTCCGGATGCGGATCGGGCGTGCGCTTCATGAAAAAAAATTCGCCATGCGCGCCGTTGGGATAGCGCTTCATCACCATTGCGCGATCCGCGAGATGGGGCAGGAGAACTTTCGATACATCCGCGTAATACTGCAGAAGATCACGCTTCAGGATTTTGAGTTCGGGCCAGAACGGTTTATTGAGATTGGTGAGGCGGACCTTCTTTCCGTCGATCTCCAGATCGGCTTCTTTGACGTCCCTAGGGATGGTCATTCGCCCCTATCGTAAGTCCGCAACATCACGATGCGCCAATCGCCGCGTGCGCTATAGGACCATCTTGAGATGGCTCTTGAGATGGACGCAGCGCCGGAACTGATCAGTGCGCTGGCTGACGAGCGCCCCGGACGCGCTCTGGACCTGGCCTGCGGCAACGGACGGCATGCGCTATGGCTGGCGCATCGCGGATGGAGCGTCGTCGCCGTAGATCAGGTTCCGGCTGACATTCCGGAGGTAACGTTTGTCCAGGCGGACATTGAAAAACATGAGTTCTGCATCGCGCGCGGAGAATGGGATCTGATCATCTGCTGGCTTTATTGGCAGCCGGATTTGCTTGAAACGATTGCGAAGGGAGTGCGCCTCGGAGGCATCGTTGCGCTCGCGGGAAAGACTTCCGGCCGGTTCGCTACGTCGCTGGCAAATTACCGCGCCGCGTTTCCTCGTTGGCGGGAACTTGCAGCGGGAGAATCGGGCGGACGCGCCTGGTTCATAAGCCGCGCGCCTTTACAATAGAAGATATCCGTGGAAAAGAAGTTTTATATCGAGACGTTCGGGTGTCAGATGAACGCCCACGACTCGGAAAAGGTTGTCGGCACGCTGATCGCCAAAGGCTACACGCAGGTGGATACGCCGGAAGAGGCGGGCTACATCTTCTACAACACCTGCAGCATTCGCGATAAAGCCGAACAAAAGGTTTTTAATCGCCTGCAGAATTTCAAGCGCGCAGCGGGCAAGGGCAAGGTCTTCGCCGTGATCGGCTGCGTCGCGCAACAGGAAGGCGAGAAGATTTTCGAGCGTGCGCCGCATGTGAGTCTGGTCGCGGGTTCAGCGAGCTACACGAAACTACCCGAAATGCTGGTGCAGCTCGAAGCCGGCAATAAGCGCGTCACAGGGCTTTCACTGGATACGACTGAGGCGTTCGACACGCCATTTACGCGCCGCGATAATCCGCATCGCGCTTACATCACGATCATTGAAGGCTGCGATAAGAGCTGTTCTTATTGCGTAGTGCCGTTCACGCGCGGCCCGGAGCGAAGCCGCACGAGCGCGAGCGTAATGGATGAAGCGAAGAGGCTCGCCGATTCCGGCTACACCGAAGTTCAGCTGCTCGGACAAAACGTGAACAGCTACCGCGATCCTTCGCCCGTGGGATGGGATTTCGCGACGCTGCTCGATCGCGTCGGCTCGGTTCCCGGCATTCGCCGGGTGCGGTTTACGACGTCGCATCCGCGCGATTTCGTGAAGCCGATCATCGATGCGATTGAATCGAATCCAAACCTTTGCAATCACGTTCACCTTCCCGTGCAGTCCGGGTCGGATCGCGTTCTCGACGGAATGAAGCGCCTCTATACCAGGGAGCAGTACATGGAGCGTATCTCCTGGATGAAGCGGTCATCCAGGCCAATCGCGATCACGACCGACATCATCGTGGGTTTCCCCGGCGAAACGGAGAAGGACTTCGAAGCGACACTGCAACTGCTCGACGAGGTTCAATACGATTCGCTGTTCGCCTTCAAGTATTCTCCCCGGCCGAATACGGGCGCGCTCGCGCTCGGCGATCACATCACCGAGGAAGAGAAGACGCGGCGGATCGTCATTCTGAACGAGCGTCAGCGCGCGATTCAGATCCGGCGCAATTCAGATCTGATCGGAGCGGTGGAAGAGGTGCACGTCGAAGGGCGGCATCCGACGCTTGGGCAGTGGATCGGCCGCACATCGCACAACCGGACGCTCAACTTTACGGGGCGTGATGAAGACGCGCTCCTCGGGAAGTATGTCCCGGTGAAGGTCACACGCGCAGGCCCCAATTCGCTCGTCGGCGAATCCGTAAATTAGCCCTTCCGCTTCTGTGCTGTAATGAAGGCATGGAAGTCGAGATGAAGATCCGCGGTTTGATGATGGACCCTGTCACAAGCATGCCGATCGTCATTCTCAAGGATGTGGGCAGCAACCACGTTCTGCCCATCTGGGTCGGCATCTACGAAGCCAACGCGATCGCGCTTGAAATCGAAAAGGTTTCCACGCCGCGGCCCATGACGCACGATCTCATTAAGACCCTTCTTCTCGGTTTCGATGCCGGAATCCGTAAAGTCGTGGTGAACGAGCTGCGCGAGGACACGTTCTTCGCGTTGATCTGGGTCGAGCGGAACGGCGAGTTGATTTCCGTGGATTCGCGGCCGAGTGACGCGCTCGCTTTAGCGTTGCGGCTCGACTGCCCCATCTATGTGGATGAATCGGTCCTGAAATCCGCGAAGAGCGGCGCGAGTGTTTCCGACAAACTCAATAACAGCCAGCTACAGCGGTACCTCGAGAATCTCGGGGACGAGGACCTCGGCCGCTACAAGATGTAACGGCCGAAATCACCTTTTTCAAATCAGAACGAATACTTCAGGCCGAGTTGCACCTGCCGCATAGCCACGGACGTGCTGCCGACGACGCCGAAGTTCTGGTGGGCGTTCGTGCCCGGCTGTCCAGGGTAAACCGCCCCCGACAGGATGTTCAGATTCGGCATGCCCCAGTTCGGGTGATTGAGGACATTGAACGCCTCCATCCGGAACTGGAGAACATGGCCTTCCTTGTACGGCATCTTGAACGATTTATGCACTTCGAAATCGATGTTGAAGATGCCGGGACCCTCAATAGTGTTGCGGCCGACGTTGCCGAAGAAACCCGGAGGCGCTTCCACAAATGCAGCCGGGTTCAGCCACTTCGAGGGAGTGGGGTTGCTCATATAAGGGCTGACACCGGTGGAATTCGGCCGATCGTAGCCGCCGTCGGAGGTCGATGCGTTATCGACGCCTCCAATGCTCAGAGTGCCCGGCACGCCGGTTTGCAGGGTCAGAATTCCACCCGTTTGCCACTCACCGACGATCGCGTCCAGCACCGGATTGCTGACGTTGAATTTCTTTCCTTTGCCGAACGGGAGGTCGTAGAGAACGGATGTCACGGACCGGTGCCGCACGTCGAACGATGAGAGCGCCCGCTCACACGTGATGCAATTGCTGTTCTGCGGGAACAATGTATCGAATCCCTGAACGCGAATGCCGCTGGTATCGTCGATCGATTTCGCGAAAGTGTAAGAGCTGATGATGCTCACCCCCTGGCTGAACCGTCGCGTGGCTTTCGCGCTGAAGCCGTTATAAACACCGTTCGCTCCGTCCTGAACCAACTGAATCACGCCATAGTTCAGAAACGGCAGACGGCTCTGAACCGGCGTCACGGCTCCGTTGCCGATGTAGCCGTAAGGAATACCCTGATTCGCGTCCTGGAAACCATAGAGGTGGCGGCTTACGGTACCCAGATATCCCACTTCAAACACCCACGACGAGCCCATCTGTCTCTGGATGTTGATCAGGTACTGCATCGTGTAGGAGGTCCGATGATCGAGCGCATCGACGTACGCATACGGCGGCGGAATCTGGGCGACCGCGCCGCTGCCCCCCGGCACGGCGTTGCTGTAGAACAGATTGGGGACGCCGACCGCGCCGCCGTTCTGCCCCGATGTCTGGGTGACGCGCGCCGCAATGTTGCGGGCCATGTCGAACACGGCGTTACCGATGTCCTGGTTGTAGAACATGCCGAAACCCGTGCGTACAACGAGGTTCGAATCCGGCGACCAGGAGATGCCGACCCGCGGCGCGAAATTCGCGTACTGCGTTTGCATCAGAGCATCCGGATACTTCCCGTTGCTGCAGACGGGCGGCGGGTTCGCCTGGGTGCCCGCCTTGCCGGTCGGGTCGGTCCAGCGGATCGACAGGCCAGCATACGGGTCGCTACAGTTTCCCTGCCGTACGAAATAAGGCCACATCGACTGAGGCGCCTGGGGCGCGAAGTACAGTTGGGGAATCGCGACCGTGAACAGGTTGTTGAGCTGATTTACCCACGGAGGAGTCAATTCGTATCGAAGCCCAAGGGAAAGGGTCATCTTCGGAGTGATCTTGTAGGTGTCGTCGAAGAAAGCCGCCTCGGCATTACGCTGATAATTCGCGCTAGCGATGGCGACCGCTACCGTGGACTGATACAGATCGCCCAGCATGAACTCGGCGAAGGCATCGCCGCCCGTGTGGGTGGGGCTTTGCGTAGCATTCGGTTGAAATACGAAGTTGCCGCGCGAAAACTGATTACCTACCTGATCGAAGTTTTCGCGATTGTACTCGAATCCGAAGCGGAAGGTATGCTTGCCCTTGATCCACGAGACGTTGTCGACGACCTGAGTGTGATTGTTCATGATCACATAGGGTCCGTCGGTGTTGTCTCCGATGCCGCTGAATCCGTCGCCGTTGAGGGAAATCGCGGGAATTCCCCAGGTGGCGGGGTCGCCGGGATTCAAATTGGGAACGCCGATATCGGCGACGGGGTTGTTTACGAACGCCGAAAGCGTACCAATGGAATTGAAGATTCTCGTATAACCAAACCGGGCTTCATTCACCAGGCTCGGAGTAATGGTGCGGGTATTTGATCCCAGATACTGCTCGTAATTCGTGAGGATTTTGCTGCCGACGCCGCCGAGACCCGTGGACGATTGATTCTCATCCCCCCAGCTATAGCGGCCGGTCCACTGGGATTTCGAAGACTCGACAAAGTCCATTCGAAGTGTGAAGCCATCGCGGTTGTTGGGCGAACTGACGAAAAACGGGTAGTTGTTGGTCGGCTGAGGAATGGTCGGAACTGCGTAGTATTTCAAAAACTTCTGCGAAATGGGATCCAGTCGGCTCGGGGGGATGATGTTGCCAGGGAACTGGGTCTTGGTAGCGCCGGTGGAACCTCCTGTATTGGGATCATAGATGGGCGTGGCGAAGGAACTGAAATCACCGCCTTGCATGGCCGCCGTCGGAAGCGTGTAGTTGGCCTGGCTGTTCTGCCGTTGTTTCTTCCATTCGTCGTTCGCCATGAAGAACAGTTTGTTGCGG
>DATFSM010000049.1:0-30705 GCA_035262625.1 Bryobacteraceae bacterium
AAATGCGCTGCAGGATTATCGGCTGCTCGCGGCGAACTATGCAAGCGGCTACACGTTCCCCGACACCACTGGCAACCGGTCTCCTTCATTCAATCTGACGGCGCGTCACACATTCAGTACGTCGCTGACATTCAGCGGCAATGCCTGGTACCGCAACATTCGCACTGAAATTGTCAATCCGAACTTCAACAACGACGCATTCGGCAATAACATCTACCAGCCCAACGCCGCCGAGCAAGCGGCTCTGGCGGCTGCAGGTTACACCGGTTATCCCACCAGCGGGGCCACTGCCGCCAATACGCCATTTCCGAAGTGGCGCTGCATTGCGGAAGCCCTGCTGCAAAACGACCCCGACGAACGCTGCGATGGCGACACCGTCTATTCCCTGGAGCGGCAGAACGATTACGGAGCGTCTGCCCAGCTCACATTACTGACGCCGATGAAAAGGGGAAATAATCAGCTGGCGTTTGGGACAACCGTGGATCATGGCAGCGTCGACTTCACCCAGAACACGGCGTGGGGCTACATCAACCCCGACCACACGGTAACGAACGTTCCTGCATGGCAGGACGGATCGACTAACAATCCCGTCGATTCGCGCGTCAACCTTCACGGCGCCTCTCCAAACTGGAGCCTCTATTTCACCGATACGCTACCTCTTCTGAAGAATGTAACGGCAACTGTCTCCGGACGGTTTAACCAATACAGAGTCAACAACACGGACTATCTGAGTCCGGTTGCCGGGCCGGGCTCGCTCACGGGCGATTACACGTATAACCGCTTCAATCCATCCGTCGGCCTCACGTGGAATCCCATGCCGTCTCTCAACGCCTACGCGCGCTTCTCGCAGGGCAGCAGGGCGCCGACCTCCATCGAACTTGGTTGCTCGGACCCTGCCAACCCGTGCAGTCTGCCCAATGCGCTCCAGAGCGATCCTCCGCTCCAACAAGTGGTGACGAATACATGGGAGGTCGGTGTGCGCGGCAAACCGGAAGTTTCCGTGATCCCTCACCTGAGCTGGAACATCGGTCTGTTCCGTTCGACCAACAGGAACGACATTCTGTTCGTTTCGTCGGTGGTGCTGGGCAGCGGCTACTTCCAAAATGTCGCGAAAACGCGCCGGGAAGGCTGGGACGCAAGCGTCGAGGGACGCGTTGGTCGACTGACCTGGAATCTTGATTACACGTTCCTGAAGGCAACATACGAGAGCAACGCAGTTTTCAACGGAACAGCCAATAACACGAGCGACACCGCTCTGGCCGGCACTCCGGGACTGGACGGAAACATCTACGTCAATCCTGGCAATCGGATTCCGCTGATTCCCAAACAGTCAGGTAAGGCGAGCGCCGTGTATCAGGCGACCAAACGGCTGGCCCTTGAACTGAATGAGATCGCGGTTTCGAGTTCTTATGCACGCGGCAATGAGAACAACGCCTACAAGGCGGATGGAATTTACTATCAGGGCCCCGGCGTGTCGCCGGGTTATTCCGTGACCAACTTCCGGGCGCATTACGATCTGAGCCGGCGCATCCAGTTCGCTGTTCAGGTCGACAATCTGTTCGACAAGAAGTACTACACGGCCGCGCAGCTTGCTGTTACGGGGTTCGATGCGCAGGGCGGTGTGAACACGCGGCCGTACGCCCCCTACACAAGCGGCCCGCAAGCCGGTAACTACCCCCTGCAGTCGGTCACGTTTTTTGCGCCGGGAGCACCCCGACGCGCCTGGGTTGAGCTGCATTTGAAATTCTGAACGAGGCCGGTATCGGTTTGGTCATCCGGTCTTTTTAGACATCATGTTCCGCCGATCAGAACATCCCGACGATAAAGATCTCATTCTCTTCGCGGACGGCGAACTCAGCCGGAGGCAAACAACTCGTCTCGGGGCCCACCTCCAACGCTGCTCGTCTTGCCGCGCCAGGGCAAATGAGCTGGAATCCGTGATCCGCGCTTTTGCCCTGGCCCGCAATGATGAATTAAATCGAATGCTGTCACCAGCGGAAGGGCCACGCGCTCTCCTCAGGGCGCGCCTTGCGATAGAAGCACAGGGAGGGCGCTCCTCGCGGATGCAGTGGTTGCCGATTGCGACAGCGGTCTGCGCAATACTGGCGGCCCTCCTTACCTTTGAAGCCACGCGGAACGTCACAAGTCCGCTCCCCAAAGCCAGCATCACACCCGGCGAGGCCCAGCCGATCAGTCTCGACGAGGTATGCAGCAGGGCAGATGCGGAAGTGATACGGCGCGGCATTCCCGAGAACATTCAACGCGCCGTTTTTACGGCCTACGGAATACGATCGCCGCAACCGGGCCAGTACGAAATTGACTACCTTATTACTCCGGATTTGGGCGGCGCCGAATCCACCCGTAATCTGTGGCCGGAGCCGTACTCGACTCGCTGGAATGCGCGTCTCAAAGACGCACTGGAACAGAGACTTCATCAGTTGGTTTGCGCGCGAACGGTGGACCTGGCGACCGCTCAGCACGATATCGCTACCGACTGGATTGCCGCCTACCGGAAATATGTGAGCCCAAAATGAGAAATCGAAAATGGTTCGGCTGAATAGTGCGTTGAGTCCTGATCCATCACTCGCCTCGGAAGATGAACCTGCTGATGAGTAGAGCTGATCCGAATCCGATGCAAAGTCCGGAGGAGATGAGTCCCGTAACATCAGATCCGTGCAGGGTTGCGACGCGCGGGCGGCTCATGGCATTGATGAGCGGCGGCAACGCCGCACATCAACACGAACAAACCGACAAATCCGACAATTCCCTTGCGCCTTCGTGCACACCCTTCTGGCCCGGCGTCGAATCAGCGTCGTTCGGCATCCCCGCCAGCATATCGTCCTTAAAGGAGGCTCAGCATCGGAGCCGTCTCACAAGGGGTCCTTTGGGCCGCACGACAGATAGCCTGATTGTGTTTCGCGACCGTCCATAATCCGACCTGCATGTGAAATCTGTCTGGTCCCGTCGATGGGCTTTCCGAACTGTCGGAAGGTGGATTCAAGTCCTGCTAATCTCAAGCCTGCATGAGATTCCACAGGCTCCTGCTCACTCTTGTTCTGGGTTCGGTTGCTGCAATAGGACAGACAGGGCCTACGTACCCGCCGAATTTTGCGGATGCGACGGTCGAGGTTTATAAGGCTGTTGGCGAGACCAGGCTCAGCCTCTTTATCTTCAGCCCACCGGGCGGTGCGACTGCTGAAAAGCGCGCCGCGATCGTGTTCTTCTTTGGTGGGGGTTGGCGGCAGGGCAATCCGGCTCAATTCGCGATGCAGTGCCGGCGTCTGGCATCGCTCGGGATGGTGGCCATCACGGCGGATTACCGTGTCTCGAGCCGGAACCAAACGAACGTGACCGATTCGGTTCGTGATGCGAAAGCAGCGATCCGCTACATTCGCGTGAACGCGTTGCGGCTGAGAATCGACCCGGAACGCATTGCCGCGGGAGGCGGGTCGGCAGGGGGCACCTCGCCGTTTCGACGGCCGTGCTGCCGGGGCTTGACGAAGACTCGAAAATCAGCTCTCGGCCTAACGCGCTGATACTGTTCAATCCGGTGGTGCTACTCGCCCCCGTCCTGAACGACGAGCAACTTGCGCGGATCGGCGCCGAAATCGACGAGATTCCAGAGCTCAAAGGTGTAGACGCCATTTCGGTGTCGCCGTTGCATCATGTGTCGTCAGGCGCGCCGCCAGCGATCATTTTTCATGGCAGGGCCGATACGATCGTTCCGTTCGTTACCGTCGAATCGTTCTCAAAGAAGATGCATGCGGTGGGGAATCGCTGTGAACTCCTCGGGTTCGAGGGCCAGGAGCACGGATTTTTCAACTACAGGTCCGAATGGAAGCAAATACTACGAAGAGACTCTCGGTAAGGCGGAGGAGTTTCTCACCTCCATCGGCTATCTGAAACCGCAGTAACCGGTCGTTGAACGCGGCGGTCCTCGAATACCCGGTTAAGGTTCTGACTTTCTTGTTTTCAACACTCCAATTTGGAGTCCCAGGCCTCCTTCGTACTTCGCGCCGCCTCTATGAATCAAAATTCTGAACAAGGCTGCCATAGCCAAATTCTCATCGCCCGCTTATCATCGACCCGCAAATGTCACGCGCCATATGGAGCCGGACCCATCGTCGGAAACAAGCAGCGATCCGTCTGATGCGACGCCGATCCCCACTGGCCTCCCCCACACGTCGCCTTTGGGCGTCAAAAAACCGGTGAGGAAATCCTCATAAGCGCCTGTCGCTTTCCCGTCCTTCAGCGGTACGCGCACAACTTCATAGCCGGATCGCACGAATCGATTCCAGGAGCCATGCTGGCTTGCGAAGATATCGCCGCGGTATTCGTCGGGGAACTGCTTGCCCTCGTAAAACGTCAACTGGAGGGAAGCCGAGTGCGATTGAAGCAGCACGTCGGGGACGATCGTTTTGTCTTTCAATTCAGGATGCTTGCCTTTGAGTCGTGGGTCTGCGTTGCCGCCGATGTAGTACCAGGGCCATCCGTAGAATCCGCCCTCCTGCACGTGACTGATGTAGTCGGGCGCCAGGTTGTCCCCCAGCCCGTCGCGTTCGTTCACTGAACACCACAACTGGCCCGTTGACGGATTCACGGCAATTCCCGAAGGATTGCGCAGCCCCGACGCATAGACTTTCACGAACTTGCCCTCAGGCGTGTATTCGAGAACGCTTGCGCGGTGAGTCTCGCTGGGATGGTCGTCCGGATCGTCGAGATTCGATGCGGAACCAACCCCGACGAAGAGACGTTTGCCGTCACGCGAGAGAGCAAGGTCGCGCGTCCAATGGCCGTGATCAGGTACCGGCCTGCCTTCAGCGACAGCCGCGTCGTACGCGCGCCATGCAACTTCGTCGCGCGGACGACTGGAAGGAAGCAGGGCGATCACGGTTTCGGGCTTGCCGGTAGCTTTCAGGTCACCGCCCTTGTAGGCATACCTTACGACCGAGTCGGTATTCGCGATGTACAACCATTGGGGATTACCCGGCGGATAGAAAATCATTCCGTACGGCTCATGGAAGCCGGTCGCGAATACCGAGGACTCGAGCGGCTTACCGTCGGGTTGGATGCCTCGAAAAACGCGGATCTGCCCTGCCTGTGTTTCCGCCAGGAAAACGTCACCATTCGGCGCGACGCGAATGACGCGAGGCAGGAGCAAGCCGTCGGCAAACAAGTTCACCCGAAAGCCCGGAGGCGCCTGCGGTAACATACCGGCGGGTCGCGAAACAATCCGGGATCGCAAGGTGGCGGACTCAGTCATGAAAGGCTTGGGCAAGTCCGCGGTCGTGATCTTGCGAAACGTGCCGGGATTCACCCCACTGGATGTGACGAACGCCGACTGACCAGTGAGGATATTCGCCGGGTCGGTTCCGCCGAAGAGCACGGCCGAGACACCGGCGGAGAGAACCAAGGCGAAGCGAGCGATAACCGGTCCATTCGGAGCGTTCATGATTTCCTCAATATTGGTTGCAGCCAGTATATGATTCATCCGCCGGAATGCGGCTGCCGCGTACAGGATTCCTCAGACACCCGCCTTTTCCCCCTTGCGCCCCTTAAAGCGACCTGAGCGAGCAGCAGCCTGCTGACCTGGCTAACTGGACTCACTGCGACCGCTCCGAAGGTCGTCTGAAGGAACTTTCCCGAAGCCAAGACCCCACCTCGCGGTCAAGCCCGCGCCGGAGAGGAGGGATTTCGCTGAACCTGCGCATCCTGCCGTTCCGTTTCGGGCGACCTGGCCAGTCTTGCTCTGCACACATCCCTGCTAACGAGGGTCGCGAACCCAAAACAATTTTGCAGGACCTGACGCGCTCAGATCTTCAGACTTGGACGCGAACTTCGGTAGCCTCCAATGGCCGTTCGCCGACGGTTGCCCGCAAGTCACACCTCGGTCCAGGCAATGGTGGAAAAAAGATGCCAGTCACATGCCGATCGTGATGGAACAAAATATTGACGCTGAAGTACGGGTATGTGAGCGTGTGTAATCGCACATACGCTACTCGTTACTTTTCACGGCGGTAAAGGCGGACAGAATAACATCTACGGCTACTCCACAGCGAGCAACTCGATGGGACCACAGACCAAGCCTCAAACCACAACGGCTTTGTCCGTTCCCACCACGGTTACGCTGGATGAGCTTCGCGCAATGGCCGTTTACAAAGGCAACCTTTATGTTGTCAACGGCGGCAAGAGCGCGAGCAATCTGTTGGTCTTTCAGGGGCCGCCAGCGAAAGGCCCGGCCTTTAACTACCTCGACACGGTGATCGGGCCCGGACAATCGATCATGCATCCGTTCGGAATCGCGTTCGACTCCTCCAGTTGCTACATCTCGAATCAGGACAGCAATGTCGTTGCGCAGGTGAACCTGACGGCAGGCAATAACGGCCAGGTGACCGGTTCGCTCGGCTCCGGCTGCCAGTGCGATTATCTGACGAATTTGTACCCGCCCGCGATCCGCTTTCTCGACGGCACTTTCGTCGCTTCGCAGAATGGCAATCTTGTCGGCGTTGCGGTGGTTGCACCGGACGTGGAACAAAGCCAGGGCGGATTGAACGTCCTGCCTGCGAGCAAGTCCGGCAAGCCGGTCGCGCCGTCCAATTCGGTGCGCGATGTGGCGATCGCCAACGGCATCCTGTTTGTCTGTGACGAAGTGGATTGCCAGGTCAATATGTATGACCTGAGCGGCGGCGCGTACCTTGGCTCGGGATCGCTGAACAAGCTCAGCCCCACACATCTCGCGATATCCGGGAGTGGCTTATGGGTCAGCGCGGGTGAAAGTCTTTTGTGGAGCGCCCTGCCTTCCTCCACTTCCGGGGCTTCGTTGTCATTTCAGGCAGTCGCTATCACTCTTCCGAAGAAGAATAAAGTCGGCGGCATTTCTTTCGACAGTTCCGGGAATGTCTACGTGGTTTTTCAGGATGGTACCGGCGGCACCGGGACTGGATCGATTCAGAAGTACATAGTGACTTCAGGAACGCCCCCTACTCTCCAGAACGCCACAACGTTCGCGACGATCTCCGAAGATACGCCCGAGTTCTGTCTCTGGATTTCCGATAGCCACTGGCCAAGCTAACAAAGCGCCCGGCCAGCTGCGTTTTCCTCGTTGGATGAGGCCGCAGGCGCCTTGGTTGGGGACACATCTTCGATCAGAAGCATCTTGAATCCAACTGTTGAGGACCCCTTTGGATGAATAAGTCGCTCACATCCTGGCTTTATCAGGGAGTTTGGCGTCGGCATTTCTGTCGTTGCCAGACCTGATCATTTACCATGCGTTTCGGAAGGGAAGGCTCTTCGCCGCTTAGTGCAGGTGCGGAAGGCCCGGTCTGTGTAGGTTCGTTTAGGATCGCGATGGGTTTTCGGCCCGGCAGGTTGAGACGCGCCCGCAGGATTCTATCGTTTCCTGCCCTTTGCCTTCTTGCCCTTCACCGCCGCCTTGGATACCGGCGGCGCGGTCGGAGGAATCTCGCTCACATCGCAATCGAGCACCGCCTTCCACGTCCCGTCTTTCTGCTTTCGGAAAACGGTCATGTAAGAACCCTTATCGGTGATCGCCTTTTGCGTCGCCGGGTCCGTCAGTGTCAACGTATAACTCCCGCGCGTCGCCGCCATGTCGCCCGAGTCCGCCACCTCTACCTTGTCCGATGCAAAATCAACCTTGAAATTCGGATCAGTCAGCAACGCCGTCATTGCCGTCCGAATCGCATCCCGACCATTCATCGGCGGCTTCCCCGGCGTCATCATAATCGCATCGGCCACAAAGTTGGAGGCAAACGCCGCCGCATCTTTGTCGTTTGCGACTTTCCGCATGCCCTTCTCCACATCGTTAACCGACTTCTCAATCGCAATCTTGTCTACAGCTGGGGAATTGCTCCCGCAAGCGCCCAGCACTATGGTCAAACCGGCCAATGCCAGAACACTGATAGTCCTCATCGTGTCAAGAAGGATACGTGGATTTAAACCACATAGCAAGTACCGATTTAGTCTGAGAAACTGCTAGTCTGCTGTTTCTGAAGTTCGTCGATATTTGTTGACTTTCCGGATGATGCGGCTGGCGCTTGCCACGCAGTGGAAAGGCCGAGGGGCGGTTGTTGTAGATGCGGATGTAGTCGTCGATAGCTTTAGTGAGTTCGCGAACGCTGCGAAAGGTGCCGCGACGAATTCTCTTACGGGTGATTTCGGCGAACCAACGCTCCACCTGATTGAGCCATGAGGAACTCGTGGGAGTGAAGTGGACGTGATAGCGTGGCCGCTCTGCCAGCCATTTCCTGACTTCCGGATGCTTGTGGGTACCGTAGTTGTCGAGCACCAGATGTATGTCGAGACCAGCGTAAACTGACTGGTCGATCCGTTCGAGAAATCGAAAGAACTCCTGATGTCGATGCCGCGGCTGGCACTCACCGATTACCGTTCCTTCCAGAACGTTCAACGCGGCAAACAGGGTGGTTGTGCCGTGGCGCGTGTAGTCATGCGTTTGCCGCTCCGGCAACCCCGGCCGCAAGGGCAGGATCGGTTGCGTGCGGTCGAGCGCCTGAATCTGACTCTTCTCGTCCACGCTCAGCCCAATCGCCTTGTCGGGCGGATTCATGTACAGCCCCACGATGTCACGCACCTTCGGAGCAAATTCGGGGTCGTTGCTGAACTTGAAAGATTCGACCCGATGCGGTTGCAGTTTGTGTTTCCTCCAGATCCGCAGCACCGTCGCCGGACTCACCTTCTGGCTTGACGCCATCGCGCGAACGCTCCAATGCGTCGCATCTTTGGGGACAGTCTTGATGGTGGCCTCCACGATTGCGGCTTCCTTATCTGCGGAGATTCGTTTCGGGCGTCCGCTGCGTGGGCGATCCGCAAACAGCCCGGCAAAACCGTCTGTCTCGTACCGCTTTCGCCACAACAACACCGTTGTCATCGTCGTGGAAAGTTCACGAGCCAGAAGATGATTGGCCCGCCCTCCGGCCGCACCCAGAATGATGTTCACGCGCAGCAGAATCCCGCGCGGAATACTACGCTGCCGACTAAGAAAGATCAGTTCTTTGCGGTCTAACTCCGAGACCTTGAGCCTGGCAGCGGCAGGAAGTGGCATATCCACTCCCAGTATGCGACCAGCTCTCTCATTAGTACAGTTATTTTAGAAACGATAGACTAGCGGCCGGACCCCTCACGGGAACTTCAGACCCGCCACGCACCCGGCTCAATCGGCCCCGAGTTACTGTTCAGTTGACGACTGACAGGGCGATTTGCTATTGCATAAGCAAGCTCGATTTCGCTATGCCAATGGCAAGCCACATCGAGCTCTGGCCGCTCGGCAGCTTCATCCCTTACGCGAGAAACGCGCGCACTCACTCCGATGACCAGGTTGCGCAGATCGCCGCATCCATCAAAGAGTTCGGGTTTGTAAACCCGATCCTCGCCGGTCCCGATCGCGTAATCATCGGCGGCCGTGCTCGCCTGCTTGCGGCTCGCAAACTCGGACTGCGCGAGGTGCCCGTCATCATTCTCGATGGCTTGAACGATAACCAACGTCGTGCGCTCGCGCTTGCCGATAACCGTCGCCTCTGAATGCCGGCTGGGATGAGGAGATGCTCCGTCTTGAGATCGAGGCGCTGCGTGATGCCGAATACGACCTCGAAATTCTTGGCTTCGAGGACGACGAACTCCGCTCGCTGCTCGCGCAGCCGGAGTCCTCGGGCGGCCTGACTGACGAAGACGAAGTGCCGGAGGTACCCGCCGAGCCAACCTCAAAAATTGGGGATCTCTGGCGCCTCGGCAACCACCGGCTCATCTGTGGAGACTGCACGCAGACCGATTTTGTCGCGAGAGTGCTCGCACACGCGAAGCCGATGCTGCTTGTAACCGATCCGCCCTACGGTATCGAGCTCGATTCGGAATGGCGCGACCGCGCCAGGCCCAACGGCTGCGGGCAGTAGTTCGACGCGGGCGGTTCACGAATGCTGGCTTCAGAGAGAACCTTACGGCCGAACGCAGTTTACGACATTTACGACTATTACGCGCTACAGCGGATTCGGCCTGAGCCGAGTTCCGCCGGGCCGAAGATGGCCAAATCGCCCGAAGGTAGCCAACGAAACGGTCTCGGCACCTTCGCGCGCGCTTTGACCATCTTCGGCATTTTCGGCGACCTTCGACTAACGGTGCCCGCCCCCACTACCGCCTTCGTTTGAACCACCTGAGATGTTGTCAAGCGTCTCTTGATTAAGCTCCTGCTCTTCGGTTTTCTGAACTTCCTCTTTGATGTCGATATTGTTCGGTTCGCTCATTGTGTAATCCTCCTCAGTAATCCAGTTACTGATGCAGCGAAGATGTTACCACCGCTGATCAAAGACTCTCGTGCGTTGGATGCAGATCCCCGGCTTTCAGGCGGCCTACCGGGAGGCTCGTCGTGCCGCGTTCGGGCAGTCTATTGCGCGTCTCCAGCAGGCTTCGAGCGCCGCGGTATCGACGCTGTTTAAAATCAAGGTCGATCCGAACGCTCCAGCTTCAGTCCGCGTGCGGGCCGCGGACAGCATGCTCGATCACTCCAGGCAGGCGATCGAAATTGAGGATTTCGAAGTGCGTGTGGCGGCGCTTGAGCGGACTGCAAGAACTACAGAAATCGGAAGCCAAATAATGATGCGCCAATTCTTCGATGCGTCGAGCGACTGGAGGATCAGGTACCTCCCCCGGAACCGCCGGAGCGGCGTGTCCTGGCGTTCGTAAATTTGGACGCAACCGAAACTTCCCGGATGTCTATCCAGCGCGCCTTTCAAGTTAGCTCACTGCAAAGGCGAAAGGCGCTCATTCGCTGTGGCGTCCATACGATCGAGTCGCTGCACGTTGGGCTTAAGGGCGAAGTTGTGCTCCTTTCAAATAGGTATCAAAACCACGCCGGGTTCGACACCGAGCGCGTAAAAAACAGTTCCTCGATCCCGATCGGCGCCGCCCCCGGATTCACCCGTGAGACGAGCGCCTTCGGATCGGCGACGCCCCTGTCATCAGGCCCCGACGCCATCACGGACAACGCGCCGACCGATAGCAGAAAACATACCGGAAAGATCCGATTCATGCGGTGGAGTCTAACACGAATCTCAGAACAGCCACCGCATTTGCGAAATCGCCGCTTCATCCCACACGGCGTTAGCTGAGTTGAGATGTGGGTCAACAGGGTGTTCGGGCCGGGCAGATGAACCGGCACCGATAATGCCGTGATACCCGCGCCAGACCGCTGAGCTGAAACTATGCGAGAAGCAGCAGTCGCGCCATTGGAACGATGGTAACCGCTGCGTTAGATGCGTTTCCGGGATCCACATAATCAGGGCGCATAGAACGGGTGCGGCCGGACGTTTGAGAAGGAACACGTCCCACATTTTCAATAGGCACAAGTAACTGTGCATTCAAAGCGCAAGGGCGACAATTTGCCGATTGGACGCCTTAGCTGTGGACTCTTAATGCTATAGGCCTTATTAGCATGAATGTTCCGCCGATGAAGCTCATCTGAGAGTGAAGGTCACAATCGCGGAACCGGAAGTCGTCGCAACATACTGAACGCCATCCATAGCGTATGTCATCGAGCCGCCTTTGGAATTGCCACCGGAATTGAAGTGCCACAGAGTTTTGCCATTCGTCGCGTCAGCAGCGAGAAACGCGCCATTCCCGTCGCCATAGAAAATCAGGCCACCCGCGGTGGCCATTAAACCGCTGCCCAGAATCCCGCCTCCTATATCGCGGATTTCCCAAGCCGTCTTCCCGGTCTGAATGTCGATGGCCTTCAGAAACTTCCCGCTGGCTTGCCCGGGAGCGTTGCGGGTGGCGCCACCATAAAAGGATTCCCCGGCCTTCCACCACTCGTCGTTCTTCGAATAGATGTCGCAGGATTCTTCCGCGAACATGTAATAGAAGCCGGTCAAGGGACTGAACGCGGATGAAGGCCAGTTCGCCGCTCCCGCGACTGCCGGGCAGACCATCTGTCCCTCGACGGTTGGCTCATTGGCGGGCAACAGGACCGGCCTGCCGTCAGGCCCGATCCCGCTGGCCCACGTCAGCCTTTTGACGAAGGGTTCGGCCAGCAGCACCTTGCCGGTCAATCGGTCGAGAACATAGAAAAAGCCGTTCCGGTTACCCTGCAGCATCAGCTTTCGCGACTGTCCATGAAATGTGGCGTCAACCAGCAGGGGAGTCTCGGTGGCGTCCCAGTCATGGAGATCGTGCGGGGTGAACTGGTAATACCACCTGAGCTTTCCATCGGCGGGATTGAGCGCGACCACGGAAGAGGTGTAAAGGTTATCCCCGAGGCGTTCGGCGCCGTTGTAATCGGGGCACGGATTTCCGGTGGGCCAGTAGAGCAGGCCGCCTTCCGGGTCATAGACACCTGTGAGCCAGGTGGCGCCGCAGCCGTGTTCAATAGCGCGTCCTTTCCAGGTTTCCGAGCCGGGCTCACCGGGAGCGGGGATTGTCCAGAATCGCCAGGCACGCTCGCCTGTGGATGCCTTATAGGCGTCGAGAAATCCGCGAATGCCCTCGTCTCCCCCCGAGACTCCGACGATCACGAGATCGTTGACGATGAGAGGGGCCAGCGTCGATCCGTAGTTCTGCTTCGAGTCCGCCATCTCGGCGTCCCAGAGCAATTGGCCAGTGAACCGGTGCAGCGCAATCAAGTGGGCATTGTCAGTCACGATGAAGACGCAGTCGCCGAGGACTGCCGCTCCCCGATTGATGCCGCCTGCGGCGTCACCGGCGAGTCCCTCGGTACGGGGGCGACTGAAGTGCCAGATTTCGCGACCGCTGCGCGCGTCAAGAGCAAAGGCCTCGTTCACCAGCGTTACGTACATCACGCCGTCCGCAACGATGGGGGTGAGTTCCAGCCTGCGCGGGGCATTTGGCGGCGTGAACATCCACTTTGGCGACAGCCGTTCCACATTTGTTTTGTCGATCTGGCTGAGCGGACTGAATCGGTTTCCGCTCAGGTTGCCGTTGTACGTGGGCCAACTGCCGGGCTCGGGATACGCGATCTCTGCGAATGACACGCCGGCTCCGGTTACCGATTCCGGCACGGGCGCTTTTGCGTCGAAATTGAGGCGGGTCAGGTACGCCGTGAGGTCGCGCATTTCATTCGGGGAAGCCTCCGGTTTGGGCATCAGAGACTTCAGCCGTGTGATCTCGGCCAGGTCGCTCTTCAACAGAAGGTGCAGTTTGTTATCAGTACCCAGCAACTGCAGGTCGAAAGCGCTCTCGTTTTTCGCGATGCCTTTGATGGGTTGACCGTTGCGAAACCGCACCTGGACCGCACGGTATGCAGGCGCCCCACCACGCCCGCCACTCCCACCGCGGTCTTGCGGCGCCGCGGAGCCCGGCTCACGCAATTGCTGCTCGATCTGCGCACGGGTCCGCGTGCCGCCCAACCTGGACAGATCCGGCCCCAGGATTCCGCCGCGCGCCCGAATCATATGGCACGCAGAGCATCCGCCCTTCCCCTCGAAGAATCTCTCGCCTGCATCGGGATCGCCTTCGGAGGTTGTGGCGCCCAAGACAACAGCAGGCGTGCGCAGGCTCAAGACAAATTCGGCGATCGCCGTGGCATCGGCGTCCGCGAGCTGAAATGCCGGCATGCCGCTCTGCGGGATACCGCGCTGTACGATGTCGCGTACCTGATCCGCCGTGGCTGCGCGAGGTTGACGGAGGTTGACAATGGCCGGACCGTGCCCACCCCCCTTACCGTCTTCGCCGTGACAACCAGCGCAACGCGCTACGAATCCGCGCTTTCCGGCATCCGGGCTTTGGGCAGCTACAAAGCCCGTTGTCAACAGCAGCAACAGGATCGAGCGCATAAAGCATTGTTAGTTTACACAGAAAAGCAAAAGCAGGCCGAATGATGAGATCTGGAGCCACGGCTGGAAACGTGTGCGCCGATCAGGCCCGACGCTCTCTAATAAGCCCAACTCGTCAAATCCGCGCGCGCCGGCGCAGTCTTCCTCATCCGCTCCACAATCTGAGGCAGATACATCTGGTTATAGTGCAGCCGGGAGTACCAATTGGGCTTCGTCGGATCGCCGTTCCAACAGTGCTCCGCGCGAGGTCCATACCGCACTTCGCCATCATACGGCACGCCATGTCCGGGCGTCCCTGTCTGATTGAGAAAGTCTTCCATCAGATAAACGGCGTCATTCAGGAAATATGTATCGTCCGATCCGACATAGATATGAAGCTTCCCCTGAAGCTTCGGTCCCAGCGTGAGCCAGTCCCGCTGGAGAATTGCGTTGAGATCGTAATGCTCACGCCAGTACGCGGCGGTTGTGTGGTCGATCGCGCCCGTCTGTTTGTCGAAGATCGGTTTCGGGTATCCGTCCGGCCCCACGGGCGAATAGACGGCCTGCCAGATATCGAACTGTTCGCCGGATCGACCATGATCCCCCAGCGCCGCCTCATAGGCAATGTTGTCGCGCATGGAAATCAACGTGTGTCCAAGATAATCGCGCATAGCCGGCTGCTCGACGCGCTTGTTTGCGCCCTGCAGGTAGAACATGTTGTCCTGCCCGTATAGATCGACCGACATGTAAGCGTGGAAATCGACGGGGTCCGGGCACGCGACGAACACGCCATTGTAGTGGTCGGGGTAGAAGATCTGCGCCGCAAGCGATTCCCATCCTCCGGTCGAACCGCCGTACATGAATCGCGCCCAGCCTTGCCCAATCCCACGGAACTGCCGCTCAATCGCAGGGATCAGCTCGGTCTCGATTGCGTCGCCATAAGGCCCCACATTGGCCGAATTAACCGCGTAGGAGTCGTCGTAGAACGGATTCGCGTGTTGCAGCTTTGCGATCAGAACCCGCGGCGTGCCGGGCGCGATCCATTTCTGGTAGTTTTTATACGCCTCTTCCTGCTGTATACGGTTGTAGCCCGCCAGATGGAAGCGGTCGGAGTAATCCGGCTTGAGATTTGGATCGGGCGGCGTCTCGCGAAAGTCGTTCAGCGTGCTGACAAAGTGATCGTGGAAGACGATCAGCGGATAGTGGGCGTTGGGGTGCGAATCGAATCCTTCGGGAACCATCACGATGGCGGAGAGCATCACTGGCCTGCCCCAGAACCGCGTAAGCAGCTGCGATTGGATGTCGATGTGGCGCAGATACTTCGTATCGGGTTCAGGCTTGATGGGAGGAATCACATCGGTGAGCGAAACATCAATTGGCGGCGCGTTCGGCCCGATGTTTACCCTGCGCGGTCTCGACAGCAGGTTGCCAGGGGCCAGATTCCAATGCTGCCCTTCACCGCGATCCGGCGCGAGTTTAACGGTTTTTCCATCGGAGCGATGAAACGTCTCGTAGATGTTCATCACGGCCTGAATCGTGTATTCGCCCGGCGGAACGTCCCTCAGATCTGCTCGTGGATAACCTCGTGCGTTCTGCCCGATCGTGATCGGCTGGCCCGGTTTCCATCCATCCACGGTGACGCCGAATACCATTTGCGACTTCGGGGTGTCGTCGATTTGCATCCGAGGCTCGGCGCTCGGATCGTTGGACAGGAGCAACAGGACACGTCCGTCGAGTGGTTTCTCCGAGCGCGAAGCCGGAAAACTAACGCTGATGTTCTGAGCGCAGGCAGACGCCACCCACAATACGACGGCGAAACGCGAATGAGTCCACATACTGGAGTATAGATTCGCAGATTCTTCAAATTGCCAGCGCAGACGGCAGGTTTTCGGAATCGAAGTCCCACCATCCACTCAGCTACGGACCGGTCTCTGATTCACAGATGTCAGGCTGGCTGGTTCTGATCGAAAAGTTGCCCACTCTGACAACGCACTGATTTAGGCGCTGCGAGGGGTCGCGAGAGAGAAACCGCGCAATCGAAATTTCGCGTCGCCCCGATCCACTGCAAGGATCTCTACCGATATGTCGTTAGCGCCCTATCGGGACTGCCTCGGGAATGGGTGGGCGGGAGAGACGAATTGTTCTAGCCGAGGCAGTTTCGATAGGGGCGACTTGAAGGAAGTCGGTGGTGCGGCGGCCCGCGCTATGGAGCCGCAAGTGGTTTTCCTGGGCTTCGGCCCTGGTCGCCGCGATGGCGTGGCAGGCCAACAAAGCGGTGAGATCGGCCTTGATGTGGACGACTTGGCAGGGAGATGGGCGAGAGAGCGATCTGGGTGCGCCGCCGAGAGCGCTGCGCGCGCGAACGAACACACAAATGCACCCATGCACGAGAGCGCGTAATTTGGCCGGAGCATGCGGGGCGATCTACGAGCTGTCGAGGCGTCTGCACAGGGACTTCAGTTCCTGTGCGGACAGATTCGGGCCGATACGCATTTCACCGTCACAACGGGGGCAATGCCAGACAGCAGGGGCGTCAATTTGCGACGGAGCGTTGCGGTGGGGTTCTGAGTTGGCATCGAGGAGTTCGCGGGCGAGCGTCAGACTTGCCGCGCGCCGCGTGTTCGTCAGGTATCCAAACTGGCGGATACGAACGAACCCTCTTGGCAGGATGTGTTGGGTGAACCGGCGCAGGAACTCATTCGCGGAAACGGTCATCTTGCGCTGCTTGTTGCCATGCGCGTAGTCTTTCCAGCGAAAAGTGACATTCTCGCCGTCAAAGGCGAGTAATCGATGGTTGCTGATCGCGACGCGATGGGTATAACGGGCGAGATAGCGAATGACCTGAGTCGGCCCGCCAAAGGCCGGCTTAGCGTACACGACCCACTTCTGGCGGGCGAGTGAGTTAACGAATGAGAGAAATCTCCGCTTGTTGCTGAGTTGGGCGACGGAGACGGAGGGCTGCAGCCTGCCGCGCCGATATGCCTGTTTGAGACCAGCGAGGAACTTCTCCCTGAAGACATAGCTGAGCACATCGACGGGCAGAAAGAAGGCATACTTCGGGTGAATCCACCGTTTCTGGTCGGCGGCAAAGCCTCCCGCGGGAACCACACAGTGAACGTGGGGATGCAAAGGGGAGGCGAAGTATGCTGCGCTGGAGAAACAGCTCGCGATAGCTCCGGCCATCACGGCGCCGACGATCAGGATGGAGGGGGATGCGAATGGCGCTCCGCATCCGGAACCCGCGGTTTACGCGAAGAAGTTCACTGGCTGGTACCGGCATCGGGTTGCCAGCGGAGATGTCGGCCACAATCTCCCGCAGGAAGCGCCGCAGGCCTTTCCCAAGGCGGTGCTCGATGTCGCGGCGGAGGCTCGCTGATATGTGCCGCGACGTTGGCTCGTTTGGGGCCGTTGGCTGCCGTCGCGCGAGTTGTCCAGCCAGGGATGCACATTTAATCAAGGAACAAGTCTGAGTGTTGATGGAGGATATACCGCATGAAAGTTTGGATGATTACCGGGAGTTCACGTGGTCTCGGAAGAGCAATCGCCGAAGCTGTCCTCGCGAAGGGAGACCGGCTATTCGCCACCGCACGACAGACGCAAGCGCTCAAGGATCTTGTTGATCGCTTCGGCGACCGCATCGAGACGTTCCCACTCGATGTCACCGATGCAGTAGCGGCCGCGAAGGCTGTAAACATGGCTGTTTCGACGTTCGGCCGGCTGGATGTTCTCGTGAACAATGCCGGTTACGGCACGGTCAGTCCCATAGAGGACACGAGCATAGAAGAATTCCGGGCTCAGATTGAAACGAACCTGTTCGGCGCCATCTTTACTACCAGAGCCGCGATTCCGATCATGCGAGCACAGGGCGCGGGGCACATCATTCAGTTCTCATCGGTCGGAGGCCGGACCGGCGCAATGGGGCGGGCTGCGTACTCAGCCGCGAAATGGGGCGTCGAAGGTTTTTCCGAAGTCTTGGCAAAAGAGGTCACGCCACTCGGCATTAAGGTCACGATCATGGAACCGGGCGGATTCCGGACCGGCTTTGCTGCGCCTTCCACGATACAGACACAGATCCGTCCTGAGTATGATTCAACCGTGGGGGCGGCGGCTCGCTTCCAGACTGAGTACAACGGGAAGCAACCGGGAGATCCCAAAAAGGGGGCCGAAGTAGTACTGAAGGTCGCCGACATGGACGATCCTCCCTTGCGGCTGCTGCTGGGGAGCGACGCCGTGAAGATTGTTGAGCAAGCCGATCTCGCGCGGATGGAGGCCGATCGACGATGGCGCGAACTCAGTTCAAAGAGCGATTTTTAGGAAGGAAGCATGATCGGAATCTATCAAGCGACCCCAACGACCGATTCCAGTCCCGGAGCAGCCCAGGTGTGACTTCGGGGTCGAGACTGCGAGCGTCGATTTGCTCCCGTATACCTTGCAGCCCGCAAGATGAACGCCCGGCCGCGATAACATGTTGTTCCGATGCCGTCGATTACCTACGACGTCTGCGTTATCGGTTCCGGAGCCGCGGGCGGCATCGTTACAAAAACGCTGTGCGAGGCAGGCGCGAAGGTGATTCTGCTGGAAGCAGGCGAGGAAATCCGGCCGGACCGCTTCCGCTCGCACTGTTGGCCTTATGACCTTCAATATCGCGGCTTCCGCGGTGAAAAGCAGGAACTCTTCTATCCGGGCGACGTCCGCAGTTCCATTCGCTACGAAAATTCGGATTCCGTCAGCGTCGATCGAATTCGGGTGCTGGGCGGGAGAACAGTTCACTGGAACGCTGTTGTCCTTCGCTATGCTCCGCCCGATTTCCGCCAGCATTCAACCTACGGCATCGAAACCGACTGGCCCATCTCCTACGACGACATCGCGCCGTATTACGACCGCATCGAACAGATGATCGGCGTCTGCGGCAACGACGACCGTCTGGAGATCCTTCCCGCCGGGCGCCACTATCTGCCGGCCCTGCCGCTTCGCTGCAGCGAGACCATCCTGAAGCGCGCCGTCGCGCCCATGGGGATTCCGGTCATCTCTGTCCGAAAAGCGCTTCTCACGCGCAATTACGATAACCGCCCCGCGTGCCATTACTGCGGCCACTGCATGGACGGGTGCGACGTATCGGCGATTTACTCCACACCGGGCAGCATGCTTCCCAAGGCCCGGCGCACGGGCAACCTCACGCTGCGACAGAATGCTCTCGCTCGTCAGATCCTTCTTGATCAGGACGGTCTGGCCCGCGCGGTTTCTATCATCGACCGCCAGACCAAAAAGGAAGAGGAAATCCGCGCCCGAATCGTGGTCGTTTGCTGTGCCACCATCGAATCCGCGCGCTTGCTGCTTAATTCCAGGTCCCGCCGCTATCCAGACGGACTCGCCAATTCGAGCGGCGTCGTCGGACGCTATCTGCACGGCCATTCGAGCGCTCAGATCATCATGTACCTGAAGGAGCTCGAAGGCCGTCCGCCCTCGAATCAGGATGGCGCGCTCGATCAGGCATTCATTCCGCGCCACGACACGAAACGGCTCACCGGCGCATACGATTTTCAGATTAATTACGACGGTTACATGTTCCCGTTCCAGGCGCGCGGCATCGCTGGCTACGGCGCGGACTTCAAGCGTCAAGTCCGTCGTATGCAGGGCGCGATGCTGCAACTTGGCGGATTCTGCAAGGTCACTGGACATCCGGACAACCGGGTCACCGTCGATCCCGAACGCGCCGACGCCTTCGGCATCCCGATTCCTGTCGTGCGCTTCCGTTTCGGTGATACCGACAGGCAGATTTTCACGCACATGAGGAACACGTCGATCGAGATCGCGGACCGGTTGAAAGCGGACGTGCGCGTCACGATGCCCGAATCGCCGGGCGGCTTCGCCAGTCACGAAAACGGCACGGTTCGGATGGGCACGAACCCGCGCACTTCCGCGCTGAACGCGTTTTGCCAGTCCCACGATGTGAAAAACCTGTTTGTCACCGACGGCAGCACGTTTCCCACAAGCGCCGAGAAGAACCCGACCCTCACGATCATGGCGCTTTCGCTGCGAGCCTCGGAATATATGATCGACAAGCGCAGGAAGGGAGAACTATAAATGGATCGCAGGACCTTACTGAAGCTTGTGTCCGTTGTTCCGGCCGCGTCCCTTGAGGCGGCGACTCCGACTCACTGCTCGAGTTCCGGAATCGGAACCGATTTTGCCGGTTACAAGTTCGCCTTTTTTACTCCTGGAGAACAGGTACTGCTCGATCGCCTGACCGAAATGATCATCCCGGCGGACGATCACGCCCCCGGCGCTCGCGAAGCGCGCGTTCCTGCCTTTGCCGACCTCATGGTCTCGACCAGCTCCGCCGCGGTGAAGCAGAATTGGCGGAACGGACTTGCCGCCTTCCACACCGCGGCATCCGGCGCCCGTCTCGAAGATGTTCTAGCCCTTGCAGCCGCAGAGGAGCAGAATCCCCGCGCTGAACTCGGCAAATTCTTCGTCGAACTCAAACGTATGACGATCGACGGTTACTACACATCGAGCATCGGCATCCACCGGGAACTCGAATATCAGGGCAACGAATACCGAACTTCTGCCCCGTCCTGCGACCATCCCCAACACGGCGCCGCGTGAATCTGTAAGGCAGAACGGGCCCCACTTTCGTGAGTAACCGGACCGCCTTCGCTGGCTACACTCGGTGAAGCATGCCAACGATCCGATACTGGCGCCCTGACCTGGAATACTTCACCAGACGATCGCTTCGGCGGCATGCGGGCGTGCTCCATCTGTGGGCGCTCGGCGTGGGCGCCGTTATCTCAGGAGACTTCTTCGGCTGGAATTTCGGTCTCATCGCAGGCGGATTCGGCGGAATGCTTTGCGCGCTGCTCATCATGACCGCGCTGTTTCTGGGTCTGTGCTGCGCGATCGCGGAAATGTCTCCCGCACTGCCGCATGCGGGCGGCGCCTATTCCTTCGCCAGAGCCGCGATGGGACCGTGGGGCGGCTTTGTCACCGGGCTGGCGGAAAACATGGAGTACATCCTCACGCCCGCAGTGATCGTCGTCGGCATCGGCGGCTATCTCGGAACGATTTTCGAAACCCCGGCAAGCTGGGCTCCGGTGTGGTGGCTGGCGTGTTATGCGGTGTTTCTTGGATTCAACGCGGCGGGCGTGGAGACCTCGTTCCGGGTGACGCTGGTGACGACGTTCTGCGCTTTGGCGGTGCTTACTATCCTGATTCCAGGCGCCATACCCAGGTTCGATCTCCACAGATGGGCTCTCGATGAAGGCTCGTGGCTGCCCCACGGGTGGCTCGGCGTTTTGCGCGCGCTGCCCTTCGCGCTATGGGTGTATCTGGGAATCGAGCAGCTTCCACTGGCGGCGGAGGAGGCGCGCGATCCTTCGCGCGATATGCCGAAGGCGACTCTTCTGGGTCTGGCGACGCTGGTAGTTTTCGCGTTCCTAACCATCGTTCTGAATGCGGGAATCGCGCCAGGAGCGCGCGCTGTTGGCGGATCCGATGAGCCGTTGTTTCTGGCGCTCCGCACGATCTTTGGAGACACGGCAACGGCCCGCCTTCTTGCGTTGGCGGGATGCGCTGGCCTGATTGCTAGCTTCCACGCGATTATTTTCGCCTTCGGGCGTCAGATCTATTCGCTTTCCCGCGCGGGTTATTTCCCGACGTGGTTATCGGTGACGCACAGTGTCCGGAAGACGCCAGAACGGGCGCTGATCGTCGGCTCAGTTCTCGGATACTTAACCGCTCTGGCCATTCATCTTGCGGGACCGAAGAGCCCGGCTGGCGCGGTGTTGCTGAATATGGCCGTGTTCGGGGCTGTAATTGCCTACATATTTCAACTGATCTCATTTATTCTGCTGCGTGTCCGCTATCCCGAAATGCCTCGCCCATGGCGGAGTCCGCTGGGAGTGACCGGCGCCGTCGTGACCTGCGTTATCGCTCTGGTCGCTCTTGGCGCCCTGCTGATGAATACGGATTACCAGCCTGGCGTTTTCGGCGCGGCAATCTGGTTTCTGTGCGGGATCGTTTGGTTCTGGCGCCGCAGGCGCAGCGCGCTGGTATTTGCGCCGGAAGAGCGGTTCGCCGAAGAACTCGGCGGCGCGATTCCCCAGTCGCAGAATCGATAATTTGCAGTGGGCGCAGCCTCCCTCTCCGAGCGTGACTGGCGTGGTCCGCAGAAGGAGCCACCGGCTCTCCGGTCTCGGCGTCGATTGCGTACAGATACCCGCCGGTGATGACGAAGATGCGGCGGGTCTCTGCAGTCTTCTCTCCCGATAGGTCCGGCGCCGCTGTCCGCCGATTCCGCCTCCGCCGTCGTCACTGAACGAATGGACGCACAACTCGACGCCCGAACATCCTCTGGTCTGGATCCTTCCACGCGGTACGCGGTCCTCCGAACGGTTACCGGGGCATTGTCTCCAACCTTAGAATTTGTCCACGGGCCCGCGATGTACGATGGTGAAACATTTTCAGAGGAGGCTCATCTGATGCGCGCTCTCTTCGCCCTGATTGCCGCGGCTGCCGTTGTCCTCCCCCTGATCGCCGCCGCTCCCGCCGTCAGGCCGCCCATAACCAAAATCGCGAACTTCGTCGTAAAGACAGACAATCTCGACGAAGCTCGCAAATTCTACTCCGGCGTTCTCGGTTACGACGAGGTTTTCCGCCATAAACGAGCCATCTCCGGCCCCGCCCAACTCGCTGTCTTCAAGGTGAACGACCGTCAATACATCGAAGTCGCCCAGACGCTTCGAAACGAATCGGAGGACAGGCTTATCCAGATCGGTTTCGAGACCGGCGATGCGCGGAAACTGCGCGACTACCTTGCCGCGAAAGGCGTCGATGTGCCGGGTCGCATCTCAAAGGACTCGGACGGCAACTACAGCTTCGTTGTCCAGGACCCCGAAGGACACAACATCGAATTCGTCGAGTACGTCAACGGATCGCTTCAGTCCAGATACAACGGCAAAGGCCTTTCGGATCGCCGCATCTCGGACCACATCCTGCACGTGGGCGTGCACGTCAAGAGCCCCGAAGCGCAGAACAAATTCTACAAAGACATCCTGGGTTTTCGCTTCCTCTGGCAGGGTGGCCCTCGCGACGATCGCCTCGACTGGATCTCTTACCTGACGCCCGACGGCGACAACTGGATCGAATACATGGTTCAGCACGACGGGCCTCCTACGCCGCAGCAACTCGGCGTCTGGCATCACGTCTGCGTCGGCACCCTCGACATGCAGGCCGTCTACAAAACGGTCGTGGACCGCGGCTACAAACCGCCGAAAGAGCCCGCCATCAACACCCGTGACGGCAGAATGCTGATGCAGCTTTACGACAAAAATCTCACCCGCACCGAAGTCATGGTTCGCAAGCCCATGCAGAAACCCTGCTGCTCTGAGAATAAGGACCCGTACATCCAATGAGAGCCCAACGTCGTAAGCTTCCCGGCGCAGGGTTCGCGGCCTTCGCTCCTCCCGCCGCCGGCGATCACCCGCTCAAAATCGAGCAGTTCCGCGCGTGGCGCGTCAAAGAGCCGGTCTCGAACCGCCGCTACACCGTCGTGCGCGTGCAGTCCCAGGGAGGGACAGCAGGCTATGGCGAAGGCGGCCCGGCGGTCGCCGCCGAGATCGCTGCAGCGCGGGACGCTGCCATCGGGCGGCGGGCCACGGACTCCGAATTCATTCGCTCGGCGCTGCGCCATACGCCTTCGCTCGAAGCGGCCGTCAGCAACGCGATGCTCGACCTAGTGAGCCGCGCCAAAAACGTTCCCATCTATCAATATCTCGGCGGGCCTGTTCGCTATAAAGCCCGCCTCCTCGGTCATCTCGAAGGCGCAACCGCCGTCGAAGCCGCGCCCTCGCTCGAACGCGCGAAGCGTCAGGGAATACAGGCCTTCACCATGGCCGCTCCGCTGCGCGATGCCATGATTCCTCTCCGCGCCTACGTGGACCTTGTAAAGAAGCGCTTCTCGGAAATGCAGGCTCTGGCTGGTCCATCGTCGGAATGGGTTCTCGATGGCGCCGGCGCGATGACTCCCGGAGATGCCGCAAGCGTCGCGTCAGCGCTCGAGCGCACTCACCCGATCTGGTTTGACGAGCCCACCGGCGTGATCACGCAGGATGCCCTCGCCAAGATCGTCGATGAATCCGTAATGCCGATCGGGCTCGGCCGGAACATCACCGACATCACCGGATTCCAGAGCCTGCTGGCCAGCGGATCGGTGAACATCGTGCGCCCGGATCTGGGTCAGAACAGTCTGACCAAGATCAAGCGCATCGCCGCTCTGTCGGAGACGCACTACGTCGGAATCGCGCCCTTCCACAACGGAGGCCCTATCGGCGCGATTGGCGGAATTCATCTGAACGCCGCGCTGATCTATGCTTACGCCCAGCAGATCCCCGTGCCTGCTTCCAATCGCGACGCCGCCATGCGCGCCGAGATCACCTCCGGACTCAAAGAAACCGGCGACAAAGGCTTCTTCGCTCTGATCAATCGCCCCGGCCTGGGATTTGAAGTGAACGAAAAAGCGCTGGACGCTTTTGCCGAGGAACGCATATGAAGGACATGAAACGTCGGCAACTCCTCACAGCGCTCGCCGGCGCGGGAGCGTTAACGGCCGCTCCGGGCCGACGCCGCGGCCTCTCGTCTCCATTGCAGGACTGCGGTTGCGCGCCCCAGATCGTCACCGCAAAAGACAAACCGCCGGGCGCTGCCGCATTTCGGGATGTCGGATCGAAGCTCCGCATCACCAACATGCGCGTCTTCGGCGTTACGCTCGACGAACGCATCGCGCAGGCCGACCGGCCCTATGTCTTCGTCAAGATCGAAACCAATCAGGGCGTAACTGGGTGGGGCGAAGCCACGCTCGAAGGCAAAGCCAGCGCCGCCATGGCCTGCGTGATGGATCTGAAGGACCTGATCATCGGAACCGACCCCATGCAGGTCGAGCATCTCTACCAGACGATGTACATCGGCAGCTTTTATCGCGGCGGTCCCGTGCTGGGATCCGCGATCTCAGGCATCGATCAGGCGCTTTGGGACATACGTGGCAAGGTCATGAACATGCCGGTCTACGAGATGCTCGGCGGTCCCATCGACCCGCGCGGCGTTCGCGGTTACTACCATGCCGACGCCTGGACGCTGGCGGAAGCCCGTGAGCTGCGCGATAAGACGAAAGCCGCGGGCGTGACTGCCCTCAAATTCCAACTGCCCGATCTGCTCGAGTGCGTGGAAACCAACGCCAAAATCAAACGCGCCGTCGCGCACATGGAAATGTTGCGCGAAGGCCTGGGGCCAGACCTGGATTTCGCTGTGGACTTCCACGCGCGGCCGAGTCCGTCGGTCGCGGCCATTATTCTGCGCGAAATCGAGCCGCTCCATCTTCTGTTCGCGGAGGAGATCTGTCCGCCCGAAAACGTTCGCGCCATGGCTCGCGCGGTCCGCCACTCAACGACCCCGATCGCCACGGGCGAACGCCTGATCGCTTCCTATGGTTACGCGGAACTGATCGACATGGGAGTGATCGACATTCTCCAGCCCGATATCGCGCATGTCGGAGGCGTCACCGCATTGTGGAAGGTCTCAGCAACCGCTGAACCGTCGGGAATTCGCATGGCGCCACACGCCTGCGAAGGGCCCATAGGAGGCATCGCCAGTCTGCAGGTCGATGCGGCTGGTCCCAACTTCCTTGCCCAGGAGATTTGCGGATTCGTGGATGCGGGCGAGAAGAATCGCGTCTGGGAGGACTTAATGGGCTTTCCCGCCATGCGCATGGTGGACGGCCGTTATCCTCTGCCGACCAGGCCTGGGCTCGGCGTTGACATCAGCGAGGCGGCCCTCAAGCGCTACCCGTTCCAGGGAACCCGCCCCTTCGTGATGGCATTTCACGAAGACGGCGCCGTGGCCTCGATCTGACAGCGAACCCATGACGGTCTGGCCGGTACTGGCGTCGCCGGAGTTTCGCGCGGCCGAGGCCGAGTTATTGAAACTGATGCGTTCCCTCTCGTTCAGCGACTGCGATCGCCTACAGTCGCCAAAGATTTGCGTCTGCGCGACGTCGTGCCCATATGCCCGACGACGATCTGCGCCGATCTCCACCCGCTTAGCAGACTCGTATCATCGTCGAATGACGACCCGTAAACAGTGGGTGTTACTGACCCATCGGGAGGCCTGCGGTGCCCAGAAACGTGCGGATCTCGGCGTAGGCCCTGATACGCTCCTCCGGTGTGAAGCCGCCGTGCTTTCCGCCCGGAATCGTCACGAGTTGATTGCGGGCGTGTACCGCGTTCAGAGCATCGCGCAGCTTGAGCGCCTGAGAATACGGGACGCTGGGATCGGAGTCGCCGTGGATGGTTATGATTGGCGGCAGACCCACGCGCGCCCACGTGACGGGTGAGACGAGGCGCGCCATCTCGGCGGGATTGTTCGATCTCGCAATCCAGTCCACGGGGGACGAACTCTTGTTGCGGCCGGCGAGCAGATCAGTGAGGTCGGTAACGCCGTACCAATTGACGATGCCGGCAACCTTCGGGAGCGGCGTTTTCCCTGTGGGATCGCAGGGACGGTCGAGCCCGGCGCCCGCGCGAGCCATGCCGGTCATCAAAGCCAGCTCACCGCCGGACGAATCGCCCATAACGACAATGCGCTCCGGGTCGATACGGTATTCCTTCGCGTGCCCGACGATCCACCGGAGAGCGCAGAGGCAATCCTCTACAGCTCCCGGCGCGGGCGCAACGTCACTCAGACGATACTCGACGTTCACGGCGTTCCAGCCCATTTCGAGCCACGCAAGCGTGTACATCATTCCGTCCTCTTTATGTCCGGAGTTCCAGCCGCCGCCGTGGATATACATCATCGTAGGTTCCGGCTCGCCGGGGCCGCGACGGCGATAGATGTCCAGTTTGCTCTCATGGCCGTTCACCACCAGGTACGTTAGATTCGACTGCGCCTGAAATGTTGACGGAGCCGCGGTCGCCCACCGCGCGGACGGGCTCAACTGGCTCAACGCCGCTGGCGTGGACAGTACGAGAACCAATACGGCCAGGAACGCTGGACGCTGTGCGCGCGAAGGCTTCTGGTTTATTGATTTGGGTTCGTTTACTTCGATCGGGCTCGCGTCCATGCTTCGATGAAGTCCTTTCCGTGGAAACGCAGTGTGCGAGCATCCACAACCTCTACGCCCGGCCGAAACCTGACATCCGGGCCCGGAACATTGCGCGCCGTGTACTCAATTTCGACGGTCACCGGTCCCTCAATCCTGTAAGGCTTCATTTCCGCCGTTCGAGTCATCGCTAGCCGGGCGCGTTCCCGGATGAGCGATTGGGCCGCCGGCGCGGAGAGCGATAGACAAGCATAATTCCCAAGACCTTCTTTCACCACGGCGAGTTCCGCTTCCGGCGCAATGGCGTGAAGGTCGTCGGCCGCGGCCCGGTCGCCGCTGAGGAACATCACCGGCGTATTGAACGCGCCCCCCAGCGCAGCCAGTGTTTCGATCTCGCCTACAGGTTTGCCGTTCACGAGTATAGTTTCGAGGCCGAGCGAGCTATAACTGTGCGCCATAACGCCGCCTTTACTGTTGGCATGCGCATGCTGACCGACGAAGGCTATCGCCGCGTAGTGCTGGTCAAGCGTCATGAGCACGCCCGGGTAGCCCATCAGAAGACGCGCCTTGGGGTGGATCGTAAGCGCTGAGAGCGTCTGGCTGCCGTCATGTCCATCCCATACGACCACCTCGTCGGCCCCGCCGGCGTAGAATCCCTCCACCGCCGCATTGATTTCACCGGTCAGAAGCGCGCGTAATTCCGTATCTTTCGGCTCCGTCTGATCCTGACGGCAAATCCCGGCGACCCCTTCGGCATCGGTCACCAGAAAGACTACTTTTCGCGGCTGAGCAGACATCGCCGCCGCGCATACAAATATCAGTAATGGTTTGAACACCAGAATGGTCCGTCCGAAAGTCTATCTTGGTCTAGTCAGTGCCCGAACAAATCGTCCCTGCGCGTTAACTCGTACCCAGCCCAGGACCGTCCAGCCCTTGCGTATCGAGATATCCGTCGCGCACATTGAAGATGCCGGGGTAGCGTTTCTCCCATCCGCGGCTTGCGATCGGCACGTACTCGCGGGCGTTCGCCTCCAGCGCGGAGACGCCGGGAATGTGCGCGGCGATTCCTACCGAATGCACCAACGCCGCGCCGGGACAGGTTAGGTCCTGAACACAGCGAAACATCCCGTATTTCTGCGCCGCGGCGGCCAGCAACAATGTCTGCGACTGGCCCTTGCAGGCCTTGAGCGCCACGCCCGTATATCCCATCTCGCGCGCCAGCAGCAGCGCATCGAAACCGGTGAGCGATTCGTCGATCACCACGGGCCGCAGTTTGGCGGCCTCGAACATCGTGTTCGCGCGGTCCTTCGCGAGATCGCGCGCCGTGGGCTGTTCAATGTACTGGACCCGCGCGAACGCGTCCGGCGCCCTGCGGTTGAGTTCGCGGTCGAAATCGAGCAGGTATTTCACGTTGGGACAGCGCTCATTGAAGTCGAGCGAGTAGATCCAGCCGCGAAAACCGCGCTTCGCCTGCGCCTCCGTGGTCACGCGATCGATGGCGGCGACGCGATCCACATCCCATGCGAGATCGTTTCCGTTCAGCTTGATCTTGATAGCGGTCACGCCGCTGTAAGGAATCCAGCCGGCCAGCGCTTCGGGAAGGCCATCGCGAATCGGCTTCGCGATTTCGCCCGCGGTCAAAGGATCGGAGGCGCCCACGGAATGATACATGCGAATCTTCTTCGTCGCGGTACGGGCAATGTACCGGTCCAGGAACTCGCCGCGAAATTCGGCGTTCAGATAATGCGAAAGATCATAGCGGACGAAGTCCTGGCCGCAGACGGAAAAGCTGTTCCGTCCGTGGACCTTGCCAAAGGCATCGTGAATGGCGGCATCGAAGGGGCTCGCGGTGACGAGCACGCAAAGTTTTGGAATAGGAAGCGGGAGACGCAGGTCCTGCGAAACGCCGGCTGCGGCTTTCAGGTATTCCGGCTCCAGCGTCTGATTGATATCGAGCGGATGCGCGAACTCGGTATAGGTTTTCGCGATTCGCCCGATTCGTTGGGCGAGCGTCTTCATAGCGCCGAGCGTGACTTCGTAGGGAACGCCGGGCGCCGGAAACGACCACACGTTTCCGAGCGACATGGAGGCGAACCCCTCGGCCGATTTTCCGTACTGCGTGCTCAGTCGGCAGCGGACATTCAGGACAGTCACGCGGTCGACTTCGCGTCCGCCGAATTTATACGGAGCGCGATAGGGGAAGTCTTCGAATGCGATGGAAAGGCTGTCGATGCGGGCATCGGTGGAACGCGCGGCGAGCAGTAGAGCCGGGGCCTTTATGATTTGTCGCCGGGTGATCATTCACCCGCAGTTTCTCACGATAAGCTCAAGAAACAAGAAAATCGATGCGGTGCCTATTGAGAATCCCTCTGGCATGCTTTGCGGCGGTATTGTCGTTCGCGCAACAGGCGCCGTCTGTGTTCGAGACCCATTGCGCCGGCTGTCACGGAGGCGATGCGCGCGGCGGTCCGCAGGGACCGGGGCTCGTGGCCAATCGGCGCATTGCCGAGCAGTCGCAGGATCAGTTAACGGCGTTTCTCGCCCAAGGAAATCCGGCGGCCGGGATGCCTTCTTTCCGCGATCTTTCAAACGACGATCTGAGCACCCTCGCCCGATATCTTCGACGCCTGAACGCCAACACGATTTTGGGAGTGGGGAACGCGCGCGAACCCTCCCGCGCGATTCACTGGGGAGAGCCGCAGCCGGGCGACTGGCTCACTTATAACGGTAGCGAGTCGGGTAATCGCTACAGCCCGTTGCGGCAGATTAACACCGGGAATGTCGCCAGCCTCAAGATGAAGTGGGTTTTCCCGATGACGTATTTCGGAATCGAATCGACCCCGCTCGAAGCCGATGGCGTGCTCTATGTTACGGGTCAAAACGAAGTCTACGCGCTGGACGCGATGACGGGGAGTTCGATCTGGCATTACTCGCGGCCCGCAACGCCTGGTCTGGAGGGCGATTCGAAACTCGGCACCAATCGCGGCGTCGCGATCCTCAATGAGAAGGTTTTCTTCGTGACCGATAACGCCGATCTGCTCGCTCTGAGCCGCGCGACGGGAAATCTGATTTGGGAAAAGAAGATGGCTCCGGATTCGCCGGGGAACGAACATCACCACTATGGCGGCACGGTCGCGCCGCTCGTGGTCGATGGCCTGGTGATCACGGGGGTCGCAGGCGCGGACCAGGGGATTCGCGGTTTTATCGCGGCATTCCGGCCCGACGACGGCGCGCTCGCATGGCGCCGCTGGACGATTCCGCGAAAGGGCGAGCCGGGGATCGAATCATGGCAGGGACCGGAGCCGCTGACTTCCGGCGGTTCCACGTGGCTGACGGGATCGTACGATGCATCCACACATACGCTTTATTGGGCGACGGGCAATCCGTGGCCCGACGGCGACGACCGCGACCGGCCGGGCGATAACCTCTATACGAACTGCGTACTCGCGCTCGATGCGCGGACGGGCGAGATCAGATGGCATTACCAATTTACGCCGCACGATCTCAAAGACCGCGACGCAACCGAACCGAATGTTCTTGTGGATACTACGTGGCGCGGCGCGCCTTCGAAGCTGCTGCTGCATGCGGATCGCAATGGATTTTTTTATGTGCTCGACCGGACGTCGGGAAAAGTGCTGCTGGCCAGGCCTTTTCTGCGGCGCGTGGATTGGGCGTCGAGCGTCGATGCCAATGGGAGGCCGGTGGTAGTTGATCCGCGCGGGTGTCCTTCGGATGCGGCGAATTGGGATTCAACTGCGTACTCTCCCGAAACCCGTCTTTATTATGTGATCGCGCTCGAGGAGTGCATCGGCAAGCCGACGG
>DATFSM010000050.1:0-8579 GCA_035262625.1 Bryobacteraceae bacterium
GCGGCTCGATACCGATCCCCTGCAGACCCCGCCTGAGATCCCCAAATTTGCCGGGCTGCATCAGGAAGCGTCGGTGCGATGGGCTGCGGTGATGAAGACGGCGCAGCTCTCGGATCCCGATCTGGTCATTCCGGCCGCGAAACGCGCTCAGTATGAGGAATCCTTCGCGCGTTTCGCCAATGTGTTCCCGGACGCGTTCTATATAAAGGAGCGCGGCAAGTTCTTTCCGGACGATTCGTCTGACTCCGGGCGTCTGCTGAGCGCTGGTTATCACAGCGTCATGGGTTTCTGGCGAGACGACAATCCGCTGCAGGAACTGATTCTGGACGAGAAGGGCAAGAAGGAACTCGACAGGCTCTGGACTGAATTCGACTTCTATGCCGATCACACGGCCCGGACCTTCGTCCAGTTTTATTTCAACCAGAGTGGTGAGGTGCTTGGAGGCGGGGCCGAGTCCGGCCATCCGCGGCCGGTTGGGAAGGAAGTGACCGACGCTTCGGTGATCGCCCAAATTCGGGATCAATACACCGCGTTCGCGAAAGCCAGCAACAGTCCGGTGGCGGCGGCCTGGATGCCGGTCCACTTCGATAAGATCAACGCCACGCTGCGGTCGATGGAGAAGATGCGTATCGAGGCGGAGCCGGCCCAACTGGAAGCGCTCGTCAAGTTTGCGGCGCGCGCATATCGGCGTCCGCTTACGAAGCCGGAGCGCGATGCTCTGATCGCCTATTACCACCAGCTTCGCGACAAGAACGGTTTATCGCACGAGGATGCGATGCGCGATTCGATCGCGAGCATTCTGGTCTCACCCGAGTTCTTCTTCCGGATCGATCTGCAGGATGGGTCGTTCGGGTCAACAACTTCCGCGGCCGCGCATTCCGGCGCCAGCATCGGGACGCCGCTGCCGCCCTACTCGCTGGCGAGTCGTCTGAGCTATTTCCTTTGGTCCAGCATGCCGGATGAAGAGTTGCTGAAGCATGCGGCCGCGGGTGATTTGTCCAGACCGGATGTTCTGGCCGCGCAGACCCGCCGCATGCTGAAAGATCCGCGTTCACGCGGACTTGCGGTTGAGTTCGCGGCCAACTGGCTGGATTCGCGCCTCTTCGAGACTTATAACTCAGTGGACCGCGAGCGATTCCCGCATTTTACAAACGAGCTTCGCAGCGCGATGTTCGAGGAGCCGATTCGTTTCTTCGAGGACGTCGTCCAGAACAACCGTTCTGTTCTCGATATGTTGTATGGCAATTACACCTTCGTCAATCCGGTTCTCGCAAAGCACTACGGGATGGATGATCTACCGGAGTTCGCGCCCGCTGAAGCGAAGGCTCCATCCGCGCCGTGGCCGGCGCAACCGGCGGCCCCCGCGCATGCCTTCGCGGATCCGTCCGTCACCGCGAATACCTGGGTTCGCGTGGATGACGCGGGAAAATACGACCGCGGCGGCTTGCTGCCCATGGCCGTGTTCCTGACGCAGAGTTCTCCCGGTCTGAGGACCAGCCCGGTGAAGCGCGGATATTGGGTGGTGCGGCGGGTCCTCGGCGAGGTGATTCCTCCCCCGCCGCCGGTTGTGCCGCAGTTGCCTCAGGACGAAGCGAAAACGGATGCTCCTTTGCGGGATGTGCTCGCGCAGCATCGCTCGAATCCGGTTTGCGCCGGGTGCCATGCCCGCTTCGACACTTTCGGTCTTGCGATGGAGGGCTACGGACCTGTCGGTGAAAGGCGCAGCAAAGATCTCGCCGGCCGGCCGGTGGACACTTCGGCCACATTCCCCGGCGGTTTCGAGGGGTCGGGGTTCCGCGGCATTCAGGCTTACATTAAAGAAAAGCGGCAGAACGATTACATCGACAACCTCAGCCGCAAGCTGCTGTCTTATGCTCTCGAGAGAAGCCTTCTGCTTTCTGACGAGCCTGTCATCGAGAAGATGCAGGCGCGGCTGGCGGCAAGCGGATATCGCTTCGATTTCCTGGTTGAGACGATCGTTTCCAGCCCGCAGTTCCGAAACAAGCGAAACACCGAGATTACCCAGACCAAACGAAACGCCGAATCCACGCCAAACAAAGGTGAATAGATGCCGACCAAACTGATCCCACAGAACAGAATCCCGCGAACCTTCGAGCGAACGATCTCACGGCGCTCCATCCTGCGCGGAGCAGGTGTGGCGATGGCCCTGCCGTTCCTGGAATCGCTCCCGGCCTTCGGCGCGGCGATGACGCCAACGCCGTCTCCGAAACGCTTGGCAGTCATGTTCATGGGCTGCGGCATCAATGAGGACTACTGGAGCGCGACGGGTGACGGTCCGGACATGAAGCTCAGCAAGACTCTGTCTGTGCTCGAGCCGCTGAAACAAAAGATCAACGTGGTGGACGGCCTGTTCAACAAAGCGTCCGTGGGACTGGGCATTCACCCTGCTCAGACCGGCAGCCTGCTTTCGGGAGCGCAAGTATCCAAAGGCGCCATTCTGCATTCGGGCATGAGCGTCGATCAGATGATCGCGAACACCATCGGACAGGACACTGCGCAGTCGAGCATCGTGCTTGCCTGCGAGCAGCCGATGACCGGATATCACGAAACGAACTACTCGATGGCGTACAGTTCGCACATTTCGTGGCAGACTCCGGACTCGCCGGTCCCCGTGGAACTGTATCCATCACTGGCCTTCGACAACCTGTTTGAGAACCGCGGCAGCCTGCGCAATGTGAGCATTATCGACCGCGTGAAAGACAGCGCGGAAGCGATGAGCACGAAGGTCAGCTCAGCCGACAAAATCAAGCTGGACGATTACCTTACGAGCGTGCGCGAGGTGGAGAAGCGCGTGACAGCCTTGCGCGCCGGCAAAGACGCCGCGGAAGATAAAGCGAAACTGACCGGCGCCTCGGTCATGAAAATGGAACGGCCCGCGAACGGATTACCGGAGGATCTGCGCGAACACTCGAAGCTGATGTGCGACATTATCGCGCTCGCCTTTCAGACGGATAAGACCCGTGTCGCCTCGCTGATCATCTCGCGCGACCTTTCGGCCATGTACTATCCGTTCCTCGGAGTCAATCAGGGACACCACGGCCTTTCCCACAACAACAACTCAGACGCGTACGAGGCTATCTCACGCTGGCACGTGAGTCAGTTCGCTTATCTGGCTTCGAAGCTGGACAGCATGCCGGAAGGCAACGGCACCGTGCTTGATAATTCCTGCCTCATGTTCCTCTCAAGCCTCTTTATAGGCCGCACGCACGATAATACGCGGCTCCCGGTTGTGCTGGCCGGGGGGCTGGGCGGCGCGCTGAAGACGGGCCGTTCACTCAACTACCTGGGCGAGCCCGCTGAGGACCGGAAGATGTGCAGTCTGTATCTTTCCCTGATGGACCGCATGGGTGTAAAGCTGGATCACTTCGGCGACGCCGATTCACGCCTGGCCCGGATTTAGGCTCTCGGGCCAACGCGAAAGTCGGCATCGCGCTGCCTTCCACGTCAGCGCCATCGGCACAGTGCCCGTAGCATAAGATTTGAGCGGCACCGGCTGTCGGCAAACTGCACGGGTTCGCGCCAAATTAAAGGGGGTCGAAAATGATCATACGGAAGTTGCGATGCCTGGCACTGATTGCGCTTGGAATCGTGGGCGTGTCGTCTTTCTTTGGGCAGGAAGCCCCCGCATCGGGCGGCAGAGGTGAGGGCGGGGCAAACTTCGGCAGAGGTGGCAACGGCGGTCGCGGCCGCGGACCGCTGGGCGGCGCTGCCGCCGGGTTCATACAGACTCCGGTCTATGACAAAGTGCAGCCGGAACTTCCGGCAGATCTAAAGCCGGGCGGGATCCTGATCTATTCCAAAACCAACGGATTCCGCGAAGAGGCCGGCATTCAAGCGTCGGATGTGGCTTTGGCCGTGATTTCGAAAGAGCGGGGATGGCCATATTACGTGACCGAGAATGCGGCGATCATGAATAAGGATCAGCTGGCCAGGTTCAAAGTAGTTGTCTGGAATAACAATAGCGGCGATACGCTTACTCAGGAACAGCGCGAAGCGTTCAAAAACTGGCTCGAAAACGGAGGTTCATATGTTGGAATTCACGGAGCCGGTGGCGATCCCAAATACCAGCCCCCGATCACGCGCTCCTCGCTTGCGGACTGGCCCTGGTATATCGATTCGGTCGTCGGCGCGCAGTTCACGAGCCACTCCCCCCAGCAACCCGGTGATGCTCATGTCGAGGATCTGAAGAGCCCCATTACCAAGGGGCTGCCTGCAGTCTTTCGGCGCACGGATGAATGGTACGCGTTCGCGACGAATCCCCGGGAGAAGCCCGGCTTTCATATTCTGATCACCGCCGATGAGAAGAGCTATACGCCTGGCCGCTCAACCATGGGAGCGGACCATCCCCTTGCCTGGTGGCATTGCGTTGGAAAGGGGCACGCGTTTTATTCCGCTCTTGGCCACGGGGGGATGATGTACGCGGAGCCCGTCCTGATTCAGTTGTATGGCAACGCGTTGACGTGGGCTCTTAAGGAAAGCGGTCACGCCTGCAGCGAATAAGCCCCTACCGAGCGCCAGGCGAAGCACCGCATATTTTCCGGGCTCAGCCTGGACCCCGCACTGATGTTCCATCAAGAGTCGACGCAGAACAATCCTTGACTGATGACGATGACGGGAAGGTAGCGGACATGCCGGCGAATGGCAATTATTTGCCCGCGTTTCTCGGAACCAGCGTTGTCGATCTTCGAAGCAAGAGATATCCATGGCGCCTGGGAAATTGCTGGACACGACTGGCGCTTAAATATATACTCCCCGCGTAGGGGCTTACACATGCAAATCGCGCGAGCAACATTGTTTTTTTCGCTGATCGCGATCGCGACGCCGGCGGGCGCTCGCGAACCCCTCGCCGGCCGCATCGCCCACACGATCCCGCCAAATTCCGGCATAATCCTGCCGTTCACAACGGACCCGGCGCGCTCGATTACATGGCACTCTTCGATTTCCACACCCTCGATACAAACCTTTTCTTTTTGCATCGCGGAGTGATCGAGCCGAAAAGCGGAATCGGAGCTCATTTTCACAACACCTGTGAAGAGATGTTTGTCATCTTCGACGGTGAAGCGCAGTTCACGATCGACGGGCGAACCTCGACGCTGAAAGGCCCCGCCGGAGCGTTTTGCCGCATGGGCCATTCGCACGCCATTTACAACGCGGGCAGCACGCCCGTGCAATGGATGAACATTAACGTAACGGCAATCAAGGGCGCTTACGATGCCTTCAACCTGAACGACGGACGTGTCGACGCGCCGCTCGACGCCATTCCGGCGTTCATGGCGATGCATCTCGATCGCAACCTGCTCAGGCCAGCCAATGGCCTGCACGGAGCAATGGCTCCAGCACAGTATCGCCGCGCGCTCGATTCGTCGGTTATGGCGAGCACCTGGTCCTATGTCGATCACTTGCTCCTTCCCCCCGGCAGTTCGACGCAACCCCACCTGCACGTGGAGCAGGCCGAATTCTATTACGTGATGAACGGAGAGGGAACTGTGACTGTCGGATCGGGCGGCCGTGGCGCGGCACCCGAAACGGCGCCCATCAAATCGGGCGACGCAATCCCGATCAATCTGAGCGATGTCCACTCTTTTGCGAACACAGGAACCGCGCCGCTCGAATTCATGATCGTAGGCGTTTCGCGCGACGGCCACAAGACCGATGAGCAGGTTCCAGGGCAGGGCCGCGGCCGCGGAAACTGATCCGCGACTAACTCAAGGGGACTCTTGAACGGACGTTGTCGAACGCGACCGCAGTCGGATCTGCACATCAATGTCACGGCGCACCGCCAGGCGACAGGACCATTCAGCAGTTGCGGGAAGCATTGCCCGATGATCGCTCAGTGCCGCGCAGACGACAACGACCGCGCGAGTCATCTCCAGTGCCGGATTGGCCAATGAAATGGCATTCATGTCGTGAGACTTCCTGTTCACCTGGACGGGGCATTCCATGTCGCCGAGTCAGTTTTTGCTACCAACAGTTCGTTCATCGTTTTGCCGTGATGTGACGCCTGACGGCAAGCGTTTCCTTATTTCGGAGCCTACGGATGCAACAGGGCAACTCAACCGCCCTCGCCACCGAGTCAAGCCTTTGGCATCTCGGGGGGCTCCAAAAAACGATGCAGGACGCAACAGGTGCAGAATTTCGGTGAAAAACCGAAATCCGTTCCACAATCAAGCCCGAACTGCTGCGAACGCTAACAAAGATTCATTAACATTCGTCGTCAGGAAAGCCTTGCCGTCAAGGTCATTGGTTGTCGTGCGGCCGACCTTGGCGCGCAGGTATGTTGCACATACTGAATTGGAATGCGGCCTCCCGGCGCGCGTCTTGAGTAGACTAGGAACCGAACCCGGCCACAGAGGCTGGCCCCCCGCAAATGGCCTTGAGGAGATACGAAAAGGAATGAACAGACGAACCCATGTGAAGTGGCTACTGGCAGGCGCCTCGTCGTTGACTGCGACTCAGGCGGCTGAGACAAAGAAGGCGATTCAGTTGTTTGTCGAGATGGAAGTCGTACCGTCGCGCGAGAAGGAAATGCTTGATAATTTTCACAACGTCTTCCTTCCGGAAGCGAAGAAACACGCCGGATACATCTCGATCAAGATGCTGCGCCTGCGGAGGGTTGTGCAGGGCCCGGCGCAACCGATCAACTATCGCTTCGAACTGATCTATGAAAGCGAGGAGTTGCGCCAGAAATGGATCGCGTCGCCTGAGCATCTAAGAGTCTGGCCTACAGTCGAGCGGACGCTCAAATCAACGAAGGACTATCCAGTGTTGTTGTTTGACGAAGTCTGAGGCCACCCCTCGAAGGAACCGAAAAAATGAACAGATATTTGATGGCTTCGATTGCAAGCTGTGTCCTTTTTGGGGGTGCGTCCCTGATTCGGGGCGCTGATGCCCAGGTCGGGAACGTAGTCAGACTCGATCCGGCGCTGGATTCACCGATTCCACGCACTGCCGTCGTAGAGAAAGTCGCGTCCGGCTTTCAATTTACGGAAGGACCCTTGTGGCGCTCCGACGGCCATCTTTGGTTCAGCGATGTGGTAGGTAACCTGGTCCGATCTGTAACGCCAGGGGGAAAGGTAGAGATACTGATCCGGAACGCGGGCGGCGAAGCAGCCGCGCCGGCCGGGTCTTTTGTTGGGCCGAACGGCATGACCGCTGACAAAGGCGGCGCCGTACTCATCTGCCAGCACACGAATCGCCGTATCGTTCGCGTCGGTTCAGACCTGCGCCCGACCGTGTATCTCGATAAATTCGAGGGCAAACGGTTCAACAGCCCGAACGATCTCGTATTCCGATCCGATGGTTCACTGTACTTCACGGACCCGCCCTATGGGCTTTTAAAACAAGACCAGGACCCAGCGAAGGAACTATCCTTCAACGGGGTCTTCCGTTACGCCAATCAACGACTTCAGTTGGTCGTTAAGGACCTGCACCGGCCAAACGGTATTGCGTTTTCACCCGACGGGACGATTCTTTATGTCGCCAACTCTGGGGACCGGAGATATTGGATGAGTTATAAAGTTGCGCGAGACGGTTCCGTTAGCGAAGGCCGCATGCTGGCCGATGTCAGTTCCGAAAAGAACCAAGACGTGCCTGACGGAATGAAGGTGGATTCGAAAGGAAACCTGTACGCCACCGGGCCCGGAGGCGTCTGGATTCTATCGCCCGATGGCAAGCATCTCGGCACCATCCAGCTTCCTGAAACGGCAGCCAACTGCGGGTGGGGAGATGATGGCAAGTCACTCTACATCACGGCGACCACGAGCGTTTACCGCATAAGGTTAGCCGTGGCTGGTGAAGCTCCGCTTTATCGCTGAGTGTTGTCGCACAGCATCGGCGCCACTTCGAGAGGCGCAACAGATCCAGGATGCGCAGCAGCGGATTGGAGCGCTTCGCTAACGGTTCGCGGATAGAGTAAACGAGATGACTGATTGCCCCGTTGCCACCGCCACGTATTGCTGGCCGTCGAAGCGATAAGTCATCGGGGACGCTTTCCACAAGTGACTCGCCTGAAAGCTCCATAACCGCTTTCCCGTACGCGCGTCTGCGCCGGCAAATGATCCGTCGTCATCGCAAAAGAAGACCACACCTCCAGCAGTGCCCAGAACTCCACCCCATGACTCCGCGTCGCCGAACTGCGGCAATTCCCAGACCGACTCACCCGTCTGGATATCGAATGCACGCAGAACCTTCCGCGAGTTGTCGTCGGGAATGTTTCGCGTCGTTCCGCCCACGTAACTCCCTCCGGCTTTCCATTCACTGTTGCTCTTCGTGTAGATGCCGCACTTCTCGAGCGTCTGTACGTAGTAAAGCCCGGTTTCCGGACTGAATGCGGTGGAAAACCAGTTCGTAGCGCCCTCGATGGGCGGGCAGATCTTCGCGCCTGCAAAAGTGGGTACCTGGTCTGGAAGGAGAACAGGCCGACCGTTAGAATCGATCCCGCTCGCCCACGTCAGTTTCTTCACGAGAGGCTTGGCGAGGAGCAATTTCCCTGAAGTCCGGTCCAGAACGTATAAGAATCCGTTGCGATTTGCATGTAACAGCAACTTGCGTCGCTGTCC
>DATFSM010000051.1:0-5657 GCA_035262625.1 Bryobacteraceae bacterium
GCCGCGACCGCAAGGGAGCGGTTTTTCCAGACAGAAGACATTCTACCCAGAATCGGATCGTACTGGGTAGACGCTCTACTGTCGTTTTCGTTAGCCGATCGCTCCGGCCAGTCCCATTAGAGCCGCGAACGAAAGCCACGCGCCCGGAATCGCCGGATTCCCGGTTTCATGAATCAGCCAGGTACAAATAGCCGGGGTAAAGCCGCCGAAGATCGCCGTTGCCAGACTATACGCCAGCGAGAACCCCGCGGTTCGGACCGTCTCCGGCATGATTTCGGTCAGATACGCGACCATGGCGCCGTTGTAGCTCGCGTAAAACGCCGAGAGCCACAGTTCGACAGTCATCAACTTCCCAAATGAAGGCGCCGCGGCCAGCCATCGCAATGCGGGATACGCGGTCAACAACGCGATCACTGTGCAGGCGATCAACACAGGTTTGCGCCCCACCCGATCTGACAGCGCGCCCATCGTCGGCAGCAGCGCGAAGTTCAATGCCCCAACGCACAACGTGACGGTGAGATTGTCCACGCTCGCCAGATGCAGCGTAGAGGAACCGAATGTCGGGGTGTACGCCGTCACCATATAAAAGGTCACGGTGGTCATCGTCGCGAGCATGGTTCCCCTGACGATTAAAGCCCAGTTCCGCCGCATGGTCACCAGGATCTCGCGCGCTCCCGGATGGGTCTTCCGCGCCAGAAACGCACCCGTTTCGGGCAGCGTTCGCCGCATCCGGTAGACGACCGGAATCAGCGCGCAGCCCGCAAGCATCGGAATGCGCCAGCCCCAGGACGACATGCTCGCCGGGCTAAGCGCAGCCGCCAGCCCGATACCGAATGCCGCCGCCAGCATGACTGCAAACTGCTGGCTCGCCGATTGCCAGCTCACGAAGAATCCTTTACGTCCCGGCGTCGCGATCTCCGATAGATATACCGAAACTCCCCCCAGTTCGACGCCCGCCGAGAAGCCCTGCACCAGCCGTCCGGCGACCACGAGTATCGGAGCCAGCGCACCGATCGAAGCATAACCCGGCGTCACGGCGATCGAGAATGTCCCCGCCGCCATGAGCGCAAGCGTGAGGAGCAGACCCTTGCGCCGCCCGTGGCGGTCGATGTACGCGCCGAGCACGATCGCCCCCAGAGGGCGCATCAGAAATCCGGCGCCAAACGTCGCAAGCGCCGCCATCAACGACAGGAATTCATTCCCAGCCGGAAAAAAAGTCCGGGCGATCGGCGCGGCGTAATAGCCGAACACCATGAAGTCGTACATTTCGAGAAAATTCCCGAATGCTACTCGCGCGATGTCGCGAGCCTGTGCCAAGGCGCTCATTTGATCTCCTGACGATACACAACGGGATATCCTCGCCTCATGCGATCGGATGTCTGCGATTTATCCGCCGTTGAGATGGCGTGCCTGATCCGCGCGGGTCAGCTCTCGGCGCGTGAATGTGTCGAGGCGCACCTCGTGCGTATCGAGCAGGTCAATCGCGAGTTCAATGCGATCGTAACCCTGACCGCCGAAACAGCGTTGAACACTGCGGCGGCGGCCGACGAGCGCCAGGCGCGCGGCGAACCTTTGGGCCCACTCCACGGCCTCCCGGTCGCGCACAAAGATTTGCAGCCCACACGCGGCGTTCGCACCACCTTCGGTTCGCGCATCTTCGAAAACTTTGTACCGGCGTTCGATTCGCTGGTCGTCGAGCGCATCAGAAACGCGGGTGGAATCGCGCTCGGCAAAACGAACACCCCCGAATTTGGAGCCGGATCGCAGACGTTCAACGAAGTCTTCGGCGCAACGTGCAATCCGCACGATCATTCGAAGACTTGCGGGGGCAGCAGCGGGGGATCGGCGGTGGCGCTCTCGTGCGGAATGGTTGCGCTGGCGGACGGCTCCGATCTCGGCGGATCCCTGCGCAATCCCGCGAGCTACTGCGGGGTGGTTGGCCTGCGTCCTTCGGCAGGCAGAGTTCCATCATGGCCGTCGGTGATGCCGTGGTCTCCGCTGGCGGTTGAAGGTCCGATGGCGCGGTCGGTTGAAGACCTCGCTCTGTTCCTGTCCGCAATCGCCGGGCCCGACCCTCGCGCCCCGCTCTCGATCGATAGCCAACCGGAACAATTCGTAGGCAGCCTTGACCGCGACTTCACCGGTGCTCGGGTTGCCTGGTGGAAGGATCTCGGCGGAATTCCGATCGATCCGGAGGTCCGCCGCATCACCAACGCCAGCCGGCGTGTGTTCGAGTCTCTCGGCGCCATCGTCGAAGAGGCCGAGCCCGAATGGGAAGGAGCCGACCGCGCGTTTCGAATTCTGCGGTTCTGGATGAGCGGCGCGCGCCTAAGTCTTCTGCCCCCGGATCGCATTTCGCTCCTCAAGGACACGATTCAGTGGGAAATCGAGCAGTCGCGTGCGCTAACGAGTACCGATGTTGCCTGGGCGCACATGAAGCACGGAGAGATCTTCGAGCGGATGCGGCAGCTAATGGATCGCTTCGACTTCTTTGTTCTGCCGGTCAGCCAGATCCCACCATTCGATGTCACGCAGCCCTGGCCCAAGCAAATTGACGGAGTTCGCATGGATACCTACATCGACTGGATGAAATCCTGTTACTACATCACCATGACCGGTTGCCCTGCTATTTCCGTTCCCTTTGGCCGCACGAGCGATGGGCTGCCTGTCGGCATTCAGATCGTTGCCCGGCATCGCGATGAACTCGGCCTCTTACGTCTCGCTCACCGCTTTGAGCGCGCGCTTCATTAACAGATTTTTTCGGAATATTTTTACTTTGAATCCATTACACTTACGTCATTTCCGGCCAGTGGTGGCGATAAACACCAGCGCAAGATTGTTACCGGGGAGCACCGCGCCGCAATGATGATCACGTTTACAGGAAGCTCAACAGCCCTTGGCGACGACGGCCTAACTCAAGCCGCGAAACGATTGCAGGTGACGAAAGCCGACGTCTGGACCGTTTTTTCCGTGGAAACCGCGGGCTGCGGATTTCTGGCGAGCCGAAAACCGCCGATCCTTTTTGAACGGCATGTCTTCAGCCGGCTCACCGGCGGCAAGTTCGATGACGGTGATATCAGTGCTCCGAAGCCCGGCGGCTACGGCCCATTAGGCGAGGCGCAGTACGGCCGCCTTGAGAAAGCCATGGCTCTCGACTACGAAGCCGCGCTCCGGAGTTGCTCGTGGGGTTTGGGGCAGATCATGGGATCGAACCACACGATGGTCGGGTTCGCCGAGATCCATCCGATGGTTGCGGCGATGTGCGAATCCGAAGACGCACAGCTGTTTGCCTTCGCGGAGTTTCTGAAGTCCGCCCGTCTCGACGCCGCCCTGCGCGGACACAACTGGGCTGCGTTCGCGCGCGGCTACAACGGCCCCGACTTCGCGAGGAATGGTTATGACGTGAAGCTTGCGGCCGCTTCCGATCGGTTTGCCCAAACGGGCCTCCCCAATCTGACCGTTCGAGCGGCGCAACTGTATCTGACCTTCGCCGGCTTTGATCCCGGGCCGATCGACGGAACCGCCGGCCCGAAGACCAAACTCGCTCTTCAGACGTTTCAGATTCAGCACGGCCTCGCCCAGACCGGCTTGCCCGACCCGGCGACCATGCAGGCGCTGCACCCGGTTCCAATGCCGGGCTGAAATGGCCGCGATGCTAAATTGGTTCTGTTCCCCGCCCATTTGAAAACCCATGGAAGACCAGCCCAACGCCACAGGTCTAAAGTTTCAGCGCCTCGTTGAAATCATGGCCCGGCTGCGCGGGGCCAATGGCTGTCCGTGGGATCGCGAGCAGTCTTTCGATTCCATCAAAAAGTACACGCTCGAGGAGACCTACGAGGTCCTCGACGCAATTGACCGCCGCCATTGGGACGACCTGCGCGACGAACTCGGCGATTTCCTGCTGCAGGCGGTCTTCTACGCGCAGATGGCGTCCGAAGAGAAGCTGTTCGATATCGGCGACTCACTGGATGCGATCAACGAAAAGCTGGTGCGCCGTCATCCGCACATCTTCGCGGACGGCGATGCCCGCACCGAAGCCGAAGTGAAAAAGCGTTGGGATGAGATCAAAGCCGAAGAACGCAAGAGCAAAGAAGGCAAGGGCAAGGCGGAAAGCCCAAAAGGTCTTCTCGCAACGGTTCCACGCGCTCTTCCCGCATTAGTGGAAGCTCAGCAGATTGCTTCACGCGCTGCGGGCGCGGGATTTGACTGGGAGAACGCGGATCAGGTTCTTGAGAAGTTGGACGAGGAACTGGCCGAGTTCCACGAAGCCCGTCAGACCGCTTCAGTTGATCAACTGGAGGATGAGTTAGGCGATCTGTTGTTTGTGATCGTGAATCTGGCGCGGTTCGTGAAAGTCGATCCGGAACAGGCCCTGCGGCGTTCTAATGCGAAATTTCGGGATCGTTTCGCGCACATCGAGAGACGCCTGAGCGAGCAGAACAAGCAGGTGGCGGCAACGCCGATCGCGGAACTGGAGGCTCTGTGGCAGGAAGCAAAGCGCCGCTGATTGAGATCCAGGCCCTCACGACCACTCATCAGTTCCGCGAAGCGGTAGGGCTGCAGAAGGCAATCTGGGGATTCGATGAAATCGAATTGCTTCCCGTTCGTCTCTTCGTCACCGCCACCAAGGTGGGCGGACAGGCGTTTGGCGCGTATCACTCGGGACGCATGGTCGCGTTTTGCCTTTCGATTCCGGGGTTGAAGCAAGGTTCGAAGCCGTACCTGCACAGCCACATGCTGGGCGTCCTTCCCGAATTCCGGGACTCGGGCATCGGCAGGCGGCTCAAGCTGCGGCAGCGCGAAGACGCAATCGCGCGCGACATCGATCTGATCGAGTGGACCTTCGATCCGCTCGAGATCAAGAACGCCTATTTCAACATGGAAAGGCTCGGCGCTATTGTCCGGCGGTTTGTCCGGAATCAGTATGGAGTGACTTCCAGCCGCCTTCATGCCGGATTACCGACGGACCGGTGCACGGCGGAGTGGTGGGTGAAATCCGATCGGGCGCGGGCCGTGATCGAAGGAATTCCGTACGCAAGGCCTGCCGCGGTTGACAGAGTCTCGGTACCAGCCAATATCGCCGAAATCAAAGCCGCGCAGCCGGACGACGCCCGTACGATTCAGTCGCAACTGGCGGACAAACTGGAAGCTGCGTTCGCGGGCGGGCTTGCGATCATCGGCGTGGAACGAAGCGCTGACGCCACGGTCTATCTCCTCGGCGAAGCCGGTCCCGGGGAAATATCGTGAAGATCGAGCGCATCGTACTGCGGCAGATCCGCATGCCGCTGGTGCATTTTTTCGAAACCAGTTTCAGCCGAACCTACTCGCGCGACATCGTGATTGTGGAAGTCCTGAGCGATGGGTTGTCGGGCTGGGGCGAAATCACGGCCGGCGAAAACCCTTTTTATAACGAGGAATGGACCGATTCCGCCTGGCTCATCGCCCGCGATTACGTGGGGCCGCGAGTTCTGAACCGGGAGATCGCGTCAGCATCGGATGTCGACCCGCTGACGCGGCACATCCGCGGTCACAACATGGCGCGCGGAGGCATCGAGGCGGCGGTTTGGGATTTGCAGGCTCGCCGCAACGGCAATCCTCTCTGGAAGGAGATCGGCGGCGGAGCGCGGCGCGAGATTCCCTGCGGCGTATCGATCGGA
>DATFSM010000052.1:0-42557 GCA_035262625.1 Bryobacteraceae bacterium
GTTTTTCAATGTTTGAAGTTTCCGTGGAACACACTTTCGCCGCTGGTCACGCGCTCCGCAATTATCGCGGCAAGTGCGAGAACGTGCATGGCCATAACTATCGCGTTCAGGTGATCGTGCGCGGGGAAGAACTCGATCAGACCGGAATGCTGGCGGATTTCGTCGAACTCAAGCGTCTTCTGCGCGCCATATCCGAACCGCTCGATCATATCTTCCTGAACGACATCGAACCGTTTCGCGAAGTGAATCCTTCAGCCGAAAATATCGCCCGTTACATCTGGGAAAAGATGACCGAAGGCCTTTGCGTCGACAATCCGGTTGAGGTGGCGGAGGTGAAGGTCTGGGAGACAGACATTCAGTCCGCCACATACCGTCCTTCTATTCGGTCCAGCCCTACTCAGTCCAGTAGGTAACGAGGAGTCCTTCGCCGGCCACCTGCGCGTCCACCGCATAGTCGGCAAGGCGAATCGAATTCTCGCCGTCCTGAGCTTCGATATAAAAGGATTCGGAAAAGCCGCCCGTCGAATTCGGCCAAAGGATGCGCGCCACTCCGGCGAGTGTCCCCTGAACCATGGTTGGGTTTCCGACGTAAGTCTTGCCTGTCAACCCCGGAATCACCTGAAAGAAGATCTTCGAAGCGACAACCGAAGTATTCGTTGTGAGGGGCACGGGAGTACCGGGAGTCGGAACATTCACGCGGCCCAAGCAATTGATGGTCATTAGTAATCCTCGATCGCGAGAGTAGCCCTTTCCGGCGCTGTTTTCTCCGTGGGTCCCTGCAAACCTCTGAATCTTCGCGAAATCGACTTGCGCAATTTTTGTCACTGATAAAGCATCGGCGCGCGATCTGTTCGCCACATCCTCACACTGGACGGCATCTTGCTCTCCACAGCATCCGGATATGACCATTCGAATAACCGGCGGCGCGGCGATTCTCGCGCTATGCGGAATGCTCTCGGGCATCCCCGCGGTAGCGCAGAACTCGCCCGCCCCAGATAACACCAAAGTCAACAAGGGCGATAGATCGGCCGGGGCTCCGACCGCGGATCAGGCGAAGAACAACAAATCGGATCGCGAAATCATGAAGGAGATTCGTAAATCGATCCAGGAGGACAAATCGCTCTCCAGCTACGGCCACAACGTCAAAGTCATCGCGCAGAGCGGTCAGGTCACGCTGAAAGGTCCGGCGCATTCCGAAGAGGAACGCAAATCCATCGAATCCAAAGCGACCGAAGTCGCCGGCGCGGGGAACGTAACGAACCAGATGACGGTTAAGGAAGAGAAATCCAAGTAGAGCAGGGAGGCAATATGGCAGACAAAAATACGGCGGTATTTGGAATATTTGAGTCGCGCGCGGGCGCGGAACGTTGCGTGGATCTTCTCCTCGCCAACGGTTATCGTTCTGACGATATCTCGATTCTCGCGCCTGATCAGGCGGTTACCAGGGAACTCGCCACAGAGAAGAACACGAAGGCTCCCGAAGGCGCAACGACCGGAGCCACAACCGGCGGCGTGATCGGCGGCACTCTGGGATTGCTTGCAGGTATCGGCGCGCTTGCAATTCCGGGGGCTGGACCTTTCATCGCGGCAGGTCCGATTATGGGCGCTCTGGCGGGCATTGGGGCTGGCGCGACGGCTGGCGGCATTATTGGCATGCTCGTCGGTCTCGGAATCCCCGAGTACGAAGCCAAGCGCTACGCAGGCCGCGTTAAGAACGGCGGTATTCTCGTTTCGGTCCACTGCGACAACTCCGAGTGGACTGATCGCGCCGAGGAGTTATTGAAACAAGCAGGCGCTGAGGACATCTCCTCCGTGGGCGAGAAGGCGGCAAGCACGCACGGCGTTGAACGTGAGCGGATCACCAGAGAACGCGTGCGTGGGGCTGGACGCAGTACCGACGTTACATACGAGTAGCTTCGCGGGCGCGCGCCGGAGATCGGTCGCCGAGGTTCTGTGACGAACACGGATCTCGGAGAAAGGTGAAAGTGTCACCGATCGCCGGCGCCGCCCCGCGCCTGTTTACGCGTGTCTGCGGTACATTCCTCGATTAAGCTGGCAGAATCGCCGATGTGTACTCGCCCAGCTTGTTTACTTCCAGCAGTAGATCGCCGTTCTCATCGATCCGGAACGACGGCAGGAACTTAGCGCCCCAAATGATTTCGTCATTCCGGTAGGAATATCGGCTGTAGACCGCCTGGCCGGACGTCTCATCGAACGCCTTGACGACGATCAGCAGTTCCGCCTGCAATTTCCCCAGATCCGTCGCGGACTTGCCAAAAAACGGACTCGATTCGATCACAGGATGGACGATAGTCCACGTCAGAGGGAACAGGACCACACTGTCGCGTTCGAGCGGCAGCAACTCGAATTTCCGCTCGGGCGTAGCGCCGTCGATGCCCACTACCGTCATCAGCGTTAACTGAACATTCAGTTCCATGAGGCCGCTCGACCGCTCGTTCGCGATTCGAAACATCACGCCCTTTCCGCCGTTGTAGGGCGCTACCAGCGCATTTCGGCTGTATCCGATTCGCGCCGTGGGCCGCGCCGCCCGCGCTACCAGAAGGCCAGTGATGATCGCGAACGACAGCAGCCCCACCAGCGCTTCGATGGTCGCGGTGGCGTTCGCCGCCACGCCGTGGGGCGAAAGAGTTCCGTAGCCCACGGTGGTCAGGGTGTGTCCGCTGAAGAAAAAGTCGTTCAACAGCCGGCCCGCCTCCGTCGGCGCTTCAGATCCCATCACCGATCCCGGCGGCAGCATGAAATAGACGAACCCGAAGAGCGTATTCAGCCCGACGTACGCGCTGAACACCAGCAGTGCGAAATTGCGCCAGCTCATGTTCACCACGTACAGCCAGGGGTGGATGGAGCGCCAGGTTACGCCCGTGCGCCGGACGTTAAAGGTCCCGTCCTTATTGATCGCGCGGCGAAGTCTGGCGCCGAACAGCCGTGTCAGGCCAGGGTCGTACGCGGTCTGCTTCATCTTCACGCCAGTGTAGCCCGCGAGGCATTTCATCGCCGGGTGAGCCGCTATCATGGAATCGGACTCCCAAATGAAAAGATTTTCGGCGATCGCATGGATCGCGCTGACGCTCGTGGCATGCTCAGGATCGAAGCCGGCGAGCGCTCAGGCGCCCGCAAACGAGAAGGCGCCTGACACTTTCCGCGTCAATTTCGACACCTCGCGCGGGCCTTTCGTCGTCGAAGTCACCCGCGAACAGGCGCCCAACGGGGCCGACCGCTTCTACAACCTCGTCAAAGCCCACTATTTCGACGGCGCACGCTTTTATCGCGTCGTGCCCAAATTCATGGTGCAGTGGGGCGGCGCAGCGGACCCCGCCGATAGCAAGAAATGGGACGTGCCCATACCCGATGACCCGGTCAAGGCCAGCAACGAGCGCGGAACGATCACGTTCGCTGCGTCCAGCCAGCCGAACAGCCGTACCACCCACATGTTCATCAACTTCGTCGATAACGCGCGCCTCGATGCGATGGGTTTCGCGCCTATCGGCAAAGTGGTCAGCGGGATGGATAACGTTGACCAGATCTACTCCGGCGATGGAGAGAATCCGGACCAGGGGCAGATTCGCGAAGAAGGCAACGCCTATCTGACGAAGGCTTTTCCCAATCTCGACTACATCAAAACCGCGCGACTGGCGCAGTGAAGCCGTTTCTTCCGCTCTGGATCGCTCTGTGCGCCTCCGCCGCGTTCGCCGACGGCGATGCCGCGAAAGGCAAGGAACTCTTCCGCACTTGCGCTGGCTGTCACAACATCGCGAACGACGAGCGAAAAATGGGACCCTCACTCCGCACGCTTTTTGGAAAAGTCACCTTACGCAACGGAAACCGCGCCGACGATGCGAATGTTCGCGCCATCGTACTCGATGGATATAACGGCATGCCGCCGTTCCGCTATTCCTTTCGTCCTGCGGAGATCGAGGATCTGATGGCGTATCTTCATACGCTCACCGGCAAGCCCGCGCAAACCACTTCCGAAGGGGCCGGATACTTCCGCGCCTACTGCGCGCGCTGTCACGATCCGAGCCTGAAGACCGCCACCGCGCCGGACCTTCATGGCCGCTACCAGGCCGAATGGCCCGGCATCGTCGAAGACGCGCATGGCGGAGCCCCGCCTCTGAAAGAGTGGCTCGACGAACCTGCGCGGCGGAAACTCATCGAGTTCCTGAAGACCTATTAGATGTCATTCGCCATAGAAGTTCCCGGGCGCGTCAACCTGATTGGCGAGCATATCGATTACCTTGGCTTCCCTGTGCTCCCGATGGCGATCCGCCGCCGTCTGACGCTGCGGTGGTCTCCCCGCGACGACCGCGTCATCCGCGTCGTGAGCGAGGCCCACGGTGCGCGCGAGTTCGAATGGACCGAGGAGATCGCGCCGAGTCCGCAGGGCGATTTCGCGAACTACGTGAAGGCCGCCGCTCAGACGGTCGGCCAACGATGGGGCGTTGGGTTTGGTATCGACTGCGAGATCGCGAGTACGATACCTGAAGCCGCTGGCCTGAGTTCCTCCTCGGCCCTTGTGATCGCTGCGGCGCTCGCGCTGCTGCAGGCGCGTGGCGATGCTTGGGATTTCGCGGAACTGATGGAAGTTCTTCCCGAAGGCGAACGATATGTCGGAACGCGCGGCGGCGGAATGGACCACGCCGTTTGCCTCGCCGCGCGCGAGGGATGCGCGTTGAAGATCGGGTTCAGTCCGTTGGCCGTCGAGCCCGTGCCGGTACCGTGCGACTGGGCCTTTTTCGTCGCGCACAGCCTGCGCCGCTCCGAAAAGTCAGGCGCGCAGCGCGAGGAATACAACCGCCGCCGGGCGCTTGCCGAAGCGGGTGATCCCTTGGCTTTGCGGCACGCCCTCGCTGAGCGCGAGCGCGTGGAAGACGCAGCCCTCGCTCTGCGCGGCGCTTGCTTCGACCAATTCGGCGAACTGCTCAACGCCTCGCACCGAAGCCTTCGCGACGACCTCAAAGTCAGTTGTGAGGCCGCCGACCACCTGGTGGAAAGCTGCCTCGCCGCGGGCGCGGCGGGCGCGCGCATCATGGGCGGGGGATTCGGAGGCTACGTCGTCGGTCTGTGCCGCGCCCGCAATATCGAAGAAACGATTGCGCGTCTCGATCGCGACCACTATTCGGCGCTTCCGGAGCGCGCGGCGTTTCCGGACTACCTTATGCGCGCGGAACCGGGCGACGGAGCCCTGACTCTGAATGATCAATAAAGCCATCGTGCTCGCCGCGGGGCGGGGAACCCGCATGGGCGCTCTCACCGAGGAACTCCCCAAGCCGATGCTGCCCATCGAAGGTCGCCCCATGCTCGAGCACATCGTCCTGCGCCTGCGCGAAGCGGGCGTCGATCGCATCCTGATCGTGGTCGGGTATCGGCGCGAACTGATCGAAGCGCATTTCGCCACGGGTTTCCCCGAGGTGTCTTTTGTCACCCAGGAAGTCGTCGAAGGAACCGCATCCGCCGTTCGCCTGGGCCGCGACTTCATCAGCGCCGATCCATTCCTCCTGACCTTCGGCGACATTCTCTGCGGCGCGCGCAACTATACCGGCATCGGGGATTCGCTGACCCGCAACTCCGCATCCGGTGTTTTGGGCGTGAAGTACGTCGATGATCCCTGGCAGGGCGCGGCGGTCTACGCCGATGCCGAGGGAGTCGTGTCCGAAATGATCGAAAAGCCCCCGCGCGGCGCGTCGGCCACCCACTGGAATAGCGCTGGTCTCTACGCCTTCACGCCGGAGATCTTCAGCGAGATTGATCTCGCACCGCGCTCCGAGCGCGGCGAATACGAGATCACCACCGCGATCCGCCAGCTCATCACGCGCGGCCGCCCGGTCCGCATGTTCGAAATCGATGGCGCATGGCGCGACGTCGGCCGTCCCGAAGACCTCGCCGAAGCCGCTCGCGTGCTTAGCCAATCCGAGGACTAGGAACCGCCCCAAAGCTCATATTGCGCGATTCGACGCCGTGTGATTCGCACCAGTGCTCGTACAGCCGTCCGTAGCTCAGCAGGATGTAATCGTCGCGTGAGAACCCGAGTTGCTTTGCCGTCCGGTCGATCCAGCGCACCGGCCCTTCCAGTTCCATGAAAACTCCGATAGGCGTCTCATCAAGCGTCGCGTGGCCCGGTTCTCCCTGTCGCGCGTATTCCGTGCGGTACTTTTCGTATCGAAACGAGGGCGCATATCCGAGGCCGCGAAACAACGCGAGGCACTCCTCGAGATTGTCCACGTGAAACTCGCGCTCCTCGCGACGTTTGTGCGCGCCGCCGTGGATTTCCTTGCCTTTCCACGTACAGGTGATGAGTTTCCCCGCAACGCGAACTCGCAGAAGAACACTACTCCCTTTCAGCGAGCGCTCTTCATCGTCGAGCGTGATATTGCGTTCGAAGACCCGCGGCCGCGTGATACGAAATCCGTTCCCGCGCAGCCGCGCCCTGAGGATCGCCGCGCTTTCCGCCGCAATCTTGACTTCAATCTCTTCAGGCGCTTTCACGCGATCAGGATAGCCCGTCAAAGCTGCGCGACGACTCCGATCGCGTCAGAACTCGTATTCTCCTTCACCTGATCGCGACCGGGATCGGGCCTCACTTCAGTGCGCAGGGGGTGGTAAACTCATGCTGTCGTTCACACCGTGCGCCCGTAGCTCAGTCGGATAGAGCGTCTGGCTTCGAACCAGCAGGTCGGGAGTTCGAATCTCTCCGGGCGCACCAGTTAAGCCGGCCACACGATACCGGCATCCACACGATCCTACGCTTCATAGGCCGCAGGCCTGTCGCCTATTAAGGCAAGGTGACGCGTTTAAGCGTCTTCGTTGGGATCGTGTGCCCGGATTGCTTCGGACACGAAAATTTGCACTGGCCAATGTGGGCCGATGAGCCAGCAAACTTTTTGGCACACTCCTGCCGGAAATCGCGCTTCACAGGCAGAACCGCACTGCTGGACGCATTCGGCTCCAACCGGCGGCAATAGCGAAATCGAGGAGAAAGACCATGAAAACGATGCTGACGCTGATTATTTTGTCGGTTGGTATTCAAGCGGCAAGCGCTCAAAAGGGTAAGTGCCCCCCGGATCAGCCAATCGAGTGGATTATCAACCCCACATACGTGGACGGGACGACTCCGAACCGGATTCTCGGCGATGGAGTTCCGTACATCAACGGACAATCGGGAGTCGCTGCGGTGATTCAGGTTTGCAGCGGGACCAATGATGCGACGCTGCAGATCAGCAGTCCGCGGACGCTAAGCCTCAGCTTCTATAACCTCCTCTACCCGACACCGCAAACGCCGTCGTGGGCGCTCAGCGGCAGCATGGAAACGGACACCACCTTCCTGAACGTCCGGAACCTTTTGTTCGTCCCGGCCGGAAAAGATCGCAGCATGGAGTACACATTCACGACGTGGTTCGGAACGGGGGGTACGCCAACGGGGTTCAAGATGAGAGGTCCAGCGCCACAAGCGCCGCAAGGCGGAGCGGGCGGAGGCAACAGCCCATATCCCGAGTCGCTGATCGTGGTACACCACTGCCCGGCAGGCGCTAACACCAGTACCTGTCCCAACCCTGTCCAGGAAACTTGGTTTGCCTATCCGGACCCGAATCCTACGGCCAGCGGCGCCAGCCAGACGACGGGGCTACCGATTACACAGGTGGGCACGTTGTTCGTCAGCAGCAAAGGACAAACAGTCAACGCCGGCGAATTTAGCATGCCGTTCCTGTTCACGATTTCCTTGCTCCCCTAGCGACAAGACGTGAATAGCGCTTACGGAAACCGCTCCTGTTAGGCGTAGAATAGCTCGAATGTCCGGACCGGGCGAGGTGACGGCGCTGCTTTCGGCGTGGCGCGAAGGAGATCAGGACGCCTTCGAGAAGCTGATTCCCATCGTGTACGCCGACCTCCGACGGATCGCCGCCCGATACATGCGTTCGGAGAACGAAGGCCACACTCTGCAGACGACCGCGCTCGTCCATGAGGCGTACCTGCGGCTCACGGGCGAGCGAGAGCGCAGTTGGGAAAACCGAGCCCATTTCTTCGGGGTGGCGGCCCAGATCATGCGAAATCTCCTGGTGGACCATGCCCGAAGAGCCATGACGTCGAAGCGTGGGGGCGATATCGCGGTACAACTCGATGCCAGCGCGGGCCTGACTGAGATCAGCCCGGAAGACCTGCTGGCCCTCAACGATGCGCTAAAGCGGCTGTCGGAGGTGGATCCGCGCGCCAGCCGAATCGTGGAACTCCGCTACTTCGTAGGCCTCACGATCGAAGAGATCGCCGAGGTAATCGACGCCTCGGTCCGCACGGTGAACCGGGAATGGAAAACCGCGAAGACGTGGCTCCGCGCTGAACTCAGGGGAAGGAAGCGGGCGATTGCATGACCCGCGAGCAATGGTCCCGGGTAAAGGAAATCTTCGGGGACGCCCTCGAACGCACGCCGTCTGAGCGCGAGGCGTTCGTCCGCCAGGCGGCGCACGACGATCCGGGACTGCTGGACGAACTGCTTCGCCTGGTAAAAGAGAGCGAACGGGAATCGGACTTGCTCTCGCGGCCGGTGCTGGCTAATGCCCGCGCGGTTACGCGGGAGGAAACGCCGCTCTTCGGGCCGTCAGCCGTATTGGCTCGCCGCTTCCGGATTATTCGTTTCATCGCGCGCGGGGGCATGGGTGAGGTGTACGAGGCCGAAGATGAGGAGTTAGGCGATCGAGTCGCGCTGAAGGCGATCCGGCAGCGGGCCGGTCCCGCTGCCGATCTGCGCTCGCTCTTCAAGCGGGAGATCCAGCTCGCCCGGCGCGTCACGCACCCCAATGTCTGCCGGATTTTTGATCTCGCGCAACACGAAACCGAAACAACCGAGGAGCCGGTTCTTCTGCTCTCGATGGAACTGATCGAGGGCCAAACCCTCACCGACTATTTGAAGCGCAATGGACCTCTCACGCATGCGAGCGCGCTGCCCCTGATTGAAGAGATCGCAGCGGGGCTGCAGGCGGTGCACGACGCCGGCATTATCCACGGCGATCTGAAACCGGGGAACGTAATGCTGGTCGTACGCCCCGGGGAGACTGCTTCACACGCCCGGGTCATGGATTTCGGCATGGCGTTCTCAGCCGCGCAGAGCGGCGAAGCCGCGGAAATCTCAGATCGTGAAGCGATTGCATTTCGCGATTCACCCGATGCCGGTGAGAGTACGGTGACCCTCGGTTTTGCCGGACAGGGACTCGTAGGGGGCACGCCGGATTATCTGGCTCCGGAACAGACCAAACGCGTGGGGGCAACTGCGGCGACGGACGTTTACGCGTTTGCGCTCTTGATCGGGGAGATTCTTGGAGTTCCCCGCGCGCAACGGCTCGCGCCGACTGGGGAGCATATGCCGGCCGCGTGGGTGAATATCTTGCGGCGCTGCCTGTCCAGCGATCCGGCGCGACGCTACTCTCGGCCGGCGGATCTGGCGCAGGCGCTTCGCTCTGCTCTGGAACGTAGGTCAAGGTTACGGCGGATTGCGCTGGTTGCGGCGGCTTCGGCCCTGACACTATTGCTGGCCGCCAGGCGCATCGACACCATCCTGCGGAGCACGGCGAACGGTCTGATACTGACCCAAAGCCCGTCGGAAGAGATGGAGCGGCCCTCGCCCGATGGAAAGTATCTGGCGGGAACGTCGTGGGACACGGGAGACCTGATCCTGCGGGACGTGAGCAACGGGAAGGTGCGCCGGCTAACGCACAAAACGACGAGGAGTGACTCGCAGTTCGGCGGCGCATTCAGCGCACTGTTCTCGCCCGACGGACGACACGTCATTTTCATGTGGGCAAAGGACAGCGACGAGAACGAGATCCACATGATCGGCGTGGATGGCAAGGGCGAGCGCACCCTGTATCGCGCCCCGCCGGGCGAATGGCCGATCCTGATGGACTGTTCCCCCGATGGAGAGCGCATTCTCTTCAATCGCGATACGGACGAAGGTTCGGGCGGCCTCGCCATACTCGCGGTGGCGGACGGCTCGGTACAGCCGGTGCAGGGGTCCGCGCGTCAGGCCCGGAGCATATTCGCGGCCGATGGACGCGGCTTGTTGTTCGATGCTGAGAACCCGCGCACTGCCGTATCGGAGATTCGCCAGCAACCGCCGAGTGGTACGGAATCAACGCTGATCGGGCTTCCGGGAAGCAACCGGGTAATTGCCTGGTCGCCGGACCGCCGGCGGCTGATCTTTTCGAGTGACCGGCGCGGACAACCGGGAATCTGGGCGGTTCCGGTTTCCGATCGTGGCGCAGAGGGTGAACCGCTCGAGTTGGTTGCCAATTCGAAAGGCTGGGAACCGCTCGGGATCAGCCGAGGCGGGTCGCTGTTCTATCGCCAGGACTCTTTGACAATCGACGTCTACACGGCGGCGCTGGATCTGGCGGCAGGAAAAACAGCATCGCCGCCACGGCGTATGACGGAACGGTTCATCGGGTCTTACTCCGCCCCGAACTGGTCGGAGGATGGCCGGCAACTTGTGTTCAATTCCAAGCGGGAACTTCCGGAGGCTCTGGCGATTTACGACGCGTCTACTCAGAAGATCCGCTATCTGAAGCCGGACTTGTTGGGCGTCGGCAAGCCGCAGTGGGTGGAACATGGGGCAGCGATTATGGTCACGGGGCACGCCCGCAATGGACCGCCGGGTCTGTACCGCGTCGATGCTTTGACAGGTGACACGCGGCTCTTTCGCAGCGGGCGCGATCTCGAGACGACGTTCGAAGGCGTCTGGTCTCGAGACGGCAAATTCCACTACAACCGCTTCGCGGATTGGCGACGTGGACTCTTCAGTCTGGATATTGCAAGCGGTGAACGGCGCATCCTCTATGTTCCACCGCCCGGCTTCAATATGGGGCTCGAAAATCTCGCACTATCTCCAGATGGCCGCACGCTGGCTTTCCAGATCAGCAACCAAACGGTCGGGACGAGCTCATTAATGCTGATCCCCGCGGAGGGCGGTGCCGCAAGACCTCTGTTCACGATTCACGACCCACAGAAATTCCTCTACGGCTCGTTCACGTGGACGCCAGACTCGCAATCGGTCCTCGTTTCCAGCAGCAGGATAGTGGGAAATCCACGGGGCGAGGAACGAGCGTCAGAGCTTTGGTTGGCGCCGGTAGACGGGAGCGCCCCCCGCAAGATCGAATTTCCCGGGATGGGAGTGATGTGCCTGCGCCTGAATCCGGACGGAAAGACGATCGCCTTCCATTCGCGGATTTATAAGAGCGAAATCTGGGTTCTCGAGAAATTTCTGTGAGGTGATGAGTGGCATGAAAGCGCGAGTAAGCTTACTGGCAGCGCTGCTGGCGGCGGGAGCGAACGCTCAGACGATCACAACGGGAGAGTTGATCGGCCGGGTTACCGACTCCACGGGCGCCTTGGTTCTACACGCCTCGGTACTGCTGAAAAGTGTGGACACCGGCGAATCCCGAACGGCGGAGGCCAACTCGAGCGGGACATACCGGTTCACTCTGGTCACACCGGGCATATACGAGATTTCCGGCGCTGCGGCGGGGTTGAAATCGGACACGGAGCGTGTGGCCGCAGTCGTCGGGGATGTGGCAGTGGTGGACTTGGTTTTGAAAATCGAGGAAATGAAAGCCGAGATCATGGTTGCGGACTCGGCGCCCCTGATTCAGACGGATAATGCGAACATCACATTCACGGTTTCCGAACGGCAACTGGAACTGCTGCCGCTCCCCGGCGGTGACTTGGTGGGGGTGGCATACTCCGTCCCCGGAGTCGTGATCAACTACCGATCCGGCGCGGGAAATATTGCGGGGAACGGGATCGGGAGCGTCTCCAATCTCTTCACTGTAAACGGGGTCGACGACATGATCCCGTATTCAAACGTAAACAACTCCGGAACGACTGGCTTACTGCTCGGCGCCAACGAAATCCGCGAGGCGTCGGTGGTGCAGAACGCGTATGACGGCCAATACGGGCGGCAGGCCGGGATGCAGGTGAATTACGTCAGCCGATCGGGTTCCAATTCCCTCCATGGAAATCTGGCCTACACCTACAACGGCTCCCGATTGAACGCGAACGACTTCTTCGGCAATGCGAGCGGCGCCCCCAGGCCGCACGGGGTCTCGAACCAGTACGCCGCGGGTCTGGGCGGGCGCATCGTACGGGACAGGTTGTTCTTCTTTGCGGATACCGAAGGACTCCGGTTGGCAACGTCCGGAACCAGTGGAGTAGTGGCGGTCCCTTCCCCGGAATTCGAGAGTTATTCCCTGCGAACGATCCAGCCCTCACAGGTCCCGCTCTATCAAAAGATGTTCGCTCTCTATAACAACGCTCCTGGCCACGATCGTGCGGTGCCTGTCGGCAACGGCGACGGGCCGCTTGAGGATTCCAGTGGCGCGCTGGGCTGCGGAAGGCTGGCGGGCACTCCGACCGGTACCGGCGGCGTGTTTGGAAAAGATGTTTCTTGTGCGGAGGCCTGGGGAGACTATGTGCCGAGCCAGACATCGGAGTGGCTGCTTTCCACACGCGTGGATTACAATCTGAGCGCCCGGCAACGGATGTTCTTCCGATTTAAGACCGACCAGGGCCATCTGGCGTTCAAACCCAATCCGATCAATCCCGCCTTCGGTGGAACCAGCACGCAACCGGATTACGAGGGACAGCTCAATCACACGTTCGTAGTGAGCCCGCGACTGGTCAACAATTTCATTGGCGCCGCCACTTACAACGACTACGTTTTCGCGGCCACCGATCTTTCGACGGCTCTGAAGCTCTTTCCCTTTCGATTCAACTTTTTCGATGGCGGCGCGAACGGCGCCTCCATCGCCTCCATCGGAGCCCCAGCGGGATTTCCGACGGGACAGCGCACCGGGCAGATTCAAATCATCGACGATCTCGCATATAACGCCGGCCGGCACTCGATTAAGACCGGCGTGAACCTCCGCTACAACCGGGAGACCGACCTGGAATACTCGTCTCTAACATACGAAGGCCGCTTCCAGTTCGACGGCCTGGACGAGTTGGCCAATGGCGCAATCAATGCCGCGAGCGGCACCAATTACACGCAGAGCTTTGCCGCTACCCCGGTCCTGCATCTGCGCCTGTACAACCTGGGCGCATACGTCCAGGATCGGTGGGCGCCCACCACCCAATTGACGATCACCGCGACAATCCGGCTGGATCGCACTGGCAATCCCTATTGCCAGGAGCATTGTTTCGCGCGTCTATCGGTCCCATTCGAAGATCTCGCCAAAGGAGCGGAGATTCCGTATAATCAGTCGATCCTGACGGGGCAGGCGCACGCGCTCTACGGAACGGACGCCATCGTTCCGCAACCGCGTCTCAGCGCCGTGTACAGTCCGGCATGGTCCAAAGCAACCGTATTTCGGGGCGGGATTGGCGTCTTCTCGGACCTGTATGCCGCGGCCTTTGCGGCAACAGTGGCGGGCAACGCGCCGAACGTATATACGCCGACGATCCGAACCGGCCTCGTGCTGGAGGAAGGCGCCGCCTCCGCTCCCGGAATAGCCACCGCCTCCGCGAATGCTTTCATGACGGGCTTCGCGAACGGAGCGACGCTGGCCCAACTACAGCAGGCCGTTGCCCCGGCGGCCTTTAGCCCGCCGCCGTACTTGTCGCTGTCCTCGACCGTTCACACCCCGAGATATCTGGAGTGGAGCCTGGAAATGGAGCACCGGTTGGGCACCCAAAACGCCCTAACCCTGCGTTACGCGGGCAACTACGGCTACGATCTGTTCCTGGTGGATTTCAGTTCGAACGCCAATGCGAATCCCGCCTCTTATCCAAATGGCTTCGGCGGCCTCCCCGCAGCGGTTCCCGATCCGCGATTCGCCCAGATCACTCGGATCACCAACAACGGTTTCTCCCGTTTCGCAGGGATGACGGCGCAGTTCCGCCACACCTGGGGGCACGGTTTGGAAGCGCAGGCGAGCTATACGTGGAGTCACGCCCTCGATACGATCTCGAACAGCGGCTTCGGGAACTTCAGCTACGATTCTCTTTTCACCCAAGTCGATCCTATGAGTCGCTCCCTGAACTATTCGAACGCCGATTACGATGTACGGCACAATCTTGCCGGGGATGCCATCTGGCAACTACCGGTGAAATGCGGCCGCCACGGTTTGATAAAGGCGGCCTGCGGTTGGTCGCTGGGAACAAGATGGAGCGCTCATACAGGCATGCCTTTCAGCGTGTACAACAGCCGCATCCCCGGCCAGGTGTCCACAACTGGCCTCGGTACGGTCCTGGCCGACGTAGTAGATCCCGCTGTCAGCACCCATTGCGGCCAATCCAGCGTGGACACGCCATGTTTTACAGCGCAGCAATTCGCCACCGCGGCGACGCAGACCGACTTCGGAAACCTCCCGCGCAACTCGTTCCGTGGGCCGGGTTTCCTCAACGTGGATGCATCATTCTACAGGACGATCGCCATCCGGGAGCGCACCCGTTTCGTGCTCGGTGCCAGCGCCTACAATCTCTTGAACCACCCGAATTTCGCCGATCCGAATGCGGACGTCGCCCGAGGTGGGCTGGGCCTGATCCAGTTCACGATCCCCAGCCCGAGTGGCCCTTATGGCTCCTACGGCGGACCCGCTGGGCGGGCGATTGTAGTGACCGGAAAGCTCGCATTTTAGTTTTTTGGAAGGCGCTGCGCAAATCCACTAGCCTGCTGATCGAATGGGCCGCCCATGCAGTATCACGGGGTTCTCTTGAGCGAGCCGATCCAGGGCCGCGTCGTCCGTTTACGCCAGCGCGTTTTCAGGAGGCGTCTCCTTCAACTTGTTATCTGTACTCCTAATCGCTGCGCAGCACACTCGCCGGATCGACCCGTAGCGCGCGTCTCACCGGAACCCATGAAGCCACGACTCCGACCAGCATCAGCAGACACGCAACGACCAGGAGCGCTGCCGGGTCGAAGGGAGTAATGTCATAGAGCACCGCCCGAATGAGAGTCGCCAGGCCCATCGCGCCTACCATGCCCGCAGCCAACCCGATGCCAACAGACCTGGGCAATTGAGCAAAGACCGCGCGCGTCACGTCGATGCTCCGCGCCCCTAGGGCCATACGAACGCCCATTTCGCGCAGACGACGGTTCGCCGTAAACGACACGAGCCCGTACAGTCCGATTGCCGCAACAGTCAGCGCCAACGCAGCAATAATTGAACCTGCCCAGGATGCGATCAGGACGGGCGTAAGCGCTGTTTTCACATTCTGCTCAATGGTGTGAACCTCTACCGTCACCTCCCGATCGTTGCTCTGGACCGCAGCCTTCAAGGCCCGAACTACGCCCGCGGGAGCGCCGCGGTAACGGATCCAGAGTTTTGCCTCCATGAAACGCAGTCCCTGCATGGGAACGTAGTATGCAGGCAGCGCGATCCTGCCCGGAGCGACAGTTCTCGTACGTCCCACAATCCCGATTACCTCAAACTTCTCTGCCGAAACCGCGTCGCCTGGAAGTGTGATCCACCTGCCAATTCCGTTCCCCGCAAACAACCTCTGCGCCAGTTCTTCATCGATCAGGCCGACTCTCGCGTGGCTTTTTACTTCAGCGGCGGTGAATGTGCGGCCCCGGTGCAAAGGTATGCCCGCAGTGCGGAAGTAATCCGGACCGACCTCGTCGAAGCTGACACGAACCTCCGGTCCTTGCGAAGTTCCGGTTTCCCGGACAGTCGAGCCGTTGGAGGAAAGTTCGGGATCGATCGAACTCGCGCTGACCGCCGTTACGTCTGGCAACTTCGAAAGCGCTTCGCTCAGCCGCTCGTGGAAACGCTGAGCGCTCTCGGGCGTATATTGCTGCTGCCGCAGATCGAATGAAGCGATCAGCAAACCGTGCATATCCTTGCCGGTATCGAGTTGCTCCGCGCGATTGAAACCCCTGAGGATCATTCCTGCGTTGACCAGCAGGATGACACTCACCGCTACCTGTATGCCAACGAGCCCGGACTGCAGCCGATTCCTGCCGCCCCGTGAGTCGAGCAGACCTTCGGATTTCAGCGCCGGCGTGAGATCAACGCGAAGCGCATGGAATGCGGGTAGAAGCCCGCACGCCAGCGCGGCGCCGATCGATAAGGCGAGGGCGAAGAACAGCACTCGGGGATCAGGCCTGACATCTAGTTGCAGCGGGCCGGGTGCCGGAAGAAGCTTTAGCGCGGCGGCGCCGCCCTGCCAGGCCGCGATCAGACCTCCCGCCCCTCCGATCAGCCCCAGCAGCAGGCTTTCGGTCACCATCTGACGCAATAATCGGAAGCGGCCCGCGCCGATCGCGAGGCGAATTGCGATCTCCCGGCGCCTGCTGAGACCGCGCGCGAGTAGCAGGTTGGCGATATTCGCGCAGGCCACCAGGAGAATCATGCCGCCCGCCAGCGCCACAACCAATAAGCCCGGTCCGACAAGTTCCATCACGTCCGGATAATTTAGAAACGCAGCGCGCACGATCTGTATCCGCGCCTGCGCCGACGAACCGCGCGCGGCAACAGCTTGCTGGGCCAGGACAGACAGTTCCGCAAGCATCTGCCGGCTATCGATCCCCTCGCGCGGCTGCGCGAATATCTGGACAAAGCCAGCGTTCGGATTGTCCACCAGTGACTCGCCGGGGCGCGTGATCGCCTGCATTGTGAGGGGAATCCAGACATCGGGCACGATCACCAGTGGTCCACGAAAATCCGGGTTGGCGACGCCGATCACAGTGAACGCGATCCGGTTCATGGTTATTGTGCGACCCACTATGCCGGGATCGCCGTTAAAGTACCGGCGCCAGGCTGCGTCGCTCAGAACTACGACGGCGGCTCCTCCCGGATGTGCGGTTTCTTCCGGGAGGAAAAAGCGTCCGACAGTCGGGACACCGCCCATCATGTGCAGAAGATTGGACGAAACCAGTTGCGCATGAAGCGGAGTCGGGTTCGGGCCTCTTAAGCTCAACTGAGCTTCCGCGATCCCCGCGAGTTCCGCTGTTTTTGCGCGAAGCTGCATGTATTGGAATTCGGCGAAAGACTCGAAATACCGGCTTCCGTAAGCTGACCGGCCTTCATGGGACGAAAAGTCGAGATGCATGTAGACATTGCGCAGCGTACCGGCATTCTTCACGGGAAGTGGCCGGAAGATGACCGCGTAGAGCAGAGTGAAAAGCGCCAGGTTCAGGCCGATGCCCATTGCGAGCATGAGGATCGCGACAACGGCAAAGCCCGGTTCCTTGCGGAACTTTCGGATTGCGAAGACGGTATCCCGGAAAAAATCGCTTACCCGGTTCGCGCCGCTTTGGTCTCGGCAATTTTCCCGAATTTGACTCATCCCGCCGAGTTCGATGCGAGCGCGTCTCACCGCCTCTCTATGAGAAAGCCCCCGGCTCTCGAATTGAGCAGTGAGACCTTCCAGATGAAAGCGCAGTTCGGTTTCCAGTTCCGACTCGTTGTGCTTCAATGCGCGTAGGCGGGCGAACAGTCCTCTGAACCAATCCTGGAGCATGTCAGGCCTCCTTTGCGCGGAGAACGGCGCCGATAGCTTTCGAGATGCGGCTCCAGTTGGCCGTCTCTTTCTCGAGTTGCCTGCGGCCTGTGGCGGTCAGCGAATAGAAGCGGGCGCGGCGGTTGTTTTCACTCGTACCCCAGTGAGCCGATATCCATCCTTTGTACTCGAGCCGGCGGAGCGCCGGATAGAGCGAGCCCTGCTGAACCTGCAGCGCATCGTCTGAAAGCTGCTGGATCCGCGAAGATATGCCGAAGCCATGCATTTGACCCAGGGCCAGCGACTTGAGTATCAACATGTCCAGCGTGCCCTGCAGCAGATCGATTTCGTTTTCCATACACGCTCTCTCTCCTTGACGCTCTACAGGAACAGCATCCGCCAACTCATGTAGAATGTCAAGGAGAGCGCGGATATGATGCGCCGCGGTAGTGCCGGAACGGTCAGTTGGCCTGGCGCGTTTGGAGGCTGGTGGCAGGCGGATCCCCAGGAGAAATCCATATTCATTTTCCTGGCGCACAACATGGTCGATCTGGGGCAAATGTCGAAAGGCATTGGTCTCGGCGTATGGGCCGCGATCGAACAGTTTCAGACCGCAGCCATGGCGCTGGAACGAGAATTCGCGGCATAACGGTCGCCAAGCCGACGCAGGACACGTTCGTGTCAGAGGTCGTGGGCCCGTCACCGATACGCGTTATTCGTCTTGCGTGGAACCCCTCCCGCATTCGTGTTGCGCCTGAATCTCTGCCGCTCGTCATACCGAGCGGTGGCCCGCTTCTTAGCGAGAGGAGAATCGCCGTCAACCTGTGCCCGCAAACTGCATATGGCGGAGACGATCCACTGTGCAGCCGTGGATGTCGGGACGCATAGCGCCTTCCCGATCTCGCGATAACGCAGCCCCTCCGCCCGAAGCCGAATACACAAACGTTGCTCGTCGGGCAGAGTTCGTAACCCGGAGGCCAAACGGGCCAGCCGTTCTTTGCGTTCGGCCTGGGCTTCCGGGGTCGGCTCAGACGACCGAACATTGGCCACCGCGCTTCGCTCCGAGTCGAAATCGACTTGCATCTGATCGCGTTTACGCCGCCAATGGTCGACCACCGTTCGGCCGGCTACGGCGAACAGCCATCTCTGCTCGCACTCGATTGGTGTTCCGTTCTCGAGGGCGTGGAAAAAGTCCACAAACACGTCGTGCGCAACTTCCTGCGCTACGGGAGGATTCAGCCCTCTGCTTATGAGGAATCGGTAAATCCTGCCGCAGGAGGTCTCATACAGAACGCTGACCCGCCTCTTAAGCTCCTCGGTTCTAGCGTCGAAGACGTGCGGCCATCTCGCTCGCGCGGATGCGCTGGCGTCGAACGCGGGATGCGCTGAAGCCCAAATTCTGGCGTGTTGTTGTACGTTGGCTGCCCCGGACTTCTCAACGTTCATTACGTGTGCTCCCAGCCAGCGCCCTTTGGTCTGCGCTCAGCTTTCAGTGCTTTTTGCGAACGGTCGCCCTTGGGACGCGCCCATGTGCTCCCGTCAGGAGAATTGCTTCTGGGTCGGTATCTCGACGCGCTTGGGTCCGAAGAAATAGGCGTCCAGAGAAAATCCGCCAGGGCCAACCAGAATGACCGTCGCCAGGGTTCCGGCGATCAGAAACGGATAAAGCCAGTTGCCCTTGAGCCCGTCAGTTGAAGTGATTGCCGAAAAGACCGCCCACGCGCCTTCTATGGAGGCCATTACGGAACCCGCGATTGCCGTCAAAAGGCCCAGCGACAATAAGGCGCCTCCGGCAATCAGCAGAACTGTCAGCGAAGTCGTCACAATCTCCTGACTTTCCGCCGCCTTGATCACTGCAACGCCTCGCCATTCAAATGCCAGCAACATGCCGCACGTCATCAGTCGCAGCAGAAGCAGCCCCAACCCGGCGTAGCCGCCTGGGAACTCGGAATAAAGCCTCGGCATGATTGCTTTCTCTTCGATCTCTTGATCAGGATTTCGTCCTGATGCGTTTAAGATAGAGCGCCCAGGCTCCCAGGCAGAACCCCATTTTCCGTGTCTGGCGGACCCCCATTTCGGGTGGGTCGGCGGCAACCAGAATCGGCGGGAGACTTCAGAGATGGAGGATGCCGCGGCGCAACCCGATCATCACGGCGTGCGTTCGATCGCTGGCGTCCAGCTTCGAGAAAATGTTTTTCAAATGGCCGTGAACAGTGTCTTCGCTGATGGAGAGGCTGTGCGCGATTTCCTTGTTCCGGTTCCCTGCCGCCACAAGTTGCAGTACCTCTGTTTCGCGTGCCGTAAGAACGTCCTCAGTGATGTACTCGGCGAGCCGGGTTGCGACCGCGGGAGCGACGCGCCGCTTTCCGCGGTGAACGAGACGGATTTCTTCCATGATCTCGCTGCCCTTCATGCCCTTTAGGAGATAACCCTGAGCCCCGGCGGACAATGCACGCTTGATATCCATGTCGCCTTCGTACGAAGTAAGCATCACGATGCAGGCATTCGGGGCCTCGCTCAGGATAGTCCGCATCGCATCGATGCCGCTCATGTCCGGCAGTCGTAAATCCATCAGCGTCACGTCAGGCCGATGGATTGCATGTTGCTCGATTCCTTCCTGAGCCGTCCCTGCCTCCGCCACGAGCGACATGTCTCGCTGCCGGTTGATGATCCCGCCCAGTCCTTCGCGGACCATCGGATGATCGTCAATGCAGAGTACGCGAATGATCGTCTGCGAGTCCAATCGTCATCTCCTGGTTACGCTTCGGATCGAGCGGTCGAATGGCCGCAATGAAGCGATTCTGGTGAACAGGCCTTTTGTCCCGCCCGGACCGCGTAGAGGGACCGTAACGCTCACCTCAGTGCCGCCACCCCGCCGGCTCCGCACGCTCAGCCGCCCTCCCGCTCGTTCGGCTCGCTCGCGCATTCCCCGCAGCCCAAAATGGCCGGAGCGCCCTGCCGAGATCAGACTGGTCGGCATGCCGCAGCCGTCATCGCGCACCACAAGCTGAATCGTCTGATCGGACCCATATAAGCCGACCTCAATGGATTTCGCACGGGCATGGCGGAAAGCGTTCGTGATTGCTTCGTGGCCAATGCGATCGAGTTCGTGCCAGATCAGGGAATGGAGTTGCAGTTCATCGCCCTGAACGAAAGCCTGAAAGCGCGGCGCATCTCCCCTGCGCAGTTCCATCCCCGTGCGGGACAACGACTCGATCAGATCCTTCGTACTGGCTGAGGAAGATCGCAGATCCGTTAAGGTGTGTCTTCCCCGCGAGACCGCCTCTCCGACCCGGTTCTGGGCCACATTCAGAGTAGCCGGAACCGCGTCTGGCTCCTCTCTTATCTGATCTTCAATGATATCGAGTTGCAGGCCGACGGCCACCATATCCTGGATCAACGTATCGTGCAGTTCCTGCGCGATACGGGTCCGCTCCGCAAAGCGATCTTCGAAACGAAGATTAAGCTGACGAATGCGCGCCCGATAGGCCGCAAAAGCCAGCGCCGCCGCCGTCAGGATCAGAACGGTTCGAAACCACCATGTCTCCCACCACGGCGGCAGAACCGTGACGGTCAGAGTGACGCCCTTCGTGTTCCAGACGCCGTCGTTGTTCGATCCCTGTACTCGGAACGTGTACGTCCGAGCCGGAAGGTTGGTATAGGTTGCGCTGCGGTGTTGGCTATCCGCTTCGTACCATTCGGTCCCCAGCCCTTCCAGCCGGTACCGGTATCGGTTCTTCACTGGATCCGCGTAACTCAGCGAAGCGAACTCGATCTCGAATATATTCTGCGAATGGTTCAGCGTGAGGTCATCAACCGCCCAAATCGGTTTCGGAAGCGGCGAGCCGGATCCCGCCCGAACAGCCTTATTGGACAGAAGGAACTCGGTTAGTACAACCGGAGGCGTATAAGGATTTGACGAAAGCTTGTCCGGGTGAAACACCGTCAGACCGTCCTTCGATCCGAACACAAATTCGCCGTCGCGCGTCACGCAACTGCCCTCGGCGCCGAATGGGTTTAGATCGTCTCCGGCCAGACCGTCCGATTCGGTGTAGTTGCGAAACGTTCGATTACGCGGGTTGAAATGGGAGAGGCCGCCATGAGTGCCGAGCCAAAGATCTCCGTGGCCGTCCTCCAGAATAGATTCGACCGCATCATCCGGTAAGCCATCCTTTATCGTGAAGCCGGCGAAAGTCCCCTTGGTACGGTCCATCCGTTGAATGCCCTTCCGGGTGCCAATCCACAGGTCCGCGGCGTGATCCTCATGGATGGCATTCACGGCGTCATTGCTCAGACTGCCAGGATCATCGGTGTGACGGTAAACGGTGAACTGTTGCGTCGCCGGGTCGAAGCGGTTCAGGCCGGAATTGGTGCCGAGCCACAACATTCCCTGCCGGTCCTCGGTAATGACCTTCACGTCGTCCTCGGAGAGACTGTGGGGATCTCCCGGCCTGTTGCGGTAGACGCGAAAATGTCCGGTTCGCGCATCGAAGCGGTTCAACCCGCCGCCGCCGGTGCCGACCCACAACACGTCTTGCCGGTCAATCAGCAATGTCAGTACTCGGTCATGACTCAGGCTGTTCGGGTTGTTCGCTTCGTGCCGAAACGCGAAGAACCGCCCGGTGGCGGGATCCAGACGGTTCAGCCCGCCTCCGTAAGTGCCTACCCACAGCATGCCCGAGCGATCCTCTCGCACGGCGGCAGTTGTGTCGTAGGCAATACTCGACGGATTCCTTGGATCGTGCAGGTATGCCGTGAATTGGCCGGTCTTCCGATCCAGCCTCTGGAGTCCGTCGCGCGTGCCAATCCAGAGATAGCCTCGGCTGTCCTCATGCGCGGACCAGACCACGTTGTCGCGTAGTCCATTCGGCTGGTCCCGCTCCCGCTGATATCGGACAAACCCGCGCGGCTTCTCCGTAAACCGGCTGACTCCTGCCTTGGTCCCCGCCCAGATGATTCCTTCCGAATCTTGGAAGAGCGACCAGACATCGTTGTCGCTCAAACGGGTCGCATCCCGCGGGTCACTCTTGTACCGAATGAATCTTCTCTTGTCGGGTTCGAAACGGAGTAATCCGCCGCTGACGGTGCCCATCCAGAGCGTACCGCCACGGGCTTCAAGGAACGTGATAAAGCCGGCCGCTGCCTCGGCGCTCGGCTGTTCGGCCAAAAAGGAGTAATGGGTGAATTTACCGCTCCCTGGATCCAAAGCATCCAGCAGGTTTCCCGCGCCCACCCATAACGTGCCTTCGTGATCTTCCCAAACAAAGCTGACTAAGCCCGGGCCAAGGCTGTGTGGGTCTCGGGGGTTGTGCTCGTAACGGGTGACGTGGCTGGTAGCCTGGTCCAGTTTATTCAGGCCATGGAAAGTGCCGACCCACAAATTACCCTTGCGATCCTGGTAAATGCTGTTTATCTGATCGCTGCTGAGGGAATTCGGGTCCCTCGGATCGTGCCGATAATGGATAAAGACGCTGCTTCCCGGATCCAGACGATTGAGCCCATTGCTCGCAAGCCACAACGCCCCGCTGCGATCCTCATAGATGAGAGACACGGAGTTGGCGCTCAGGCTGCGGACGTCCGCAGGATCGTGCCTGTAATGGATGAAGACATCCCGCGCCTCTTCCAGTCGGTCCAATCCGCCAAAGTTGGTACCCGCCCAGACATTTCCTCTTCGGTCCACAAGAACGGATCTGACAGTGTCGTCGCTCAGGCTGTCAGGATCGTCGGGATCATGTCGGTAGCGTTTGAGGCTGTACCCGTCGTACCGGGCCAGCCCGCCGCTGGTGCCCAACCAAATGAAGCCGTGCTTGTCCTGCGCGATCGAATAGACCGTTTCCTTAAAGCGCTCCCCGTTTATGGAGAGCGTAGTGAAGCGGATGTCCTGTTGGTCGATGGTGGGCAGCGTCACCACGGCGTCGGCGGCGCAGGCCGGGGCGCAGAACATGGCGAACGCCCCAATCATAGAAGCGGGCGCTAAACCCATTTTGCGTCGATCTGCTCCCGTCATCTTGCCCTTCGCGGCTTGACACGATTAATCGCCACCGCCGGAGAACACGCTCAGGATTGCAATCGTAACGCAGGCCGCGCAATGCGCCAGACGGCGCCTATTCCGAGATCATTTCGAACACGCGATATCCCCATGCAGGCAGATCCAGATAGAGCCCCTGCGACCGAATGGCGTCGCTGTCTCTGGGATAGGCTCCGAAATCCATAAGATCCCGGAAGCGCAGATTCTCTCCCTCAATCAGTTCCGGCGGAATCTGCAGATAACACTGGTTCGGATGCGGGGCATAGTTCACCGCGACGATCAGAGAAGGTTGATCCGCCGCGCTCCACGCAAAACCGATGTAGGAATCCCATGTCGAGTTTCCGTCCGAGCCTTCCCGGCACTCCAGCATCCGCCAGTCTCCCTGAGCGCAAGGGTGGCGCAGACAACGAAGGAGCCGCTCATAGAACTTGCTCAATGCCTCGTTGCCCGTCTCGTCTGGCGCTCGATTCAGGTGTATCGGGATCCTCTTGCTCAGGCCCTCCAGCTGACCCTGGTGAATGAACCGCAGGCCCGCGCAGAGAAATGTCACGATGGCGGCTGCCTGGTGAGGCTCCGGTAGAAACTCGGCGGCTGCGCGAGGTCCTTCGTGATTCTCAAGAAAGCGGACTGATCGGCGTTGGGAATCCATTTCGGTGCGAATTTGATCACGAACGGGCCGGGCGCGTCCTTCGCGCAGGCGATCGTATAACTGCTGGTCAGCGGCATACTCGAACCCTTGCTCCTCCAGGGCTGATCCCACGTCCACGCCTGCCTCGCCCACGAAAAGAAAGCCGGGATACCGCGCGCGCGTTCGAGAGATCGCCTCGGGCCAAAACGGTTCCGGGCGCAATCCCCACGTCCGCTCGAAAACCTCGGGCAGTATCAGCGTGGCCTTGTCGCAGCGAACGCCATCGCACAACGCCGCGATATTTACGAGTTCGGCCGCCATCGCCTCCCGCACGTCCGGGTTGGCGTAATTCAGCTGCAGGGTATCCCGGCATCCGGGGTAAGAGGCATATCGGCCATGCGCCATTACCCAAATGCCCTCCAGCGTGTCGACTCGCATATAGTTCTGCGGTTCGCTTTCGATCTGGGCCTCAGTCCCGCGCACAAAATATTCCGGGTGGTATCGAGCCCAGGTATGATCCCGGGCCACATGATTGGGCACGAAGTCCAGCATCAGCCGCAGCCCGCGATCGCGCATGCGGCGCCGGAGACGCCGGAGCGCGGCATTCCCGCCGAAGTCCGCGTCAACCGAATATGAGCGGATGGCGAAGCTCGATCCCGATATGTCCAGGTCCGAAAAGTCAGGCAGCAACTCGCGATATTCGCGCCGCCACGCGGGATTGCCCAACGCAAACTGCCGGCCCGCGGCTCCCGTTTGCCAAACGCCCAGAAGCCAGATCCAGTCGAAACCGTTCGCCGCGATTTGGTCGATTACAGCGTCCGAAATGTCGTCCACCGTCGCCTGCCGCCCCAGTTCGCGCGACCGCGATGCCAGCACGACGCGAGCATTGACCTGATACAGCAGGGGATGGGGCCGAGCCGGGCGCAGCTCCGCCGTCGCCCGCTGGAATGTGGGCCACGCCGCCCCGAACTTCGGCCTCGTTGGGAACAGTTGTCTCGTTGTTGGAGTCATGTGCGTCTTTTTACGCCGCAGCAGACTATAGAGTCTCGGAATCCGGGCTTATGAACCGGCAGCGCATCAACGGGGGATTTGCGCTCCCTTCGCGCCAGAGCATCAGATTGTCTGCCGCCTCGGACGCCGCCCAATCGCACATCGGGACTGATGAAAGCTCCGGACCTTCCGTACACCCACTCATGTGGGCTGCTGGGTCGTTCTCCGGCGCGGTTGTAGGCAGAGGGATGACCAGGTGCATCGCAGGCATGAGAAACACTGTCTGCCGGACATCCTCAATGCTTCGATGCGGCAATGCGGCCGAGCACGTAAACCAGGAATGCCTTCTCTTCGGTTCGGTGTGTCTGTCTTTCACTGAATTTCCTCCAACAAAGCCGCTGGATGCCCGTGGCCTTTCTCCGCCTCGGATCCTCACCATGCATGTCGTGCCGCGATGGCGATTTTCCAGGGCCGGGCTATTTTTTTTTGGTAACTCTGCGAAAAAACCTTACGCTGTTCGCGTGCTGATTGGCCGAGAGCAGGAAGGCGAGCAGTTCACGATCGAAGATTTCCGAGGCCTGGATATGCAAGACGCGGCCGGCCTTCGGGACAACAGCGAACTTCGCCCGCGGCATCGCGACGCCAGCCGCCCACGAGCGCGGGAAAGTAACCCTTCTGTAAGGATCGTGCGCTACGCATCGATGAACGGCGGAAATGAGCGCACTGCAGCGCGACTCTTACGTTCATTTTCAACATCGCCGAAGATCGGCATCGTTAGAGCTTAACTGTGACGGTGTCGCATTCAGGGCCCGATAGGTGGTGATGCGCGACGGGGTGTCGAATCTACCAGACCCACTCATGCGCAATAACGGAATTAAGCGCTTTTCATGTTAGAGTGAGCTTTCTCGTGAATGGGTATTATCCGCGATAGCGCATCTAATGCCGGGATTTTTCACTTAGTTACTGGCCCGAAATGGGCGGAATAATGTGTAGCGCCCCGGCGGATCGGGTCGTGAGCGACTGTTGTCTTCACTTGGCTTCCGGATGGCGATCGGACAACTTGATGCGATCGGCCGCGTGTTGTTCGACATAACTCGGCGATTGTTTTGCGGCCGCCTTTTAGGTGGCAATACAAAAAGGTTACAAGACTCTTATAGTCCCACTAGCATGCATGGAGATCGGCGGGTAAGACGAAAGGCGGTTATCGATTTCTGCATATAAATCGCGAATTCGATTAATGACAGACTGTGCGCCACTTAGTTTTTTCGGAAGTGATCTTGCGCCACGGCTTGCGTAATACCGCTGATAACAGCCAGTAACTAACAATCAGATGCCCGATGAGTACTTAGATGATTTGAGCGCGACTGATATCCGAAAAACGGTTGTCCCTCTCGCGGCCGAAGAGCTTTCGGTATCTAAGCGCGTGGCGCCTCAGAGCCGCGTCCAGGTCTCAAGGACTACTCATCAGCGCGATGAACTTGTCGAGTTGCTTTTAGCTCGCGAGCGCGTCGAAATTGAACGCACGACGATCGGTAAGCCAATTGACGCGATACCGCCGGTGCGTGAGGAGGGAGACACAATCATCATCCCTGTTGTCGAAGAAGTGGTGGTTGTGGAACGTAGGCTTGTGCTCAAAGAGGAGGTGCGGATTCGCAGGATACACGAAACCGAATTGCATCAGGAACGCGTGACTCTTCGCGCCCAGGAGGCGACAATCACGCGAGTGCCGGTAGAGGATTCGGCCCCATCGGGGCAACGGAAAGTGAAGTGACGGAATCCTTAGGGAGACGTAATGAAATACGAAAAAATCGTGACCGTGTACGACACGCAGGAGCATGCGGAAACTGCCAGGCGCAATCTGGAGTTGGCGGGTTTCTCGGGTAGTGAAATCAGCGTCGTCAGCAACAAGACTTTGGCCTCGGCTGGACAAACACTCCGGGAGCCAGGGCTGTGGCACAGGCTGTTCGGCGGCGACATCGAGCAGCACGAAGCGACGGTTTACGGCCGCACGGTCGAGTCCGGTGGAGTGGTGATGACGGTTCGCGTGCCCGAATTGGACGTTCCGAAAGCGATGGGCATTTTAGACGTGCATAACGTCGTGGATGTGCAGGATCGGGCGCTGGAGCACGGGCTGCTCGCTCCCGAAGACGCGAAGGCGTCAGTCCCCAAAGTCGCCGCCGCCAGCGCTGCCGCCGCGGTAACCTCAACAGGTGGCGCCACCAGGGAAGAGGTACTGCGTCTTGCCGAGGAACAACTGAATGTCGGCAAGCGTTTGGTAGAGGAAGGCACCACTCGAATCCGGCGCTTCGTTACCGAGAGGCCGGTCGAAGAGCAAATAAGTCTGCATGAAGAGCATGCTGAAGTGGTCCGCCGGGCCGTTGCCAATCCCTCATCGCTGATGGACATCGACTGGTCGGATCGGACGATCGAGGTCACCGAAACAGCCGAGCAGGCCGTCGTCAGTAAATCCGCTCGAGTGGTCGAGGAAGTGGTCGTCGGCAAGAGAGGCACCGACCACGTTGAAACCGTGAAGGACACGGTTCGCCGTCAACAGGTCGAAGTGGAGCGGACGCAAGCGGCTGGCGCGAGCCAGAAGAAATCGTAACAGCGGACGCCGGACGCCGTGAAAGATTCTGGCTCTCCCGGGGGCCATTCGGGAGAGCCAGAACTCGCCGGCATCACCATCCGTTTTTCGCTGAACGTTTGAAGCGCGCCGCGGAGACGCAACGGCTGCTGTCTTTCGCCAACCGACTCATCTCATTGCGACCGGGCTAATCCCAAAAAAGACTGAAGCCCCGCGTTTATCCACGCATCCATCCGACGGACAAGTTCGCCTCACCCGAACCTGCGCGAACGCCGCGCTCGCCGAGCGATGTGTGCGTGCTCGCCGGTGAGCTGGCGTCGCTGATTTCGGCTCGCGGCGGACACGCTTGTTGATGTCCACGTGAGGGGAAGCGCATATGAGCGCCGTGACTGAAGAACATCGTCGGCTGGACGCGCCCAAATCCGGAGCGGACTGGAAGTTTTGGGGTCCGTACCTGAGCGAACGGCAGTGGGGTACGGTTCGGGAAGACTGCAGTCCGACCGGCTCGGCATGGGATTATTTCACTCACGATCAGGCGCGCTCGCGCGCCTATCGCTGGGGCGAGGACGGCATCGCTGGTTATTCCGATAACAAGCAGCGTCTTTGCTTCGCTCTCGCGCTGTGGAATGGCAGGGATCCCATCCTTAAAGAGCGGCTCTTCGGTCTCACCAACTCCGAAGGCAATCACGGAGAGGACGTCAAGGAATATTACTATTACCTGGACAGCACCCCAACTCACTCGTACATGAAGTATCTGTACCGGTATCCGCAGGCCGCTTACCCCTATGACGGCCTCGTCGGGACCAATCGGCGGCGGAGCAGATTCGAACCGGAGTATGAGCTGCTCGATACCGGGGTGTTCGACGAGGACCGTTACTTCGATGTCTTCATCGAATATGCGAAGGCCGCCCCGGAGGACACGGTTATCCGGATCTCAGTGGCGAATCGAGGACCGGAGCCGGCGACGCTTTACGTCCTCCCGACCCTATGGTTTCGTAACGCCTGGTCCTGGGACAAGCAGGTAAGCAAGCCCGAACTGCGCGGCAGCCGAACCGGATCGATGAGCGTAATATCCGCGACCCATCCGGAGATCGGTACTTACCAACTGTATTGCGACGGCGCGTCCGAGCTGCTTTTTACCGAGAATGAAACCAATTCGGAACGGATCTTTCACACGCCCAGCGCTTCGCCTTATGTAAAGGACGGGATCAACAACTATCTCGTTCACGGTGTCCACGACGCCGTGAATCCGGCTCAGACAGGCACCAAGGCGTCCGCCCTTTACCGCATTACCGTTCCGGCGAATTCAACCGTCGCGATCGATTTGCGATTGGCCAGGGCGGGCGCGTCAGCGGGAGACGAAGCCCTCGGCGGCGTTCTGGCCCTGCGTCAACGCGAAGCCGACGAGTTCTACGCCACCGTTACCAGCAAGTCCGCGTCCGAAGACGACCGGCTGATCATACGCCAGGCGCTTAGCGCCATGCTTTGGTCCAAGCAGTATTATCACTTCGATCTCGATGAATGGCTCCACGAGCCGCGCGGCCCCGAGAAGTTGAAAGGCATGAGGAACGCGCAATGGTTTCACATGCTGAACGACGACGTCATCTCGATGCCGGATAAATGGGAATATCCGTGGTACGCGGCATGGGACCTCGCCTTTCACACGGTTCCGCTGGCCATGGTGGATGTCGATTTCGCGAAGGATCAGTTGCGCCTGATGCTGGAAGATCTGTACCTTCATCCCAACGGTCAGATCCCGGCGTACGAGTGGAACTTCAGCGATGTCAACCCGCCGGTGCATGCGTGGGCCGTCCACTACGTCTACATGGTGGAAAAGGAATTGCGCGGCGAAGGCGATTTCGAATTCCTTCGCGACTGCTTTTCGAAATTACTCCTCAATTTCGGGTGGTGGGTAAATCGGAAAGATCGCGACGGGAAAAACATCTTCGAGGGCGGCTTCCTCGGACTGGATAACATCGGAGTCTTCGACCGCAGCGCGTCTCTGCCGAACGGAGGCTACCTGGAGCAAGCGGACGGTACCGCCTGGATGGCATTTTACTGCCAGTCTATGCTCTCAATCGCGCTGGAACTCGCGACGCGAGATTCCGCCCTGGAAGACCTGGCTGACAAGTTCATCGAGCACTTCTTCTGGATCGCCGGCGCCATGAATCGCGTGGGAGACAACAAGGACGAACTATGGGATGAGGAGGACGGCTTTTTCTACGACGTTCTTCGCCTTCCGGACGGGACGGCGACGCGCATCAAACTTCGGTCCCTGGTCGGGCTGTTGCCCATCTGCGCCGTCAGCATCATCCCGCCCTCGTACACCGGGAAACATCCGGAGTTGATGCAGAGGGTAAGGCGGTTTCTCAGTCGCCGCCCGGAGTTGGTCGCCAACGTCCATCCCATCGATAAGGAAGGCGTTGGCGGGTGCAGGATGCTCTCGATCCTCAATGAAGGCAATCTGCGGCGAGTCCTCACCCGCATGCTGGATGAAGAACGGTTTCTGGGCCCTCATGGCATCCGGGCGCTCTCAAAATGGCACAAAGACCATCCTTTCGTGTTCAGCGTAAATGGCGCCGAATATAAAGTAGCCTACGAGCCCGCGGAATCGACCTCCGGAATGTTTGGCGGTAATTCGAACTGGCGGGGACCAGTATGGTTCCCGCTGAACATCCTGATTGTGCGTGCGCTGCTCGACTACTATCGGTTCTTCGGAGACGACTTCCGCATCGAGTGCCCCACCGGCTCGGGCCGCATGATGACGCTGTTTGAAATCGCTGGCGAGTTGTCGTCGAGGCTGGTTTCGATCTTCCGAAAAGACGAACGTGGCTGGCGGCCGGTATTCGGCGGCACGCGGAAATTCCAGGAATCGCCGTACTGGCGGGACCACCTCCTGTTCTACGAGTATTTTCACGGCGACAACGGCGCGGGTATAGGAGCCAGCCACCAGACCGGTTGGACCGGGCTGGTCGCGCGCCTGGCCGATCTCTTCTCCGAACTGAACAAGGAAAATGTCGCCGCAAGCTCGGAAGGCGATGCATTCGAGATTGGCGGAGCTGTGCAGCTTGACGATCAGGAGTTAAAACAGGTCGCGCGGCAAGCGACATAACTGCCCGGCCCCGCGTGGGGTTTGTCGTTAATTGCGAGTAGTGCGGGAGCGGCCGTTCTTTCTGGGTGAAAAGTAATGAGACGTACCCGTTCTTGAATCTTTATGCGGGCGTAGCTGCATCAGCGCCGCCGGCATAATGAGCCGATCGACTTAGTCAGTTTTCTAACGGTTGTTTCTGAATGTGGTCGACTATGATCGCTTCAATTGACACTTTCCTTGGCGATAGACGCAAGCCCAGTTGACTTTCCACAGCTCCGAAGAGATCTGGCGCCATCGAATCAGACGCGGCTAGCGAATAGCGAAGCATAAAGCTATAAGGTCCTTTGAGCCCGGTCTCATCCTTCAGATGAACCGAGGCGCCAGTAGCCCGATTCACCTGTTGCACCCTGCGACCCAAATCGCCTGCGAAGCTAGCGATGCTCACCTTTTCGTATTTGATTATGACTTCATCTTCATGAAACGATGCCGAAATAGAATTCTCACCTCCCGTTCCAGAAGCAGCCGTCGGGGCGGACTCTTTGAGTTTAGAGCCGCTCTTGGCTAACACCAGGACATAACCGTCAACAATTTTTGTCTCGCGCCGAACAGCCATCTGGAATCGTTCAATAAGAAGATTCTGGAGCATTAGGTGAAACTCGCCCTTTGTCGTACCGGGCGGGATATCAGCAGCGACTGAATACATAGCCGTACCCACCCATTGAGGCGCGATTATCTCATCCGACCCGATTTGATACGCATAAGAGATAAGAAGACGTAGCGGAGCCTGCCAAAACAAATGTCCTGGATCCTCTGTGCCCGGACCTCCCGGTCTCCCCGATCTGACCGCGCCCGGCGGAGCAGCCTTTACCGAGGCCACCTCAAAAGCAGGCCGCAGCTTTACTGCCAGCGGCGATTGTGCTTGGAGGAAACATACAGTAATTAACATCCAGTTGATTCGCGCCAGCTTCATATAGCCTGAAGATCGTAGCACAAACCGATACCCCCCTCCCGATCAGATCGGCAATCACACACTGGCCGACGGGATCCGCGTTCCGAGTGGCCCGCAATGCTCATCGGATAGAGATGCGCGCCGATCCCATGCGGCAGAATCGGGACAAGTCGAATGCTAAACTCGCTCGCGTGCGAAATAACCTAGGTCTTGGACCGTTTAGATAGTTGGTAAAAGCCATTCTTTAGGTAGAATTGTTTCGGTGCATACTCGAGGTGTGGGCCGTCCACCTCTGAGCATCGATATCGCGGCGAAGCATCAAAAGCGCTGCTTAGGCTACTGGGCAGTTGCGTGGAGCAGGTTCGGCTCTTTCGGCTTAAAATGCTCCGAAGGTGACGCATTCGTTCCAGCTTGACGATCGGGAGCTAAAACAGGTCGCGCAACAGGCGACATAACCGCGCTGCAAGATTGCTTATCCCTGCGCCTGGTTCAACGGGAGATGCGGCCATCACTCGATGACCAGCACCTCGTGGTCAACTACAGAGGGAATCGTCACGCGCGCCCAGCCGTCGGCGACCGCGGCTGGAACGGTCCGGTTCGAAACTAGCAACCGTACTCCACGCGCGCGTACTCCGGCGGGCAGCCGCACCGCAAACTTCAACGGTCCGACCGGAACCAGATCTTCGTCCGTGATGGGCATTCTCCCCGTCGCAGTCAGGTTCACCACATGGGCGATCACGCGGCCGGGCTGCGTATAAAGATTGCAGTCGAACACACCGTGCCCTTCGGCCTGCAGCGGAATATCCGGGCTCGCCCAGCGCACCAGGTTTGACAGCAAAGCGGCATGATCCGGCAGATTATTGTGCGCATGCTGCCGGTCGATATCCGCTGGCAGGAATGCGACCTTACCCTTCACCACAAGCCCCGGGATGTCCGTTACCGGCTGGCGCATCCACGAAGTCTCCGGCGGAAGAATCGGGAACGGCGGCACGAATGTAAGCAGCACGGTAACCCCGGGGTCCACTCTCAGCGGCGTCAGCGTTCCGCCGAACGGCAGAATGTCCGTCTCGTCGAAGCCGCGCAGAGCCGCATGACGTTTTCCCGTGACGCGAGGCTCATCCTTGGTATGCGGGCCAGGTACGTTCGCGCGGAGCTCGGGGCTAAGCCGGAGATAGGTGTGCAGCGTCTGGCCCGTAGATTCCTTCTCCGCCCCCGGTTTTCCCGTGAAGTGCGCGCCGAACAGATCGGCCAGACCGAAATCCGCGCGCGCGTCGCCGTATTCGTTGTAGAGGCTGGTGACGCCGGTCGCAATCACCGCCTTACCGCTCGCTGCGAACTTCCGCACCGCCTCGCACTGCGCGTCGGACATGGCGGCGAGATTCGGCAGAATCAACGCCTGCACCCCGGCGCCATCGCGATCGATGTGATCAATATGGATCGGCGCATAAGGAATGCGCGCCCGCACCAGGCTTGACGTGAACCCCCGGTACGGCGCATCCACGAGTTCCGCGGCGCGATCCTGTCCATAGAAGTCGGTATTGCGCTGCGACCAGACGATGCCCACCGAAGCCAGCGGCCGACGATTGGCCATGTACTGCTGATTGGCTTCGTACCACTTCATGACCGGCTCCGCGGTCTCATACATCCTGCGGTCTTCGTGATAGGCGCCGATGTGATGCCACCACGGCTGAATACCGCCGGCGAAACCTTCATACATCCAGAACCGGGCCTCCGCGGCGGGTTTGCTTGAAACGCGGAAGGTGCCGCGCCCCGCCTGATACATCGCCATGCTTTCGGGCGCAAGCTTGTCCCAGCCCAGCAGCCCATGCACCAGTTTGCCCGTGTCAGCGTTTTCCTCGAACCCGTCGGCGCCCCGCGCTTGATGATCAAGGAAGGCCATTTCCGCTCGCTCGAAGATCGCTTTGCAGTCGCGGAAAGAACGGCTCTGCGCGGAGACCGAACCGCTGTTCATGCCGAACCACAGGCACTCAGGCCCTCCGGCGGCTTTCGTCGCGCGGTTGTTCAAATCCCAGATCTCAACGCGCCGTTCGTAATTCCAGTCAATCCAGCGGCGGTAGATGGGATCGTTCCAGTCGCGTTTGCGCGGTATCGCTGCGGACGCTTTATCCCGGAACTTACGCGCGCAGTTATCGCAGTAACAGATGCTGTCGCGGTTAAGCCCGCTCCAACTGTTATCGGCGAATCCTTCCGGATGACTCCGCTGAATGATTTCCGTCAATACGGAAGGAAGATACTCGTCATAGTAAGGGCTGTTCACGCACGTGACATACTTATCCGCGGCGCGGTAAGGATTGCCGGAAGCGTCCCGCGCGAACCAGTCGGGGTGAGCTTTAAAGAAGTCCTCGGCTGTCCGGTTGGAATCCATGCGAGCCACCACGACCAGACCGTCGTCGTGCGCCGCTTTCGCCAGTTCGCCGTATAAATCGCGATCTCCAAGAAATTCGGCGCGGTGCTGGAGCGGATATTTACTCGGATAATAAGCGACAATTCCGCCTGCATTGACGATTACTCCCTGGACACGCGTACGTTTCCAGAAATCGCGCCACCAGGGGATGTCGTAGCGGACCGGATCTTTTTCCGTGATATTGGTCTGGCCCCATCGGTAAGTCCGCCGGTACCACGGTTCAGCCGCCGAAGCGGCTCCCGGAAATGCCGCGAAGGCCGCCGTCGCCGCAACAAAATCGCGCCTCGTCATCATCGGAATCGGCTCACAAAATATCACAAATTCGCAGGCGTCTCGTGATAGACTTCGCCCACAGATCAGAAAGGGGGCCGATATGTCCCTGATTTCGCGACTGCTTACGCCGGCCGTAGCCTTATTTTTCTGCGCCGGATATCTGTTTGCGCAGTTCGATTCCGGACAAATCGCAGGATTTGTTCGAGATCAGTCGTCCGCTGTGGTTCCCGGCGCGACCGTAACCGCTACCAACGAAGGTACGAAAGAAGCGCGACGCGCCACGACGAACGGAGACGGCTATTACGTCTTCCCGCAACTCGCAGTCGGTTCGTACTCGATCACGGTGGAAGCGCAGGGGTTCAAACGGTACGTGGCGAGCGGCATCGCGCTCGATGCCGAAGCGAAAGTCAGCGTCGATGTCGAACTGACTGTCGGCGCGGCCACGGAGTCTGTAGAGGTTACGGCTTCGACGGCCGCGATCCAGACCGACAGCGCGCAGGTCGCGACCACCATCGAAACCAAACAGATGGAAGATCTGACGCTGAACGGCCGCAACCCTATTTACCTGGCCGCCCTGAGTCCCGGCGTGGTCGGCGGCACCATCGGGACGTTCGATCCCGACAGCGTGAGCAACGGCAGCTTCAACATAAATGGTGGGCGCAACGACGAATATGTGGTGATGATTGACGGCGCCGTGGCCACGCGAACGCGTTCCTCGGGATCGATGGTGGGTACGCTGGACGTTGACACCGTCCAGGAAGCCCAGGTGTTGACCGGCAACTACTCCGCCGAGTACGGGCGCTCCTCAGGCGGTGAGATCCGCTTTGTGACGAAGAGCGGCACGCGAGACTTCCACGGCTCGCTGGTGGAAAATTTTCGCAACTCCGCGCTCGACGCCAACACTTGGACGCGCAATCAGAGTCCGCAGTCGGCCACTTCTTCGGGACCTGCTCCTTACCGCTTCAATCAATACGGCTTCACGATAGGCGGCCCGGTGTTTATACCCAAACATTTCAATGCGGACCGCAACAAGTTCTTTTTCTTTTGGGGAGAAGAGTGGATTAAGCGGCGCTACACCACCACCAATACCGGCACGGTTCCGAGCCTTGCCATGCGCGGCGGCAATTTCAGTGAACTACTCTCCGCATCGAACCCCTTCTTCGGAAAGGTGCGCATCATAGACGATCCGCTGAACGGTAACGCGCCCTTCGCCGGCAATATCATTCCGCCCTCACGGCTCAGCCCCAACGGCGAAGCGTTGCTGAACATCTTCCCTACGCCTGTACCCGGCTTCCAGCAGGGCACCAGCAACTGGATCGGCACGAAGCCCACGCATTCCGACTTCCGCAAGGACACTTACAAGTTCGACTACATCATCAATGAGAAGCACCACGTCTCGGTCCGTTTGGGCTACGATCCGTGGAACTTCAACGCCCCCTTTGAAGACACATTCGGGAGGATGGAAGAAGTATGGTCGCGGCCCAACCGCGTCGGCGCCGCTAGCCTCACGAGCACTTTCTCGCCGACTTTTATTAACGAGTTCAATTTCTCCGCCAATTCCGACGGCAAGGGCACAATCGGTTTCGGAGATTACTGCACAGCCTGTCTGCGGAGTACTTACGGCCTGAATTACCCCTACATCTACCCGGGTACCAAGATCGCCCCCGAGAAAGTGCCGAGCATCCGGATACAGGGTCTGACAACGCTCGATGCGGGTCCCTATCCCGGCTCGTGGGCCGGCTTCGTCTACGCCTGGACGAATACGACCACGAAGGTGCTTGGCAACCACACGATCAAGTGGGGAGTCTACATCGAGCATTCCGGGCAGAACGACGCGATCCAGGGAACCACTGCAAGCACCGGAACCACCGTGAACCAAAACGGAGACTTTTCGTTCAACGACTCGGGCGGCACGCCGCTCACGACCGGACTTGCGATCGCCAACGCGGCGCTGGGAAACTTTGATGCCTACGAAGAGTTCGGCGCCAAAGCCTATACGCCGTGGGTGGCCACCGCGATGGACCTGTTCGCGCAGGATAGCTGGAAAGTGACATCGAAGCTGAGCTTCGAATACGGACTACGGTGGTCTCTCTGGCCGCCGTGGCACAGCAGGTGGGGCAATCTGGCGGAGTTCCTGCCGCAGTATTACGACCCGAAGAATGCGCCGGTGGTCAGCCCGAAGGGCGGCTACATTGTCAGCGGCAATGCCTATGATGGCATCGTGTTTCCAGGCGATTCAGCGCCATCGGAGGGCGCAGCGCGCATACCGGCCCTGACCGACCCGCAATTCAAGCCGCTCTATCACGGACTGCCCGAGGGTTTGGCTCAGACGCAGTATAAAGTGTTCCAGCCGCGCATAGGGGTAGCCTATGCGATCACCTCGCGCATGGTTGTGCGAGCGGGCGTGGGTTCTTTTGCGAACCGCGTCGCGATCAACCGCGATACCGCGCTGGGTGGAAATGCTCCCCTGCAACCGCAGGAATCGGTAGTCAACGGCGTGGTCGACAACCCGGGCGGCGCCACGCCGCAGCAGTTCCCGTTCAACATGACGATTCAGGACCCGGTGTTCAAGATCCCCACCGCCTGGGAATGGAATGGGACATTCCAACGCGAGGTTGGCTGGTCAACCACGGTTCAGGTGGGGTACGTCGGGCGTCGTGGAATCCACAACCAGATCAAACGGAATATCAACCAACTCCCGACGGGCACCCTACAGGCTAACCCCGGAATCAACACTAATGCTTTGCGTCCTTACCTTGGGATGGGCGTGATTACGATCTCGGAAAACGCCGGCCTGTCGCGTTACGACGGGCTGCAGATAAACGTTCAACACCGCTTCACGAATAATCTGCAGTTCGGCATCGCCTATACGCATTCGCGTTCTACAGATAACGGCTCGAGTCTGACTGACGTGCTGCCCGACGCCTACAACGCCCATACTTACTTCGGTCCCTCGGACTTTGATCGCACGGATGTGCTGGTGTCGAATTACATCTATAAGTTCCCTTTCTTTAAGAACCAGCGCAATATCGCCGGTTACGTTCTGGGGGGATGGGAGTTCTCGGGGATCTATCAGTATCAGAGCGGCACGCCCTTTTCTGTCCGGACCAGCCAGGATATTGCGGGCGTAGGCACCGGTAGCGGCAATCAGTTCTGGAACGAGTCCGGCGATTCCTCCACATCCGTCGGCAGCTTCACTCCCGCGGGCGTCGTGTGGTTCAATAAGGCCGCGTTCACGCAGCCGGCTGCAGGCACGTTCGGCGTTCAACCGCGTAACAGCCTGCGCAACCCGTCCTATTGGACGACAGACGCAAGCCTGCGCAAGAATTTCGCGATTATCGAGAGGCTTACGATGCAGTTCCGTTTCGACGTCTTCGATTTCCTCAACCACCCGAACTGGGGGTCGGCGAATTCGAATCCAACCAGTGGCTCGTTCGGCACGATTACCGGAAAGACGAACGACTCGCGGCAGTTGCAGCTCGCGCTGAAATTGATTTTCTAAAAAGCCATGTCCGGAATTACGCGAAGAAGTCTGCTCACCGCATCCGCCGCGGGACTGGGTTTGTCACGGCTCGCCCCGCTCGCCGCGCAGACGCCGTCTCGGAAGCCAACGATTGGGATCCAGATCGGAGCGGTCTCGTTCGTTGACGAAGGCGTCGAACCGGTGCTCGACATCCTGCAAAGCAAAGGCCGCGTGAACACGCTGTTTGTCGCGGCCTTTACGTACGGACGCGGCATCGCGGGACGCCAGATTCCCGGTCAGCCTCTGCCGGATCACGGCAAGCAGCAATACGACACCGACACGTTTCACGGCGGCAGCTACACCGCCGTGCATCCCCAATACTTCTCGAATACGTCGCTGCGCGATGTGCGCGCGCCCGATCTGGGCAGCTTCGATGTTTTCGAGGCCGTGCTGCCGGCGGCGAAGAAACGTGGGCTGAAGACCATCGCGTGGTTCGAGGACGTCTTCCGCGCAGACACGCCCGGCGTCCGCGAACTCGAAGAGCGCGATCTCGAGGGCCGTAACGCGACCACGCTTTGTTTCAACAACCCCGGTTACCGCAACTTCCTGCTCGATCTTGTAGAGGACTACAGCCGGACGTGGGATCTCGACGGCATCATGTGGGGTTCGGAACGGCAGGGCGCGTTCTCGAACGCGCTTGGCTCAAGGCATGGCGGCGGAAACTGGGATCCCGCCCGCATAACGTGTTTCTGCGAGTATTGCCAGAAGAAAGCGGCAGCGCGAGGCATAAGCTTCGAACGCGCGCACGCGGGTTTCGAGCAACTTGCGGACTTCGTACGCGCAGGTCAAAAGGGCACGAAGCCCACCGACGGCTACTACGTGGAACTCTGGCGCCTCATGCTGCGCTATCCCGAACTGCTGGCCTGGGAAAACCTGTGGCATGACAGCCTGCGGGAGACCTACCAGGCCATCTACACGAAAGTCAAATCCATCAAGCCGAACATGGGCGTCGGGTGGCATATCTGGCACAACAACAGCTTCAGTCCGATCTATCGCGCCGAGCAGGATCTGAAGATTCTCGGTCCTTATTCCGATTTTCTGAAAATCGTGATTTACCATAACGTCGCCGGCGAGCGGATGGCTCAATATATCGGGAACGTGGGTCGGAGCGCCTATGGCGACGTGCCGAAGGAAGAACTGCTGCGGTTTGATTACGACGTTCTGGGCTACAAGGACGAAGGCAGCCTGGAGCAGATCGCAAAAAACGGATTCTCCTCCGACTACGTGCTGCGCGAAACACAGCGCGCGCACGCCGGACTGGCAGGCGCTAAAACCTTACTCTGGCCAGGCATCGATATCGACATCCCCACAGGCGCCGCGAACAGCAAATGCACGCCCGCGGGAACGCGGGACGCGGTGCTTGCAGCATTCCACGGAGGAGCCGACGGCGTGATACTTTCGCGGAAGTATTCGGAGATGAAGCTCGCGAATCTGGCAGGCGCGGGTGAGGCGATCAAGTCACTCGGTTTGGGGTGATCGATAGCGGCTCAGCGGCGCCCCGCTACTTATATCCCTTCTCTCGGAGATACGCGACCAGAGCGGCCGGGCGATCCGTTTGAATGCCGTCTGCCCCCGCATCGATGGCCGACTGCCAGCCCTCCGGCGCATCCGTGTCGCCCATCCGGTCGACATAGATGTCCGCCTTAGCCTGCTTCGCCACGGCTATGATCTCGGGCTTCCAGTCTTCCGCGCCGAAGGCGATGACTTTGGGATGAAGCAGATCGACCACCATCCGCGAATGCTCAACCGAGTTTGATTCCGGCATGACCTTGAGTTTCGGATTCAGTTCTTCGATCTGTTTGCAAAGAGAAGGCCCGCAGTAGATCACCACATGGTCGGTCATGCCGTGCCCGTCGATATGCGTCACCAGATCTGACGCGCTCGCGTTCTTAACGTCCACGTAGATTCCGATCTTCCCGCGCGCCAAATCCAGGACTTGGTCGAAACTGGGGACTTTGGTCCCGGCGAATTCCGGACCCTTCTTAATTCCGGCGTCGAGCGACTCGATCTGATCGAAGGTCATCTCGCTGACCTTGCCCGTTCCGCTGGTGCACCGATCGACGGTGGCGTCGTGGCTGAGCACCATCTTGCCGTCCGAGGTCGTCCGCACATCCGCCTCGATGAAATCGGCGCCTACCCGGATGGCCTCCCGGAACGCGGGAATCGTATTCTCCGGGCGCTGAAGATGTTCGCCGCGGTGGGAGATCGCAACCACATGGCGAGTCTGAGCCCCCAGTGTCGGGATCAGGCACCCACTTAATAGAAGCGCGCGGACTTTGTGTTTTTCCGACATTTCGCAGGCTACTCCGATCACCGTTTCAACGTGAGTAGCGGGGCTTCTACGGAAACTGTCACCGAGATTGTGGCATCGTAACCCAGACGTCCGCGCGGCCGACAGCGCGGGTCGGAGCCGACTGGGCCAGCCGGCGGGGCACCCGCATAGTCACAGCTTTCGAGATCATCTGGAACGCGCCTTGTCCGGTGATCACTCTACAGCCTGAACCCAGCCTGAAGTCCAGCGTCCTCTATTTCCCGGAATCCTGAGCCCCGAAACAAAGCGCTTAATCCAGCCTCTGATTAGAGTTAAATATGACAGAGGGAAAGGAGAGGTGACATGGCCCTCTTCATGTTTCGAACGTTCCTCGCGCTCTCGGTTTTGACGTGTCTCCCAGTCATCGGATACGCGCAAACTTCTTCCGGGCTGGTCGATTCGAATCCAAAAGAACAATACTACGTTATCAAGCGATCTCTGCAGGCGATGTATGATCGCGGCGAGATCCGGAGTCACATACTCCCTGCGGACGATAAGTACGATCTGGTGCTTTGCCTGGAAGTCGTCAATTACCTGGGGCCTTTTGAAAAAGCCAACAGCCTGACCGGGGATCTCACATACCTGGCCCTTGAAATCGTGATCTGGCGCAGCGATCTGAAAGCATTGGGATATCCCGAAGAGGTCTGGCGCCCGCGGCTGATCGAGTATGAGGGGCGGCAGCTTAACGCGATTGTGCAGGGTTCGTCCGGAAGCGATGACAACGTGGTCATCAGTGTCCGCTGGCAAAAGGACCTCGTGGCGGCATTGAACGGTTACCGGCGCCAGTCCAGGCCGTCATTGAAGGAGGTCGTAGCCAGGGGCGGTTGCGGCGCGGGGGAGATTTCGGTGCGGGTTTCATTGGAACCCCGGAACGGCAGGGTCTTTTTCATCCCCGTTTTCTTTTACCAACTCTGCCAGATGCAGCAACTCGACCCGGATAACCCGGATCGATGCGATAGATGGCACGAGGCCCTCGACGGGCAACTAACTTATCTTGCCGGATACTATCGCTATCTCGCGAGATGGCCTGACGGCGCCACGCGAAAAGGTACGATCAGCGTTACGTTGAAAAACGCCGACACCGCCGTCGTGATTCGAAAGCCATAGGTTTCTGAATGAAGAAAGGCCTTCCGGGATTCCGGGATCTGTTGAAAGAGTTCCGCCGTCTCGCCCTGTGGGGAGCGGGCGGCGCCGCCGTGCCTTTCGCCGCTCAGTTGGTTTCACTCTCCCCGCCGTGGCCGAAGGGCATCGTGGCGATCACGTCCACGGTTGAGTTGGTGACGCTCGTCTTCGTGTATCAGTTTCTGAGAGAGTCGAATCAAAGGACCATCAACCGAGTTCTGGGGGTGGCCGCCGCGGCGCTGGCGATCGCAGGCTCGACGTATCTGATCGTAAATTCGATGTACACATTCGAAGTGCCGACGACAAAGGATCGCTTCGTTAAGGGCTATGTCTGCACCGCGAACGCTCGTATTGTGTACAAGGCGAAGTGCCCCGATCTCGATATCGACGATCTCGCCGGGGCGGGGTATGAAGCGGATCGGCTTTGGACGGAAGGTTCGATTACGACTGTTCGGTTCGCGCTCGACGCACTATGGTTGGGAACCTTCATCGCCTTGTCGGGATTGCTCGGCGCTTTTGTGGTTTATCAAAGCCAGGTTCCGGCGAGGGCGGCGGGTCCGGTCAAGCGACCGCCTGCGAAGGGCGCCGCAAAATCAGGAATCTGAGGCGCAATTGATTCTAGGGGCCGGGGGCGGCTCCTGCTTAATCCCGCCGTTGGCGTTGTCGTTATCGTAGAGATTCAGGCCGCCGCTGAACTGCCTCGGCCTCAGAGGCATCAAGTTCCTATTGGCTTCAGCTAATGTCGCCGTCGGCTCCGGCGATTATGCTTCAACTTCAATCCGCCACCCACCACGGCTTCGACTTCCGAATCGGTCAATTCCTCGTCAGCCTGCTCGCTGCTGTTTTCATCCGTTGGGCTGCAGCCCGGATGTATTTTTGTAAGACTTTATCATGTTTGCGCCTCCGTCTCGCCTCGACGCCCTGCGCGAGTTGACTGCCGATAAACAGGCCGCTGGCCTGGCAGCCATTGCCCATGAAGAAGTTCGCCGTGAGGTCGCCTCGCTGCTCGAAAATGCAGGGAATGCAGGAACCCTTATGGCCGTGGTCGGGTCTAGTGTGATGTTTCTGAAATCTCTTTACCTATTGGCAGGAAGGTGGTCGAGCCAGACGATGGTGGCACAGGCTTCAGCCTGTGGGTTTTCGGCTGCCGGATTAGTACAGGCACTTCGGAAGCAGGACACCAGCGAGGCT
>DATFSM010000053.1:0-111734 GCA_035262625.1 Bryobacteraceae bacterium
ATGAGGTCGCGTTGCAGAAGAGAAACTCGCCAGTGGCTGAATTGTTCAGGACCACCGGGATCGGGTGGAAATCGAGTGCGGGCTTTCAAAGATTATCTGCGAATCCCTCTTGACGGACACTCTCAGATGTCTTCACCGGCAGGCCCATCCTAAAACCGTTCCGGGGTTGGCCACAATCAATTTTCAGCGAACGGTCAACAGTGTCTTAACTGTTTGTCTCAGCCCAGGGGACAACCCCACCTGGTAGTCATGGAACTAGCTGAATTGAAATCTTTATGCACGCTCCACGTGGCCTTGTTAGACTTCCCTGCCATGGGTGGACTAGCTGAACGGGCGAGCGAGCGAATATCGCGACCGGCAAACGACGCCTCTCCTTCTGTAATTAGTTTCTTCGTTACAGTTGTCGCGGCGGTACTTGTCGTGGCTGGCATTTACCTCTTAGCGTTATTTATAGGGCGTGAACTGGGACTTTTTGGGTCTCCCGCATCGTGAAGATCTAACACAGCCCGAGTGACAACAATCCACGCTGCTTTCTCAGTGATTTAGCCTGACATCGGGAAAATCCGGCGCCACGCTCGGTAAGGGAAAAGGGCAGGTCGGTCCACATCGCGCGTGTCGCTTACGATTTTTTTGAAACCTGAAATCTCCACGTGGAACGCCCGAGGCATGTCTGCCCGGAGCCGGATCCGGTTTCGCTGAGGCTTGGCGAAGCAGTTTCTTGCAGAACGAAGCCAATCTGAAAACTAAAAATTTGGAGGAACGAACCGAATTGCGCGGGAGCGACGGCGTTAGTTGCTCGACGACAACACGCGGGCCATCAGGGAAGGAGCGCGTCGAGGACCGTAACCAAAATCCGGAGGAAAGAACCGAACCCACGGATGCCGATGACGATCTACAAACCAGGTAAGACTTGGCGGAGCGCCAAGGATGGGCGAGCAGAAGTTGCGCCGGGGGAGGCGCTGGAACGCGTGCGCGAACGGGGCGAAGCGGCCTGACTAAGAGACTTGAACATCAGTCTCTGCTGTACATCATTGGATCGTTGTCAACATCGACAGGAAGCTGAGAGTGGCTATCCCCCATATCACGTATGCGATTGTTCTTGGTGACATCCAACGTCCCGCGCTAGCCGGGCAGACGTTCTGCGATGGAGTCGGAAAAGTAGTTATGGTGCAAACCAATCCACACTTCACGCATTTGAAAGCTTCGTTCTCCCACCATATGAATCCATGAGGCGCGGGCGTCTGGTCAATCTTCATGTTTGTCCTTTCTGCTTTACGAGGAGCTTCGTGAAGGAATCGGTCGTAACCCAAGCGTTCCTGCGCACAAATAGGCTCCTGGATTCGCGTTCGCTGGTTTGGCGCCCGAGACTGCGGGATTGATTTCTCGGGATTTATGGCGCGTGCCGTAATCCTGCCGAATGGTTGCCGTTTGGGACGCGGCTGACCAACTATCGGGCGCTGAGCGATGGCAGCAATTAGCGCGGGCGAAACCGGCTTTCTCCAACGCCAGCAGATCTTTGCTTATAACGCGAATATCTCTTTATTTGTCACAATTGTAGCATGCATATCTTGACTACGTCAAGATATGCAAACAAGCGCGGGAGCAACCTCCAACGCCGCTCTCATTCGATCGGGAGGTGCGGCCGCCTCCCGAGGCGGTAGAATTGGCTCTTTGGTCGCATGATCTCGCTGGATCTGCAAAGGGTCCACAAAAAAAGGCGGACCGGCACTGAGTACACGAGGCGAGACTCAGTAACTTGTTTGTTTTCAGTATGCCCGGGTGGCGAAATCGGCAGACGCAACGGACTTAAAATCCGTTCTTCCGCAAGGAGGGTGCGGGTTCAATTCCCGCCCCGGGCACCAACTTATTCAATGGCTTAGCCGGACTGTTGGGTGGCTCAGTATCACGCTACGTGACCGTTTTTCAAATGGATTTTCAAATGGCAGCGTCGAAAACGCCCTGGCCAACGGACCCGACGCGACAATGGAGCGGTGCGACACCGACGCGCCATAGACCTACTTGCGCCGCCGTCCAAGACGCTGCTCGAATGGCCGAGCGAAGAACGGCAAAGCGCCGCAGGTCAAATCCCGGCTGGCCGCTGACTTTCGGGGATGGGAGACGAGCCACGACAAATGCGAGGAACAGATTGAGAACGTGATACGGGCGCTTCGCGCCGACGAGGACGCGCGGGAGAAACCACCTGGATCGAGGTTGTAGAGACACGAACGCGGGTTCCGAATCCCAATTTCGACGACCGCCGCGCGTGCCGGAGACGCTGAATCCGTTCGACGGACGCCGTAATCCGGTCTCAGCTATTTCCGCAAATCGCGATAATCCTCTAAATCAGGTCCCAGCGCCCCTCTGGCTCGGCGCTGATTCGCGGACGCTTTGCCATCGGCCAATCCGCGATTGCTGGTAGAATTCGCGTCTGATGCATGCAAAGACCACCGGCCTGTTAAGCGGCGAAGAGATTCGTAGTGAGGGACTGATTCATGGAGCAATTGTCGAGATGTTCCGCGCATCGACATATGATCTCTCGATCGGCGAGATAGTTCCGGGTGGGAAGAAGGATACTGCATTGCAAACGGATGGCGGTTTTCGTCTTCAGCCGGGCGGCATGGTCCGTGTCGTCGCGCGTGAATCGCTGAGCCTGCCGAACGACATCACCGGACACGCGCTCCCGCGCAACACCCTGTGCACGCAGGGCGTTCTTGCGATTAACATCGGCATCGTAGATCCAGGTTACGCCGGTCCGATTTCGAGCACATTGATCAATTTCGGTGCGGCGGAAGTGCAACTTGCACCCGGTATGCCATTTCTGAGGGTCAGTTTTCATCGCTGCCCCGCTTCACCAAAGGCTTCTGAAGCGAAACGATGGGATCGGGATGAATATATAGAGCACCTCAAGTTGGAGGTGAAGGCGTACTCCGCTCCGACTTTTCTGAATCTCGACGAGACGGTCAAACAGGCTGCCGAGGGGGCCTTCGGCAAGTTCAAGAATGCGTTAACAACCTGGGTCGCAGTTGCCGCCGCGGGGCTGGCGGCCATCACAATACTCGTTCCCTTAGGGGCTTCCTATGCCGACCGATACTTGACAGATCGGCGGCAATGGGAAAAGGAAGCGGAAAGGGCTTTCGAGCAGCGGGCACAACAGCAATACGCTGTTCAGGTCAACAAGCTCGAGGCAGAAGTTGCTCGCCTCCAACGGCAAATCGACACCCAGATGAGCCCAGTCCACACCTCGCCCAAGCGGGCGAATAGTGGACAATGAATGAAATGCTGACTTCGCACCAGTCCTATATGCGAGCGGCACTGAAGGCCGCGTCAAAGTCCAATTGCGTTCGCCGAAACGTGGGGGCCGTAATCGTTAGAGACAACGAAATCGTGTCGACGGGGTGGAATGGTGTTTCCGTTGCTTACGCGAACTGCCGTGAAGCGCGTTGTCCTCGATGTATCGAAGGTGGCGTAACCGGTACTGGCTACGAGTCCTGCATTTGTATTCACGCCGAACAGCGGGCAATTGGGGATGCGGCAGCACGTGGAATCAGCACAGCGGGCTCCGTTCTGTATGTAAATCTGCGCCCATGTCTCCAATGTCTAGGCATGATGAAGTCTGCCGGTATTATGCAGGTCTTTTTTGATGAGGCCTGGACGTACGAGGCAACGCTTGAAGACATATATCAGGAGCAGGCACGGCAATTCGGATTTTTCGGACAGATACCCGTGGTAAGCACATCGGACGTCGGCGAATTGCCTGATCCGACGAATTTCACCCGCCCGGAAGGACCGGCCCCACAAAAAGCTGGAGGCGAGCAAGAACTCACGGAAACATTCCGGTCCAATTCATGATCGGGACAGTGGCAAAGGCCCCAAGCGGATTAAATCTAAAGCCCAGGCCACTTAGCAGCGAATTTGATCCCTGAACATAGAGCACTCCAGCAACACCGATGGTTGATGGAGCAAATTCCGGTAAAACAAACGCGGTTTGTTGGCCGGGCTGAAGTAGTAACGTTCGCGTAGCGATCGTCTCTCCCGTGGTCATTCGGAACGTCATTTGCACAGAAGTTGGTGTGCTGCTGGGATTGACCATAGCCATCGATGTCAGGAATCCAGAGCGGTTGTCAAAAGGCATGTAAAACTTGTAGTCAGTCGCCGCGCTCAAAGGAACAAGTGCTTCAAAAGTTCCTGCCGACGTGCTCTGTTGGAAGATTGCGAAGCCTCCTAATCGCGTATTGATTGCATCGTAAATCAGGGCTGCGTAGCCGGTCTTCAAAGGTGCGGTACTTGATAGGACAAAGTTGAAGCTCTGGTTCGGCGGAAGCGTTGCCATTAGGGCGCTTGTTGTAATTACCTGGCCCTGCGGTATTGTGGTGAATGTCACAGTCGTTGGCGCTCCCGACGGATCGAAGAAATACTCGTTAAAGTTTATGGTTTGGCCGCTCATGTTCACCAAGACCATCGTCGTTTGCCATCCATCACCTATGGCGAAGTGGGGAAATACGAGATCCGCAGAACTCACGCTTGCGGATTGCGGCACTACTGTCTGCGACAGAAGATTTGATATGCGGCCTGCAGGCGGAATGGATGTGACGGTCTGTGCTGCAACCGGACCGACAGCCAATAGAAGAAAGAAGAATGTCTTCAAAATGGGCCTCCAACCAGAGCAACAGATGATCGCGCGATTTCAGAGATCTACTCTTATTTTCTGATCAGCCTCGGTCACCCAGACCAGAACATGAGGCGCACACCTCGGGGACTTGATCACAGAGGACCGGAGAAACAAATTGCCAAGAGTCTAGGAAAGTCTAGAAAACTGGCTGTAAACGATTGATTTAGTTGGTACACCCGAGAGGATTCGAAATCTCTTTAGTGAGTTTTCACTTCATCAATTCTCATCACAAATCCTTTCTTTTCAATGAGGCATGAAAACGGAAATCACTCTTCGTCATGTCTCATTTTGCAGAATCTAAGAAAGTCTAGAAACGGGGGCATGAATACTCGCTAGGGGGGCGTGGTTTTCGATCTGACGAACAGACTGGCACCACGGTGTAATTCGCTGTCTCGCATTTGGCATCGGGACATACAAGGGGCGCGAAACAATAGCGAAACTGCCGGATGCAATCTTCAATGCGTTCTACGCCGACGAGAATTTTGCTTCGAACGAAACGATCAAGGGCAATCAGATTAACGCATTGCTTGATTACTATGACTGGAAACTAATGGATGGACAGCCCGGTGCGACTCTGACGAGTCTTGAACATAAGTACTTCAGCCTGATCTGCGGCAGTACGTGAATGACGTTTCCAGGATTCGTACATAAGGAAAGCGAAATCACTCGGACTGCACGCTGCCTGTAATGGCTGACTGCGCTTCGAGTCTTTTCGTTTGCTCCGCCCGTTTCTGTTCCGCGCAGCGTCGCCGGATAACGTCGGCGTGCACTTGGGCCAGATTCAACTGCACACTCGGGCCGCTGCGTTCCCCGTAGACTTCGCGACCCCATCGTGCGGCCAGCCATTGCCGCGTCTCAATTCGCAGACGCGCGACTTGGGCTGTGGCGGGTTCGGCGGCGTCCGCGATCTCGATCGATTGTTCGGCAAACGCGGACGCAGCAAGCGCGCGGGCCGCCCGGAGAGCCGGAAGATCCTGGTTCAGGATTTCGGATAAGAAAGCGCGACTGACGTTTCGTTCGCGCGCGAGGTCCGCGATCGACCTGCCCTGCGCGATCTGGTCCAGGATTTCCTTCACGCCACCGTCGGCGGCGAGAGTCGCAAGCATCGTGCGACGCTTCGGTCTGCCCGGCATTCACTCAAGCATAGTCCCCTGCGCGGGTCATGTAAATGTCGCCCAAGATTGAGTCCGGCCGCTCAAAATCGGCCAGAACAAATGCCAACATTGACTAGTATTGACTGCACGTTGAACGCTGACTCAACGCGAACCCGAGGAGTCCCGAAAGCCCATAATTCGGCGCCGCCCAAAAAAAATTTTCGCTGCGCGAGAGTAAGCCCCAGAGCCGCCCCGGTGGGTGGTCGGCACCCCGGGGGGGCAATTCAGTCGTCTTTTTCTGGTGCGGCGTTTTTCGCGGGCTCTTCGCATCACGGCCAGTTGACGTTTGCCTGCAGAGCACGCTGATTCGCTCGCTTCGCTTCCGTTCAGAGCGGTCCGAACATCGTCCGTCCCTGACATCGTCGTAAGGTCTTTAAAATCAATGTTAGTACTTTAACTCTAGAATTAGTACTGACAAACGTGAGGGAAACCCGCACGATGGAGTTGTGACGAAATGCTTCGCCTACTGCCGTGTCAGCGGCAAAGGCCAGATCGAAGGCGACGGATTCCCGCGGCAGAAGGCCGCCATCCGCGCTTACGCGAGGACCAACGAGTTCCGGATCGTGCGCTGGTTTCTGGAGGAGGGAGTCTCAGGGACCATCGAGACCATGAATCGACCCGCGTGGGCCGAGATGCTGACGGCGCTTCATGCCGACGGTGTCAGGACGATTATCGTCGAGAAGCTCGATCGCCTTGCGCGAGACCTGATGGTTCAAGAGGCCGCAATTGCGGATCTGCGCAAATACGGCTTCAGCCTGATTTCGGTTCAGGAACCGGATCTTATGGAGAATGATCCGACGCGCAAACTGATGCGGCAATTGATGGGCGCGGTTGCCGAATACGACAAAAGCCAGATCGTGGCGAGACTCCGCGGCGCACGGCTCCGCAAGCGCGCCAAAGAGGGGCGCTGCGAAGGAAGAAAGCCGTTCGGCCACTACGAAGGCGAGAGCGAGGTGATTGAGCGAATGAAGGTGCTGCGGTTCGGGGGTATGGGCTTCGACAGGATTGCCGCGCAGCTCAACGCCGAGGGCATTGCCACGAGGACGAGGGGCCGCTGGCACGGTCTCATGGTGAACCGCATTCTCAAGGCGCAGGGAGCTTCTGGCGCTTCACGCGCGTAGTACGGACGCTGCATTGCGCGTGAGACCTGCAGTCTGGCCATTTCAGCCCGTAGGGTCTTCATTTCGTCGCCGCTATCAGGCGTCGTCATCTCCGTTCACCGAATGAAATCCGATCATCGGTGTAACCGCGGAATCCCGACAGCAGCTAACCTGGCGTCGATCTCCGCATCGATTCGACCGCAGATGACAGCGTGGTGCTCGACAGTCAATCGTTCGGCGGGGTAAGTGTTCGAGCACTTTGCCAGAACACTTAGACCTTTTTCCGTGAGGCGATACTGATTCTGCCAGGTGCGAATGCCATACCCCCAACGATCCGGATGATCGATGTAACGAAACTCCGCATAGCCTGCGACCACAAGCCGGTCAAGGGCACGCTTGAAGGAGTTCGGATAGTTGTAACGATGCAAGTCCGGCGTGCCGCGATATCTCGCAAGATCACCCCTGCGGTCACCCCACGCATGTTGGCGCAGGTCATGAACCGGAACGAATCCGCCGCGCGTAGATTGCCAGCACGGCGGATCGGATTCCTCATGCGCTCTGAAAGCGAGCAGTGCGATGACTTGCATTTCGCCCAGACCACGGCTCATGGTTTGCTCCTCCTCCCGTAGGCTCCCCCTCCCCAAAATCCGCTACATGCGCTACAAGGCCCGAAAACATTGATCGAAAATGCATTTTTCAAAGCGCTACGGGCCCCCGGTGTAGCGGATAAAAAAAGTGGCCGGAAGGCCGTATCTATTGGCTTGTAGCGGATGTAGCGCATTTTTCGTCCAGGTAGCGGTCGAAGGCGTCTTTGAGGCCGACAAAGTAATACCCTTTCGGACTCCGGTCTCCGACCCTGATATTTCGCGGTTCAACCTCGAACGGCCTGAGCATCCGGGCCAGTTTCCTGGCGGTCAATGAATGATCCGGTTCGCCCCAGGGCGATTCTTCGAGGGCCTTGAGCCTCTGCAGCATAATCGCGGTCTCCAGCCTGTCCTCGCCATCCGGCCACACTGTCCGTATGTCGCGCAGCAGGGTGAGCGCGTATGAATCGTCCACATCATCGTCGGCCTTAGCCGCGCTGAGGGTCACAGCGCATCTCTTGAGTTCCGGCAGACGGTCCGCGTCCATAATGGAACAAATCGCGAACAATGGCGTCCACAGATCGGCGTCACGATCACTAAGGAAATCCAGGTCAAATTCGAGCGTGCGCTCGTAGGCTTGTTCAATCTCAGCCTGATGAGTTCCGGCGAATCGGGCGATCCCGGCATGCAAAGGTTTCGCTTCGGTCGCAGCCGAAACCTGACGGAAGCGCGCGACGTTCTGGGCTTTCGTGCGGCGCTTAATATTGATCAGAATGCTGCGATCCGTCAGCGTGTCGGGCAGGCGTCCGATAGCGGCGAACAGTTTGGGGCCGTAAACGTTGAAGTGAACTACCTCGTGTCTGGGAGGTTCGCATCTCGGTATCGTGGCTCCCTTGCGGTGACCCGCGTTCAGCACGGCCAACAGGAGCTGCGTGGTTTCGCTCTTGTTCCTTCCATTGAATGCTTCCACTTCGTCCAGGAGCAGAGTCGGCTTCTTCTGGAGCATACGGTAAAGAGCTGCGAGACTCGGCGCGGTACCACGCCATGGATCAGGCACCAGGACTTCCAGCGCTTCCAGCAGGCGCGTCTTTCCGCATCGTTTAACCGCGCTGAGAATAGCCAGATAAGGAAAGCAGTCGAACCTGTCAGCCGCGTGAGCGCCGATGGCCCACAGGGCTATCGGCAGATATGTTGCCTCCGGCAGCACGACGTATCGTCGAACGAACTTTTCGACTTTACGAAGTAACAAGTCCACATCCTCGACGACACTGCCGTTCAGAATCGCCCTCGCTTCATCAGTGATCTGTGCCTCACTCTGCTGCGCCATCGCAGTGCCTCACTACCCACCGCGCCAGCCACCGCTGCACACGCGCGTCAGAGAGCTGCCCGGTGTCGCATAGCGCAGTTGTTAACCGGGGGTAACGACTGCGCCAGTCGCGGTATTCGGCTACCAACGAAGCGTCACCCAGCCGAATGCGGTCGAGCAGCTGCGTGTGAACCGCGCGCTCCGGATCGGCGGGGGGCAACTCTTCGAGCGCCCATTCGGCCAGTATTCTGACGGCGATCTTCCAGCGGCGCGCCCACCTCAGATCGGCATACCAGTCGGTATCGCCCGCGGCTGCTCCGTTCTTCGTCGAAACGGAGATGCCGATAAAGTCGCCGAGCCACTCGGCAGCGTCGCGGAAACCGCAGCCCCGCGCGCGTTTGATCAGCTCAAAAACGTCGCCGCCCTCGCCCGTTACGAAGTCATACCAGAGTCCTTTGTCGAGGTTCAGGGAGACGCTGAACCCGTCGCTGGGGCGCCAGAACGCGCGCCCACGGCCATGGTGCAGCGGACCGCCGCCGAGGGCAGTCCACACCTCAGAAAGCGGGACTTGCTTTAGTGATTCGGATATCCTGTTCATAGACAAAACACTCCCGCGCGCCGATGTTCCCTAACCGGGACGCGGCGTGCGGCTTCTTTACGCGGCTTCACCGTCCGCGGTCTTTTTCTCCTCCACCGACACTTCGGTCAGGCACAACGAAAGTTGTAAGGCCAGAACCCTGTCATCGGTCGCGCTCGGCCTCTTCGGTCTCACGGATGATGCGGCCTTCACGTTCGTCGTCAGTCATTGCCCGTCTTGGTTCCGAGTGGCTTTTGCACTCCCATCAGCCAACTCTCAAACGCGAGTTCAGGGATAAGAACCCGTCGCCCCAGCCGAACGCTGGGTAGCTCCCCGCGCTGGATAGCGAGGTAGATGGACTGGCGCGTAATCACCTCTTTCCCGCCCATCCGATCCCAGGCCCGAAGCACTGTAATCAACGCGCCTCTCTTTTTTGGCTCGTCCTCTTTGGGCATTCGTTCGTTCCTTTCAACGGCGTATTGCGATTTCCGACCAAACCCGATACGATTGAGCCTTAAGGCAAATACGTCTGGTAAATAGAATCATGATAAATATGTCATATACCACCGGCATGGTTGTCGTCAACAGGTTTTCCGAAGCGTATGGAAGCTGGTGAGGGGATCCGGCAGTTGCGCCGGTTTCTCGGCGGAATTTCTCAGGAGCGGTTCTCGCGCATGCTGGGCGTCACACTGCGGACGGCGGCGAGATGGGAAGCTTCTGCCACGCTCCCGCCGCAGGCGCTTGCTCAGATCTACAGCCTTGCCGTCGAGGTGCAGGCGACTGACCTGGCCGAATTCTTCAAGTCCCGGATACAGGCCGGTCTCGGACTGCTGGGATCGGTCGATTCACTTATTCAGGGCGTCAGCTATAAGACCCCTGGAACTCCGGACGAACAGCAACTTGTTGACACGTTTCTGTCGCTCTACCGCGCCGCGGATCCGGAGATCCAACCATTCGTTGATCAGCTTCGGAAAGCACGGAGTGATCAGGACACTGCTGGCGCGCGATGGAGCGGGATCCGTCGTCGCGGCCGTCCGCCAAAGCCTGCGGAATCCAATCTTGGTCTTCTTGCTTCCAGCGGACAGAAGGCCGCTGTGCCCGCTGTAGGGCTTCTTGGGCCGACGGGAAAAAAAAGGGAGGAAAAAAAGAAGTGAAAGGGCACGTGCGGCGGCATGGAGGCCGCTGGTACACAATCATTTTTCAGGGCCGGAAGATTAACAAAAAGGGAAAGCTTGCGGACACCTACCGCTGGATCGGCGGATTCGATACTCAAGGCGAGGCGCAAGATGAACTGACACGGCAACTTTCGGCCAGGCTTGAGGGTTCATACGTGGAACCCCATCGGATGCTGGTGGCCGAATACCTTCGGCTCTGGCTCTCGATCGCAAAAATGGGCCTGGCCGCGAAAACCCACGAGCGTTATCGGGACATCTGCGAAAACAACATCATTCCGAACCTCGGCCCCTTCGAGCTGGTGAAACTTACAGCAATCGACGTTGAGAAGTTTTACACCATTATGCTGACCGCCGGGCGAAAGGGCAGAGCGAAAGGCGGCCTCAGCCCAACCACTGTGTTGCAGTTTCATCGAGTGCTTCATAAAGCTTTGCATGACGCCGTGAAGAAACGAATTGTTTCGCACAATGTCGCCGGTGCGGCCCAGGCCCCCAGAGCGGCGAACCCTGAACTCTCTGTGCCTGATGAGGATGCGATGGCGGCGTTGGTCACCCAATCGCGGCAGGATAAGCGCATATTTCTTCCCATCGTGATCGCGTGCGGCTCAGGCTTGAGGCGCGGCGAAATACTCGGGTTGAAATGGAGCGATATAAATTGGGCCGCATCAACCATCCGTGTCGTCCGCTCGCTGTGCCAGACGAGAGACGCCGTATTCCTCAAGGATGTAAAGCAAAAGCGAAGCAGGCGGGTAGTCTCATTACCGGCGTTCGTCATGGATGCGCTTCGGGAGGCGCGCGTGGAACAGGAAAAACTGCGCAAGCAATGCGGCCCCGGTTACGAGCACCATGATTTGGTTTGCTGTTTGCCCGATGGTAAACCGCTACCGCCCGACGTGCTGACCAAAGCCTACCGAAGTTATCGGGTCTCCCTTGGTCTGGGCGCTCGCTTTCATGATCTGAGACATGCTCACGCGTCTCAGGCTCTTCAGAATGGCGTGCCGGTGAAAACGGTGCAATCGAGACTCGGCCACAGCACCGCAGCGTTCACGTTGGATCGTTACGGGCATTTGAGATGGCGGGTGATGACGAGCGGGCCGCCGAGACCATTCAGAGGGCGCTTGCCCCCGCTCTCGAAAGAGAACTACAGAAGCCAGTTAACTAATGCGCCGAACCTCCCCGATTTCTTCAAATGATCTTCAAATGGCAGCGCCGAAAAGCGGTTGACTGAGCATTACGGGCGCTTCAGGGTTTGGCTTATAAATCGCGTTTTTTCAATACTGTACGGGAAACCGTTTACTCAACAAAATGTCATCACTCAGACTTAAAATCCGTTCTTCCGCAAGGAGGGTGCGGGTTCAATTCCCGCCCCGGGCACCAATCCAATCTTTTCTTTCCAACCACTTACATCATTGCCGTCTGCTTTTCGGCTAACATTTGCTAACATCCGCACGATCCCAGAATGACCCGTAAAGAAATCTTAAAGATGCGCGTAACCGGCTGCCATCCTTCTCGCATCTCTCCACCTTGGTAATTCGGAATGTATCGCTGCGCGAAGAGAGTAGCCGGGATGCGATCCTCGCAATGACCGTGGAACAAAAACTCCGCATGCTCTTCTCGGCGCTCGAGGTGTTGAGATATGACAATCCCTTACGCATCCGAATTGAGAGTTTTTTCAGGAAGCTGCTCGATGACCAAAAGCCAGAGCCGCGGGTCGGCATGCCAGAGCAGGAACTCATGGAGATCCAGGAAATTGCGGACCGTGAAATCGCCGAGTTCAACACCCTGGCAATCGCGGCCCGAAGGTTCATTCAGTGAACAGCGAAGCCAGAAGCTCCATCGGCTTTGTTCGCTTTATCCTCGCCATTCCGCGCTAACATCCCGCAAAAAGACGCTGAAACTGCGTGCTATTTCGGGGATTCTCTGACGCAGAATCAACGGATCGGACGAAGTTTGCCTGCCGAACGATGGCGGCTCTGAAAACAGCAATTCCGCCCAATCTTTTCAGCGACTTGCGAGCTGATCGGCAAAATCCAGTGCCACAATTGCTACCGGGAGCGGTCATGCCCGTCCGGTTGCGCGCGGGTATGCGCTCCCGGCGTGTTTGAAATCTGAATATCCGAGTGACACGCCTGAGGTACGTTTACCGAGTCGGCTAAAGGCTCCGGTGAGACTGGCGACGTGCTTTTTGCTAAACGAAGCCAATCCGCAATTTAAAAATCAGAGGAACGAACCGAATCGCGAGGGCTCGGGCGTCCGTCCGTAAGTGGAACTCTTTCTGAGATCTTTGAAAAGAGCCGGGATATGCCTCCGCTGATACGATGAGAACGGTGCGGCGCCGCCATGCGAAAAGGAGCCTCGAAGCTTGTGCCGTCATATCACTTGCTTTGGCTTCCGGCGGGGGTCTGGCGCGGGCACAGGATCTACCCGGAGCCTTCGAGGGCAGGCGGATCAACCGCGTCATGTGGGACCCGGAAACGCAGCCTTTGGCGATGAGCGCCATCGCCGAGATCATCCCGGTGAAAAAGGACGCGCTCTACAGCGGGCGCGCCATACGGGAAACCATCGAACGGCTCTATGCGACGGGACGCTACGCGGATATTCAAGTGGATGCGACCGCCTCCGGCGACGGGGTCGCTCTTCGCTTCATCACCACGAACAGTTGGTTCATCGGCCATGTGGAAATCGATTCGAATCTGTCTGAGCCGCCGAACCCGGGCCAGATTCTCAGTTCGACGGGCCTCGATCTCGGAGAGCCTTTCGACGAATCGCAGGTAGGCTCCGCCGCCGATGCGATCCGTTCTCTGCTCGACAATTATGGCTACTTTGGCGCGGAGGTCACTTCCGCGGTCAATCGGGACGCCACCTATCAGCAGGTTTACATCACGTACACAATTCGCGCGGCGAAGCGCGCGCGCTATCAGACGCCCCTCATCAATGGCGACACCTCGGTGCTTTCCGCTCAGGCAATCGACAAAGCCACCCGCTGGCATCGGTTTCTGATACCGGGATACCGCGGCATTACTCAGACGCGTACCCGAAACGGAATCGATGACGTCAGGCAGAAATACGAGAACGTTAATCGTCTTCTTGCCACCGTGGCTCTCGATTCGATGGAACCGCAGCCGGACGGGAAGACGGCTCTTCCTCACATCTCGGTCGATCCCGGTTCGATTGTCGACATCGAAGCCAAGGGCGCCAAGGTCAGCCGGAAAACTTTTCGCCGCAACGTGCCGGTGTTTGAGGAGCACACGGTCGACGATGACCTGTTGGCCGAGGGCAGCTCAAATCTGCGTTCGTATTTCCAGGATCAGGGCTATTTCGACGTTCAGGTCGAATACAGTCATGCCGAAGTTCAGAACGGGCGAACGAACATTACCTACCTGATCACGCCCGGTTCGCGGCACCGTTTCGTCCACCTCGAAATTTCCGGGAATCACTTCTTCGACACGCGTACGATTCGGGAAAGATTGTTCCTGATCCCCAAGTCCTTCGAATTTCGCCGCGGACGCTACAGTGAAGCCCTGCGCACTCGGGACGAGGGCGCGATTACGGCCTTGTATCAATCGAATGGTTTCCGGGACGTCAAGGTCACGTCGCGCATGCAGGACGATTATCAGGGGCGCAAAGGCGATCAGGCGGTGTTCATGGACATCGTTGAAGGGCCTATGTACCGAGTGGGCAATCTCAACATCATTGGCGTAAAACAACTGGACCTCAGCCGTACGCTGACGTCGATCAGTTCGCAGACGGGCCAGCCCTACAGCGAGTTCAGCATAGCGATCGACCGCGAAACCATCATCCGCAAATATGGGGACGAAGGCTTCGCGGACGCCACGTTCGAGTGGGATGCGGCTCAAGGAACCGAGCCGAACACCGTCGATCTGACGTTCACAATTCATGAGGGCGAGCGGCAGTTCGTTCGGCAAGTCGTCGTTACGGGTCTGGATACCACGCGGCCTGGGCTGGTAAACAAGCAACTTCGGCTGAACCCTGGCGATCCGTTGTCACAGACCGCCATGGCCGACACTCAAAGGCGACTCTACGATCTCGGAATCTTCTCGCAGGTCAACATGGCGATCCAGAACCCGGAAGGCGTCGAGAGCCATCGCTATGTCCTGTATGACCTGGAAGAGGCGCGCCGCTATTCCGTCACCGTAGGCGCCGGGCTGGAGTTCGGGCGCATCGGGGGAAGCAATGCCGTCACGGATCTCTCCGATCCGGGGGGCGCCACCGGCGTGAGTCCGCGGCTCTCTATCGACGTCACTCGGCTGAATTTCCTGGGAACCGGCCAGTCCGTGACGTTTCAGGGGCGTTTGTCCACGCTGCAGCAGCGGGCGGCGGTCAGCTACTTCGTACCCCGCATTTTCAACGATCCCAATTTTGACGCCACGTTTTCGATCCTGTATGACGACACGCATGACGTGCGGACCTTCCGGTCGGTCCGCCGTGAGGGCTCGGCTCAGGTGCTGCAGCGCGTAACGAAGCCCCTGACGTTGTTCTATCGATTCAGCTATCGCGAGGTGACTGCGTCACAGCTGAAGATCGATCCGTTGCTGCTTCCTCTGCTTGCTCAATCGGTGCGAGTGGGCATCGCCTCTTTCAACCTGGTGCAGGACCGAAGGGACGACCCTACCGACCCCCATAAGGGCATATACAACACGCTCGATCTGGGGCTGGCCTCGAAAATTTTCGGCTCGGAGACGAGCTTTGTACGCGTGCTCGGCCGCAATGCCACTTATTACAAGATCGGACAAAAGATCATCCTCGCGCGTCAGACGCAGTTCGGGGTGATGCCCGCCTTCGATATTCCTCCGAACTCCGACCCCACAGATCCCATTCCGCTGCCGGAGCGTTTTTATGGCGGCGGAGGCAACACGCATCGTGGTTTCCCTGAAAATCAGGCGGGCCCGCGCGACCTGTTGACGGGGTTTCCGTTGGGCGGGTCGGCGCTCTTCTTTAACAACACGGAGCTCCGGTTTCCTCTGTACGGCGCGAACGTGAGCGGCGTTCTGTTCGAAGACGCCGGCAACATATTCTCCAGCCTCAGTAAGCTCTCATTCCGCGTGGACCAGCGGGATGTCTCCGATTTCAACTACATGGTTCATGCTGTGGGATTTGGTATCCGATATCGCACGCCGGTGGGTCCGATCCGCGCCGATCTTGCTTACAGCATCAACCCACCGCAGTACAACGGCTTTCCCGGGAACTATGCGCAGTTGGTCCAGTGCTCAGTGAACAACACCTGTCAGGCGTCGCTGCAGCAGATCAGTCACTTCCAGTTCTTCTTTTCCATCGGGCAGGCGTTCTGATGAGGCGATTCGTTCCCGCTTTAATGCTCGCGGCGGTTTCCCAGGCGACGATTGTCGATCGGATCGCCGTGACCGTCGGGACGAAGGTCATCACCGACAGCGAAATCAGCATACGGATCCGGCTTACGGCGTTCGAGAATGGCGACAAGCCGGACTTCAGTCTGGAATCGCGCAGGAAAGCGACGGACCGTCTGATCGATCAGAAGATCGTTGAGCGCGAAATGGATGACGGCCACTATCCCCGAACCGAAGATGCCGCGAGCGCGGCGCTTCTCGACAATTATGCCGAGACGAATTACGGACCCGATCGCGAGGCTCTCTCGCGTGCGCTGGCTGGATACGAACTGACACAGACCGATCTGCGCGAGGACCTGACTCGGCAGGCGGATCTCCTGCATTTCCTGGATCTTCGGTTTCGGCCGTCGATTCAGGTATCGGACGCCGATGTGCGCCGTTACTACGATGAGCAGTTCCGTCAGGTAGAGGGTTCCGGCGCAACGCTCAACGAACTGCGCACGCAGATTGAGCAGCGGATCGCCGGAGACCGCGCGGACGCGGAGATGGAAGCCTGGCTGAAAGACCAGCGGAAACGTACGCGGATTGCGTACATCGAAAAGGAACTGGCTCCATGAGGCGCTGGGTCATCTGGGCTTCGGTAGGCCTGGCGCTGCTGATCGCGCTGGCGATCAGCAGCGTTTGGATCGCGCAAAGCGAATGGTTTCGCGAGCGAGTCAGGATGCGGCTTATTACCGAGGCCGAGAGGGCCACGGGCGGCCGGGTCGAAATCGGCTCGTTCCGGTTCGATTGGCGCTCTCTCACGGCGCGGGTCGATAGGTTCGTTATCCATGGGACCGAGCCCGCCGGGGTCGCGCCGCTGCTGGCGGCGGACAGCGCCTCCGTGACGCTACGAATTATTTCGCTGTTCCGGCGCGATTTCAGTATTGAGCGACTCGTTATCGAGCATCCGAACGCGCATATCATTGTTCAGCCCGACGGACGAACGAACCTCCCGCCGCCGCGTGTCCGGTCCGGGAAGGGCATTGCTTCCGAGATTCTGGATCTCAGGATTGGCTCATTCGATTTGCGAGAAGGGATGTTTCTTGCTGAATCGCCGGGTGAGCCGCCGCGCATCAGCCCATGGAACGCCTCGGGGCGAGGTTTGACCGCCCGGATCTCATATGAGCCGACGGCCGCGCGCTACTCCGGGACTGTTTCAGTCGCACCTCTGCGCGTGATGTCGCTGGACCTGGAAGTGTCTGCCCGCGGTGTTCTGGAACGTAACCGGCTTCTGATCCCGCAGGCGGTCCTGAAGACCGCGCAATCTGAAGCGACGGTCTCGAACGCCGCCATCAACGATTTCGCCCATCCGGTCTACACGATGAGTTATTCGGCGCGAGTTTCGCTCACAGAGGCGGCTGCGTTCCTGAAGTATTCCGGCAAGCAGACCGGATACGCCGAACTGTCGGGTGAAGGCCGATTCGTCACTCCGGCCGATTACCGTTTCACCGGCGATGCCCGCGCTTCTGGTCTCCAGGTCGAGCGACTCCGCGGCGTCGACGCGACGGGCGCGTTCGAGGCGACTCCCGGGAAGATTGCGCTTAACGAGGTCCGCATAGGTCTGCTGGGAGGCCGGATCTCCGCGAGCGGGGAAATCCGGGATTTCAGGACTTACGTCGCCAAAGGCCGCGCGGATCACTTCGACCTGCGCCAAATCGCTGCGCTCGCGACGACTCGGCCGATCCCATATGACGGCTACGTCTCGGGGCCATTTGAGATCAAGGGAAGCCTGGGAACGAAGCGTCCCGATGTGAGCGCCGAATTTGACGTCTTGCCCGCAGGCTCCGGACCTGGCGCACGCGGGCATGTGTCGGTCCGTTACGCGGCGGCGACGGATTCGGTCGACCTCGGTCCTTCGTGGATCGAACTGCCGCATTCGCGAATCGACGTTTCGGGCAATCCCGCCGCCCGACTTGCCGTCAAGGCTGTCTCCCGCGATGTAAACGACCTTGCGCCAGCCATTGACGCGGTTTTGGCAAGCGCGGAGCCCGGCCAGAAGCGACCGGAAATCCGGTTCAAGTCTGTTTCGTTTGACGGTACGGCTGAGGGTCTGTTCGGTAATCCGAAAGCGGCTGGTCATCTTACCGCTGAGGATTTCTTCTATGAGGGAAATACCATCCAGTCATTTTCCGGCGATATCGCGGCATCGGCATCCGGGTTCGCCGCGTCGAACGCCTCGCTCGCTTATGAAGGCTTTCGGGCACGCGGGAACGGCTCTGTTCAGCTTTCGAACTGGAAACCAGGCCCGGCTTCGGCTATTTCCGGAAATGTCGAGGTTCAGAACGCCGACTTAGGGGCGCTCCTTGCTCTCGCTGGTCATAAAGAGCTTCCTCTCGCTGGAACTCTGGGCGCCAAAGCCGAGATCTCCGGGACGGTCGGCGATCCTATTGCGAATGGCGATATCGAAATCTCAAAGGGCACGGCTTATCAGCAGCCATTCGATTCCTTCTCCGGTCGTGTGCAATCGCCCGCGAAATCGGCCCAGACCTTTACCGGCCTGCTGGTTTCCGGCGCCAAGCGCGTGAACGTGAGCGCGCGTTATGACCACGCGGGAGCGCTGTTTCCCGCGGGCACTCTGAGCTTCAACGCCACCAGCAACACGATGGCTCTGAATCAGATTACTCTTGTCCGGGCGCACGAGCCGGATATACACGGGTTCGGCAAATTTCACGCTGACGGCGACCTCCGGATCACGCTGGGCGCGAACAATGAGGCGCAGTTCAGCCTGCTCTCGCTGAACGCAGACGCCTCGGCGAACAGCCTTGAGATGGCGGGTCGAAATCTGGGCGACGCCCGTTTCGTCGCGCAGACGGAGAACGCCGTAATGCGGGCGCGATTCGATTCGAATGTCGCGAACGCCAGCATCCACGGGGATGGCTCCGTTCGCATGGAGGGTCAATATCCTCTCGACGCGAAGATCACCTTCAGCAAAGCGGGCCTTGGGAATCTGGCGGCGCTGGTACTTTCACCGGATGACGCAGGCAACCTGAGTTTCGACGGCGAAACCGAGGGGTCGATCTCCGTCTCCGGTCCGGCGCTTCAATCGGACCGTATGACCGCGACTCTTGATGTCACGCGCCTCGACGTTCACCCGGCGGCCGGGACGGACCTCGCGCGAAGTCTGCCCGATTTTACTGTGACGAACGCGGGGCCGGTGCGGGCGAGCGTGGCTAATTCACAGTTGCGAATTGATAGCGCGCGGTTCACCGCTCCTCAGACCGACATCCGCGTAGACGGCACAATTGGTCTCACGCCGCAGATGCCGCTCAATCTCAGAGCGGATGGAACGGTGAATCTCGCGATCGCGCGCACGCTCAATAAGGACTTCACCTCCTCCGGGGCGCTGACGTTGAACGCCACGCTGCGAGGAAACCGAACCACGCCAGACCTCAGCGGACGAGCGCTGATTCAAAATGCCGAGGTTCACTACGCGGACTTTACGAATGGCCTGATCAACGCGAATGGGGAAATCGTATTCAGCGGCTCGCGCGCCACGATCCAGTCGCTTCACGCCGAATCCGGAGGCGGCAAAATCGACGCTACGGGGTTTGTTTCGCTGACTGCCGGCACGCTTAATTTCCGCGTGGAAGCCAGGGCTCAGCAGGTGCGCATCCGATACCCCGAAGGCGTCAGCTCCGTTTCGGACGCCACGATCACTGCCGCGGGCTCATCACAGCGCAGTGAAATCGATGGCGTAATCACGATTCACCGCGTTTCGATTAACCCCCGGTCCGACGCCGCGAATATCCTGGCCGCCGCGGCAGAGCCGATCAAGACGCCTGTCGTGCGGACCGGCATTTCGTCGAACATGAACCTGAATATCAGGGTCGAAACGGCGCCGGATGTCGCGGTGCAGACGAGTGTGGCTCAAAGCCTCGAAGCCAATGCGAATCTCACGCTGCGCGGTACGTTGACGAACCCGGCGCTTCTCGGCCGAATCAATGTTACGCAAGGCGAGCTCAATTTCTTCGGCAACAAGTATTCGATCAGCCAGGGCACGATCTCGTTCTTCAATCCGGCGCGGATCGACCCGATTCTGAACATCGACTTTCAGACGAAAGCCAGAGGCGTCGACGTAATCATCACCGTCTCCGGCCCCATGGAAAAGCTCAACGTGACGTACCGGTCGGATCCGCCCCTCCAGTTTGGCGACATCGTGTCGCTGCTCGCGACCGGGCGGTCGCCTTCGGACCCGACTCTCGCGGTGCGCGATACCGGCCGAACGCAGAGTTATCAGCAACTCGGGGCAACAGCGCTGCTTGGGCAGGCGATCGCGAGTCCGGTTTCGGGGCGGCTGCAAAGGTTCTTCGGAGTCAGCCGGCTGAAGATCGACCCGCAGCTTACCGGAATCAGCGGCAGTCCGGAAGCGCGTCTCACGGTCGAGCAGCAAATCACGCCCGAGATTCTGTTCACTTACATCACGGATGTATCGAGCACGAGCACCCAGCTGATACGCGTCGAATGGTCGTTGAACCCCCGCTGGTCCGCGATAGTGGTCCGTGAAGAGAACGGTTACGTCGGCCTGAATTTCGCTTACCGGAAGCGGTTCAAGTAACTCTATTCGCCGAATCCGGGATCCTTGATCGAGACTTCCTTGACCGAAGGCGCATACTTCTTAACCGAATCACGAATCTTCGAGGCGTTGCCCAGGACAACGAACGTGAGACGGTCCGGACGGAAATGCTGCTTAGCGATTTCATTGGCGCGTTCCAGAGTGACCGCGTCGATGCGCGAGAACAAGTCGTCCACCTCGCCGCGATTGAGGCCGAACAACTCGATATCGCCCAGCGCATTCGCAAGCTGATCCGGGGTTTCAAGGGACTGTCTCGGATAGGTCCCTTTCATGTACGCCTTCACCGATGCAAGCTGTTCCGCGGTGATGCCGGATTCATAGAGCTTTTTCAGCACAGCCAACGCCATGTCAATGGCCTTATCGGTTGTTTCGGTGCGTGTGTAGGTGCTGATGGTGAGCGCGCCGGGTTCGCGATGCAGGTCGAGAATAGAGCCGGCTCCATATGTGAGCCCGCTGTTAACGCGGAGAGCGTCATTCAGCATTGAGGTAAACCTGCCGCCGAACAGCATGTTCACCAGTTGAACGGTGGTGCGATCGGGATCGGTGCGGGCGATGCCGGGCTGCGCGATCCGGAAATAGGTTTGCGTCGCGTCGGACTTGTCCACCAGCAAAAGGCGGCCGCCGGGCAGGGGATCGGCGTTCTTCGCCCATTCGTATTTAACGCCGGGAGGCGCATCGCCGAAGGTCTTTCGGAGCGCGGCGCGCGCTGAGGCTTCGTCGAACTCGCCGGCGACCACAACGATCATGTTCGCGCCCGAATACATACGGTGCGCGTAGTCGACGAGATTGGCGCGCGAGATTCTTCCAAGCGACGCCTCGTCGGCGGGCCGGCCATACGGATGAGCCGGCCCATAAAAGAACGCGCGGAAATACTGAGCGATGGCGGCTTGCGGATTGTCCTTTTGCGCCCTTACCGCGTCAACAGCGCGAGCGAGCGCTTTCTGCGCTTCAGCTTCGGGAAATGCGGGATGCAGCAGGGCGTCGGCGGTGAGATCGAGACCTGCGTCGAAGTCCTTCTTCAGAAATTCGCTTGAGATGAGGGTAGCCTGCTCGGTTGCGCTGGCGACGAACGTGCCCCCGAGCGCGTCGAGTTCGTTTGAGAACTGATCGGCCGTGCGGCGGGTTGTCCCGCGCCGAAGGAGTTGCGCAGTGACCTGCGAGATGCCGGCCAGACCCGCAGGCTCCGATTCCATTCCGCCGCGAACCACGATCCGGAAGTTCACGAGCGGCACGCCCGGCTTCGGCATCAGATAGACGACAACGCCGTTGGGCAGCGTTTCGCGGGTAAATCGCGGCAATCGAACATCCGTCGCGAACAAGCCCGACGCGCAAAGAGCCGCGCAAAGAATCCTCGCAATGCTTCTCATTGCTTCGCCTCCGGAATCAGAGTAGCGACCGTTCGGTTCAGCGGCGTGAAGTACTTCTGCGCCACTCGCTGCACATCGGCGGCGGTCACGGCCTCGATGTCCCGATCGACGGTATATAGCTTTCGGTAATCGCCGTAGAAGACCTCATACGTACCGAGGAGATTGGCGCGTCCCGCGATGGTCTTCAATTGTTTGTAGTGCTGCGTCAGCAACTGATTCTTGGCTTTTCGCAGTTCTTCATCCGGCACGGGAGCATTCCGCAGCTTGTCGATCTCTTCAAAAAGCGTCTTTTCCGCGCGCACGGGATCGACCCCGCTGCGGGGCGTAATGAAGAAGGTGTACACACCTGGGTCGAGAGTACGCTCGGCCTCCGCGCCCACGTTGAGGGCGATCTGATCGCCGTCCACCATGCGCTTGTACAGGCGTGAGCTTTGCCCGGCAGTCATGATTGCGTCGATGACTTCGAGCGTAGTCGAATCGGGGTCGCGCGCGTCGGGCGAATGATAAGCGACCATCTGAAGCGGCAGTTGCGCAGGCTTTCGCACCGTAACGCGCCTCTCTCCTATCTGCTGCGGTTCTTTGGTGCGGACTTCTGGCGGCGGCGACTGGCGCGGAATTGGTTCGATGTATTTCTTCGCCAGTTCCATAACCTTGTCAGCCGTAACGTCACCCACCACGACCATCACGCAGTTGTTCGGCGCATAGCCCATTTTGTAGTGAGCTTTCAGATCGTCCATAGTCCAGGCCTCGATATCGGAAGGCCATCCCACAACCGGCCAGTGATACGGATGGGCGATAAACGCCGCGGCGCGTAACTGCTCGTCGAGTATGCCGTAGTTGCTGTTGTCCACCGAAGTCCTCCGTTCGGAGTAGACGACGCCGCGCTCAGATTCCACGATTTTCGGATCGAACGCCAGATTCTGCATCCGGTCGGATTCCATATCGAACATCAGTTCGAGAGCTGTGCTCGGAAACCAATCCGTGTATACAGTGACGTCCTGCGATGTGTAGGCGTTGTTGTTACCGCCGGCCTTTTCCATCTCGTTGTCGAACTGCTTCGGCCCGTATTTCTTCGCGCCGTTGAACATCATGTGTTCGAAGAAGTGGGAGATGCCGGTAATGCCCGGCCGCTCGTTGCGGGACCCGATTCGATAGAAGAAGTACATCGCCACGTTCGGGATGGCGTGATCCTCCTGCACGATCACCTTCATCCCGTTTGAGAGCGTGTTCGACTTGATGCCGTGATCCTGAGCGGCCAGGAGGGCGCAAGCAAGCGCACCTGCCGGAAGTAGCTTCATGGCTACCTATGGTACTGGCTCAGATGCGGCGAAACGCAAGGACCGCGTTCAACCCGCCGAATGCGAAAGAATTCGAGACCGCGTATTCGAAATCCGCGCAGCGGGCCTGATTCGGCACATAATCGAGGTCGCACTCGGGATCGCGTTCGTTGAAATTGATGGTAGGGGGGATGAAGCGGTTCGTCAGCGCGAGAATCGCGGCGGTTGATTCAATCGCTCCCGCGGCGCCCAGCGTGTGGCCGTGCATGGCCTTAGTCGACGAGACCGGAATCTTTTCGGCGTGGCATCCGAAAGCCAGACGGAGCGCCCGTGTTTCGGTCGCGTCGTTTGCATTAGTGCCGGTGCCGTGAGCGTTCACATAGCCCACCTGTTCCGGTCCGATTCCGGCATCCTTCAGGGCAAGCCGGACCGCTTTGGCCGCTCCTTCGGACGACGGCTGCGTGATGTGGTGGGCATCCGCGGACATTCCGAAACCGACGATTTCGGCGATCGGCGTCGCGCCGCGCGCCTCCGCGTGATCGAGCGATTCGAGCGTCAGGATGGCCGCGCCTTCGCCGAGAACCATGCCGTTGCGGTCACGCGAAAACGGCCGGCAGACGGTGGGAGAAACAACGCGCATGGCTTCCCATGCTTTCAGAAGCCCGTAACTGAACGGCGCCTCGCTGCCTCCGCTGATCGCGAAATCGCACATGCCCGCGCGGATCATCAGATATGCCTGCCCCAAAGCATGCGCCGAGGAAGAACAGGCAGTCGCGATCGTGAACGACGGCCCGGTGATGCCATATTCCAGCGAAATCGCGCTGGCGCCCGCGTTCGCCATTGTTTTCGGGATCGTCATGGGATGGACGCGCGTTTTGCCCATCTTGTAAACGTCGTAGAAACCCTGGTTTTCCGTGCCTTGGCCGCCGACGCAGGAACCGGTTATGATCGCAGAAGTTTCCCGGAGTTCAGGGGTGAACTCAATGCCACTGTGGGCTACCGCCTCTCTTGTGGCGGCGACGGCGAATTGAGCGAAGCGGTCGATCATATCGGCCGCCTTTTCGCCCATGTAGTCTGTCGGGTTGAAGTTCTTGACCTCGCCGCCGTTCTGAAACCGCAGGTCGGCGATATCCGCGCCTTCAATCTTTGAAATGCCGGACCGGCCCTCGCGCAGTGACCGAAGAAACTCGCAACGATTGCGACCGGCTGAACAGAGGACTCCTATCCCCGTGACAACGACCCTTCGCATCAGGAGGCTGCCGGGGCGGGGGCATCCTGTCCGGCGCCGCCCTGTTCCACCAGCTTTCGAACTCCTTCCACCATGTCACGGACGCTGCGGATATTTTTCACTTCCTCGTCGGGAACGTTGATATTGAACTCGTTTTCCAGCGCAAAAACGATGTTGACTCCGTCCATCGAATCGATTCCGAGTTCCTCGAAACTGCTGTCGATGGTGACCTGGGACGGGTCCTTACGCTGCGTCTCTGCAATGATCCGCAGGACGCGCTGCGTCAGGTCAGGAGTTATTTCGTCGGGCATAAAAGTTGAGAGACGGTTTCAAAATGATATCCCCTATCGAGGAGGCTCGGCACAATGCGACGTACTGCCTCGATTGTGGTACCGATATCCGAATCTTTCAGCGTACCGCGACCGTCGTGCAGGCAGATAATATCGCCGTCCGTGACGCGGGAGAGGACGCGCCGGGCGATGGCATCGGCCGGCAGTTTCCAGTCCTGTCCGATGATCGACCACATCGCCCCGGTGAGACCCAGGCGCTTCTGCATTGCCCGGAAGCCAAACCACCGGACCCCGTATGGAGCCCTGACGTAGCGGGGAGAGCGCTCTGTTATCTGTTCGATCGCCTCCTGAGCGCGCTGAAACTCGGCCCCAATGAATGAGGGACGCGTCAGAGCGAAATTCGGGTGCGTATAGGAGTGATTTCCGATTTCGTGCCCTGCTTCCGCAGTCGCGCGGGCTATATCCGGCAGGCGCTCGGCATTCGAGCCGATGAGGAAAAAAGTGGCGGGAACGCCATATTCGGCAAGCGTCCGCAGCAACTCCGGCGTTCCGCGCGAGGGGCCGTCGTCAAACGTAAGCGCAATCGCTCTACGTCCGGGTTGAGCGCGCCAGACTGAGGGCGCGAACACGGCGGACGACCGTCCGCGGACCGCCCACGCAGCGGCGCAAACCGCCGTGGCAGAGGCCAGCGCGGCCGATACGCTCCCGGACATTCCGGGAGTCTATCACGACTGGGAAATCGATACCCCGCCGTTTTGCGTGCGGATGCGGATCACGGCGCCTCCACTGCCCAAAGTTGTGCTGTAGTGCCGGTCGCCCCGCACAAGCGACACCACGTTGGGACCTTTCACGCTCATTCCGCCGTTCACCGTGGCAGTGTCCAGGACCGCCGAATACTGCTGCGGCAGGTGTACTGATACGCCGCCATTGCTGGTGCTCACATCGAGGCCCTGTCCCCGCCAGGCATTCCCGGACAGCGTGACCGAGATTCCCCCGTTCACGGTGTCGCCGTGAACGTTGCCGCCGACGTCCTTCAGGCTGATCCCTCCGTTTTGCGCATGGAACTCGATCGCACTCTCGACGCTGCTGATTGAGATTCCGCCGTTATGGGTGCTCAGAGTGAGTGGAGTGGTCCGCGGCACAAAGATTTCATAAGAAACGGACCAGCTTTTTCCCGATGGTCCGTCTGACTGCACCGTTCCGCCAGCTGTGCGAACGAAGACCTGGGCGCCTGTTGCGCGCGCCTCCCCGTCGGATTCGCCCTGAGATTGCACCATCGCCCGAACCAGGATATCCGACCGGTCGGCGCCTTTGATGCTGATACCGCCGTTCGTCTGTCCGTTCACCGAAAGAGCGGAGGCAGTAACTGTGGATTCCCGGATCTCGCAGAAATTATTGGCGTTCCGGTTGCCTTGGTGCTCGCAGGTCATGGTGGGCGTTTGGGCAAGCAGGCCACACGCGGCGAGTGAGAGCGCGCCAAGGGTCACGAGACAAGTCTTCATATTCGGGTCGTCCTTTCGGTGTTTGGACGATACGACAAAGGAATCGTTAGTCGGAATCCTGGCGGCACTCGATCCGGACCGGGTCTGAAAAGCTGCTCCAGGACGTCCGCAGCCGGAGATCATGCGCGCCGGCGGGAAGCCCGCGCAATCGGGCTTTTATCTGCCAGGATCCTGGCTCCCAGGGCTCAACTGAGAGGAGAGGCCACGGCGCGTCGTCCACGGTTAACTGCACGCGCGAAAGATCGAGCCGTTCGCCCAGGTGTCTGAAACGGAGAGCGAGAGACTCGCCCCGAAACCCGCGGAACGTCGTGCTCCGATCCATAGTGTTCTCAGCGTGGATCTGCGCCGGTGGCGGAATCCGTTTCTGTTCTTCGCGGAACTCGGTTCGTCCGGAGGCGCGGTCCGCTCCCGGCGGAAGCACGCGGATACGGAAAGTCTCGCTGAAGCCGCTGCGGCGGATTCCAATCCGCACCTCGTGATCGCCCGGATCGAGACCGGGCGGCGTCTTCGCATTTGCCTGCCAAAGATCATCGCTATGATTCCGGAGGATGAGCGCGGGGACGCCAAGATCGTCAACCTCGATGAGAACGTCTTCGCGCGTCAACTCTCCCGGGCGCCGGAACCAGATCGAAAGGTACTCGTCTTTTCCCGGCTGGAAAATGTTGTCATCGTGCCGATTGTTCAGGGCCGAATAAAGGAAGGGCGCCCGGTTCGGTGGGCCCGCCTCCTCGTTGGACTCCCAACGCCTGTGCGCGACCAGGCCCGCGCGGCGCTGGTCCACATACAAAAGGTCCAGGCGCGGGAATCCTGCGGCGCGCGTCATTGCGATCAGGCACTGAGTCGTCGGGCCGAACCAGTTATCGATCTGGCCGCCGAACTCATCCGTTTCGTAGAATTCCAGGAAGCAGCGGTCGGGGGTGGGCTCCGTGTCGATGACGAGCGATTCGATCAGGGCAAAGCCGCGTGTGACGGAGCACACTCGTTCGAGCCCGAGAAGCGGGTGCCGCAGATGATAGAGCACACCGAAGAACAGCACGTAATCGAAACGGCCGAATCGCTCGGGAGTGATCTCCTCCATCTCCGCGATGACGTACTCTGCTTTTGAGTCGCGCAGACGCTTTACAGCAGTGAACTCGTCGTATTCGACGTAATCGACAGCCACCACGTCCGCTCCGCGGCGCTCGCATTCAAAGCTGTTCCATCCGGACGCGGCGCCGATGTCCAGAACCCGCATGCCGCGAAGGTCCTGGGGAAGCGGGTACGCATCGAGGCGGGCACGAAGGTTCGCGACCGGGATCAGCCCCGGCAGGGTTCTGCCGTCAGGTAGTTCCAGACTGTGGTATGGCGTGTTGCGGGCGAATGCTTCGATCTGCAGACGGACGCGCCGCTCAAATTCGGGATCCCGAGCCGGCGAATTCAGTCCCAAATCAGATCCCGCTGGCGCGCACCCAAAAACTTTCGCGCCAGGTTTCGCCGGGAGCCACTGATTGCAGCGCCGGATACTTGCCGTCATGCGCAAGGTTCGGTCCGTTGGTGATCGCGGCCATCGGCTCGAAACAGATGAAGTTCTGATTGGCCGGTTCCCATACGACCGCGACGATCCACTTCGGCCCGTAAGCGACCTCGATCTTCTCTCCTTTGCCTTCGAGTGAGAACGTGGCGTGACCCTGCGCATCGCGAATGAGATCTGTGTAGCCGTTGTCGAGCGTTCGTCCTTTAAGAGGCGTCGGGTCCGGAAGATCCATCGGCTTCATTTCGCCGGTCGGTACCAGACGGTCGTCGGTTATGACCGCGGTTTTCGCGGGGATGTGCGCCGTCGCCTCATCGCGCGCCACGCCCGGAAGCTCGTAGTACGGGTGATAGCCCAGCGCGAGCGGCATGGGTTCTACGCTCTTGTTCGTCACCGCGGTCCTCACTTCAAGGACGCCGTCGGCGAGCCGGTATGTCATTTCGTACTCATGGGCGAAGGGCCAGTTCGCCATCAGTTCCGGATACTTCCAGAATTCGAGTCTGCTGGTCACCCACGCTCCCTTTGAGTCCGCCTTGATTTCAGTCGTTTCCCAGAGCCCGGAACTCGATAGCATGCCGTGCATAGCGATTCCGGTGGGCGCAACCCTCGTGCTGCCCAGCGCCGAATTGAAGGTGTACTTCTTTCCATTGGCCCAGAATCCGCCATCCGCCATGCGGTTGGCCCACGGAGCGAGGAACGGAATGCCGCTCAGGCCCGGTCTCTGTTTTAGTTGCCCAACGTCTTCCGCGCCGAGATGAAGTATGTTCTTGCCGTGCACGTTCATGGCATAGGCGCGGTTGCCGATCGACGGCGCGATCAGCACCTCAACTCCCTTCGCGGCGTCCGCCAGACGGATGACATCGACGCCATGATCGGTCGTCTTCTCAGCGGTATAGTTCTGGGCGGCGGCCATCGGAATCGAGATCGTCAGGGCGAGCGCGAGCAAGGAGAGCAGGCTTTTCATCCAGACCATTGTGCCTCATCCGGTCAAGCGCAACTCCGTATCTTCCGTCCTTCGTAAAATGAAAGCGAGGAATGCGGCTCACGATCTTAATAGTCGCGCTTTGCGTGACGGTTTGCCGCGCCGGCACGCTGATGGAGGAGGCGTACGATGCGTCGTACAACCTCGATTACGACGTGTCTCTGGCGCTTTATGAGAAGGCGCTCGCCGCCGATCCGCAGAATCCCGAGCTTCACAGTTACGTCGCCTATACGCTTCTCTATCGTGAACTGCTGCGCGATGGGGCTCTCGACAGCGAGATGGTGACGGGCAACAACTCATTTGTGCGGCGCGCGCGCATGGAGCCTCCGCCGGACGTAGAGAAACGCTTCCTCGCCGAAACTGCGGAAACGCTGCGGTTGTGCCAGCAGCGGCTTGCGACGAACCCGCGGGACGCTCAGGCAATGCACATGATGGCCGTGGCGCTGGGCCAGCGTGCCAATTGGGGCTTTCTCGTGCGGAAGACATGGATGGCGTCGCTGTCCGATTCCTCGAAGGCGCACAAACTGGATACCCAGGCCACTCAGATCGATCCGAACTTCTTGGACGCGAGGCTGATTCAGGGGGTCTACGATTACATCATCGGCAGCCTGCCGTGGTCGATGCGGACACTCGGTTTCGTGGCCGGTTATCACGGTGATAAGCAGCGGGGGATCCACACGATCGAAGAGGTGGCGCAAAAAGGCCATGCCAACAAAGTCGACGCGGAGGTTGTGCTGTGCGCGCTTTACCGCCGCGAAGGGCATACACAGCGCGCGATCGCTTTAGTACAGCAGCTTTCGAATCGTTTCCCGCGGAACTACCTGCTTCGGTTCGAACTCGCTCAGATGTACGGCGCCGCCGGCCAGCGCAAACGCGCGCTCGATACTCTAGCCGATATCGCGCAGCGCAAGCGCGATAACGTTCCGGGATATACCCGCGTCCCCTGGGAGAAGATCTACTACGAAACCGGTAACCTGCAGTTCTGGTTCGATGACCTCGATGACGCGCTGGCGAGTCTTCAGAAAGCGACGGCGTCGGCAGGACAGTTAAATGAACTTGACCTCAATACCGGGGCTCTCGCGCTCATGAGGCAGGGGCAGATTTACGATTTGCAGAATCGGCACAATCTTGCGGTACCGGTCTACCGTCAAGTGGTTCAGCTTGCGCCCGAGGCGGAAGCGGCGCGGGAATCGCAGCACTACATCAGTTCCCCATACCGGCGGACGCCCCGCGGCTGATGCGTAAAGCCCGCCGGATCGCCATTATCGGTATGGTCGTCAGCGGTCTGCTGGCGCTGATCAAAATCACGGCGGGGTGGCGAGCCGGGTCATCGTCGGTCCTGGCCGACGGTTTCGAATCGGCCGCGGATGTGTTCGCGTCCGGTCTGGTGCTGGTGGGACTCATCATTGCGGCGCGGCCTGCCGACCACGATCATCCGTACGGGCACGGGCGCGTCGAGACGCTGACTGGCTTATTGATTGGGTTCTTTCTTTTAATTGCCGGCGGGTTGATCGCGTGGCACGGTATCACCGGCGCATCGGATGCGCTCGTGCCTGCGTGGTGGGCTTTGATTCCGCTGGTTGTCTCCATCGCGGCAAAGTGCGGTCTGGTGGCTCTGAAATATCGACACGGGAAAGCCATTGGAAGCGAGTCTCTGGTGGCTGACGCCGCGAATGACGCAATCGACATATTGTCCGGCCTTGTGGCGTTGGGGGCGCTCTCACTCACGTTGTGGTCGCCGGAGCGGTTTCGGCACGCCGACCATTACGGAGCTTTTGCAGTGGGACTCATCGTCATGGTTACCGCTGTGCGCGTCACCCACAACGCGGCGCTCCACCTCATGGATACGATGCCGGACGACTCTGCAGTAGAGCGAATCCGACAGACTGCGCTCAGTGTGGCGAATGTAAGGGGCGTGGAGAAATGCTTCGCTCGCAAGACCGGTCTCAAGTATCATGTCGACCTGCACCTGGAGGTCGATCCCGACATCTCCGTGCGGGACGGACACGAGATCGCGCAGAATGTGCGCGAGCGAATGAAGGAAAGATTGCCCTGGGTTGCGGACGTTCTGGTTCACGTCGAGCCCTGGCCCGGCGTGGCGCAACCGGTCAGTCCGCCGCGATCAGCTTAGTGCTGGATGTGCCGATGTGAATGTGCGCCCCGGTAGCCATGCCGGGAACGGCCATTCGAAACGCGAAATACGGAATCTTGTTTTTCTGGAGATACTGCATCAGCCAGACGCCTTCAGGCTGATCGGGACTTACAGCGACGTCCACCCGCCCGCGATGATCGAAGCCGAGCGAACGGTGCAAAGCGGTCTCTCCGTCGGCGCTGATGGGCAGCGGTTTGGAGAATTGATTCGTGAATGCCAGTTCGATCTTGCCCAGATCCGCGTGATTGAAGTATCCGCTGCCGTCGTACTTCGTGTAGACCTTACCGGCCCAGTCCGGGTGTGATTCGACCTGCGTTTCGTAGCTCGCGATGAGTTTCTGGAGGCGCAGTGATTCGGCCATCTGCTGAATCAGCTTTGCCCGCGTCTCGGCGAGGTGGAGTTCGGTTTGCGCGCGGTCATAATCGGCGCCGGTGGACTCGGCTTCGGCCCGGGAGATTACGCCCGACTCCACAAGCCGCTGCATTTCGATCATTGAGCGTTGCTTGCGAAGCACCATCTGCTGTGCGATGGCTACCATCTGATCCGCCTGCTCGGGCAGCAGGTCCTTGCCGTAGAGGTTTGCTCTCAGAATCGACATGTCAAGGGCGTTCTGAAGATCTTCCTGGGCGACGCGCAACCGCATCGAGGGCAGGGCGCCTTCGCCGATCAGCATCTTAATGCGATCCAGATCCCGTTGCGCGCGAATCACGCCAGGATCGTTCATGTCTGGCTTGAGTTCGGGAACGGCGGAGGCCTCCGACGGTTGAGGCGTAGTCTGCTCAGACTGAGCAAGAAGTCCCGCGACGGTGAACGCCGCGAGCGCGGCAAAACGATAAAACACGCTTACTTTATAGTACGATAGCGATGGGAGGGAAGTTTCTGTCAAGACCAGAGACGACCACAAAAAAGCGCCCCACAACCGACCCCGTTTCAGAGCACGACGTTTCGCAAACCGAGCTTTCCGAACACGAAGAGCCGACCTGGCTCACTGCAGTTCGAGCCGCCGAATCGAAAAAAGCGACCGACATCAAAGTCCTCGACCTGTCCGGAATTACCACTTTCACGGACTACTTCGTTCTCTGCAATGGCTCCAATCCGAAACAGATGCAGGCCATAACGGATGAAGTCGCGCTTCGTCTGAAGAAACGCGGCGAGCGCGCTACGAGCATCGAGGGCTACGACCAGGGCGAGTGGATTCTGAGCGACTATTCCGATCTCATTGTTCACGTGTTTTCTGAAAAAGCGCGCGGGTTCTACGATCTCGACCGGCTCTGGCGGCAGGGTACGACCGTTATGATTCCGGCTGAAGAATAATTCGCCGGGTGAAGGTCTTTCTTTACTACTCCGGCAAGCCGAAAGACGTATACGCTAATGCTCTCGCCGCGGAATACATTAAGCGGGCGCACCGGTACGCTGCGACCACGATGACCGAGATCAAACCGGATCGCGCTGACCTCTGGGCCAAACACCCGACAGCGCGGAAGATTCTGCTGGACCCTGCGGGCAAGGCGATCGACTCAGACGCTTTCGCCAACATCTTTCGGGACGCCGAAATGCGGGGACACGATCTGGTGTTTGTAATCGGCGGGCACGACGGGCTTCCTCCGGCCTGGCGGGAGCGCGCCGATCTGCTCGTATCGCTATCGGCGATGACGATGCCGCACGAACTCGCCCGGGCGGTGCTGGCCGAACAGATTTACCGGGCGTTTACAATATTGCGAGGACATCCCTACCCGAGATAGACGCGGGTTTCCTCCGACTTCATGTCTTGGTTTAAAAGAGATTCGCACGCCGACAAACAGCCCGCGCCCGAGAATGCCGAGCGCACCGTCCGCACCGAGGGGCTTTGGCGCAAGTGCGACGGCTGCCGCGAAATCATCTGGAAGAAGGACCTTGAGGCGAGCCTGAACGTGTGCGTGAAGTGCGGATACCATTTCCGTCTCGACGCGCGCGGCCGGCTCGAGATGCTTTTCGACGACGGCGTCTTCGAGGAGCGGGACGCGGAACTCGCCTCGTCCGACCCCCTGGAGTTTGTCGATCAGAAGTCCTATAAAGAGCGGCTTCAGTCGATGAAGGCCGCGAACTCGATGAATGACGCGCTGATCTCGGCTACCGGGCTCTTGCATGGGCGCCGCATCAACATCTGCGCGATGGAGCCGAAGTTCATCGGCGGCAGCATGGGGTCGGTGATGGGAGAAAAGATCACGCGGTCGATTGAGCGATGCATCGAGGGCAACATCCCGCTCGTGATCGTTTCGGCGTCGGGCGGCGCGCGCATGCAGGAAGGCGCCGTGAGTCTGATGCAGATGGCGAAGATATCCGCCGCGCTGATGCGCCTTGACGAGGCGCGCATTCCCTACATCAGCGTGCTGACCGATCCGACGACCGGCGGCGTTACCGCGAGCCTGGCGATGCTGGGCGACCTGAATATCGGCGAGCCGGGCGCGTTGATCGGGTTCGCAGGCCCCCGGGTGATCGAGCAGACTATCCGGCAAAAGCTGCCGGAAGGCTTTCAGCGCAGCGAGTTCCTTTTGAAGCACGGCATGCTCGACGCCGTGGTAAAACGATCCGAGATGAAGGCCTGGATCGCGGCGGCCCTCGAGTTCTTCGTCGGTCCGGCCGCCGCCGCATGACCTTCGCCGAGACGGTTCGCTTTCTCTTTTCTCTTGGCCCTGAATTGAAAACCGTCAAGTGGGATCTGGAACGGATTCGCGAAATGATGCGCGAACTGGGCGATCCGCAGGAGCGGCTTCGATTCGTCCATGTGGCGGGGACTAACGGCAAGGGTTCCGTCTGCGCCTTCATCGAATCCGCGCTGCGCGTTTCCGGGCTGAAGACCGGACTCTACACTTCGCCGCACCTGGTCGATCCACGCGAGCGGATTCGCGTGGAAGGGGAGATGGTCGCGGAGTCCGTCTGGGTCGAAGCGTTCGAGCAGGTTCACGCAGCGGCCGAGCGGTTGCTTGCGCGCGAACGGATTGACGGTCATCCGAGTTTCTTCGAAACGGTGACTGCGATGGCGTTTCTCGTGTTCGAGCGCGCGGGGGTTGAGATCGTCGTGCTGGAGGTCGGTCTGGGCGGCAGGCTCGACGCCACGAATATTGTGGCGCCGGAGATATCCGTCATTACGCCGATTGATTTCGATCATGAGGCGTTTCTCGGGTCGAGTATTGAATCGATCGCGGCAGAGAAGGCGGGAATTCTGAAGGAAGGACGCCGGGCGGTCTTCGCGCAACAACGGCCCGAAGCCCTTGCGGTGCTGGAGCGGAAGGCTCTCGAACTGAATGTGCCCCTGTCGCATTCTTCCGCGTGGCGAATAGAGTCTCTCGAAATGGATCGATTCGGCAGCCGGTTCCTGCTTGCCGGGGATGAGGAGATTCCGATTGAATGTCCGCTCCCTGGAGAGCACCAGATGGAGAATGCTCGCACGGCGGTGGCGGCGCTCGCGGTCTTTGGAGTTTCGGCGGCGGCGATTCGCGAAGGGATCGCCCGCGCCGAATGGCCGGGGCGTCTGGAGCGGATCGCGGAAAACTTCATTCTCGACGGGGCCCACAATCCCGCGGGTGCGAAAGCGCTGGCGCAATACATCCGGCGGTTTTACGCGGACGAACCGATCCGAATGATTTACGGGGCGATGCGCGACAAGGCGGTGGATGAGGTGACCAATACCCTTCTGCCGCTTGCGGCCGAGGTGATCGTCACGGCGCCCAATCAGCCGCGTGCTCTTAATCCGGAAGCGCTTGCTGAGATGACGGATCATCCGAATCTCAAGACGGCGACGTCACTCATCGACGCGGTTGCTCTGGCGCGGAAACTGCCGATGCCGACGTTCATCACCGGGTCGCTTTTTCTTGTGGGTGAGGCGCGGGCTCTCCTGGGGCGTCACGCGAATTTCCGATCGGAAGTCGAATGCTATTCGGCGGCGGACCCTATGCCGACGCTTCAGAATCTGAGCGCGCTCACCGGCGTTCCGGTTGACCGGATTATTCGATACGTTCTGGTGAAGTACGCCGCGTCGGCCTCGGATGCTCTGCTGTCTCTGGACCCGATTGTTTTTCGTCAGATGCGTGAACAGATCGATCGGGCCGAGGGAGAAGATTCGGATGCCGCTCGGCTTCGCGCTTACGAGGCGCTGAGGCAGATGATTCAATGGCTTGGCGTTGCGAAGGGCTGACGCGCGCCTCCCTGTGCTATAGTGGCAAAGACCGCAAGTACCTGAAATCAGGTCACATCCCCAAGGAGAGGTGGCTGAGTGGTCGAAAGCAGCGGTTTGCTAAACCGTCGTAGTTCCTAAAGAGCTACCGGGGGTTCGAATCCCCCCCTCTCCGCCAGAATCCCCGTGATAAGAAGGCTCTATGGCTCCACGCACTTAACGGGGCAAGAGCCGTCTGACCGACCCTCAGGGACACATTACATTAATCCTCAAGTCTGTAGTTCTGAAAGTTGCGAAACCCGTACTTGGCTGCAGGACTTCCATTTTGGCGTGGAAGCCTTCGGTGATGCCGTTGTTGCGGGTGAATTACTGAGCGCGACCAGACTAGTTGACGTATGTGGCTGACCGGCTCAGCCCTTGAATATCTTCCATCATTCTCAACATGTCCCAATTCTGCCAACCTTCGACCATCCGGCCATTTGCAACGCGTAGTATGGAAATTCCAGTCACGTGAACCACCCTCTGCGTCGCCGGCACGCCTAGCCCATCGCCGGTGTGCTTACAACTGCAGGTCCAACGGACGCAGACCCGGTCGCCCTCCGCGATCGTATCGTGAATCGTGATTCGGAATTCCGAAAACGCCGCGTTCAGCCGGTCGTAGAACGCATAGAAGCCCTCCGGACCGACGGAGTCTGTATTGCCCTCATGAAGAATAGCTTCTGGCGCAAGCATTTCGGCAATCGCCGCTCGATTCCCTTTGTTCCATACCTCCTCGAACCAGCGAGCCCCCAGACCCCGCTCCAGATCAGTCATGTGCGGCCTCCTCTGGTAGTCTATCCGAATGTCGCTATGGGCTCGTTCGGTCCGACCGCAATTCGCTCCTCGTGCTCACTGAACCCGATCCCCGCTGTCCGCCAGAACCCTCGATCACGACGCCTCGCCCACGGCGACCTCCATCGAACCGATTCGCTCCACGCGCGCGAGAATCCTGTCTCCCGGGACGATCGGGCCGACGCCTTCCGGTGTCCCGGTGATGATGACGTCCCCCGGATAGAGCGTATAGAAAGACGAAGCAAGCTCGATCAGCGCGGCTGGGTCGAGAATCATGTAGCGAGTGTTCGAGTTTTGGCGCTGCTCGCCATTAACCGAGATATCCAGATTCAGTTCGCCGGGGTTGCGAATTTCATCCGCCGTGATCAGCCAGGGGCCGAGAACGGTGTATGTATCCGGCGACTTGCGGAAACTGCGGTCCTCGGGGCCGCGAATCGTGATGTCAAGACCAATCGCGTATCCGGCGACATAGGTCAACGCATCCGCGCGCGAAACGTTGTTCGCCTTGCGGCCGATCACCATCGCGACTTCGACCTCATGGTCGTTTCGTCGATCGAGATGCCGGAGCGCGATGCCTTCGCCCGGCCCCACAAGAGAACTGTTCGCCTTCAGAAAGAGACCGGCCTTCTGAATCGTAATGGTGTGACCCGGCGTGTTCTGGTGAATCTGCGCGTCGCCGCGCACTTCGTCCAGATGCTTCTGATAGTTGACCGGCGCTGCTACGATTTTGGTCGGGTTCGCGACAGGGCTTAGCAACTTCACGCTTTCGATTGGGATCAGCGGCGATGCGCCAGCGATTTCACGCGCACGGGCAAGCACGTGTTCGAAATTCGAAATCATGAGATCACCCGCAGGAAACGGGTAGCGAACAGCGGGAAGGCAGTCGAGCGCGGCGGTAACGTCGCGAATCGCCGGTCCTTCGACCAGCCCCACCCGGTTGTCGTCAAACCGGCAGATCTTCATAGGGAACATGGATGATACAACAGGTCGAAAGCAATGACCGCGCGCGTCGTCGATGTGGGTGACCGAATTGATTCCAGCAAGGTCGGGCCCTTGCACATCATCGTCTTCGCGCTGTGCGGGCTGTGCCTGATCATGGACGGCTTCGACGTTCAGGCGATGGGATACGTGGCGCCTGCTCTGGTCCGGGACTGGCATATTCCGAGTTCCGCTATGGGACCGGTTTTCAGCTCGGCTTTGATCGGCGTGCTGCTGGGGTCGCTGTTTCTCGGTGCGCTGGCGGACCGCGTCGGCCGCCGGCCCGTACTGATCTTCGGGACGCTCTACTTTTCGCTTCTCACGCTGCTGACCGCAACCGCGGGCTCGATTGGTCAATTGCTGACTATTCGCTTTCTCGGCGGCCTCGGATTGGGCGGCATGATGCCCGGCGCGATGAGCCTTGCGGGCGAATACAGCCCGAAGCGGATCCGCGTACTGACCATGATGGCGGTGTCGTGTGGGTTCACAGCGGGCGCGGCGCTCGGAGGTCTGATCTCGGCCTGGCTGATTCCCGCTTACGGATGGCGTTCGGTGTTCGTGTTCGGGGGCGCGGTTCCGCTGGTTGTCGGCGTCCTCATGATGTTCTTCCTGCCGGAGTCGCTGCCGTTTCTGGCCGTTCGCCGAAAGGATCCGGCAAGGATCGCGGAATTGTTGAGTCGCATGGAACCGAGCGACCCTGTGGATGTCGACTCCGCTTTCGTTACTGCGGAAAAGGAGCGGAAAGGCGCGCCCGTCGCTCGCTTGTTTCAGGAGGGCCGCTCCGGCATCACGATCCTGTTGTGGGTCGTGAATTTCATGAACCTTCTGAACCTGTATTTTCTGGCGAGTTGGGTGCCGACGGTAACGCGCGATGCCGGCTACAGCACGTCGATCGCGGCGCTCGTGGGGGCTGCCGTCCAGATCGGGGGAACGATCGGATCGCTCGGGAACGGCAAACTGATTGAACGCCTGGGATTCGTGCGAACGCTCTCCGCCGGGTTCGCGATCGGGGCGGTGGCGATCGCGTTGACGGGTCAGGTTTTTCGTTCGCTGCCGCTGCTCTTTGCGACGGTATTTGTCGCGGGCTGGGCAGTACCGGGAGGGCAGCCGGGCGTCAACGCCTTCGCCGCAGTCTATTACCCGATCGAACTTCGTTCAACGGGAATTGGATGGGGGCTGGGCATCGGGCGGATCGGCGCGATTCTGGGACCATTCATCGGCGCGCAACTCATCGCGATGAGATGGTCTTCACAGGATGTGTTTCTGGCTTCCGCCATACCAGCCGCGGTTTCCGCGCTTGCGATGCTGGGGCTGCGCCGCGCCTCTTACTGACTACTCGCCTGGCTTTTCGCGCCAGAGTCCGAAGGCTTGCTGAACCGGTCGATCCGACGCGCTGAAAAGCACTGCATCTGCGTCCGGCTTGTGGCTCACCGGAGTCCAGGAGGGGACGACGAAAATGTCGTTGGGGGCCCAGCGGAGGGTTTGTCCACCGACGCACGATTCGCCGGTTCCTTCGACTACGCAGAAAATCGTCGAATCTGTCGAGCGATAGGTCTGACCGTCGAAGCCGCGCGGGAGCAGTTGCGCGAATGTTCCGATGGTCGCCATCGCGTATCCTCCGGTAGCCGGATTCGTGAAACGCGCTTTGAAGCCGTGACAGGCATGAACAGGACCGTTGCGCTCAAGTCCGGCGAGCATCTCGCGCGTGCGGGCCCAGGGATAATTGAAAACCGGCGAGTTGAGGCTCGCGCCATCGTAATCGACTGGCAGCAGATTGTGGCCATAGCGGCGGAAGGAATCGCCCTCGGGCCGCGTTAAGGGCTGAGTCTCGCTCTCATGCCGCTCGGCGAAACTCGCGCAAAGAAAGTTGACCAGCGGGATATCGAGAATGTCCATCCAGATGACCGGCGAGTTACCCGGATTGCCATGATCGTGGTAAGTCCAGCGCGGAGTGATGACAAAGTCGCCGCGATGCATCGTAGTCCTTTCGCCGTCGACCGCGGTGTAACCGCCTTCGCTTTCGATTACAAAGCGGAGGGCTGAGGCGGTGTGGCGATGACTTGCGGCGATCTCGCCGGGCAGAACGAGCTGGAGACCGGCATAAAGGCTGTCGGTGGCTTTCGACATTCCGGGTATCGCGGGGTTCTCCAGAACCAATACGCGCCGTTCGGCCTCATGCGCGCTGATCAGGTCGCCTGCCTCAAGCAGAAGCGGCCTGAGTTCGGCGTAACGCCAGATCGCAGGCACGCAGGACGGCTGCGGCTGAGGCGTCACGAGACCCTTGAGCGCCTCCCAAAGCGGCGCCGCGCCGTACCGATTCAGGCGCACGTAATACTCGGTGCGGTCTGCCGCAGCAGGTTGCGCGTCTCTCGTGGAACTTGCCATTCAAAGCCTCTCGTATAGGGTACGCTTCTGATCACTGCAGGTGCGCCAAGCCTGCCGTGATCCAATATCGGCAGTGCTTTCAGGCAAATGCTTCAACCCCAGCCGCCGGCGAATGGCAGAACAACTCTCGTTGCGCCTCGCGCTGGGCTGGCTGATCCACGCTGCGTTCGCCTTTGGGGTGTTTGCGCAATCGGCGACAGTCGAAGGTATCGTCACAGATCCGTCGGGCCTGGGTGTGCCCGAAGCGACCATCGTGATAACGGGGGAAGACACCGGCTTTTCGCGCGCCCTCAGTACCGATACCGAGGGCCGTTATCGAATTCCCGCGCTCCCTGTTGGCTCATACACGATTCGATGTCAAAAGGCGGGGTTTCGGACCGCCGAGATCGCGCATGTCGCCCTGTCGCTCGATCAGACTACGGTGGAACCGATTCACCTGGCTCTTGCTACGGCCGACACCTCCATCAACGTTGGCGCTGAGCCCGAAGCGTTGAATACTACCGCGCCTACAGCGGGTGTGGGAATAACAGGTGAGGTTCTGGAAGAAACGCCTTCGCAGAGCCGCAGTTATCTTGGCGTGGTACTGCTTGCTCCCGGACTTGCGCCGGCCGCCGGTTCGAATGCGTTGCGGAGCAAGGCAGGCGTGCGCAGCGCCATGCCGGACAGCGGCTTCAGCTTCGCCGGAATGCGTCCGCGTAACAACGGCCTTTCCATAGATGGTCTCGAGAACCGCGATGAAACGACCGGCTCGAGCCGCGTAGCGATCGGTCAGGAAGCTGTAGCCGAGTTTCGCGTCACCGCGTCGGACGTAGCCCCTGAGTTCGGCGGCGCCGCTGGAGGCAATCTCAATGTCGTGACGCTTTCGGGAACGAACCGTTTTCACGGAGATGTGAATCTTTTCGCGGCGGACTCCTTCATTGAAGCGAGGAGCCCGGAAGCGGAAACCAACGCCCGACCCGCCCGGAGGCAGTATCAGCCGGAAGCGGCGCTGAATGGGCCGCTCCAGCGGGACCGGACGTTTTTCGCCGCGACCATCGAAGGCGAACTGGAAAACTCAGAGGAGTTCTCGGAGATAGAACAGCCCGGCGCGCAAGGCAAAATCAATTCCGCGCTCGCGAGCCCGATGTATGCTCGCGCGGCCGTCCACAGTGTTTCCGAGGGATTGTTTCCGGTGGCGTCATCCTCGACTCAGACTTCCTTCAAGCTGACGCACTTGTTTGGCAATTCCCATCAGATCGCCGCCCGCTACGCCTTTTCCGGAGCGAACATTTCGCGCGACGTGCTCGGCGGCGACAACTTTACCGAGGAATCAGCGCGGGGCAACAGCCACAACAAGGACCAGTCGTTCGCTTCGACGTGGCAAGCGATCGGCAGCCCCACGTTCGTCAACGAGTTGCGGTTTCAATTCGCGCGGCGCACAGTCGAGCTCACGCCGGACTCGCGCGGCGCGTTCCTGGAGATCCCCGGCGTCGTCAGCATCGGGCAATCGCCCGTTCTCAATTCTTCTCGTACAGAGGATCATGCGCAGCTAGTGGAATCTGCGTCGCTGGTGCGCGGCAAACACCTCTTTGGATTCGGCGCTTCCATTCAACGCGTGTCGCTCGATGCGCGTCTGGCGAATCGATTCGCGGGCATCTTCGTTTTTCCGACGTTGGACGCGTTTGTCGGCGGTACGCCGGATCTGTTTCTCCAGGCGTTCGGCAATGCCGAAACGAGGTACACGACCGACCCCGTCGCTGTTTGGGCGCAGGACCAATGGAAGCCTGTCGCGGGATTGACGGTTGTGGGCGGTGTGCGGTACGAAGCGCAGGCATTGCCGAGGCCATTCGGCAACGCGCTGCGTAATATCGCTCCACGTCTGGGTCTGGCGTGGCAGCCGAAGGGTCGTGGACCATGGGTCTTCCGCGCCGGGGCTGGTTTGTTCTACGACCGATATCCGCTGGCGTTCCTGAACGACGCGATCCAAAAAGACGGCATCCACGGTTTTGAGCAGTACGCCGAAGGCGCGGCGGCGGTGAACGCGTTCGATCTGTCTCAAGGCGGGACGCTCCCGGCCCCTATACCGAGCGTTCCGATATCGGTTTATCGTCCCCAATCGGCGTTCGCATCCAACCCCACCTACGCGCGTAAATTCACCGGCGGCGCTGAGCGCTCCCTGAACGCCGATACGACGCTGACGGTCGAGTACATGAATATCGCCGGTCATCATCTGCCGCGTCTTCGCAACGCGGCGTTGACGCTGCCTCCGGAATTTCTGCTGGAGCAGAGCGCCAGCTCGCGATATCAGGGAGTGAGCGTGACGCTGCGCCGCCGTCTGAGGAAGGACCTGACATATCTCGTGGCCTACACAGCGGGCGCGGGGTACGACGATGCGAGCGACTTCAACGAGCAACCGCTGAATCCCGCCAATACGCGCCTGGACTGGTCCCGCTCGCGACAGTATCAGGCGCACCGAGTGGTCGCGAGCGGTCTCTTCGAACTTCCGCTGGATGAATTGGGCGCTCCCGCGTGGCTGCAGAAAATCGGCGAGAATTTTGATCTCGCGCCAGTCCTTTCAGTGGGCAGCCCGCGGCCGGTCAACGCGCTTGCCACGACGGACTTGTACGGAACGGGCGCTTACCCCATTACTGCTCGACCGGATGGACTGGGGCGGAATCCGTTTTATGAACGTGGTCTGTTCAACGTTGATCTTCGGGTCACCAAGGGTTTCGTCTGGTGGAAGGATCATGGTATTTTTCTGTTCGGTGTCGGCGTGTATAACCTGACGAACCACACGAATGCGATTCAGGTCAGCCAGTATTACGGATTGAGCACGTATCGCGGGATCATCGAATCGCTGAATGCGCGGCAGGTCCAGTTCAGTTTTCAGTGGGAATTCTGAAGCCGCGCGAACGCGCCGCGGTGGTGGTGATGGTTGATCTCGGCCAAACAATAAGAACGGGCAGCGGTTACATCTCGCTGCCCGTCTCGTTTCAGTTTGAAGTGATATCAGGCGAGGCTATCGCCAGTGACCCTCGAAGAAGACATAGCCGTCATGGCGATGCTCCCATCGAGGCGCTACCCACACGGCATGCGCGCGAGGCGGCATTTCCCATCGGCCCGGCGTCCAGACGTAGGCACGGCCGTCCCAGCGATGATATCCGCCAACCCAGACATAGCCGGGGCCCGGGCGCGCCGCGCGGTGTTCCACGATCATTGCCGGCGGTCTTTCCCGAACGATCACTTCCGCAGCCTGCGAGGCTCCGATTCCGAGCCCGAGACCCAATACACTCATTAAAAAGAATTTACCCATATGAGCACCTCACGCCAGTGATAGTGCATGCGCGTTGCCATCTGAACGAACTTTCACTTTCCTAGTGAAGCTCTCTCATTCGAAGGGTGATCGGCAGATTCGCGGGACCATACACCATCAGACCGGGCCGTGGCTGCCAGGGATCGCCACCGGCATACTCGAAGCTTGCGACGCGATTCAGGAGATCCGACAACGCCACGCGCGCTTCGAGCCGCGAAAGAGGCGCTCCCAGGCAGAAATGAATGCCGTGTCCGAACGCAATATGCGGATTCGGCGAACGAGTGATATCGAAGCGATTGGGATCAACAAAAGCTGCGGGATCGCGATTCGCGGAACCGATCATCGGGAGGACCAAGGCTCCTTTCGGAATCACCTGCCCATGAATTTCAACGTCGCGGGTCGGCGTTCGCATGGCCCACTGAAACGGCGATCGGAAGCGCAAGACCTCTTCGATCGCGCCTGCGAGCAACTCTGGCTCCCCGCCGAGCCGTTTCCATGCTTCAGGACACTCGAGAAAACACAGGACGGCATTGTTGAGCAGATTGGTCGTCGTCTCCTGCCCGGCGAACATCAGCAACTGAAAGAACGCGAGGATTTCCGCATGGGTCAGGCTTTCACCGTCCACCTCGGCGGCAATAAGCCGCGTCAGCAGATCGTCCTGCGATCTCTTGCGGCGTTCGGCGATCATGTCCTCCAGATAGGCGCTCATCTCCTGCGTCGCCTGGCGAAAATCCCGCATCGCCCTTTCGGCGCGCTCCGTGCCCGAACGCGTGAAAGTCAGGCCGAGGATCGCATCGTTCCAGGTCCGATACCGCGACCAGTCCTCTTGCGGAATTCCGATGATTCCCGCGATCACCTTCATGGCCAGGGGGCCGGAGATATCGCGAGCAAAATCCATCGAATCCGTTTCGGCTGCCCCGTCAAACAGCTCCTGTGAGATCTGTCTGATGGAAGGCTCGAGAGCGGCGATCATATCCGGGGTGAAGGCGCGCGAGATTACGTTTCGCAGCCTTCGGTGCTCTGGCGGGTCCGTGAATATGAACGAAAACGGTGACGCGGGAATGCGAGAGCTGAAGGTCTGATGATCGGTCAGAACCTGCTTCACGGTGGCGTAGTCGAACATCATCCATCCGTTGAAAGGCGGAGGCACGTGAAGGACCGGAGACGTCGCGCGGAAGTGGTCATATGCCGCAAACGGATTCCGGCGCATCTCCTCTGAAAAAAGGTCGAACATCGAATTTGCTTTTATCGCCGCGCCACCAGATCGGCGCGATAAACCTTCCCGTCCCTCATAACAAACACGACTCGCCGGACGGCGGTTATGTCTTCCAGCGGGTCCCCGTTAACGGCGACGAGATCGGCGTTCATTCCCGGCGCTACCGTGCCGATCTTCCCGCCCAACCCGATCGACTCCGCCGCCACGGATGTGCCGCTCATCATCGCGTCCATAGGCTTTTCTCCGCCGTCCTTCACGCGGTAGACGAACTCTTCTGCGTTCCGTCCGTGAGCCCCGGCCACGGCGTCGGTGCCCAGCACGACTTTCACGTGTGCCGCCCGGGCGCGCCGCAGGACGTCCGCCACCAGAGGCAACGCCTTTTCCATGTAGCTGAATCCTTCGTCGTTAAAGTTGCCGATCCCCAGGAACTTCGCTTTGTTGTCCAGATAGTTATGCAGGACGAGAAAATTCGGATCGAAATACACGCCGCGCGAAGCCATCAGTCCGAGGGTTGCGTCATCGAGAAATGTTCCGTGTTCGATGGAAGTGCAGCCCGCCTCGACAGCCGCGCGCGCTCCCTCGGATGAATGCGCGTGGACGAGAGTTCTCAGTCCAACCTTCTTCGCCTCCCCGCACGTGGCCTGGATCTGCTCGATACTCATCGTCATCTTGCCGCCGTCGCGGATGCTTGCCGTGGCGAACAGTTTGATCAGGTCCGCGCCTTCGGCTTTCAGGCGGTCCACAGTTTCGCGGAGCTTCGCGGGATCGCCGCTGTTCTCGTTGATCTGCGCCAGCGACGTGAGCAGCCGCGGTCCCGCCAACCCGCCTTTTGCAATCTGATCCCGCAGTTCTTCGTCGAGCGATGCGCCGACGCTCTGCACGGTGGTGAATCCGCCCATGAGCGTTGCATAAAGATTTGCGGCGGAATAGAGCGCCGCTTGCTGCGGCGTAGATTTCGACCCGCGGCCCGGGCCCTGTTCGAGGCGATCTTCTTTGTTGAAATACCAGGTGGGATGGACGTGGGTGTCGATCCATCCCGGCATTACAGTCAATCCGCGCAAATCGATTGTGTGTTTGCCCGTGGGCGCGGCAATGCGCGCGATTCGCCCATTGGCGATAACGATTTCCCGGTCACGCAGGACGCCGCCGCGACCATCGATGATCAGGCTCGCGCGAATCACCGCGTTCTGGGCCATGGCTGCCGCCGCGAAAAACAGGAATAATCCAACCGTTCGCAGGCGCTTCAGCATCTGAAAAGCATAACCCTCGCGAGGGCATCCTGATACTCTGAGCATTCAAGCCCTCTCAAAACGAACATGGCCATCGTAGCGGGAATCGATCTCGGCGGAACGTCGGTCAACTATACCTTCATCGACGAACGCGAAAATTTTCTCATTGAAAAGCTCTGTGAACACCCGGCGCGGGCGCGAGAAGGTCCGGATATCTGTCTGTCGCAAATCGCTGAAGGTTTGGACATCGCGGCCGATCGAATCGGACGGTCGTCTGCGGACATTGCAGTGATCGGTCTCGATACTCCCGGACCGGCGAGCGCCACCGGAGTCTTCAGCGCGCGCGGGTCTACGAACTTCGTTCATCCCAAATGGTGCGGCTTCGATATCCGGCAAGGTCTGGAGCGGCGGCTGGCCAAGCCGGTGCTTTATCTCAATGACGGTAACGCCGGAGCTCTTTGGGGTCATTTCGTTTTGTTCGGCGCGAGCCGGGCGGAGACTTCGATTTCCGCGATCATCGGGACTGGCCTGGGCGGCGGCGTAATCGCTGAAGGCAACGTGATTCGAGGGCGCGGGGGGTTCGGCGGCGAACTCGGGCATGTACTGATTCCTTATCAGCACATTCCGAAAATCGAAGGGCTTCGGCCTGTGTGCAACTGCGGCCGCACGGGAGACCTGGAATCGCTGTGTTCCCTTACGGCTATCGGATCTTCGCTCTTGCCGTATTTTCTGGAGCGCTATCCGGGTCATGAATTGGGCCGGGTGGGCGATCTTGGATCAGCCGCGAAGCGCGTCCGCGCCCTCGCCGAGGCCGGGGATCCGATGTGCCGCGAGATTTTCCGGGTGCAGGCCAACGCGCTGGGACTTTTCTTCGACGAAATGATCAATACCTTCGATCCCGACGCGCTGATCGTCGGTGGAGGCGCAATTGAGACCGGCGATGAGTTTCGCGCGTGGTTCATCGGAAAGATTCGTGAGGGAATGCCGCCTCAGCGCGCGGAGCAGGCGGATATTCCGATCCACATCATGCCGAACGGCGATACCGCCGGAGCGCGCGGCGCCGCGGTCGAAGCGATGAAACATGCCCGTCAGATCGGTTTGATGTAGATTGTTCGTTGTGAGAATGAACGTTCTGGCCGCTTCAGCGGCGCTCCTGATGGCTGGCGCTTCTTTTTCCACGCCCGCAAACGCCGCGCAGATCCGCGTGATGCTCCTCGATGGTCAGAGCGGAGGCCCGTACCACAAATGGCAACAGGTTACCCCCGTGCTCAAGAAGGAGCTTGAGGAGACCGGCCTGTTTCAGGTTGATGTGGTCACGGCGCCGAAGGGCGGGGAAGACTTCAGCAACTTCCATCCCGACTTCGCCAAGTATCAGGTGATCGTCTCCAATTACGATGGACCCGAGTGGCCAGACGATCTCAAGGCCTCTTTTGAGCAGTACATGAAAAATGGTGGCGGTCTTGTGACAGTTCATGCGGCCGACAACTCGTTTGGACAGTGGGCCGAGTACAACAAGATGATCGGTGTGGGTGGATGGCGTAATCGCACGGAAGCATCCGGACCGCTCTGGTATTACAAGGACGGCAAACTCGAACAGGACACGACGCCGGGCAGGGCGGGGAATCACGGTCTGCGCATCCCCTATCAGATGACGATCCGGGACCCGGAGCATCCCATCGTTAAAGGTCTGCCGAAGCTCTGGATGCATCAGGGCGACGAACTCTACAACAGTCTGCGTGGGCCAGGCGAACACATGAAGGTACTTGCCACCGCGTACTCCGATCCCGCGAATCATGGTACCGGACGCGATGAGCCTCTGCTTATGGTGATCGATTACGGCAAAGGGCGAGTCTTTCACACGGCGCTCGGCCATGACATCAACGCGCTGAGCTGCGTAGGCTTTATCACCACGTTTCAGCGCGGAACCGAATGGGCGGCCACGGGCAAGGTAACCCAGAAGGTTCCGGCTACGTTTCCTTCAGCGAACACGGTGAGCTACCGGACCGATATCGCCGCTATGGATCCGCTCTACAGCAACGGGCTGAATGGCCTGGATGCAGCGCCGCGCGCGCCGGGCAGGGGACGGTAACCGCATGATCCGATCGTCCGTGCTGGCCTTGAGTATCTGCCTGCCTCTTTTCGCGGGCGCGCCTCTTCCCAGCGTTGAATCAGTAACGACCAATCGTGTTGACTTCAGCGTAAACGGAACGATCCGGATTGAAAACTCGACCGGGGAACTCAATATCGAAGGCTGGGACCAACCTGCGATCGAAGTTACCGTAACGCGCTACGCCTGGAACAAGAATGAAAACCGGGTGAAGGGAGACCTGGACCGAGTTCCCGCGGCGAAGCCTGTGGTGTCCGGGAGCGAGGCCACTATCTCGGTCCCGCGTGACAAGTTATCGGGCGTTCGTTTCGATTACCGCATCCGGGTTCCTCGCGGAGCGAATCTGATCATCCGGCACAGATCGGGCGACGTGGTCATCGAAAAGGTGGCCGGCGATATCGACGCGGCGGCGACTTCCGGTATGATCCTTCTACAGGTCCCCGCAGCCGGGCAGTATTCGGTGGATGCGAAGAGCAAGTCCGGCGGCGATGTCTACTCCGAGGTGACCGGCGATTCGCATCACAACATGCTGTTCGGCGAACGTCTCGCTGCATCCGCGCCTGCTCCGGCGCATCATTTGCGCCTCCGCATCGGGTTTGGCGGTATCGTTATCCAGAAGATCGCGGGCTGAAGCCTCCTTCCCTCCGGCGTCGCTTACAATTCACCTAATACAGGTGTCCGCATGCCGCGAAACAAATTCTTCTCCGCCGTCGTTTGCCTGATTGTGATTGGGCGTTCTTTGCCGGCCCAGCAAGGTGGCCGTGGGGGAAACGCAGCCGCGCAGGTCCCCGCGCGCATTCCCTCGATTGAAGAACGAACCACCGGAATGACCCGGCAGGATGGTTATTTTCCAATTTATTGGGACGAACGCACGGGCTCTCTGTGGCTTGAAATCCCGCGCCTGAATGAAGACTTTCTTCTTGCCACGGGGCTGGCCGCAGGGCTCGGGTCGAATGATATTGGTCTCGATCGCGGTCAGGAGGGCGGTGGCCGCGTCGTATCGTTCCAGCGCGTCGGTCCGCGCGTGATGCTCGTTCAGGGCAACGAGTCGTTCCGGTCGTCGAGTCCGAATCCGGCGGAAAGGCGATCCGTCGCCGATTCCTTCGCGAGTTCCGTGCTTTGGGGATTTCCCGTGGCAGCCGAGACCAACGGCCGCGTTCTTGTGGACGCCACGGATTTCTTTCTGCGCGACGGCAACAATTCGGGCGGCGCGCTCCGCCCCGGAACATACCGAGTAGATCGCGCGCGCAGCGCGTTCTATATGGCGCGAACGAAATCGTTCCCGAAGAACACCGAAGTCGAAGTGACTCTCACATTTGCGAATGAGGGGGGCGCTGGCGGACGCGGCGGAGCGGGAGGCCCAGCGCAAGGACCCCCTCCGATCGGGGCGGCGGTCGGCGGCGGAGGGCGCGGAGGAGGGCTCTTTTCCGGCGCCGTCGCGAGCGTTACTCCTTCGCCTGAAGCCGTTACGCTTCGCGAGCATTATTCGCTCGTGGAACTTCCTGATGGAAATTACACGCCGCGCGAAGACGATCCTCGGGCGGGTTACGGCGGCCTGGAGTATGTCGACTACAGTGTTCCCATCGGCGAGCCGATGGTGAAGCATTTTGTCCATCGGCACCGCCTCGAAAAGAAGGACCCCTCGGCCGAAATTTCGGAACCGGTGAAGCCCATCCGATATTACGTGGACCCCGGCGCGCCCGCGGACATCCGCAAAGCCTTGCTCGAAGGCGCGAGTTGGTGGTCGCAGGCATTCGAAGCAGCAGGTTTCCGCAACGCGTTCATCGTCGAGGTGCTTCCGGAAGGCGCCGATCCGATGGACATTCGGTACAACATGATTAACTGGGTTCACCGTTCGACGCGCGGATGGAGCACCGGCGCTACTGTGTCCGACCCGCGCACCGGCGAAATCATTAAAGCGACGGTAACGCTGGGGTCCCTGCGCGACCGTCAGGACTATCTGATCTTCGAGGGGCTTCTTTCGCCGTATACGACTGGCAACGAAAAGCCCGACATTCTCTACCAGACTGCGCTCGCGCGCATCCGCCAACTCGCCGCGCACGAAGTCGGCCACACGCTCGGCCTTGGCCACAATTATTACGACAGCACAAAGGGCTGGATTTCCGTGATGGACTACCCTCATCCGCAGGAGGAACTGAGGTCCGACGGCACGATCGATCTGTCTCACGCTTATCCCGCGCATATCGGCGACTGGGACAAAGTGGCGATCAATTATGGTTATCGTCAGCTTCCGAAAGGCGACGAGGCTCCGGCGCTCGCGAAGATCCTTGATGATGCGTGGGTTCAGGATCTTCGTTATCTCACCAATCAGGATCTGGACGCGCATCCTCGCGTGGATCAGTGGTCGAACGGAGTCAATCAGGCCGATGAACTGAGCCGCATCATGAAGATCCGCCGGGCCGCGCTCGATCGCATCGGCGAGCAGACGATTCGCAACGGCGCGCCGATGGCGACGATTGAAGAGCCGCTGGTTCCGATCTTTATGTATCACCGTTATTCCGTGGAGTCGGCCGCTTCCATGGTGGGCGGAATCGACTATATTTACGGAATTCGCGGCGACCATCGGACGCCAACGCAGTGGGAATCCGCGGCGAACCAGCGAAAAGCGCTCGACGCGCTTGCGAATACGCTGAAGCCTTCCGAACTCACCGTACCAAAGCGCGCTCTCGACCTGATTCCGCCGCGTCCGCCGGGATACGGGCGCCATCGCGAACTATTCCCTCGTACGACCGGCGATGGCTTCGATCCGCTGAGCCCCGCCACAATCGCCTCGGACGTAACGATCGGTTTCGTTCTCGAGCTTCCCCGTTCAGCCCGAATGGTTGCGCAGCATGCAGTCGACCCAACGCTGCCGGGCCTCGAAGAAGTGATTGACCGGCTGACCAAAGCCACCTTCGATGCGTCGGTTTCAAACCCTTATGAAGCCGAAGTGCGGCGCGCCGAGGAACGCGTTCTGGTCGACCGAGTCATCTGGCTCGCCACGGGAGCGCCGAATAGCCAGGTGCGCGCCATTGCCACGCTGAAGCTATCGAAGCTCGCATCGCGGCTCAAATCCGCCCAGGCGACAGGCGAAGGCGATCAGGCGCAGAATATGCTGCTCGCAGCCGACATCACGCGATTCCTCAATCGCTCGACCGATCCGGAAAAGCCGATGCCGACGGCCGATGCGCCGCCCGGAGCGCCGATCGGCGGCGATACGGGATCGGACTGGCTCGCGCGGCCGCCTATGTAGCGGACCCCTGCAGCGCTTTAGCCGCCTGGGCGCGGATTTCCGCGCGCGCGTGTTCCAGACGGGCGACCAGCAGCGTCTGATCGTCCTGAGGCAGAGCGCTGCCGAGAAACGTTTTCACGTCAGTCAGCACGGCGGCGCAGATCTGGTTCGGACTCTCGCCGGAGCAGCGCCGGATCGCGGTGACCACGCCGTCTTCGCCGAATTCGTCGCCATTCGCATTTTCGGCTTCAACAATTCCATCCGAATAAGCCACCAGCAGGTCGCCGGGCTCAACCGGAACTTCGCCCTGAGTGAAGCGCGCCCCCGGCAGCAGGCCCAGCACCGGGCCGCCCACGTCAAGCCGAATGATTTCCATGTCCTTCGCGCGGCCCCGAAGCAGCAAGGGCGGGAGATGTCCGGCGTTGATATAACGCAGTACCGAGTTCTCGCGGTCGAAGTAACACCAGAAGAGACTTACGAAGCGTTCTCGTGCGGTCTTCATGCACAGCAGATGATTGAGCCGTTCCGCGGCTTGCTCATGAACCGCGGCGGCGCCGCTGCCCGTGCTGGCGCGCACGGCGCCCTGCACAACTCCCATAAGCAGCGCCGCCGGAAGGCCTTTGCCGGAGACGTCTCCCAAAACCAGCGCGACTTCGTTGTCGTCGGTTTCAAACACGTCGTAGAGGTCGCCGCCGACCTGCCATGCGGGCACGCATTTCGCCGAGAACGGCATATCGACGTCCTGCGAATTTTCCATCGGGAACAGATCCAGCTGAACGCGCCGGGCGAGCGACAACTCCTCTTCGACCCGGCGGCCGCGCATGTAATGCGGGAAGCGGAGCCCGATCAGCACCACGGCGCCCATCAGCGCGAATGCGGCCGAGCAACTGATCAGCAGATACTGGCGCAGAGGTCCGAAGTTGGCCGAAACGTTGTTCAGATAAATTGCGGTTTCGACAAAATCCCCGGGTGGATGCAGACCGGGCGGCGGGAACCGAGTGTCCGGCGACCTCGCTTCGGGCCCCTCGGCGATCCGGGCCGAAGGATCGCCCGGAGGTCTCGCGAAAGGAGGCGGTCCCATGCGGAGCGGACTCAGCGCAATATAGACGCGGCCGCCTTGAGAATCTCGTTCGTCCGGTCGATGATCGCGATTTCCCGGGCCACGACCGAAATCGCCTGGGTTATAAACAGGCGCGCCGGTTACCTTTTCACTCTCGGCGATGACGCGTCCCTGCCGATCCAGAATCCGGATCCACGCGATCCGCTGCGGCGCTTCATGCACCAGTTCATGCAAGACAGGGGTCAGCGCCGCCGGATCTCGCGCGCCCATGAGCCGCGCGGCTCTCCCGATCGACTGAAGACGCCGGTCGGCCTCTCGTTGCGCCTCCTGGCGAAGAAGCCCGTTCGTTACATGCCGATAGGTCATCACGGTCTGGACCAGCAGAAGCAGGCCCAGGCCGAGCCCCAGCGCGATCGTTAAGCGGAACCAAAGGTATTTCGATTTCACGCGCTCGCTCATGATACATGCCTGCGCGGCGCGCCGGGCGTGGGTTACCGGGGTCGCGCGATCCTTGAGATCTTTTACATCCCGCTCTTCCGGACTCCGCTACACTGACGCCATGCGCAGACTTCTAGTCTTTCTTGTGGCCACGTGCGCCCTTTCGCTTTTTGCTCAGGATGCCCCGCCTCCCGGACCTCCGGGCGGAGGCCGCGGACGCGGCGGAATGGGCGCGCCGAAAAACCTCAAAATTCTGAAACCCGAAGAAATCCGCACGGTTATGGGCGCCTTCGTCGCCGGAACCGGCCTCAAGTGCGGAGACTGCCACGTGATGGGGGCCTTCGACAGCGATGAAAAGCCCCAGAAGGTGACCGCGCGGAAAATGCTGGAGATGGTTCGCGGCGTCAACGCCAACACCTTTAATGGCGACAACAAGGTGACGTGTTACACGTGCCATCGCGGCGAAGCGCACCCGGTATCGGCGCCGCCCGCTTAGTAGTCTGACGCCGAAGACAAGAATGCCGGGCAGGATTCGCTCCGTGCCCGGCCATTTTCCTGAGCCCGACTACTTCTTGTCTTTCTTGGGCTTCTTGGTTTCCTTCTTGCGGTCCATTCCTTTGGCCATCGAAAGAATCTCCCTTCGTTTTTGATTATGCCAGCGAAGTCAGATTTTGAGAAATAGTTTTCGGCGGTACATCCACCACAACATCAGCCAGTAGAGGAGTAGAACGGCCGCGCCTGTGGTGAACGGCTCGAGTCCGTCGCCGAAAAGGCGGAAGACGCCGCGGCCCAGATTGATCCGCAGCGAATCGATCAGGAACCGCTCGAACAGATGGGCCATCAGATAGGCGGCGATCGAATTCATCCCAATGACCGTCAGCCAGAAGATCGACCGCTTCCATCCCTTTATTTCGGTTAACCAGCAGAAGCCAGCGAGGAGCAGGAAACATGCGCCTCCGCTGAAGATCGTCCAGCCGGGCGTCCAGATGCGCTTCACAACAGGCGCGATTCCCGTGAAATGAAGCAGCAGGCCCAGACCGATTCCCGTCACGCCCGCTACCAGAAAACGCCGCATCGGAATCGCGGGAGCCGAGCCGCGCAACCACTCGCCCGCGATCAGTCCGAGGATCATGGTGCCGAGCGTCGGAATGAAACTCAGGGTTAGATAGCCGCCGCTGTTAAACAGGAAGGGCGTCGGGCGGGGAAGAAGGTTGAGAAACCAGACGTCGAACGCTTGCCCGAGATTTGAATTCTTGTTCCAGTGGGCGGCGAAACCCGTGAAGTTATGCGGCCAATCCGCGGGTACGCCGGCTCCGGGACCGACCGGGTACAACGCCCATGCCAGCCAGTAACCGAACAGAATCGCTCCGAGCCATAGCCACTGCGCTCTTTCGGTTCGCCAGGCCAGCAGAAACAGGAACGTATAGCCCAGACCGATCTGCGTCAGCGTGTCTTCGAAGGTGAAATTGGTCTGCGTGCTGCTCATTGAGCGGAGAAAGATTCCGAGGGCGATCAAAAGCAGAGAGCGCCACATCGCATGCCCGAGCAACGCCCCGAAGGACTTGCCTTTCGCGATGCGGCTCGCAATCGAATAGGGTAGAGCTACACCGACCAGAAATGAAAACGAAGGCTGGATCAGATCGTGCAGCGAGCACCCAAACCATTCGACGTGCGTCTGGTTATACGCCAGCACTCTCCAAAACACGCTATTGGGGAACGCTTGCGCGACGCGCGAGAGGCGAAGGACCTCGGCCATCATCAGGAACATCACGAGGCCGCGGTACGCGTCGAGCGCAACAATGCGGCCGGTCGCTTGTGCGGCGCCAACCGGCTGTCGCGGCGCCTGGCGTTCGGCGGCTGCGAATTCAACAGGAGCGACAGGCATGGTAGCGCCCTACAGCCTATCGCATTTGCAGGGCCTTTTGAATGGCCCGGACCAGGGCGGTCACGTCGACGCGCGAGCCTCCGCTCCACCGCACGATGACGAGATAGCGGCCTTCCTGAAATTTCACCGTATTCGCTTCCGCACGGGCGCGCTGGACGGCGTTGAAGGCGCTTCCTTCGGCGCGGAATCCGCAGGCCCAGACTTCAGCGGTTCCGTCGGCGCCCCGGTAGTTGGCCTTCCAGCATTCCGGGGCGGGTCCTTCCGGAAGTCCGGCGGGCGGCGGCGCCTGGTTGTAGTCAATGCGCGACCAACCGGGCGATACGGATACTGGCAGATCCGGCTTTCCGGGACCGCCGATACTCCCGCACGCCAACGATGTCAGCCAGACTGCCGATAACAAGGTGAATTCCGCGGTTCGCCGCATTCCGATCCGTCCACGAGCATACAATTGCCCATCGCGCCGCTCGTGCGATTCTGGTGAAAGGCCCAGCCCAGTTGAATCGCCCCGGCGGACCCCTCCACGGCCGGCGCCCTTTTTGACATAACTAATGGCGAAATATAAAGCCGCGAAGAAGAAGACTGATGCGCCGCCGCAGATGCGTCCGGGTGTGCCTTGTCTCATAATCCTGATCGCAGGCATGATACTGACAATCGTTGTGATGATCCTGGCGGTGCGAAATGCGTCCTGACGGGCGGAAGCCGGACCAGCTGCGTTCCGTAGAGATTGTGCCTGGTTATCTGAAGACGGCCGAGGGCTCGGCGCTGATCAGCGTAGGAAATACGCGCGTCCTGTGCGCCGCAAGCGTTGAGAGCGGCGTACCGCCTTTCCTCCGCAACAGCGGCAAAGGTTGGATCACGGCGGAGTATTCGATGCTCCCGCGCGCTACGTCCACGCGAACGGCCCGCGAGGTATCGAAGGGGCGGCCGAGCGGTCGCACGCATGAGATCCAGCGCCTGATCGGGCGGTCTCTGCGCGCGGTTGTCGATCTCGATTCACTGGGCGAGCGTTCGGTGATCCTCGATTGCGACGTTCTTCAGGCCGATGGCGGAACGCGCGTTGCCTCGATCACGGGGGCGTATGTCGCGCTGGCTATCGCGATCAAGAAGCTGACCGCATGCCGAGCGTTATCGCGCCCGCCTCTTACGGGAGCCGTTGCCGCGATCAGCGTTGGAATCCAGAACGGTCAGCCGATTCTCGATCTTTGCTACGAAGAGGACTCGCGCGCAGACGTGGACGCCAATGTGGTGATGACGGATTCGGGCCGCTTCGTGGAATTTCAGGCCACGGCCGAGCACAAGAGCTTCGACGACGAACAGATGGACGCAATGCGTGCGCTGGCTCGCGCCGGGATCGCGGAACTGCTGGCCGCCCAGAAGAGGATCATCGACGCGGCGTGACGATCTGGTGCGCCACGAGTAATCCCGGCAAACTCCGCGAGTTTCGCCTGGCGGGCGAGATGCTCGGCATCGGAATCGAACCGATCGCCGATATCAAGTCCATCATGCCTCCGGAAGAAACCGGATTGACGTTCGATGACAACGCGCGCCTGAAGGCTTCGTATTACAGCGCTTTCGCGCCCGGCTTGCTCTTCGCCGACGATTCCGGTCTTGAGGTCGATGCGCTGAATGGCGAACCCGGCGTGTACTCCGCGCGCTACGCAGGAGAACACGCGACCGACGAAGCGAACAACAGCCTGCTGCTCGAAAGATTGGCCGGTGTGGCCGATCGGACAGCTCGATTTGTCTGCGCGATCGCCATCGCGGACAAAGGACGCATCGTGGAAACCTTTCGTGGAACGGTGGAAGGCCGGATCATCGACGAACCGCGAGGGCCGGGCGGCTTTGGCTACGACCCGCTCTTCTTCTATCCCCCGTTCAACCGCACGTTTGGAGAGGCTGACGCGGAAAGCAAGTTCGCCGTCAGTCATCGGGGCAATGCCCTGCGGCAGATGCTCGACTATCTCGCAAAGCCGCAGCGTGCGGTAAAATAGAACTGCGGCCAGCCTGCCGAGCCGGACTTGCAACCCTTCCGTTTCCGGTGTAGTAATATTGATAGCAGAATTCGTTCTAAGCGCTAACAGTCTTGAGCGATTCCCGGCCGACGGGTTGCCCGAGATCGCTTTTCTGGGGAGAAGCAATGTCGGCAAATCCAGTCTTATTAATGCCATCACGGGTCAACGAGGCCTTGCCTTCACCAGCAATACACCCGGTCGCACGCAATCGATCAATTTTTATCGGATAGAGCGCAAACTTTACTTCGTCGACTTACCCGGATACGGATATGCCCGCGTTCCCATCGCCGCAAAAAACGAATGGGCAAGACTTATCGAAAACTACTTACAGGAGAGAAAAACTCTAAGACTATCTTTTTTGATTCTGGACGCGCGGCGCGGCTGGATGGAGAAGGATCTCGACCTCAAAAAATGGCTTGAAATCAATCGTCATCCCTACCTCGTCATCGCGTCCAAAATCGACAAACTGAATCAATCAGAGCTTCAGCGCGGCTTGAAGGCCATCGGCCAACACGCCGAGCCGTTGCCGTTCTCGGCCGTCACAGGTCGGGGAGTGAGGGAAATTTGGCAAGCGATATCGAAAATACACCAACCGAAAACACACCAGTAACCGACACACCGCCTCGCGAGCAGTCCGCTCCCGAGAAGACGGCTGAGCGTCCCGCCCGGGAAGCTTCCGCCGATAGTCAGGCCGCGGAATCCACGCCGCCCAAGGCTTCGGAGGCCACGAAGGGCCCGGAATCCAGGCCCGTTCGTCCGCGAGGCGAACGACCGGCCCGAGCCGCCGAAAAGGCCGTGGAAGCGGTAAAGCCCGTGGAAGCGGTAAAGCCCGCGGAAGCCGCCAAACCGGCGGAGAATGCTTCTGCGGGGGTGAACGGCGCGCCCGCCGTAACGGCTCCGGCAGCGGCCGCTCCGCCGCCACAGCAGCCTGCCGCCGCCTCGGGCCAGCCTAATCAGCAATTTCAGTCCGGCCAGCAAGGTCAATCGGAAGGTGGCCAGCAGCATCACGGACACCATCAGCATCCCGGTCAGCTTCGCCGGAAGCAGCAGCAGGGGAAACCGAATGGCCCCACGCTTGACCTCGTCGAACTCAAGGACAAGAGCATCGTCGATCTGAACAACATCGCCAAAGAGATGGGCGTTCAGAATGCCGCTGGTCTTCGTAAGCAGGAACTCATTTTCAAGATCCTGCAGACCCAGGCGGAAAAGAGCGGACTTATCTTTTCCGAGGGCGTCCTCGAGTGCCTGCCGGACGGCTTCGGCTTCCTGCGCGCTCCCGAGTACAACTATCTGCCGGGTCCGGACGACGTCTATGTTTCGCCATCGCAGATCCGCCGCTTTGATCTGAGAACGGGCGATACCGTTTCGGGTCAGATCCGCCCGCCCAAGGAAGGCGAGCGTTATTTCGCGCTGATCAAAGTTGACGCGATCAATTTCGAGCCGCCCGAGGAAGCGCGCAACAAGATCTTCTTCGACAACCTGACGCCCCTGTATCCGCACGGGCGCATCAAGCTCGAAACGGTGAAGGACAACTTCTCCGGCCGCGTGATGGACCTTGTGACGCCGATCGGCAAAGGCCAGCGCGGTCTTATCGTGGCGCCGCCCCGCACTGGAAAGACCATGCTCCTGCAGAGCATCGCGAATTCGGTGACGACCAATCATCCGGAAGTCAGTCTGATCGTTCTGCTGATCGACGAACGTCCGGAAGAAGTGACGGACATGCAGCGTTCGGTCCGCGGGGAAGTCATCAGTTCGACGTTCGATGAGCCCGCTACCCGCCACGTGCAGGTAGCCGAAATGGTCATCGAGAAGGCCAAGCGACTGGTTGAGCACAAGAAGGATGTCGTCATTCTTCTCGACTCGATCACCCGACTTGCCCGCGCTTACAACACCATCGTTCCGCCCTCCGGAAAGGTTCTGTCGGGCGGTGTCGATTCCAACGCGTTGCAGCGCCCGAAGCGCTTCTTCGGCGCAGCGCGCAACATCGAGGAAGGCGGTTCGCTCACCATCATCGCGACGGCGTTGGTTGATACCGGCAGCCGCATGGACGACGTGATCTTCGAAGAATTCAAGGGCACCGGCAACATGGAAATCCATCTCGACCGGAAGCTCATCGATAAGCGCGTCTTCCCGGCCATCGATATCAATAAGAGCGGTACCCGCAAGGAAGAGCTGCTGATGCCGAAGGATGAGTTGAACCGCGTCTACATTCTGCGGCGCGTTCTCAGCCCGCTTTCACCCGTGGAAACTATGGAGCTGCTGCTCGACAAGCTCGGAAAGACCCGGACCAATACGGAATTCCTTGCTTCGATGAACGGGTGAGGCTTCTCAACTGGAAGCGGGCTCGCTGAAACCGGCGGGTCCGCTAATCCTTTTCCATTATTGCGGCGGCCGACGAACGCGCATATCCTTTCGGATGCATTGTTTGTTCTGGTTGTCCTAGCCATTCTGAACGCCGCGTACGTGGCGGCGCTGCCATCCCCGACGATCTTCTACGTCGCAAACGTCCTCCTCCACCTAGCTCTTGGAATAGGCGCCACTGTCTGGCTGTGCTGGGCGTGGCGGCGATCGCCCCGGGTGATTCCTCTTGCCGCGGCAGGTCTTCTGGGCGTTTATCTTATGGTTCGGGGCGCGACGAGCGACCACCGCACGGTTATCGCGCTGCACATTGCGCTTGCGGTGATCGGCCTGCTGATGCTCGTTCCGCGCGCCCGCACGCTGGTTGTGACTCTCGCGCTGGCGGCCGTCGTTTTCCGATTCGGACGTCCGGACGACCGTATCCGAAACCCCAGGACCCCGCCTGTTTCGATGTCCGATGAAGGCGCGGGCCCCAAATCGCCCTTCTGGCCCTCATCTTCGGACACCAACACGCATGGCCTGATCCCTTCCGATTTCTTTATGGACTCGAAGCTCTGCGGCGAGTGCCACAAGGACATCTATCAGCAATGGAAGAGCTCCATGCATCACTGGGCTTCCTTTAACAACCGCGTCTACCGAGCGTCAATTCTGCACATGCAGGAACTCAGCGGCACGCAGGGGAGCAAGTGGTGCGCGGCGTGCCACGATCATGCGGTGTTCTTCAACGGGCGATTTGAAAAGCCGATCAAGGAACAACTTGACACGGACGAGGCGCAGAACGGTCTGGGATGCGTCTCCTGCCACTCCATCGTGCACGTCGACAGCACCATGGGCAACAGCGGATTTACGATGATGTACCCTCCACTGCACCGTCTCGCGTCGAGCGATAACCCGTTCATCCGGAGGGTTGGCGATTATCTTACGTACCTGAATCCAGAACCTCATCGGCGGACGTTCATGAAGCCGTTCTTCCGCGAAGAGACTTCCGAATTTTGCGCTGCTTGCCATAAGGTTCACCTTGATCAGCCTGTCAACCATTACAGATGGATCCGCGGTTTCAATGAATACGACAACTGGCAGGCCAGCGGCGTTTCGGGTCAGGGCGCCCGTTCGTTTTACTATCCGCCGAAGTCGCAGGGCTGCGCCGATTGCCACATGACGATGGTGAAATCAAATGATCCCGGAAATTTGAACGGGATGATTCACTCGCACCGCTTTCCGGCTGCGAATACGGCGATACCCTACGCCAACCACGATTCGGTCCAGCTGGAAGAAGAGAAGAAATTCCTGCAGTCGGGATTCATGACGGTGGATCTCTTCGCAGCCACGCCGGTCGAACAACCGAAAGGCATCGAGATGCGACGCCGCGCGTCGGACGCGCCAGTGCTGAACTCTACGTTCGCCATTGGTGAAGAGTCCGAGCAGACGGGTCCGGTTACGATTCGCAACGTCGGACAGGTGATGGCGCCGCTTAACGCGCCCGGGGTGGCCCTGAAACCGGGAACGGAAGTGCGCATCGACGCGGTTGTCCGAACGAAAAAGATCGGCCATTTCTTCCCGGGCGGCACGGTAGATGCCTACGATACGTGGCTGGAGTTCCGGGCCAACGACGCTTCCGGCCGGGTTTTGGCATGGAGCGGCCGAGTTGAAGATAACGGCAAGGGCCCCGTCGAACCCGGGGCGCACTTCTATAAGTCGTATCAGCTTGATGGCGAGGGCAATCCGATCAATAAGCGAAATGCCTGGCAGACGCGCAGTGTTCTCTACGTTCACCTGATTCCGCCCGGCGCCGACGATACCGTGCATTTCCGGCTCGCCATTCCCAAAGACCCTGTCGGGCCGATCACGCTCGAGGCCAGGCTGAATTACCGGAAGTTTTCGAATTACCTGACGAAATTCGCCTTCGCTGGCAAAGCCAAAGCGGGCGATGCGGGGATCGATCACGACAGCCGCGAATACACCTTCGATTCCGAGCCCGTGCCCGATATGCCAATCGTCACGATCGCCAGCGCCACCACAAAGATTGCGCTCGGCGAACCGACGTGGACTCCGACCGTTCGCAAGGCGGACCGCGAGCGGTGGAACGACTGGGGCATCGGACTACTGCTGCAGGGCGACATCAAAGGGGCGGAGTTCGCGTTTACTCGCGTTACCGAAGCTGATCCAACTTATGCCGATGGCTGGCTGAACGTCGGACGCGCGTTGATTCAGGAAGGAGAGACCGAGCGCGCGCGGGGATTTGTGATGAAAGCTCTGGCATTGCAGCCCCGGCTTCCACGCGCGGAGTTTTTCCTCTCACAGATTCAGAAGGCCGCGGGCGACTACGACGGCGCTTACCAAAGTCTGATTGCCTGCACTTCTCAGTACCCGCGCGATCGTGTGGCGCTGAATCAGTTGGGCCGCATCCTCTTTCTCGAGCGCCGCTACGCCGATGCGGTTGCGGCGTTCCAGAGAACTCTGGACGTGGACCCCGAAGACGTTCAGGCCCACTACAACCTGATGCTCTGTTACCGTGGTCTGGGACGGAACGAACAGGCTCAAAGGGAACAACAGTTATTCCTTCGTTTCAAGGCCGATGAATCGGCGCAGGCGATCACGGCGAAGCCGCGTCTGCTAAGCCCGGAAGACAACAATGAAAGACAGCCGATACACGACCATATCAGCCTTCTCGATTCTCGCCCTGCTCGTCCTGGGACGAGTTCTCACGGCGGCCGGTGATTCGCCCGCAGCGATCCATTTCACCGACGTAACCTCCGCGGCGGGCATTCATTTCACTCACAACGCCGGACGTACCGGCAAGAAATGGCTGCCGGAGACTATGGGCTCCGGCGTGGCCTTCTTTGACGCGGACGGCGACGGTCGCCCCGACATACTCTTCGTGAATGGCAAGGATTTCACGCCGAAAGGGCGGCGCACAACGGCCGCGCTCTATCGGAATAACGGCAATGGTTCGTTCACCGATGTGACGCACGGCAGCGGCCTCGATATCGAAATTCACGGCATGGGCGTTGCGATCGGCGACTACGATAACGACGGCAAGGATGACGTCTATCTCACCGCTCTCGACGGCGATCATCTGTTTCACAACGAAGGCGGCGGCCATTTCCGCGATGTGACGAAAGAAGCGGGGATAGGCAACAACGCCTTTGGATCGAGCGCCGCATGGCTCGATTACGATCGTGACGGGAAACTGGATCTCTTCGTTGGGAACTATGTTCAGTGGACTCCGCAAGGCGATCTTTGGTGCTCGCTCGATGGATCCGCGAAATCCTATTGCACGCCGGAATCCTACAAGGGAAGCGCGGCAAGGCTTTACCACAATCTCGGCAACGGAAAATTCGAAGACGTGACCGCCAAAGCCGGGCTGGCGGACTCCAGCAGCAAGTCTCTGGGCGTTGTCGTGTTTGATTACAACAACGATGGCTGGCCCGATCTCTTCGTCGCCAACGATACGCAGCCGAACAAGCTGTATCGCAATCAAGGCAACGGGACGTTCAAGGAAGAGGGTTTGGCCGCAGGAGTCGCTTTCGGTGAAGACGGTGTGGCTCGCGGCGCGATGGGCGCGGATGCGGCCGACTACGATCGCTCCGGTAGACCGCATCTCGCGGTAGGCAATTTCGCGAACCAGATGATGGGCCTGTATCACAACGAAGGCAACGGGCTTTTCGTCGACGAGGCTCCGCGTTCTTCCGTAGGGCGTGCCTCGTTGCTCAGCCTCACGTTCGGGCTGTTTTTCTTTGACTACGATCTCGACGGTTTGCCGGACATCTTCGCAGCCAACGGGCATCTCGAAGAGGAGATCGGACGCGTGCAGCCGAAGATTCAGTACGCTGAATTGCCTTTGCTGTTTCATAACGCGGGGGGAGGGAAGTTCGATCCGGTTCCAGCGTTCAGCAAGCCGCTGGTGGCGCGCGGCGCGGCCTATGGCGATTTCGATGGCGACGGAGATCTCGATATTGTGGTCTCAACTAATAACGGACCCGGTGTCCTCTATCGTAATGACGGCGGCAACCGGAATCACTGGCTGCAGGTTCACCTCGCCGGCACGAAGAGCAACCGTGACGGTATCGGCGCAGTGGTCCGCATCGGCAAACAGATGCAAACGGTGCACAGCGGATCGAGCTATTGTTCTTCGAGCGATCTGGCTCTCACCTTTGGGCTCGGCGGCGAAACCACTGCGCCATCCGTGGAAATCGACTGGCCCAGCGGCAAGCATCAGAAGCTGACGAACATTAAGGCGAATCAGCGACTCCAGGTCACGGAGCAGTGAACGAGGTCCTGACGCTTTCGGGCGTTAAGCAAGCCGCCCTCATACGCGAAGGTCAGGTTTCTCCGGAAGAATTGTTCGAAGCGCATTGCGCTCACATCCGGAAAATCAATCCCGCGCTGAACGCGGTGATCGAGCTGCTGCCCCGGGGAGCGCCGACGCGAGGTCCGTTCGAAGGCGTTCCTTGTTCGGTCAAGGATTCCATACAGATTCGGGGGCAGCCTTGCACCGCCGGAACCTGGGGCTACCGGAACTCGCCGCCTGCCCCCAAAGACGCCGCTCTCGTCTCGCGCCTGCGCGGCGCCGGCGCTGTTCCCATCGCACGCACGAACCTTCCGGATCTCCTCTTCGCATTCGAATCCGATAACCTGATTTTCGGCCGAACGAACAATCCGTACGATTTTTCCCGAACCGCGGGCGGATCGAGCGGCGGAGAGGCCGCGCTGATCGCCGCTTGCGGAGCGCCGTTCGGATTGGGAAGCGACGCGGCCGGAAGTGTACGCCTTCCCGCCCACTACTCCGGGATCGCGAGCATTAAGCCGACGTCGGGCCGCCTCGACAGAACGGGCCACATGCCGCCCCCTGCAGGCTGGATCGAGATGATCTGGCAGATTGGGCCCATGTCCCGGAATGTCGAGGATCTGATCGAACTGATGCCGATTCTCGCCGGCGTGCCGATCGAAGGCGCTCCGCCGAAGAACATCGCGTTCTTCACCGACAACGGAATTCTCGCCGCTGACGAAGATACTCGGAAAACAGTGTGCGACGCGGCCAACGCGCTCGAGCGCGCTGGCTACGTGGTCAGAGAGGCGCGCCCTGCCTGCATCGATCAGAGCTACGAACTCGAGATGAAGATCATCGGACCCGATGGCGGAGACGGTCTTCGGGCCTTTGCTGGTTCCATTGGAAGCGACAGACTACATCCGCTGTTTGAAGGCTGGCTCGCGAAACTCGAGCCTTACCGCACGGATCTCGCAGGCTTCGCGCGCTACTGGGCCGAACTCGACCGCTTCCGCGCGGAGATGGCGGCGTTCATGACAGACTACGACGCTATTCTGTCTCCGGTCGCCGCATTTCCCGCCGTGCCTCATGGAACGTCCATCGATGACACGGTGTTTCCCGGCTACAGCTACACCATGACGCACAATATGACCGGTTGGCCAGCCGCAGTGGTTCGCTGCGGAACTTCGTCAGCGGGGTTGCCGATCGCGGTTCAAGTCGCCGCTCATCCGTGGCGCGAGGATGTGGCTCTCCGAATTGCTCGCGATCTCGAAGAAGCGCTGGGCGGCTGGCAAATGCCTCCGTTCCTGATTGAACATAGTTGAGCGCTAACGCTGACTGAGCGCCGTCTCGACCTGGGCCGCCAGTTTTTGCACCGTGTACGGCTTCTGAAGGAAGGTCACTCCGCCTTCAGCGCGGCTCAGTACATCGGCCTCGAAGTAGCCGCTGGAAAGAATGAACTTCAGCCCGGAATCCGCCGCGCCGAGGATGGGGAGCAGATCGATGCCGTCTTTGTCCGGCATCCTGAGATCGAGAAGAACCAGCGCGATTCTACCCGGATTCGCCCGAACCGCTTCCAGCGCCTCGCTGGCCGTACGCGCGACGATGACTTCGTAGCCGCGTCGCGTTAAAGCGACCATTGCCAGATTCACCACGTATTCTTCGTCGTCCACGACAAGAATCGTCGTTTTCCCCATCACGCGGACTTCCCTGCCTGCTGCCGCGGCCGCGAGATTCCTTCGCGTGGCTCCTTCAGGAAAATGTCAACTGTCGTACCGCGACCGATCTGACTCTCGACACGGATCCCGCCTGCGTGACCTCGCGCAATTCCTGCCGCGGCCGCCAGTCCGAGCCCTCGGCCGACGAATTTTGTGCTGAAAAAGGGATCGAACATGCGCGCCCGCGTCGATGCGTCCATTCCGCATCCATCGTCGCGGATCTGAATTTTCACATAGTCCCCGGGATCGAGAATCCCGGTCGAAACTTCCGAGGAGCCATCCCGTTTCTCGGCGACGGTTTTCACCTCAATTTTTCCGCCCCGATCCCCAATCGCCTCCACAGCGTTCCTGATGACAGTCTCTGTCAGGTCCTCAAGCTGACGCCCGTCGCCTCGAATTTGCAAACTCAGCGAGGAGTACCGTCTTACCACCTGAATACGTGGCGCAATAAGCGAGGAGACCCGATCGAGCGCCTTCGCGACCGCCCGATTTATGTCAACAGACTGCGGAGCAATCTGACCACGGCCTGAGTAATCCAGCATTCGACGGGTGATTTCAGCGGCTCGTTCGCCGCATTCGACGATTGCTTCCAGATCCGGACGGCATCGGTCTGTCGGCGGCATACGTTCCAGCAGGAGAGTCGCGTGGCCAATGACGCCGGTCAGAAGATTGTTGAACGAATGCGCTGTGCCGCCCGCCACAACGCCGAGGCTTTCCCAGCGTTTGCGCTCCCATGCCGTCCGGTCAGCCGCGCGTTCGGCGGTGACATCGACGAAAAACGACCGTGTTCGGTTCCCGACGACGGCCTGGCGCATCCGGCACGAGACGACCCGTCCGTCTTTCCTTGCGACTTCGACAAATTGAGGGGCGTGGGACGTTATCGACTCCGCAAGAGTCCTGGGGAACCCGAGCTGTTCGATGGTTCGACCAATGCTCTCGGATGATCCACGACCGAAGATGATCTGAGCACGCCCGCGCCAGGCTCTTACGATCAGCCGAGCGTCCCATTCCACAACTGCGGCGTCGCAAGCCTCCGCGGCGCTGCCGATTCCTCCGCGCCAGCGCTTCTTAAACCCTAGGACATTCACTCGTGGGGCTCGTGTGAAAGAATCCCACTGCCGGAAGTTCTGATGCAAGTAAGAGCAGGTTCTTACTTCGTTATCAAAAAACGTATGACAAACCACGCGCGCATCGGTCGGAACTGACGGGGATCACTATTAAGCTGGCACGAGACGTGCGTATTTCACTCGCAGGGGCCACATCAGGAGGCGGAAGATGGCAAAAAGACAAAAATCTCCGCTGGCGAAGACAGCGCCGCAAGGAGCCGCCACGATTCCCATTTTTCCACCGACCGAAATGGTGCGGGAGGAGATCGACGTCATTCTCGCTTCACCGGGCTTTCGCCGTTCCAGGCGCATGAGCCGGTTCTTCTCTCTACTGGCCGATCGCCTTGTCAGCCGCGGCGCGGCGCCATCGGAGAAAGAAATCGCGTCGTGCGTATTCGACAAATTCGATTTCGACGCGCGGGTCGACCCGATCGTGCGCGTGGAGGCGCGCCGCCTGCGCCGTATCCTGGAGGCCTACAACGAAACGGAAAGCGAAACCGATTCGGTGGTGATCTCAATGTCACCGCGCGGCTACGCTCTGAGCGCCGGGTACAACTCCAAAGCCGGCGAACCGGCGGCGATTTCGGCTGCCCCTCGTTCTCTGGCGGTTCTTCCTTTTGTCAATATGACCCACGATCCGTCGCGCCGAGGTTTCTGCGACGGCGTTACAGAAGAAGTATTCGCGGCGCTGACTCGAGTGGACGATCTTAGACTTGCCTCGCGCACATCAGCTTCTCAGTTCCGCGGACCTCGGGATGTTCGGGCGGTCGGTCACGAACTGGGCGTTGATGCGGTCCTCGAAGGGAGCGTCCGCATTGAAAACGATACCGTCCGAGTTACAGCGCATCTGAGCAGCGTGTTAGATGGATTTAACGTATGGTCCGAGACATTTGATGCGGGTCCCGAGCACCGAGCGGACGGAGATGCTTTCGCGCTTCAGGAAACCATCGCGAAACGGATTGCGAAAACGGCCGATCGTAAACTTTCAAACTAATTTCCGATTCAGAAGGTCAAGCGCGGTCTGGGCAGCGAATGCGCGGACGCGCGGCCGGTCACTGGCGGGCCAAATGCGATGCGCAACCGTCACCTCCCGAGGCCCTGCAATCCCCACATAGATGGATCCGACCGGCGCCTGATCGCCATCGGTGGTGGGACCCGCATTGCCCGTGATCGATATCGCCCAGGTGGCCGAGGTTCGCCGTCGCGCGCCGGTGGCCATAGCTTCCGCAGTCTCGGCGCTTACCGGTCCGAACTGTTTGAGCAGATCCTCGGGAACGCCGAGGAGGTCGGTTTTCATCCGCGCAGTATAGGTAACGAAGCCACCCAGGAAATAGGCGGAACTCCCCGGAATGCTCGATATACGGTCGGCCAGTCCTCCCCCCGTAGCGCTTTCAGCCGTCGCCAGAGTCGCGTGCTGCTCCAGCAGTTTTCGGCCGACGACCGCTTCGAGCGGATCGGCGTTGCGGGAATAAATCTTGTCCCCGAGCGCTGCTTCGATCTGTACGCCTATTTCGTTCAGAAGGTTCACTGCGTCGCCCTCGCTCTCACAGCGGGCCCGCAGATGCACCTGGAGGTCGCCGTTGTGCGCCAGCACTGTGGTGACCGGATTCTCGTAACGCTTGTAGATGGGCGAGATCGTCTGATCGAGGTCCGACTCCGACATTCCGGAAATGCGCAGCACAAGCGTCCGAATCGCCATTGCCGGCACAATACGTTCGAGCCGCGGAGCGCATTGCTGCTGGAACATCGATTTCAACTCGTGCGGCGGTCCGGGAAGAATGATGACCACCGAGTCACCGTCCTCGATCCACTGGCCGGGCGCCGTACCGCGGTCGTTGCTCAGAATGTGCGCGCCTTCGACGATCATCGCCTGTCGTTTGTTGATTTCCGGCATCGGGCGATTCATGCGCCGGAAGCGCGCTTCGATCGCCTCGGCGATCTCCGCATGAAAGATCTGGCGCCGGTCGAGCGCCGCCGCTACCGCGTCTCGCGTTACATCGTCTTCCGTCGGGCCGAGACCACCCGAGACGATCACAAAGCGCGCCGCTGACGCCGCTCGCCGCACTTCGGACGCCAGCCGTTCACGATCGTCGCCGACCACGTGCTTCGCCGACACCTCGATCCCCAGGTTGTTCAGTTCAGCAGTGAGAAAGAGCGAATTGGTGTCCAGCCGTTCCGGAGTCAGCATTTCCGAACCGACTGCGATGATCTCTGCGTTCATTCAGAACGGCCGATAGCCTTTGATCCGGACGTCGACCCGGTAGAGAGCGTTGGTCGTCGCGACGATCATCGATCGCGACGGCGAAAACGCCAATCCGACGATGCCGGGCCCCGAGAGTACATGAGAAATCGTCTTGTCGCCCGCGATGCGCACCACGCCTTTACGGCCCATGTATGAGGCGGCGGCGTAGAGATTTCCCTCAGTGTCGAACGCCATGCCCTGCGGCCTTCCGAGCCCGCGGTAAAAGACTTCCACGTCCCCGCTATCGGTGATCCGGTAGATGGAGTCAAAACTCGATGTCGTCGGGCCGCTTACATACAGATGCTGATCGGGACCCCACGCGAGGTGGTACGCCGAAATCGACGGCTCGAGAGTCGCGTACACGAATATCTGGCGATTAGGCGCGATTTTGAAAACGGTGCCGCTTCGGTCCCCGACGTAGAGGTTTCCGGCTTCGTCGAAGCACATGCCGGTCGCTACCCCCATGCCTTCGACATAGACGCTCATGTTGCCGCTGGCGCTGATCTGATAGACCATTCCGTCGAACCGGCTGGAAACGTAAATGAGGCCTTCCTTATCGACCGCGATCCCGGTGGCGTTCATCAGGTCGTTCACAAAAGGCCGCATGTTGAAGTTCAGATCGATCCTGTAGACGGCCACCGGCGCTTTCTGACCCCGCGTGCCGCTGAACGTGGCATAAATGTTTCCGAACTGATCGATCGCGGGGTTCGCCACGGGATGAAGGTTCTCGGCGATCTGAATACCGATATCGCAGCTCCAGACTTCACTCGCGTGGGTTCCGCGCCCCACCACAAGATCGCCCGCGGAAGCGCCTTCCGGAACCCGCACGATCACCAGCGAATCGGATCCAATCACCACCGGAGCAGCGACATCGCCTATGCGCACAGACGGCAGGTCCATCGAGGCGGCGCCCGGCGCAAGGCCTCTGCCGCGAATGTACAGTTCGCCCCCGCTGATGGCGGCTTCCGGCTCCACCTGCGATATTCGGGGTCTTCCATTGGGATCTTTTCGGGGAGCCATATCAATAGATTCGGTAATTCAGATTGAACCATCCCAGCAAGAACAAGACAAGGGCCGCGTAAACGCCGGCCATCATGTCATCCAGCACAATTCCGGCCCCTCCCGGCGCCCGTTCTATCAGACGTATGGGAGGCGGTTTCAGGATATCGAAAGCGCGAAACAAAACGAACGCGAGGAGAAAAGATCGCCAGTTCAGCCGGACCGCGCCCGCCAGCGTCAGCCATTGACCCAGAACTTCATCCACTACAACAATCTGTGGGTCTTTGCGCCCTGATTCGCGCGCCACTCGATCGGCGGCTTTGATTGCGGGAAAAAGCGCGAGCGCCGAAAGCGTGAGAAATCCCCAGCGCCCCAGGCCGGCGAGCGAAAGAAGCCAGGCGATTAAGATGGCGGCGGCCGCGCCTGCCGTACCCGGTCCCTTCGGTGCGTATCCGCACCCAAACCACGTCGCGATGAGCCAACTGCCGGAAGACCTCCGGTCACTCGTCATCTTGGTTTTTTTTCGGATCGTTCAGCGGTACGGTCGAAATCACGTAGTCGCCCGAAGCCCATTTACCGAGGTCAATCAAGCGGCATCGGTCGCTGCAAAAGGGCGCATTCTCATCCTTCGAATCCACCGGCTTGCCGCAGACCGGGCACTTCATCGGGCAGGAATTCCCGCCGCGGGCTGGATCTCAATCAGCGCGGGCGCCGGGGCGCTGAAGCGAGGCGTGTTCTCCGTTAATGGGAGAAGCGTGCCGATGATGTCGTAATCGTGCGATTCGGTGATGCGCAGCCGGCGCAACTGTCCCGGGGCGGGCTCCGCTCCTTCCACGTCGTTAATCAGCACGACGCCGTCGATCTCGGGCGCCTGCGTGGACATACGCGCCTGCCACAGGAGATCGGTTTCCGACGAAAGGCCTTCCACAAGGACTTCCACTTCGTCTTCGATGGCGCGTCGGTTCTTCGCGGCGGAGATGCGCCGCTGAATCGACATCAGTTTCCGCTTTCGATTCGCGATGGTCCGGCCGTCCACCTTGCCGTCCAGTTCGAAGCTCTTGCTGGTGTCCTCGTCCGAGTAGGAAAACACGCCCATCCGGTCGAACTGAGCCGCCTTGACGAAGTCGCAGAGGACTTCGAAATCGGCGTCGGTTTCTCCGGGGAAACCCACGATGAAACTCGTCCGGATCGCGACGCCCGGAATCGTGGCCCGGATGCGCTCGAGCAGTTTCAGGAATATGTCGCCATTGGCGCCGCGCTTCATGCGCTTGAGCACCTGCGCGCTCGCGTGCTGCAGCGGCATGTCGATGTACTTGACCAGCGAATCGTGCCCGGCGATCGTATCGAGTAATCGCTGCGTGACCCGGTTGGGGTAGGCGTAGAGAAAGCGCACCCATTTCCGCTGTTCCGTCTCGATTCCGGCCAGACGCGAAAGCAACTGCGCGAGTCCGTCTTTCAGGCCCAAGTCCTCGCCGTAACACGTCGTATCCTGGCCGATGAGGTTGATCTCGCGGATTCCCTGGCGGAACAGGCGGGTCGCTTCCGAGACGACTGATTCAAAACGCCGGCTGCGGAATTTTCCGCGATACTGAGGGATCACGCAAAACGTGCAGGGGTGATCGCAGCCCTCGGCGATTTTCATGTACGCGAAATGGCGCGGCGTCGAGAGCACTCGCGGCGTCATGTCGTGATACAGATACAGCCCGGGATCTGCTGCGACAGGCTCGTCGATCCCCTCGCACACGGAAACAATCCGGTCGATCTCGTTTGTTCCCACCAGGGCGTCGACTTCCGGGAGATCCTTGCGGATGTCGCCTCGATAGCGCTCTACGAGACAACCCGCCACGACAAGGCGCTTCGCCCGGCCAACCTTCTTGTATTCCGCCATTTCGAGGATCGTATCGATCGACTCCTGTTTGGCGGGATCAATAAAGCTGCAGGTGTTGACGACGAGAACGTCGGCCTGATCGGGATGCGCAGTCAGCTCATGCCCGCGGGCGGTGAGTTCGCCCATCATGACTTCGCTGTCTACAAGATTTTTGGGGCAGCCGAGGCTGACAAAACCGACTTTCAAGGGAGGTTACTATCTCTCAGAATAGCATTCGGCGACGCGCTCAACTGATGCGGAACGCCCGAAATGCCGGTTGCTTCGGCCGCTTTCGGGTGTAAACTGATCGAAATAGCATTTATGCGCATCGGGAGGACCGCAGAATGAGTGGTCATCGTTCCGAGACTCCGTTCGATAACATCGAGAGTTCCCACGAGTACGTTTGCCTGCTCGCGGATGCCGTTCAGGATGCGTTGGCCGAGGTGCAGGCCGACATCGCGCTGGCCGGGGCAGACGATGCGAAACGCCGCATCGAGGCCCTTCAACTCGTTCACTTCAACCTTGCAAAGCTTGTGGGCCATATGACCGCAAGCCGCCGGATTCTGAATGACCTTCGCACGCTCCGCCGCCTCCTTCTTGACGAGCGCAGCCTCGAGGGTGTTTTTCGGCAGGCCGCGGACTGAAGAAACAGCCACTTCGTGGAGGTGTAAAGTTTGACTTTCAAGATAGAGCCGGAAGCGCTGCGCTGCGCAAAAATATGAATTCCAGAAGTGCGCCTTAGCGGCTAAATGTTTCAATTAGATGGATTTCCGGTGAGCACTTGACAAAAAAATTGGCTGAGCCTATGATTAGTTGCTCGTTGGAATTGAATCCTTTTCATAGTCACACCGGTGGTCTGGTGGGGGGCTCTACGTATGATGACCTTCGCAGTCGGTGAAAAAGTCGTTTATCCCAACCAGGGTGTTGGGACCATTGAGAATATCAGCACTCGTTATTTCGAGCAGAAGCCGGAGAAGTTCTACCTTCTCCGGCTTTTTTGTTCGAGCATGACCGTTATGGTGCCGTTCTCGAACGCCGAAAACATAGGCCTGCGGAAACTCTCGAAAAACACGGATGTAGCCAAGGTACTCGCGTATCTTGCGGGACCGGGCGTCGAGAATCTGCAGGACTGGAAGATTCGGTTCAAAGTGAACAGCGAAAAAATGCTCACGGGAAGCCTTCTTCAGATCTCGGAAGTTTTTAAGCAACTGGTCCGGCTGCAGGCCGAAAAACCGTTGTCGTTCCGTGAAAAGAAGATGCTGGATCGAGCGCGCACCATGTTGATCTCCGAGGTCTCGCAGGCAAGAAACATCCCCGAGGCCGAGGCGATTGCGATCATGGATAAAGCGCTGGTGAAATCGGGTTTCCACTTCCCGGAGCCAGCCTGACCGTTTTGCTAACGGGAATCGGGCGGTTCGGCGCGCGCGACCGTTCATGCTGTTCGGCCCGATTCTGATTCTTGTTGTTGTCGCCGCCTGCGGTCTCTTTATAATCCGTCCGGCGTGGTTTCCCCTCCCGATTTCCTCCGACGCCCTCCTTTACGATCGTCAGTTTTCCTGGACACTTTGGATCATTGGATTCGCCTTCGTAGCCGTGCAACTCCTGCTTGCGTACGCGGCATTGAAACGGCGGGGCGGCATCGCTCCGAAGTCCCGGTGGCTGGAAGTCGGATGGACGGTGGCGACGGCGGCCATCTTCTTAACGCTGGCCGGACTCGGCTCGCGTGGTTGGGCCCGAACCCCGGGTTCTCCGGCAGGGAAGGAGATCATCGAAGTCTATTCGCGTCAATTCGCGTGGAACTTTCGGTATCCGGGCGCCGACGGGCGCTTCGGAAAGACGCGCATCGATCTCATAAGCGACTCCGGCGGCAATCCTCTCGGTCTTGATCCCGCCGATCCCGACGGCGCGGATGACATCGTGACCGCCAGTCTGCGCATCCCCGCAGGCCGCGACGTGCTCTTGCTGCTCCATTCGCGCGACGTCATTCATGATTTCTTCGTGCGCGAACTCCGTACCAAGCAGGACATCGTGCCCGGTATGGAGATCCCGCTGGAAGTCCACGTGGATGGCCCCGGTGAATACGAGATCGCCTGCGCCGAGCTATGCGGTCTTGGGCATAGTCAGATGCGGAGCTTCCTGATCGTGATGAATGGCGACGATTTCGATCACTGGAAGAGGGAGCAGCTGCTCCGAAAGTGATTACCCGATCAATTCCATGAGAGTTTCGCGCAAACGTTCGGCTAAAAGTCGATCCTCAAGCTGGATCTCTCCAATCAGGCCGCGCACCGCAACTCCGAACGCGCGCAGGAGTTCCTGTTCCGTGAGGCTTTGAACGAGAGCGTCGTCGAACTGCGCCGTAACTCCCTGCGGCAGACTGTCAAAACCGCGACCGTGCGCCCCTGAAAATCCGAGCCGGAGACATGCCAGCGTGAGCGCGTGGTCGCGCACGCCGCTGATCATGTACTCCGCCTGCCACAACTTTCCGCGCGCAATGCAGGTCCGCGCGTGCGCCGCATGCAGCCACGCCATCCCGATGATGTCGGCGGCTGTTGGCGACGGAAATTGCGACGCCTCCTTCGCAGTCCCGGAGACAAGTCGGAACGCCGGCGAGAGCGCCCGGAATTCGTCCGCAGGAACAAATGCCAGATCCACCTGCAATCCGCCGGTAAGCAGAAAGACCCGATAAATCCATGCGCCAGCGGTCTTGATGCAGAGCGCCGTGCCGGTCATACATTCGGGCCGTCCAGTCGCGCATCACATCTGGCATTTCCGCCGCGCGGGCGACCCCGAATGCCAGATCGATGTCCGACCATCGGTCCTCGAGTTCCGCCGCCGCCGAACCTGTTATAGCCAGCCCACTGATTCGCGGATCGGCCGCCGCCGCATGCAGCAATGTCGCGCGCAGCGAAGCCCGCTGTTCCACGGTGAACATGTGCGTTGATTTTACGATTGTCTGGGTTAGCTGGGCTCAGCGACCGCGGCGTTCTTCGATGAGCCGGTCGATGTCCATTGCGCTGAGAGGCAGCGACGTCGCAATCAACTGACGTCCCGACAACGCGGCCTTCTCGACGCCCTCATGCGCGTGCTGTCCGGATTTGGTCAGCATGTGAACCAGTTCGTGAGCGACCACGCGTCCGAGGGCCCGTCCAATGAGCAAGTCCGCCTTTGCGTAATCTCCGCCGAACATCGCGGAGCGAACCGAATTGACCACGCGGTCGCAGTTCACTTCACCGAAAGGCTGAACTTCTCCGTTCGTTGTGCGCGTGATGGCTAAGGGTCCCAGTTCGTCGTAAATTGGCGGAGCGGGATCGAAAGTGCAGGATCCCTTAAAGGTCATCACCACGAGATCGTCGAAGCTATCGGTGAAAGGCTCAGAGCGCATGCGCCAGTTGAGGTGAAGCCCGGAAGCCGAAATGATTTGGCTGGCTTCATGGCGCATCTCGTTGAATGCCTGTTCGGAATAAGGTCCTTTAGCGTCGAGGATGACGGTGACGCCCGTAGTGGGCCTCACCGCCGTCGCCCCGACAGATGTCAGAGCGAAGGCAGCCAGCAACGCCAAACATGAGGCAACGATACGCATCGTTCTTCTCGTCCTGGAGAACGCGAGCAACTGGGCTCGCCCCAGTATAGGGAAATTTCTATCCGGCGTATAGGTTTTTTGGATGATAAAATCTCCGCAGCGTACCAGGCCACACGGGACGCGCGAGGGGAATACTAATACTTATGACCCGACGAACCCTGATTTCGAGCGGCATTGGGATGGCGGCCGCGGCCGCGCTCGACCGGACCGCGTTCGCGATGCCTCCGAAGAGCGCGATGGGCCTCGCCACAACATCCTTCGACGTCTCCCGTCCCCGCGATCCGATTCCGTACCTGGAACGCTGCCACGAACTCGGCGCCGCTGGCGTACAGATGCAGCTGCCGTCGGACTCAGCGGCGCTCCGGCAGATCCGCGCCAAAGCTGAAGAGCTTGGCATGTACGTCGAGGGGATGGCGGCCTTCCCGAAGTCGAACGACACCAGCGCTTTCGAAGCAGCGCTGAAAAACGCGCAGGAAGCGGGCGCCGTCGCGGTGCGCACAGGAACCAGCGGCGGACGACGGTACGAGAAGTGGAATTCGCTCAACGACTGGAAGGCCTTTGTCGAGGAGAGTACCGCCGCCGTAAAGAAGATCGGTCCGATCGCCGACAAGCTCAAACTTCCTGTGGGAATGGAAAACCACAAGGACTGGACCATCGACGAAGAACTCGCCCTCATGAAGAAGTACAGCAGCGAGTACTTCGGCACGCTGATCGACTTCGGCAACAACATCGCGTTGCTGGATTCGCCGGAATCAGTTCTTGAACTCGCGCCCTACGCGAAGATGTGCCACGTGAAAGACATGGCCGTGCAGGAGTATCCCGACGGATTTCTGCTTTCCGAAGTGCCTCTCGGTGAGGGCATCCTCGATCTGCGCCGCATCGTGGACGCTGTGCGCGCGGCGAATCCTAAAGCGCGCTTCTCGCTGGAGATGATGACCCGCGATCCACTTCAGGTCCCTTGCCTCACGGACAAATACTGGATCACTTTCCCCGACCGGCCGGGCATCTATCTCGCCCGCACGCTCGCGATGGTTCGTAAGAATGCGGCGCACCTGCAGCCGCTGCCGTACTACAGCAAGCTGCCGAAAGACGCCCAGCTCCGCGTTGAAGACGACAATGTCAAGCAGTGCCTGAACTACGCCCGCGTGAAACTGAACTTATAGTTGCCGTTCCACATCTTCGAAGACGAAGCCCGCTCGATCCTTACGCCGGTTTCCGGGTTTCTGCGCGAAGCCGGTTTCACGCATTCACTCAATCCCGCCAGGAACTGCACGTTCGGGTGTAGCTATTGCTATGTGCCAACGATGCGGGTGCAGGCTGGTCTGCGCCCGGAAGACTGGATGCATTGGGGGCAGCAAACCACATTTAAGACGAACGCCGCGGAACTGTTGGCCAGGTCTCTTCGTTCCGGTCAAATCATCTACTGTTCGCCCCTGACCGATCCCTATCAGCCCGCGGAAGCCGACCGCTGCCTGATGCCGGATATCCTCCGCGTCGTCGCATCGACGCCGAGCGGCGTTCGGTTCGTGATTCAGACTCGCGGGCCACTGATCCTGCGCGACATCGACCTATTGAGAAGTGTGCGTGTAGGCTTCTCAGTCACGACGGACCGTGAGGACGTCCGCCGCATCTTCGAACCGCACTGTGCGCCCATTGAGGAGCGTTGGCGCGTCATACGGACCCTTCGCGATGCCGGAATCCCCGTCTTCGCCACCCTTGCGCCGATTCTGCCCTGCAATCCCGAAGCGATTGTTGGGCGCGCGCTTGAAGAGACGAATGGGGCTATCATCGCCGATCCTTTTCATGTCCGCGAAGTAAAAAAAACGGGCGCAACCACGCGTCCCGCGGCTATCGAAATCTGCAGGCGTCACGGTTGGGCCGATTGGCTCGATCCGGAATTTCAGAAATCCGTTCTCGCGCGTATGCGCACCGTCGCGGATTCTGCCGGCCGCCGGTTTGACAGTGGGCCCTCAGGATTTGGTCTTCTCTGCGGCTAATTCAGCCGCTCCATGCCGTTCAGGATGGTGTCGATTGCGACCTGGTCGCCCGTCTGAACATTGAGCATCATGTTGTAAAGGTAACGATCGGGCCAGTCCTTGTTGTAATACTTGTGGATAAACGCCGCACGATTGCGATCCACCGATTCCAGCAGATCGCGCGTCTCGCTTTCGCTCTTGCCCGAGGCCAGGACGCGCCGGAACTTTTCTTCATACGGCGCATAGAGGAAGACATGAAATGCGTCGCTTCGCTCCCGCAGAAACCACGGCGCCCCGCGCCCGACGATCACGCATTTTCCCGCATCTCCGATGCGCGTGATGACCTTCTCGAACAACACCGCGAGATGCTCCGCATCCAGCAGTTCCAGACCTTCCGCATCCGCCTGAGCCTCAAAGCTGCCGCGCATGAACGCCTTCATCAGGCGGTAAAAAACGGAGTCGAGCTTCTCTTCGTGCTGCTCCACCTGCTCAGCCTTGCACTTCAGTCTGCGCGCGATTTCTTCGGTAATTTCGTGGTCCCACAGCTTCCACCCCAACCGGTCCGCGATGCTCTTGGCGATGTGCGGGGCCCCCGTTCCGAATTCGCGTTCGATTGTCAGGATGTTGATCATGCTGCCCCCGCCGTAGTCTAATTTACGACATGTCTTTCTGGATGTGGTTCTGGACGGTCAACTTCGCGGTAGCAGGAACCGCGTTCGCCGTCATCGCCGTGATCGTCGCCATCCGAGGCGTGGCTGATCTTCGCGCGATGCTTGCGGCGCTGGCGGCGGAGCGGAACCGTCAGTGAATTTCACTACCCTGGATTGGGCGATCGTCGCCATCTATCTCGCGCTCACTCTCGCCGCGGGTCTTGCCGGCCGCAAGTATATTTCGAATGCCGCCGATTTTCTGCTCGCCGGGCGGCATCTCGGCAAATTCATCGGCGTCGCTACGCTGGCCGCTACCGAGATCGGCACGATCACTTTCATGTACTACGCCGAGCTGGGTTATAAAACCGGCTTCTCGTCGTTTGTGAACGGGCTCATTGCCGGGGCCGTGATGATTTTTCTCGGCGCTACTGGGTTCATGATCTTCAAGCTCCGGGACCTTGGCCTCACCACCGTGCCGGAGTTCTTCGAAGTCAAATACAGCCGCCGCCTTCGTTTGGTTGCGGGCTTCCTCGTCGCCATTGGCGGGCTGCTCAATATGGGCGTGTTTCTGAAGGTGGAGGGAACGTTCCTGACGATCGTCGCTGGTCTTCCCCTGTCGGACCTCAAGTGGACGATGACAGTTATCCTCGCTCTCGAGCTTCTTTATACTGTGCTGGGTGGGATGGTTTCGGTCGTCATCACCGATTTCATTCAGTTCGTGATGTTGAGTCTCGGCACGATTCTGATCACCGGTTACGTGATCGGGCATGTGGGATGGGGAAACATGCAGCATGCGGTGCTTACGAATCTCGGGGCCAACGGATTCAGCCCGCTCTCCAATCCGGACTACGGCTGGGCCTATATCTTCTTTCAGTTGCTGTTGTGGACCGCGATCGATGTTTGCTGGCAGACGACGGCCATGCGAACCTTCGCAACGAAAGACCCGCGCACCAGCCAGAAGGTTTTTCTGTGGACGGGCTTCATCTTTCTCGGACGCGGTATGATGCCGATGCTTTGGGGTATTGGCGCCTTGGCCTACTTCGGCGCCGGACACGACTCGCTGCAGGCCATGCCGGAGATGATCGCAAGAATACTGCCGACCGGAATATTGGGGCTGGTCGTCGCCGGAATGCTGGCCGCGACGATGTCGGTGAACAGTTCCTATCTGCTTGGCTGGAGTTCGGTGATTTCGCAGGACATCGTTCTGCCCCTGCGCCGCACGCCATTATCTGACGGTTCGCAGGTTGTACTCAACCGGGTGGTCAATGTATTGGTCAGCCTGTTCGTTCTGTTCTGGGGAGTCTGGTACGTGTTGCCGGGACCCGTGTACTTTTATCTGAACATCACGGGGACACTGTTTCTGGCGGGGGCGTTCGCGGCGTTTATCGGCGGGCTTTTCTGGAAGCGGGCCAATACCGCTGGAGGATATTGCGCAATGATCGGTGGCGCCGTGGGATCGGTGACGTATTTCTTCAACATCCCCGCCGCATATGCGGGAATGAGCGCGTTCGCGCTGGCGGCTCTGGGTATGATCGCCGGTTCGCTGATTGCTCGTCCGGTCCCTCTAAAGATTCCAAAGTCCGGCGATGATCAGCAGCGTATAAACAATGGATAGTCCGAGCGCCTGACGGCCAACGTCCTTCAAAGGTAATTGCAAAGAAGCCGGGCTGCGTTGGCGCATCAGGTCGAAAAGATATCCGGCCGCCGCGACGATCAGCGCGGCGGTAATCAGCAGATGGTCCGTCCACGCGAAATAGACCGCCGCGGCGATCAGGACGATCTGGCAAGCGAAAGCCGCGCGTCGATTGCCCGAGGGCGGGGCCTGTCCCTTCCGCGCCGCAATGCGAGCATCCAGCCGCGCATGAACGACGAATATCCCCGCGGCGGCCTGCATCGCGGAAAGCATCCACAAAAACCAACACCACTTGGGGATCATGTTTTCCGCCGCGAGGCACGCCATGAGCGAGGTCGCAGTGAGAGCAACCGCGCTTGCGGTCTGGAACCATTCGGAGCGTTGGCGGTTTTTCACGTTGAGCGTAACCGCAAGCGCCGTGAATGTCGCGGCGCCCAGAAAAAGCGGCAGGAAAGGACGCCAATCCCGCACCAGGATAAGAACGAGTCCGGATGACGCAAGCGCGAGGAACTCGATCAAGGCCGATCTTCTGGCCACGCTGGTCTCCTCGCGCTCCTGTTTCCATACAAAGCGCTGGCGTCCCATCACGACCAACGGGTCTTTGATCGCAAACGCGCACGCCACGGCGATCAGCGCGACGAACTCGGTCCAATAAAAGCGGCGCAACAGAATCGCAGCGGCGAAAAACGGCGTCAGGAGCATGGCTGTCGCGCCATGTTCACGCGGGATGAAGGTCTGCCCGGATGGCTTGGCTACCGTGGTCACCATTTCAAAGCCTCCTTAGTCGCCGACTACCCGGGCGCCAAAATCCGGAGCCTCAAGCTTGTGCTGCGGCTTCCGAGGCGAGAAGACGAATGCGACCAGCACCAGCGCGCCCAACGCGAACAATGCATCGCCCGGCGCACGCATCCATCGCAGATTCTGCATCAGCGGCGAGCCCAGAAACTCCGTGCTGCGCGCGTACCAGTAGCCATGCTCCACGGAAGCCCACGTCTGCATCAGGCCGACCGGTAGCAGGCTTCCCACGCACATCGCGAAGAGGCCGGCGTTCATCGACCAAAAGGCGATTTTCAGCCAGTTCTCTCGCCACTCGACGAACGGATTCATCGCTCGGAGGCAAACCAGCATCAGGCCGATACCCAGCATCCCATAGACTCCAAAGAGCGCGGCGTGGCCGTGAAGAGGGGTCGTGTTGAGGCCCTGCATGAAATACAGAGCGATGGGCGGGTTGATCATGAAACCGAAGAGCCCCGCCCCCACCATGTTCCAGAAGGCTACCGCGACAAAAAAGTACACAGGCCAGCGATAGCGGCTTGCCCACGAGGTGAGTTGGCCGCGGCGCAGATCGTCGATGGCGGAATAGGCAACCATCGTGAGCGGGACTACTTCGAGCGCGCTGAAGACAGATCCGAAGGCAAGGGCGACTGTCGGCGTGCCCGAGAAATACAGGTGATGGCAGGTTCCGATAATCCCGCCCGCAAGAAAGATCGTGGCCGAGAGTAAGGCGGCTTTAGCGGCCAGCAGCGGGCGAATCAGACCGAGACGCATGAAGAAGAACGCGATGACGGTTGTCGCGAAGACTTCAAAAAATCCTTCAACCCAAAGATGGACCACCCACCAGCGCCAGTATTCGACGATCGAGAGATGGGTGTGCTGTCCCCATTGCAATCCGGCGCCGTAGAAGAGGCCAATAGCTCCAGCGGAAAGCACAAAGAGCCACAGCAACGGCTTGTGCTCGCCAGGCTGCTTAAGGGCCGGACGAACTGCGCGAACAACGAGGAAGAGCCAAATCAGCAGACCCACGAACAGAAGGATTTGCCAGGCGCGCCCCAGATCGACGTATTCGTAGCCCTGGTGCCCCCAGAGAAACGCCATGCGATCGGAAAGCCGGTTGTGGACGCTGAGCCATTCGCCGGTCATGGAGCCGGCGACAACCACGAGCAGGGCGCCGAACAGCACATGCACGCCCAGTCTCTGATATTTGGGTTCGTAGCCGGAAACCAAAGGCCCGATAAAAAGGTCGGCCGCGAGCCACGCCGTCGCGATCCAGAATATGCCGAGCTGTACGTGCCATGTGCGTGTGACCGCGTAAGGCAGGATCTTCGCGATATTGAATCCGTAGAATCCGTTGCCTTCCACTCCGTAGTGCGCGGTGATTATGCCCATGACGATCTGAGAAACAATGAGAGCTGAGACGGTCCAGAAGTAAATCAGAGTCGCTTTCTGCGAAGGCGTGGCCACCCAACTCCCCAGCGGGTCAGTGAGCGGCAGCGAGGAAGGCGCCTCTTCGGATTTCTGCGCCGCATACCACCAGACCATGGCGCAGATTCCCGCGAGCAACATGATGATACTGACGCCGGTCCACATCACGCTTTCACCGGTCGGGCGATTTCCCACCAGCGGTTCGTAAGGCCAGTTGTGTGTGTACGAAACATGGTCACCCACGCGCTCCGCGGAGGCGGACCAGGCGGTCCAGAAGATGAACGAGGCAAACTGGCGCATGCGCTCCGGATTGCTCACGGAGCCGGCGGGAATCGCGTAGGCGGCGTTGCCGTTCCGGAACACGTCCGAATAGTGTTTGAAGGTCGCTTCGAAGGCGCGGGCGCGAACCGGCTCGATCGTAATCGTGTTGGTCGAGGCGTCGTACGCGTTGCGGCGATACATCTGTTCGAGGCGTCCGCGAAACTTCGCCTGCTCTTCGACCGGAAGCTTGTCATAACTCAAACCATGTTCGGCCCGCGACCAGTCGTCGAGAACGAACGTTGCTTCGCGATGCAGCCAGTCCGCGGTCCAGTCGGGCGCCACGTAGCTGCCGTGCCCCCATACAGAGCCGACTTCCATTCCACCCAGAGACTGCCAGACATTCTGCCCGCGGCCAACGTCGCCTTCCGCCACAACAACCGATCCATCCGTGCTGACAATTTTCGCGGGAATCGGGGGCATTTCCTGATAGATCCGCGTGCCGATCCAGCCGAGAACGGCGAACGACAGGATGAATACGACGGCAAACCCGGTCCAGAGTTTTTTCACTGTTTCATCTCCTTGAAGGTATTTCGAAACTTCAGATTGCGGTGAATTGCGCCTGTCCGCAGTGACTTCAGTCACCACGCTGTTCAATGCGCGAATTCATCGGCATGAGGAATGAGTCGGAAGTATAGCGAGTCAGGGAGGTCGGTCTTCCAGTGCCCCGAAGCAAGGCCGTACGCATACGCGCCGAACAGAAGCGCGCCGATTCCCAGGGCAACCGCCCAGTACGGGACCGACTTACCGCGCGGAGCCGAGAGGATCAGGGCGCCTTGCGAGGGACAGGAAGCAATGCACTCCAGGCATCCGGTACACTCGGCCGATTGGATGGTAATGAGCTTGTCGACCGCGAGCGAAGAAGGGCAGGCCTTTGAGCACTTCGCGCAGTCAATGCAGAGATCGGAGCTGCGGCGAATGCGCAGCGGGCTCGCAAGCGAAACGAGGCCCATCAGCGCGCCATACGGGCAGAAATACCGGCACCAAAAGTTCTGAACGAAAATCGATCCGAAGATCAGAAGAACCATTACGATGCCGCCAGACAGTTCCATTTGGCGGAAGAAGTTCAACATACGGACGTCGTCGATCACGCCATACGGACCGCCCAGAAATTGGCGGATCGCGATAACCGGCATTGCGCCGATGATCCAGACGAAAAACGTGAGCAGCAAATACTTGACGCCCCTGAGCCCGATATCCAGCCAGCGTGGCGGACGGAAATTCCTGCGGAAGATCGCTCGCCCAAGGCCCGCCAGGTATTCGGAAATCGTCCCGACGGGGCAAAGCCATGAGCAGAAACTTTTACGGAAGATCCACGAGGTCGCAAGAAACGCGATCAGAAGGAGTGTGCCTGCAGGATGGATGCGAGGAAACTCGCCCGTGAAGGCCAGCGCCTTCAGATTCATTAACGAAGCAATGGGCAGCCAGCCTTCGACTCCCGGCGGCCGCGAGAACGCCACCGTTGTCCCGCCCGATTCGTAGTGGCGGACGAACAGATAGAACTGCGCGCCGATCCAGACATTGAGCCCGAGGAAACCGACTTGAAAGGCTCGGCGCAGGGACTGCGACCGATCGGGCGGCGGCCGCCGGGTTAGCTTCTTCGGCACGGCGGCTTACGCCGCGTTTTCGAGTTCGAGCGCGCGAGGAAAGAGGATGTTGTTTTCGAGGTGGACGTGCCGGTGCAGATCTCGTTCGAAATCCTCGAGTGCGCGGTAGAGCGCCATAAAAGTGGGGCAGGCGCCGTCGGGAGGCGTGAAGTTGTTAGCGAGCAAACGGATCTGACCCAGCAGCGCGCCCGCGTCATCGTGCTCGGCCATCATAGTGGCGATCGGTCGCTGCACGGTCTCAAAGAACGGCTTTGGGAGGGTCGCGCCGGATGCGGCCGCTTGTTCCATGCGCTCGATATACGGAAACAGAATCCGTTCCTCCTTTGGCATGTGGTTGGTCAGTTCCTGACTCAAAGCAGCAAACAGTTCCTGTGCGCGGGCGATCTCGGGATGCGCCTGGCCATGGCGCGCAAGGACTTTGGCGAACAGACCCTCGATGCGCGGAGTCTCGCGGCGCACGAATTCGTGATGAGCATCGACGATAAAGGCTGCGAGCTTCGAAAGCGGCTTTTCGCTCCAGTCATCGGCGGGTAATATCTGCTCTTTCTGTTTCGCGGATCGCAACTGGTTCAGGGTATATGTGAGATCGATATTCGCGTGTGTGCAGGCATCGCTCAGTCGTCTTTTCCCGCCGCAGCAATAGTCAATGCCGAGCGATTCGAAGACGCGCACGCTCGAGGGATCCTTGACGGCGATTTCACGGACGGTCTTTTCTGCAAGTGTTTCCATTTCCGACCTCTGTTTCGAGGCTATTGCGGAACGACGGCAGAAGCAGTGACTTTGGTCACCGCGGCTCTCAAAGCGTCGAAGAAAGGTCTGCTTCGAGGCCTTCCCGGTCCAGAATGCGGATTTCCCGGTGATTCATTTCGATCAGCCCCTGCGCCTGAAGTCGGGCGAGATTTCGGGACACGAGTTCACGGACTGTCCCGATCTGTGCCGCAAGCTCCTGATGGCTGGCGTCGAGCGAAAACGTCGATGCCGCGCCGGCGCGGCGCAGAATCCATGAGATCAGCCGGTGTCGCACGGTGGTGAAAGACAATTCTTCAATGATGCCGACCAGACGCCGCAGCCGTTCACCCACCACCTGCAGTATTTTCAGGGAGACTTCGGGCTTTTCGAGGCAGATGGCGCGAAGGTCGGCGCGCGACACGAAGAGAACTTCGGTTCTTTCGACCGCCGAACCGGAAGCAGGATAGCTCCCGCCATCAAATACCGGGAGTTCGGCGACTGAGGCGCCACGCCCTTCGAGAGCCAATACATGCTCGCGTCCATTCAATGAAGTTTTGAAGATACGGATGCGGCCCGTGACGACGATATACAGGCCTTTGCAAGGCTCTCCTTCCGTGAACAGGATTTCGCCGGGAGCGTAGGAACGAATGCCGCAGCGCGCCGCAAGTGATGAGATTTCGGATTCGTCGAGAGCCGCGAATAGCGGGGTTGCTTTGAGGATGTGCTTCGAGGAGACGACTTCCTGGGGCATGCGAAACAATTCTCTCAAAGGCGTGACGCAATCACTGTTTCGGGCGTTCGGCGTGGAGCGCCGTCTGATGAAAATCGTCTAGGTGAAGGCGCTCGAGCGAGCCGGCATCGGAAGTGATTTAGAATCATTGGTGTCCAAATTAGCGAGATTGGGTTCGCCAGCGGATTGATGCCAAACGACATATTCTGCTGAAGACCGATATTCGCGGAGCGGGTTGGGGGTCAGGATGACCAGACGAAAGGTAGCTGGGGGGAATCCTGATCGCTAAGAGGGCACGGGGCTTCAAAGGGCGATTCAATCCAGCGCCACAGATCCCGATATACAAACAGCTGCTGTCTCAATAAGGCAATGAGGCGTGACAGGCTCCATTTGAATTTCGCCTGCAGTTGCAGGAACCGGATGGCCAGAAGGGCGATCAGTGCTGTCCAAATCTGTGTTTTCAGCGCGTTCGGCGTGGTGCCCACAAATGTCTTGATGCGCAGATTCTGCTTCATCGCCTTGAACAGAAGTTCGATCTTCCACCGCTCCCGGTAGATGGCGGCGACTGTGATGGCAGGCAAGTCCACATGGTTGGTCAGAAACACCAGTTCCCGCTGTGTTGCCTCGTCCCAATAACGAACTCGCCGAAGAAACGGAGCGATCTCCGGGTTCGCCTGTGCCTGCTTTTCCATTACGATGATTTCGTCCGCCAGAACTCCTTCGCCCTCGGCCTTGCGCCGTTCCACCACCAGGTATGCAGCGTTGTCTTTGAGGCGGGTAACGAAGTGGACTTCCTCCTCGGTCAGTCGCCGGAACCATTCGTAGTCGGTGTAACCCCGGTCGAACACCAGCATCGTGCCCGGCTGAAGCTTCAGCCTGCGGGCCACCTGAATCTCATGCACCTTGCCTTCGGTGACCACGGCATAGCAGGGCAGATATCCGTCATGGTCCAGCAGCAGGTGCAGTTTCACCGCCCCTTTGGTGGTGCGGAACTTTGCCCAGTCAAAGACCGCCGCGCAAAGATCGATCACCGTTGCATCCAGACTCAGAAGCTTGCCGGGCAGACCCAGCATCGCGCCCGCTTTGGCCGCGCCCAGTCGTTTCCGGCAATCCGCCAGCAACTGATAGAACACCGTCTCATACAACTCCCACGGCCGGTGGCTGTTGGCATACGCGAGGGTGGATCGCGCCGGCGCTTCCGGCAAACCGAGATGCTTCAGCTTGCCTTCGCTCGCACGCAGTCCCTCGGTGATCTCACGCAACGACTTGGCCTGCGCCAACTGACAGAACAGCATCGCCACCAACTGGCCCCAACTGCTGAACCCGCGCGCGTGCCGCTCCGCTTTGTGCTTCCGGACCGCTTCTTCGAAGCAATCGCGCGGAATCAACTGTAAAACCTGACTGAAAATGCTGCATACTCGTGACAGGGTGAAGTCTCCAGGTTTGTGAAGTTCGTTCTTGCCGGAACTGAACTCAACCTACCAGAGACTTCACCGCTCTACCCGCCGCTAATTTGGACACGAGTGATTTAGAATGAAGAAATCAACAGATGTCGGGGCGTAGCGCAGCCTGGTAGCGCACCTGCCTTGGGCGCAGGGGGTCGGGCGTTCAAATCGCCCCGCCCCGACCAAAACTTTGTTGATTCCAAAGACTCGATGGTTTCCCTCCCATCGTATTCACCACGTTTCAGCCGTCACTGTGTCAGAACTGTGCCAAAACCCTGCTGGTTTGGGCGGACTGTGCCAGAATCCTTCCCGCGTTCGTTTGCGGTCCGGTGTAACTTGCCCAGAGCCTCCCGTTTCATCTGCAATTTCATTTGAGAGTATTTCTTGAAGACCTTCGCGTCACCTTGCCTCAGAAGCTGCGTCACAAACTCATCCGCCACTCCTCCCGCGCCTAACCGCGTTGCGTACGTAGACCTCAGGCCGCCATTCATCCCCGCCCCATCCGCAGGAGGGTGGTCGAGGGAGATGCCGGAGGTCAGTTTATCTGGTCGCCGATGTTGTTGCGAATGCGGTCCTTGATCCGCGTCGCCAGAGCTCGCGGATCGGCAATCGTCGCCTTATCCAGCTTGCACGCGAGTTCATCGATCGACTTCACCGTCTCAACCGGAATTTCGCAGGTGATTTCATTCAGAAGCGCATTGTGCGCCCGCCGAAACAGATCCGGCCGCTGCATGATGAGCACAAGGTCCGGACAGAGTTTTCCGGGCCTCCGGCGCCGACATGACGTTCTTGCAACCGGCGGGCTTGGCCTCCTTCGAGCATGCAATGACGATCGTTGAATGACCGAATAGTGGAGAATATCAAGAGATTAATCATGGCGACACTTGAAGAAGAGCAACTTAATGCGAACCTCGACATACTTTTGCAGATCAGACTCGCGGACATTGATGATCCGGTTCAACGACGTGAGTTTGAAAATTCGATAAACGGGATCAGAAGCGAATATAAGGCTGCGGCGGCAAAGGGAAAGACTTCGAAGTATCACAAGGAGGTTGCTGAATCGATAGCCAATTGCGTGCCTGAGCTCCTTAAGGGTGCGCTTGCTGCGGCCGCGGCCTTCGAAAACGGCGACTTCATAAGCGGCTCCGCGGCGCTCCTCGATATGTGCACAAGTTTGATCCCGGTGTTTACGAGCGTGCTCTCCGCTGCCGGCCCGTATGGCGCAATCGCTGGCGCGATCTTCTCCGTTGTCGGACAGATCCTCAGCCTCTTTATGCCGAAGCAACCGTCCCTGAAGGACGAGATCAAAAAAATGCTGGATCACCTGCAGAGCGAAAAGCAGATTCAAGACATAACAGCATTTGGTCATAGCGTTAGTAGCTATGCCAATTCGTTAACAAAAATATGCAGGGGCGATCATAGAATGACGCAACCTCTATCGCTCGCCGGTACCGTATCGCTGACGCCAGGCTCGAAGAACATCACCGGAACCGGCACCGCCTTCACCAGAAGCGCCGGAGTTGGTGAATGGCTGATGTTCGATTCCGATACCTCGATTAAGGTCTACAAGATCGAGGAAATTGTCAGTGATACCAGCCTGACATTGGCGACGGCTTACGCTGGTGCGCCCGCGGCAGCCAGTACGCTTAAGCAGTCACGCCGCACGACAGTCAAAAGAAGCATTGCCGAAATTCTGGAGATGCCTCTTGAGACGAATGCGCAGGCCACCGATTTCCGGGTGGAAATGACAGGTTTACAACTCGGACTGGTGGCGGGGCAGGCAAAGCTCAACGTTCCGGTGTTCGCAAACTGGCAAGTGGCTGGGTATCTCGAAAGGGAAGAAAATCAGGGGAAAGACGGATGGCCGGAGGTTCTAGGCGTCTGGTGTCGAGCATATACGGATCTGCTGTCAGCGAATATGATGCTCAACTGTCTAGCCGACCCGAAAACGCTCGACAGGCGGTTAGCGGAGACTCAGGCAGCATTAATGCTGGCTCACGAGACGGATGAGCAAGGCCGCCTTGCCAAGGAAACGAGGGAGGCATGTCATACCGCATTGATAAACCTGAAAGCGTTAGCGCGCCAACTTCGCGAATCATGGGAATCCGATAACAAGGAGATGCTGAAGATCGTGCGGGCGATCACGCCAGCAGCAAAAGAGCGAGGGATATACGCCCACCTTGGATCCTGGCAAGGTAGCTACGTGCTCTACGTCGCGAGGGGGACCGGAAGCGCGGTGCATCTTCCATGGGATTACAAGAAAAATACAGCGTGGTTGAGAAGCATTTCAATCTACACTTCCAAGGCGCAAAAAGATTCATTTGTTCCTAAATACGAACTCCTAACGAGTAACGATTACACGAACGGCTATGAAATATGGCGCCATACGCTCGATTCTGTTACGGGTGAGCTTTCGGCCGGTACTTTAGTAGCCCGGCCTCGCGCGAGCGCGAACGAAGAGTTTGTCGATGTTTCCGCGGGCGTGTACAACAAGGGGAGCATCGGTTACGACGAGAGCAAGGACCCAGTGTCCCTGGCAGTGATTGCAATCCGGCGTAAAGACGGTAAGTGGGATTACATAAATCAATATACGATCGATAAGAATCTAGAAAGCACGAGAGTAAACTGGGAGCCTCCTCTCGCGGGCGTGAAAGACATTCGTTCGCTGTATTTACCTCCCACTACATTGCCCGACGATCCTGACGCCGACGCGATGAAAGATTCAGCGGCAAATCCGCCGGGACCGATACTTTTAAGCCAGAAATCGCCGGTAATGTATGGAGGAATTCGCGATGCCAACCAGTTGTACGTTGTGGCATGGAACTCCTGGCCAAAGGTGAACGGTCCTGAAAAATGGACGAGCTACAACGGAATCGAGATCGATCCATATTATGTATGGGTCTTCGGAAAGAACGGCATCGCGTGTGCCACGCACGCCTCGATGATCAAGTGCCGGCAAGGTAAGATATCGCGGCCTTCATGGATCTTGCATGATTTTGATACTAAGGAGTTCGTGACCCCGCCCGAGGTGATCTCTTTGTCCCCCTGCGTAGACGGCACTCTTCTGGTCGCGATACCCGGTGAAATCTACACTGCGGACTACAAAATCGATCGTTCGAAGAATCGCGTTCTCACCAGCTCCTGGGTGAGACGCGGTGGCAATGCGAAGCAGGTGATAAAAATGCCGATTCCGTGCTGGGAGGCTCTTGAGAGCCTGAGAGAGAATTTGCAATCGGAGTAGGCGCCTCAGCTCTCGCATTTAACGGGCTTCTTCGACACCGGCGGCTATAGGCTCTCAGAAGGCGAGGACGTGATCGGGGGGGGCCGGTGCTGTCATCGTCGTTTTGAGATTTTCGATATTGGTAATTGCAGTCGGCTATTCGGAAGTAGGCCCCAAAGGCGTTATTAGTAAATTATCGGCGAATCGTCCTAACGGGCAAGTCTACGAGTAACGCGCAAACCGCAGCACCGTAGCTGTGCTCGTCATCGCAAGTGTGAACTCTCGAAGATGGAACGTGCCCGGCGTTGAAACCCGCGAATGGGAGTCCGCGGACCAGGAGGCGCATGGTAGGGGCGGGGCGGGCGCTCAAATTGGCCCGCCCCGACCGACCAAATCATAGATACACAGATCTCAACAGGCGGCCACCTGCGCAATCAACAGTGACCGGTGGAGATGGCTCAAGCCGCGTGGCATCTTCGCGATCTTGATCGTTGAAACGTGTGGAATCTTGCATCTCAACATCCTCTATACTTCTATACTGCGCGTATGAGACGGCTCTGCCTTGTGGTCCTTATTGCCGGGTTTATCCGGCTTCCTGGTGCGGCCGCCGCGGATGTGATTATCGACCACGATGGCGACGCCGACGATTTAATCGCGATCTCGTTGTTAGCAAGGTCCCCCACTATTCGCATTCGGGCAATAGCCATCTGCCCGGGGAATAGCTACCTGGAGCCCGCTACGCGAGCGACGCAACTCTTCCTGCACCGCTTAGGATCTCGCGACATTCCCATCACACAAGGCCATTCCGAGGGCGCAAACCCGTTCCCGGCGAAATGGCGCGCCGATGCCCGCAACATCCTCCGCATCCCGGCGCTGGCCGCAGCCTCCACCTCGCTGGCCTTGAACCCCGTGGTTGCAGCCGATGCGCCGCATTACCTTGTGAAGGCCTTATCGGGCGACCAGGTCTACACGATGCTTGAGACCGGCCCGCTTACCAATATCGCCGACGCCCTTCGCCTCGACCCTTCGATCAAGAAGCACATCGGCCGTATCTACGTGATGGGGGGAGCCGTCCGGACCCGCGGCAACGTGGAGCAGAAGGGCCACGACGGCTCGGCGGAATGGAATTTCTTCAATCAGCCGCAGGCCGCGGCCGACGTGATTCTCTCCGGAATTCCCATCACGCTGGTGGCTCTCGATGCCACAAATCGAACCCCGTTGACGCAAGCCTTCCTGGACCGGCTCGGGAAACAAAAGGCGATTGCTTCCCAGCTCGCCGTGCAGGCGTGGCGCCCGCAGGTGGCACAGGTAGGCAATGATCAGTATTTCTTCTGGGATACCCTCACCGCCGCCGCGCTGCTGGAACCTGACGTCGTCAGGACGGAGCGGCTGAAAATTCGCGTGATTACTAAGGGCGCTTCCCAAGGGCGCACAGTCGAAGATCCGCACGGTACACCGGTAGATGTCGCGCTCGACGCCGACCGCGATAGAGTCGAAAAGCTGTTCCTCAGGCTGCTCGGAAAATAGTTGGTGATGAAACTGTAGTTCCGACGGGTCGAATCTTGCGTCCGATGGTGGATCGTCCCCTCTGTTGAATGATTAGGATTAGCCTTCGAGCGCCTTTCGGCAATACTCGGCGGACTTACCAATTTCCGTCAGCACGTCCGATCCTGGCGGCGTCGGGTATTCGAATTCGATCGTGGCCTGTATCTTCCAGCGATTCTGCTTAATGAGCCGGAGCGCTTCGACGATTGGAACGTCGCCCTGGCCAAACGGTACGGTGGCGCCGTCGTATTTCCGGTCTTTGACGTGAATGTGCGTAACCTTATCGTGATACTTCGTCAGGAACGGGATGGGCGACGTTTTGTTTCCGACCAGGAAATGGCCAAGATCGAGATTGATGCCGTTATAAGGCGAAACCTCCATCGCCCTTTCCCAGTTCTCCGGTGCGCCGAACGCTTCGCCGCCCGGACCGGCCGTGTGCCCGTGATAGCCGATCATCATCTTGTGCTTCGCCGCGAATCGCCCAAGGCGCTCCACATCGGCCAATCGGCCTTCGGTCGAAAGCGCATAGCAACCGAGATTCTTCGCCACCGCGAAGAAGTAATCGGTCACGTCGTCACTGAACGAATTAAAGTTGTCGATCTTGAGTATCTGGATCTGAATGCCGGCATCTTCGTATTTCTGTCGGAACGCCCGGATCCTATCCAGCGAGAGCGCGAGCCGCCAATCGGAGAGCTTCTTCGCGGCGGCGTCTGCTGCCGTCTGCTGCTCGGGCGTCAGCGCCGCGCGTCCACGTCCGGCGCCACCGCCTGCGCCGCGAGCACGGCCGCCAGGCGCATCATTAGCCGAAGCATAGACGCCCGGAGCGCCCAGATACGCCTCGACCGGCTGCAGCCGCAGTTCACAGGCGCTCAGGTTGAGCTGCGTCATATATTCGATGATCTTGTCTGCGGAGCCGGACATCCCGCGAAAGCTGTACGGTACGTTGAGTCCGACCTGTACGCCGCCCCAGAGAGAATTCGGCTTCGCAATCAGTGCCGAGGTCGGAAGCGCGGCCAGGGCCACCTTTCCGAAGTCACGTCGTGTGCAGTGCATGGCCAGCGTTCCTTTACGCGGAAACAGTATATCTTCCGTCGCGATATTTTGACCATACCGGATTGAGAGATATAAAGAACCGCTTGTTCTATCCTTATTTCGCGCGCGTCAGAGTAATCGCTCCGACGCGGTCATAGATCCACTTGGCGGGATTGTGGTGCTGAGCCGAGAATGTGCCGACTAAAGCGCCATCTTTCAGCTCAAGCTTCCAGCGGAGTGGCTCGCCGCCTTCGAAATCGAGATAGACATATAGATTCACCTTCGTGCCCGCCTGCTGGACATCGAGTTTAAGTCCGGGCTTGCCGTCCTTATCCAGACGGTTGCCGGTAAGCTTGCCATCCTCCAGACGAATTTCGACCGATTGCTTCTCCTGTCGCTTCGTGCCCGCTTCGTCGGTGGTGTCTGCGATTCCCGTCCAGCGCCCGACGATATCGGCATTTGGCGACTGAGCAGAGAGCGCGGAGGAAAGAATGAAGGCAACAACGAGAAGGCTGGCGGAGGATCTCATCACTCAAGGACTATAACGCGTTGCTCGCGGCCCCACGAATGGTTGACCATTCAGCGGATCAACCGCATCGCGCGGACTCGCGCGAACTCCGCCTCGGACCGCCATCTTCAGTGATGACGCGGCATGACCCGCACGTCGCGGAATTCGATCTTGTTGTTCGGCTGGCACTGAAAGCCGAGCAAACCGGCGGCGTGCTGTGAGTTATGCGTATCGAGCAGGTTGATTCCGTTGAGGACGATCACATAATGGTCGCCATCGGCGGTGATGTCGTAATCATTCCAATCGTCCGCGCGGATCTTCGTGGGCGCCGCCTTCACCGCTCCCACCAGACTGCCGGTGTTGTAGCCCGCGGGCTGGTAGTCCCAGATTTGTAACTCGAAGCCGGTGACGTGCGGCTGGCCTTCTTTCTGCGAGCGCAGAAAAACTCCGCTGTTGACCCTTTCAGCGCCGCGAAACTGCAGCTTCAGATGAAAATCCGAGTAGCTGTCCGCCGTCGCCAGCCACCCGGCGCTGGTCCCGGGGCATACGATCGCGCCGTCCTCCACCCTCCAGTCGCCGTTTGCGGATGGCGAAGATGTTGGAAGAGCCTGCCAGCCTGTCAGGTCCTTGCCATTGAACAGGAGCTTCCAGCCTTGCTTTTCTTCCGCCGGGCTCAAAGTGTTGGGCTTCTGGGCGAACGCGATTCCGAGACACAGAAGCCCAAGCCCGATCAAAAGCGGTTTCATCGCGGTCGGTCCTTCTACCAGGGCAGCTGCCGCTTCGTGTACTTTCGGCCGATCTCCGCCGCCTGCGGACTGGCCGGTCCGATCATGACGCCTTCCTTGATCATGTCGATCACATCCGTCGGCGTCATCGTGTTGAGGAAGAACTTGTGGTTCGCTTTGCAGGCCGCCAGAACGGTGGCGCGCGCATCCTTCATCCGCGGGTCGTTCACCGCGCTTCCGCCGCTTCCCACAACGCCCAGCGACATCGCCATATCGCCCGGCCCCCATTCCGCGAAGGCGATACCGGGAATCTTGAGATTGGCATCCGCATTCGCCAGCGCGTATTTGTCTTCGAGCTTAAGGCCAAGCAGAAGTTCGCCTTCGGGATTCAGCGGCCAGGGATCGGCCTTCCGGACGTACTCATCCTGCGACACCCCCCAGATCTCCGCCGCCGTCGGGTTTCCATGCACCCCTCTGCGGCCTTCCTTCAACCCGTTCTCGCCCACGCCCTGTTTGTGAATGGGAAAGCGGATCGCTTCCACGAACGCGCGCACGGCGCCCGGATCGTCAGCATGCGTCAGGAGCACGCCGTGCACGCCCGTGGCCAGTACCTGATTGAACATCCAGGCATTGGCGCGAACGGTCGCTTCGTCGAGACCGTTCACGGGCACATTCACAATGACCGCCGGGGTGCGATGGCCGCTTTTCGTGGGGCCGCCTTTCACCAGTCCTTTCATGTATTCGGAAAGTCCCTTCACGTCGAAAGGCGCGTGTTCCATGTCGTAGCTGATGTAGTCGGCAAAGGTTTGCGCGTCCTTCACGCCCTGTTCGAACGTGCCGGTCGTACCCGAATGCGAGCCGGTATAGTAGATCGGCTGGCCATCCGCCAGAAGCTCGATCGCCCGGTTGACCCGTTTCGCTTTCGGCGCATCCGCCGCCGAACTCAGTACCGCCAGCGCCAGACACAGCGAGGCAACCGGCAACGCAATTCTTTTTTCAGCGATTTTCATGACAACCTCTTGATTCTGAATTCCACCCGCTCACCGTCAGAGCCTGGCAAACCGGAGAAATTGTATCTCGTTTCGAGCGCATACGGGACTGCGCTTGCGATAGACTCTCGGCTGCGTGCGAGTCCGGGGGCCATCACCCGGAGAGTCGCGAATATATGGGAATTCAATATCGGGAGGAATTACAATGAAGCGCCGTGACCTTCTGAAGGCGGTGCCTGCTGCCGCCGTTTCGAGCATTGCCGGTGCGCTCGCCGCACCCGGACCATTGCAGGCCGCCCAGAGCGCGGCCCGGCGAGGCATGCCGCCGCTCACCATCACCGACATCAAAGTGATTGCCACTGCTCCGTCCGGCTCCAACTGGACCATTGTTAAGGTCATGACCAGCGAGCCCGGACTCTACGGGCTCGGTTCCGCGACTCACCAGGAAGTCCCCCAGGCAGCTCAGGCCTATATCGAAAAGAGGCTCAAGCCCTTCGTGATCGGAAAAAAGGTCGACGAAATTGAAGATATCTGGCAGTCGGCCTATGTGCAGCAGTATTTCCGCTCCGGCCCGGAAAGCAACAATGCGCTGAGCGGTATTGACGGAGCGCTTTGGGACATCCTGGGTAAACGTCTGGGAGTTCCGGTATACCAATTACTCGGCGGGAAGGTCCGTGCGGCTGTCCCGCTCTACGGCCATGCGGCGGCGATGGATCTGAATGATCTCGAAGATCAGGTCCGCAAATACATGGAAAACGGCTATCAGGTCGTGCGCATCCAGACTGGTGTTCCGGGCTTTTCGGGCTACGGCCTCAGCGCGAAGACCTCGGATGCAACCCAGGCTCTGCGCCCTGAGGGAACTGTAGGGACGTCACCCGTGTTCGACGCTGGGCGATATATCAACGCGACCATAAAGATGTTCGACCATATACGCTCGAAGGTCGGATTCGATGTGGGACTCGTTCACGACGTGCACGAACGGCCCGCGCCCAACCAGGCCATCGAGTTGTGCAAAGCGGTCGAGCCCTATCGCCCGTTCTTCATGGAGGATTGCCTGGCTCCGGAAGACGTGGGTTGGTTCCAGATCTTCCGCCAGGAAACAGCGGCGCCGCTCGCCATGGGCGAGTTGTTCGTCAACCGTAACGAATGGCTGCCCTTGGTATCCAACCGCTGGATCGATTTCATCCGCTGCCATATATCGGCCGTAGGGGGACTCAACATGGGCCGCAAGATCGCGCATATCTGCGAGTTCTTCAATGTACGCACTGCATGGCACGGACCCAACAACGTCGATCCGGTGGGCCATTGTTACAACCTGCACCTCGATCTGGTGACGCCGAATTTTGGCATCCAGGAGGAGACGCTGTTCCCGGAAAAGACGCAGGAAGTTTTGCCCGGCTGCCCGATTATCAAAAAAGGCTACATGTATTCCAATGACAAGCCCGGCCTTGGAATTGACATCGACGAATCTGCCGCCGCCCGTTACCCTTATCAGCACGATTTCGAGACCCGCGGAAACGACCGCATGCTCGATGGAACCCTTGTCCGCCCCTAACCAGGCCTCCTTGTAAAAAGAATTTTCGTTTTGTGCGAGTCCGCTGTCGAAAAGTGGGGTGTCAAACGCGTCATCATTAGGGAGACTTATGCAATTCGCCTTTCTGATCCACGAATCACCGGAAGCGTGGGAGACCCGGCCACGAGACCAATCCGATCCATACGTCGCCGCGTGGCGGTCATACTATAAGGCTGTGGTCGCCGCCGGCGTCTACGTCGGCGGCAATCCACTCGAAGTGCCCGAAACCGCGACCGTTTTGCGAGTAGTGGACGGTAAGATGCAGATTCAGGACGGCCCTTTCGCCGACACGAAAGAGCAACTGGCGGGAATCCTGGTGATCGAGGTGCCCTCACTCGACGAAGCGCTGGAATGGGGCGCTCGCTGTCCCGTAACATCCATGGGAGCGCTCGAAATACGGCCGCTCGCTCCGGCCACTCATCGCAAGATCACCGAATGAGCATTGACGCCGCCGCTTCGCCCGACAGAGCGATTGAGCGAGTGGCGCGCGAATCGTATGGCCGGTTGGTGGCTTACCTTTCCGTTCGCACCGGCGACGTTGCGAGCGCCGAAGACGCCCTTAGCGAGGCCATGATTCGAGCCTTGGCGTCCTGGCCGCGTGACGGCGTGCCAGGAAGCCCGGAAGCGTGGCTGCTGAGCACCGCGCGTCACGCCCTGATTGACATGATGCGCCGGCAGCGAGTGGCGCTCGCCACCGCTGAGTCCGCCTCACTACTGAGGCGCCCGGACAGGGAGCCCGGCTTTCCGGACGAGCGCCTCAAATTGCTCTTCATCTGCGCGCACCCGGCCATCGATTCCGCGATACATACGCCGCTGATGCTGCAAACTGTTCTGGGGCTCGACGCGGCCCGTATTGCCAGCGCGTTTCTAATCTCGCCCAAAACGATGGGTCAGCGACTGGTACGCGCGAAGACCAAAATCCGGAGTGGCGGCTTGCGGTTCGAAATCCCGGAGCGGCGGCATTTGCCGCAGAGGTTGCAAGCGGTACTCGAAGCCATCTACGCTGCCTTCGGCATCGCTTGGGACGAGGCGGGTGCGGACGAGTCAGGCCGCGATTTGGCGGAGGAAGCCGTCTGGCTCGCACGAATGGTTTTACAACTGTTACCGCACGAAGCCGAGGTGTATGGCCTGCTCGCGTTAATGCTGCATTGCGAAGCGCGTCGCGCGGCCCGGCGAGGCGCGAACGGAGAATACATCCCGCTCGCCCGGCAGGATCCCACGCGATGGTCGGCGGCTTTGATCGACGAAGCGGAACAGCTTTTAGTGAAAGCCGCGCAGTTTCGCCGGCCCGGACGATTTCAGTGGGAAGCCGCCATTCAATCCGTGCACGCCGAGCGAATACGCGGCCGCGCGACGGATTGGCACGGCATCGCGTGCTTCTATGAGCAGCTTGCCCGTTTGTCACGCGGACTCGGCGCGCGCACTGGTTACGCGGCCGCGATCGCGAAGTGCAACGGTCCGCAAGCAGGCCTTGCGGTCCTCGACGAGATTGAGAAGACTTCCGAGCGGTCGCTGTTTACTGTCTACCAGCCGTTTTGGGCAGTACGAGCGCATCTCCTGGAAGCCTCGGGAAAGCGTATCGAAGCGCTCGAAGCCTACGATATGGCTATCGGACTATCCCGTGACGCGGCGGTTCGCGAGTTTTTGCACGGCGAGCGCGCGAAGATTCTTTCGCCGGCGGTGTAGAAATTGCGAAGCGCCATTCGTCATTGCGATAGAGGTGACTCACTTGACGAAGAGGATTTCAGTAATACTCCTTTCCGCGCTCAGTCTGGGACTGGCGCAGCCTCAGAAGCCCAGCTTTCCCAATATGGCTCCGCTTGACGAGTACTTGATGCCGGATCGCGACGCGGAAATTGCTTTAGCGAGGAGCGCCGCGCCAGATTCAATCGCGCGGGATGCCGGTGTCCTCGTGCTGGGCCGAAAGGGCTACGAGGTGTCTGCTGAGAGCAAGAACGGCTTCACGTGCCTGGTGCAGCGATCGTGGGCAGCTACAACCGACGCGCCCGAATTTTGGAACTCGAAACTGCGCTCACCGGCGTGCTTCAACGCAGCCGGAGTACGGACTTTCGTCGCCATCGTCATGATGAAGACGAAGCTCGCGCTCGACGGCAAATCGAAGGTCGAAATTGCCCGCGCGCTCGAAGCGGCATGGCAGAATCGGCAACTGCCGGAGGCCGATCCCAGCGCAATGTGCTACATGCTGTCGAAGCAGCAATATACCGACGACGTGAATAAGCACTGGCATCCCCATCTGATGTTCTTTGTTCCGCGCACGCCGCCAACGGCCTGGGGAGCGAATCTTCACGAATCGCCGGTGCTCGGATTCGAAGACCCCGAAGATCATATGACGGTATATCTGATTCCGGTTCGGCAATGGTCCGATGGCTCAGTCGACCATGAAGCGATGGCAATGGCTCATTGAAGCAGCGGTGATACTCTTCGTTCGGGAAGACGACGAATCCATGAAACCGCCATCGAATGTCAAGACGCCAGCGCAATACATCGCCTCACTCCCCGACGATCGCGCGAAGACGATCGCGACGGTGCGCGCGCTCGTGAACAAGCACATTCCGCGCGGGTACGATGAGTGCTTCGTCTGGGGCACCATCGGCTGGACGATCCCACTGTCTCGATATCCGGACACTTACAACAAACAGCCGATCTGCTACGTCGCGCTCTCGTCGCAGAAGAACTACTGCTCGCTTTACCTGATGGGCGCGTTCTGGAGCGCGATTCAGCTCGAACAGTTGAAGGCGGCGTTCCAGGCGGCTGGGAAGAAGCTTGACATGGGCAAGTGTTGCGTTCATTTCGAGTCGCCGGACGATTTGCCGCTCGAAGCGATTGGCAAGCTGATCTCGGCGATTTCGAGCGAGAAGTGGATCGAGATGTACGAACAATCGCGCCTGAAGACCAAGGCGGGGCAGGCGCAGATGGCGAAGCAACGGGCCTCGTCGGCGAGCAAGGTAACCGCCCGGCGCGTCGCTACAAAGCGTCGTTCAACGAACCGGCAGCAGGTCGATTTTCGGCAGTGAACATTGACCGGCGCTGCTACCGCACGCTCGGGGCGTCAGGTCCGTATTGAGACAGATCCGAACCTCCTGGAGTTCCTTGTCGGGATAGCAGGACACGCGAAATGCGCTGGCCGCGAAACGTGGATTCGCGCTTGCGAGTTCGCTCTCGATATCCGCGGGCGCCAGCGATAGTTGACTCGATGGCGTCAATGCATCCGGAATCGTGACCGAATCCCGGGCTTTCTTCACTGCGGCGAAGTAGTCATCGACGCTCAGGCCGCTGCAGGTGCCGTGAGCCTTCCATTCATGCTGAATGAGAGATTCGGTAGGGAAATAATGCAGCATCGCGTCAATGATGCTTTGCCCCACGGGGCTCGCCGATCCGCAGTTCTCCGGGCCCCGGCTCGTTTCACCCTGCGGCCACAGACCATGGACCACAAATCCGACGTGCCGTCCCGCGCCGCACTCGCGAGGATCCTTATTGCCCGTTGGCTGGTCGCAAAAGTCCGGCGCGTAGGAAAGCACCAGTAGGTAATAGGCAAACGAAGGCGAGTGGCTGTTAGGCGGTTTTTTGTGGCGAGCCTCGACTCCGGATGTCGCCACTAACGTCAGCGTAATCAGGGCAATGAACCGGACCAATTGGCGATGCATGTCTCCTCCAAAAAAAAACGACGAAACTTGCTCTCTTGTCCAAAGTGAAGTTCAACCCGACTCCATTTCACGATGAGAAGTGAAATCCGTAAGCGCTCGCGCTAAGCATGCGCCAGTGGCATCGCAGGCGCCGCAATCGTCCGCGCCGCCCTGCCTTCTCCCACCTGCTGGCGCCACATGGCGTAGTACAGGCCTTTGCGCTCGATCAGCTCCCCATGCCGGCCGAACTCAACGATCTGCCCGCGCTCGAGAACATAAATCCGGTGGGCGTGCAGAACCGTCGAGAGACGGTGCGCAATCAATATCGTGATCGCGTCCTGGCCGACGGCTACATCGCGGATCGTCTGGCTGATCTCTTCTTCCGTCAATGAGTCGAGTGACGACGTTGCCTCATCGAACACCAGTAACTGAGGCCGCCTGAGCAGCGCGCGCGCAATCGAAAGCCTCTGCTTCTCGCCGCCCGATACCTTCACGCCGCCCTCCCCAATTACCGTATCGAGGCCCTGATCCGCCCGCGCCAGAAGGCTCTCTACCGATGCCTGCCGAAGAACGCCCATACACTCGGCATCCGTCGCCTGTGGATTGACGAACAACAGATTCTCCCGAATCGACCCGGAGAACAATTGCGCATCCTGCGTTACGAACCCGATCCGTTCGCGGAGTCCATCGATTTCGATCTCGTCGTCACGCGTTCCGTTATAGAAAATATGCCCCGCCTGAGGCTGATACAGACCGACGAGGAGTTTGACGAGAGTTGTCTTCCCTGCGCCCGAAGGCCCCACGAAAGCGATGGTCTCCCCGCGCGACGCTTCGAACGAAATGTCCTGAATGGCCGGACGGCTCGCTGATTGATGCCGGAAAGTGACATCGCTGAATTTCAGCGTTTGCAGCGGCCCGATATTGACCGGATGCTCAGGGCGCCTTTCCGGCGGCAGCGCAAGGATCGTCTCGAAATTCTCCAGCGAGGCTTCCGTTTCACGCCAGGTATTGACCACATTGCCGAGTTCCTGCAGCGGCCCGAATATGAAGAACGAATAAATGAACAGAGAAAAGAACTGGCCCACGGTAATACGCTGCGTGAAGATCAGGTAGAGCATCAGGAAGAGGATTGAAGTTCGCAGAAAGTTAACGAACGTCCCCTGTATGAAACTCAGGCTGCGCAGGTATTTCACCTTCTTCAGTTCCAGCTTGAGGATCTTCGCGGTGGTCGCATTGAGGTGGGCGATCTCCTGTCGGGCGAGTCCGAGACTTTTCACCAGTTCGATGTTGCGGAGCGATTCCGTGGTCGATCCTGCGAGCGCCGTCGTCTCTTTGACGATAACTCTCTGGACCGCCTTGATCTTGTGGCTTAGAACCGAACTCAATCCGCCGAGAAGAGGAATCGTGAGGAGATAAGCCGGACCGATGGACCAGTGAACCTGCGCCGCGTAGATCATCACGAAGATCACCCCGATCACCGTGGTGAACAGAAGATTCACCGCGACGGTGATCAGCTTTTCGACGTCCGTACGGGTTTTCTGGAGCTTCCCCAGGGTTTCACCGCTGCGCTGATCTTCGAAGAGAGCGTAGGGCAGTTCGAGCGAGTGGCGGATGCCATCCGCGTACAGCCGGGCCCCCACCTGCTGGGTGATCACATTGACGTAATAGTCCTGGAAATTCTTGGCGACGCGCGAAACGAATGCGACGCCGACTGCGAGCCCCAGAAGGAACGAAACTCCCCGTATGAACTGGCCGATTGTATAGTCATGAAACCGCGTCGCGTAGGAATCGATCACGTGGCGAAAAATCAGCGGATCGAGCAGCGAGAAGACCTGATTGATCGCGGCGAGAACGAGAGCGGCAACCACGAGCTTCCAGTAGCCCCGTAGATAGCGGTAGAGAGTCCTCATCCATCAACATTACGACATGCCGGTGGCTAGAATAACGGCTTGGCCACCACGCGAACTCCTCTCCGAATTGGCATCATCGGTTCCGGCTTCGCCGGCAAGTTCCACCTCAGAAATCTGCGCGGTCTGCCCGCCGTCGCGGTCGGCGTCACCAGCCCGAGAGCCTCGTCCCGCGAGGCTTTCGCGGCGGAATTCGGTGTTCACGCCTATGCCTCGGTCGAAGAGATGCTGCCCGATATCGATGTTCTCGATATCTGCACTCCGCCATCGTCACACGCAGCTTACATCCGCATGGCAGCGGCGGCGCGCAGGCACGTGATCGTCGAGAAGCCCTTTCACGGCTTCTTCGGATCGCCCACACAGCATTCAAAAGAGGAAATGCTCGCCGCCGTCACCCGGGAACTGCGCGAAATCCGCCGCCTCGTAAGCGAATCGCAGATCCTGCTCGGCTATGCGGAAAACATCGTCTATGCGCCAGCCGTCCAGCGCGAGCGACAGCTCGTTGAAACCTCCAAAGCCCAGATCCTGCGCATGACCGCCGAGGAGTCACATTCCGGTTCGCACTCGCCGGTGTACGGCATCTGGAGCGAACAGGGCGGTGGATCGCTCATAGGGAAAGGCTGTCACCCCCTCGGTGGAGTGCTTTATCTGAAGCGGAAAGAGGGTCTCGCGCGGAACGGCAGGCCCATTCGTCCGGCGTCCGTGAGTTGCCGTACGCACGCTATCACCAAACTCCCCGCCTTCGAAGACCGCGGCTATCTTCGTACGACATATAAAGACACTGAAGACTATGCGCTGCTCCATGTAGTTTTTGAAGATGGCACGATCGCCGATGTGATGACCAGCGAACTCGTCCTCGGCGGCGTCTATGATTTCGTTGAAGTTTTCGCGAACAACCACCGGACGCGCTGCCACATCCAGCCAGTGAAGGTCGTGGATCTCTACAGTCCGGACAAGAAGGAATTTCCTGGCGTGGACCTGATGGAGAAGATCAGCTCCAATGAGGGCTGGATTCCGGCCTGGCCCGAGTTCGGCTGGAGCAACGGCCAATTCCACGAAATGCGCGATTTTGTGTACTCGATCCTTGAAGGTCGGCAGCCCGAGTGCGACCTTGAAGTCGCGATCGATACGACCATGACGATATACGCGGGATATCTTTCAGCGGATCGCAAGGGCGCGGAGGTTGAAGTGCCTCGGATATAAGGAAACGATGTCCCGGATCCCTGAACCGTGGCGACGATAGCGCCTATGGCCGCCCGTCTGGCTTCTTGGCAGGGGCAGGGGTGATCGCGTCCCACCTCGCATCGCCGGATTGCAGATAATTCTTCGGCAGCGTGGTCCAATCCGGGCGCGTGATGCCGTTCAGATCGTAGACTACTTTTCCGTTGCGCAGCGTCAATTCGCAGATCAGCTTTCGATCCCCTTTGAGCCGCGCTCCATACATGTCGGTAAACCCGAAATCGCCCCGTTCCAGACGCAGAACCGTGACATCGGCCACTGCACCGGGCGACAAGTTTCCCAGTTCCTCACGATGAATCTCACGAGCGGGATTCCAGGTCGATTCGGTCACCACGTCTTTCACGCTCAGACCCATCGCCAGAAATTTACTCATCAGATTATCCATGTCTTTCATCCCGCTGTTCATACTGCCGGTGTGGAGATCGGAAGAAATCGAATCGGGCAAAAAGCCCTGCTTAATCGCCGGAACGGCCACACGCCATGCGAAGCTTCCTCCGCCATGGCCGACGTCGAAAATGACCCCCCGCTTCCGCGCTTCGAACATCGCCGGGTTCACGTGTCCCGTGTCGTCGAGTTCGTTCCTGAGCCCTGAATAGCAGTGCGTGTAGATGTCGCCGGGCCGCAGTTTTTTGGTGACCAGTTCACTCATTGGCCTCTCTTTGCGATTCGCCCCGAAATCCACCATCACCGGAATATTCGCGATGGTCCCGGCTTTGACAGCCTGCTCGACGGGCGTCCACTCCGGACCAGCGAAATGCGCCGTCTTGACGCCGATGATCAGGTCTTTGTACTTCATCGCCATCTCGGCCGTTGGCGCAGCTTCCATGTCGTTCAGGTCGTTCTCATATTTCGCTCCGCGCATGCCATTGCCGACGATGTTGATGAAAGCCAGCACCCGGGTTTTTGCGCGATCAATGACGCGCTGTTTGAAATCCTCGAAATTTCTCCACCCTGCGCAACCGGCGTCCGCGACCGTTGTCACACCCGAGCGGAATGTGTACCCGTCGGGATAAAGGCTGTTGTCTCCGGCATAAGAAGCTCGCTCGCCCGTGCCCGCATAAACGTGCACGTGAATATCGATCAGTCCCGGCGTCACATAGAGCCCGTTCACCTTAACAACCTTGAACGCCTGCGCGGGATCGATGTGCGCAGCCACAGCGGCGATCTTGCCATCACGAATCGCGACATCCCGAACGGCATCGAGATTGTTTTTCGCATCGATCACATGTCCCCCCTGCAACAGGAGGTCATACTGTGTTTGCGCTAATGCCCCGATAGTGCCAACGAGAAGAATCAGAGTCGCTTTCGAACTGAACATTTGGTATTAGCATATGTCTGATTCGCGCAAAAGGAGCATTATGGACGAAAATCGGACGCGACGTGGGTTTCTGGGATGGGCCGCAACGGGGCTTGCCGGCGGACGCGTGGAGGCGGCGGATGCGCGCCATGCGCCGGAGGGCGAAGACTATTACGAGAAACTTGGCGTCGCCAAGATCATCAATGCGGCGGGGACGTACACAGCGCTTACCGCGTCCATAATGCCGCCCTCCGTACAGGCAGCCGTGGCGCGCGCGGCGAAGCATCCCGTCCGGCTGCACGAACTCCAGCAGGCGGCGGGAGAGTATCTTGCCCGACGCCTCCAATGCGAGGGAGCGATGGTGACGGCTGGCGCGGCTTCCGCGCTTACCCTGGCGACGGCGGCGGCCATGACGCTCGGTAACAAGACTGCGATTCACAGCATCCCCACCGATGTTTCGGGGCTGAAAAATGAGGTCATCGCGCAGAAAACCCACCGCTATGAATACGATCATGCGATTCGAAATTGCGGAGCGCGGTTCGTCGAGGTGGTTACGCTTGCCGAATACGAATCCGCTTTCACGGACCGAACGGTCATGACCAATTTCTTTAACGCCGCGGAAGGAGGCGAGATCAGCCGCGAGGACTGGATTCGCGTCGCGCATCAGCATGGCGTGCCGTGCCTGAATGACGCCGCCGCGGACGTTCCCCCCATCTCGAATCTCTGGAACTACACGAAGATGGGTTTCGACATGGTGGCTTTTTCAGGGGGGAAGGGAATGCGCGGTCCGCAGAATGCCGGTTTGCTGCTGGGCCGCAGGGATCTCATCGCGGCCGCGACGCAAAACAACAACCCGAGTTCCGACACGGTCGGCCGCGGCATGAAGGTTTCGAAAGAACAGATCGTCGGAATGGTGGCGGCGGTGGATTGGTTTCTCAGCCAATCCGACGAGGCTATGGAAACCGAGTTCCGGCGGCGCGCCGATCGCGTCGCCGCGCAGGTCAAGAGTATTCCCACGCTCGAAGCGCAAGTCGTGATCCCGAAGGTCGCAGCGAACGCCGTGCCGCACCTGTTGCTGCGCTACGACACGCAAAGGATCAAGATCCGCCCCGTCGACGTGATGGCGGAGTTACGCAAGGGCACTCCCAGCATCGAACTGAATCCGCAAACGGGCAAAAAGCCTGGCGCAGGCCTTCCCTCCGATGAGAGCACGATCGTCGTGGGCGTCTGGATGCTCGAGCCGGGCGAGGATGTGATCGTCGGGAAACGGCTCCGGGAAGTATTGAGCAAAGCGGCATAATAGACACCAAATGGATCGTCGAGCGTTCCTTCAGCTTGCCGCGGCGCCGGCTCTGCTTGCCGACGACGCGCCGCCATCCTACAAGGTCGTCAGCTCTTACTCAGCCGTGAAGAGCCCGGAGATGCCCGCGCCCTATCGCGGCATCGTTGCCCGCGTGCATTCGGATTCCGTAATCGACGTCGCGAGTGAGCGCATCGATCAGGCCATCGTCGACAGGATGCTTTCGAGCGGCATCAAAGCTCTCACCGGAGCGAAGGCGGATAGGGACGCGTGGGCGGCCTTCTTCTCGTCCGGTGATGTGGTTGGCATCAAAGTAAACTGCTCGGGCGCGCCTGCGATTCGGGCCTCGCCCGAAGTGATCAAGGCGATCACTCAGAACCTTGTCGGCGTGGGGGTGAAGCCGGAGAACATCTATATTTACGAGCGCTTCCTGGATCAGTTGACGAGCGTGCATTATGAGCGCTTTGTACCGCCCGGCGTGCATATTGTCGCGGTGGAGACGCCGCGGGGTTCGCTGATGGGCTACGATCCGAAAACATATGTGGAAGTGAGCTTCTTCGGCGAAGACGATACCCGCTCCAATATGGCGCGGCTCGTCACCGAACGTTTCACCAAGATCATCAACGTCCCGAATGTAAAAGAACATCAGGCGTCCGGCGTCACGGGATGCCTGAAGAACCTTGCATACGGCGATTTTTCCAACGTCGCGCGTTCCCACATGCGCACGAAGACCAACACCCTTTCGTTCATCGGCACATTAGCGGCAGTCGAGCCGCTCCGTTCCAAATGCGTGCTCAATATTATGGACGGCATCTGCGGCGTCTGGCACGGCGGACCTTTCTCGGAAGAGAAGCGATATCGCTTCTATCCGAATATCATGATGCTCGGCACCGATCCGGTCGCGATCGACCGTTTGCTGCTCGATCTGATCGAGGACAAGCGCAAAGCCGAGGGCGCGCCTTCTTTGTGGGACCGGTCCACCGATAAACTGGACCCCCGCGCGCATCTTGATTTCCACAAGAACACGTTTATCCGCGAGCCCGGCCACATCGAATATGCCGCCACGAAATTCGGCCTGGGCGAGTACGACAAAAGCCGCATCAAGCTTCATTCGGTGGAAGTCTGATGCTGGCTGCCGCTCTACTCCTGCCGAGTCTGCTGCCCGGTGGCGCCGCGCCTCCCGCGGGCGCTGTAGAACTGAAGGCGCCGCGCGTCGAATATCGGGTCAATGAGGCTTCCGCCACACGCAGCCCCTGGATCGACGCCAACGGCTGGCAGATTCTCCGGACGCCGGGACAACGATTTGTTTATAAGGTGAACGGTCAGTCGGCCGCACTCGCCGCCGCGGAAGCATTCACGTACGGGGCCGGAGCCCTGATCTCCACGGACGGACCCGGAGAGCTTGCTTTTGGCCGGATGCTCGAATTTCTCAAAAGCGTTCCCGCCGCGGAATTGACCCCCGCAGCGGACTTCGGCGTTATCGATGATGGCACGGATGTGACCGGCGAGTTGCTGAATCTCCTCACCCGGATGAATCTTCTCTATAAGATCGAGAAGAATCCTGATCGGAATTTTGCTGTCAACGTGCGTCTGGGGACCGCGAGCTATCCTGCCGATGAGGCCAGGAACCCCAGCTTCGTTGCGCATAAAATTCGATCCCAGATCGGCGACGACAATCGTTCCCTGCGCATTTATGGGAGTGAAGTGGTGGTTGGCCGGCTGCTTAAGGGCGACCATCAGGCGCGCGTTTTTCTGCTCAACTATGCGGATCGCCCTGTTCTGGGATTGCGCGTCCGGGTACGCGGGACGTACGGCAAGGCCGAATTGCATGCGTACGGCGCAACCACCGAACAACCGGCTGATTTCACGCACGACGAAGTGGCGACTGAGTTCTCCATTCCTGAACTCCACGCGTTCGCGGTGATCGATTTATCCCGCAACTGATTTTTGTGTCAGCATAGGTGAACACAAGGGGTGGTAAAGATGAAGCTCCGCCTGTTCCTTGGAATTGGTCTCGCGGCGATTTTCGCAATCGCGGCCCACGCTCAACTGGCGACAACAACATCTCTGATCGGAACGGTGACCGATTCCAGCGGGAAGACGATCGCCGGAGCGAATGTCACGGCGGTCGAAACCGGCACGCTCGACAAATACAACGCCACGACAAACGAACAAGGGAATTACACCTTTGAATTCGTCCGCGTCGGAGTTTACAACATCACCGTGCAACAAACCGGCTTCCAAAAGGTGACCCAAACCGGCATCATCGTCGATATCAACCAGACGGTCCGGACCGACTTTACGCTACCTGTTGGCGCGGTCTCGCAATCCGTGACCGTGGAAGCCGCCGTCGCTGCAATTAAGACGGACGATGCATCGGTTTCGGAGGTGCTGGGCACGCGCAACGTCGCCGAACTGCCTCTGAATGGCCGCGACCCCATGAGCCTCGCGACAACGACTCCGGGCGTGATCCAGGGAACCAAGTCATCCGCCACAGGAACGCCGCCGGGCGAAGATTTCAACGGCGCCGGCACGCGCGAGATCCAGAACGAAATGTCGCTGGACGGCATCAGCATCATGAACAACCTGATCACGACGACGCCGGTTCGGCCCATGGTCGAATCGGTTCAGGAAGTCGAGATTCAGACCGGCACCTACTCGGCGCAATACGGCGCTTATCTCGGTGTTCACATCAACATGGTCACTAAATCCGGGACCAACCAGATTCACGGCGCGCTCGTAGAGTTCTTTCGCAATCAGGTACTGGACGCCCGGAACTTCTTTACGCTGCCGACGCCCGCCAATCCCACGGCAGCCAAGCCGCCTTTGCATCAGAACCAGTTCGGCGTGGAGTTCGATGGTCCCGTAGTGATTCCGAAACTCTATAACGGCAAGGACAAGACCTTTTTCATGGCATCTTACGAGGGCTATCGTTTGGCGCAAAGCGCGACTTCGCTCTCTACCCAAATGCCTGCTACATTTTTCACCGGAAATTTCGCGGGCGTGCCGGCATCGAGCATTACCGGCGGCGTTCTGAAAGACCCTTTCAATGGTAACGCTCCCTTCACGGGCAACGTGATTCCGTCCTCGCGTATTTCGCCGGTCGTGCTCAAGCTGCAGCAGTATTATCCGGCCACGAATCTTTCCGGCCTGTCCAGCAATTACTCGGTGCCGGTGCCGACCACGATCAATACAGATCAGACAGTGGACCGAATCGACCAGACCATCGGGCAGACGATCCGTCTGTATGTGCGCGCCGATTATCAGAACGAAAGCGTGTTCGGCGGCAATCAAATTCCGACTAACTCCTCCACGACGCCTGTGACCGATTCGAACTACACGGTCGGGTATACGCACATTCTGCGACCCACGCTCGTGAACGATCTTCGTGTTGGCCGGAACTTTTTCAGCACGGCCACTTTGAATCCGTTCTCCGTCGGCAACAAGACCAGCGCCGGCACGGATCTCGGAATCCCGGGGTTCAACGGCGACACGATTTACAACAATCCCGGGATCCCCGACTTCACCATCACCGGTTTCAACGGTCTGACCAACGGCTCAACGAACTGGTATCAGAACGACAGCACGACGCAGATATCGGAGCAGTTGAGCTGGAACCATGGCTCGCATAATGTCATTGGCGGACTCGAGTTCCGGCGACTGGCCACGGGACGGGCCGCCGTCAACAGCGCCCGCGGCGGGTTCACTTTCAACGGGACCCTGACGGGGTATGCGCCCGCGGACTTCATTCTCGGGACTCCCTCCACCTTCACGACTCCTGGCCCCGAGGTGCGCGGGCGAACCGCCGAATGGCGCGACGGGTTCTTCGTCACGGACAAATGGCAGGTGACCCGTAAGTTCACGATCGACTACGGCATCCGATACGAACTGCCGACGGTCCCTTACACGATCAATGGCGTTGCCACCGAGCTGAATCCGAATCAGACGGCGCTGGTGGGAGGCACGCCCGGTTTCGGCTTCATTGCGCCGAATCATACCAACTGGGCCCCCCGGCTGGGAGTCGCTTATCGCATTACGGACAAAACGGTGTTCCGCGCCGGCGCTGGAATCTATTACAACCCGAATCAGATCAATAGCTATACGTTCCTGAACACGAACCCGCCGTATACGACGATTCTTACGTGCAGCTATTCCACGGGTCTTACGCCTCCGAGCCTGACGAATCCATTCACACCGGGAGTCTGTCCCTCGGCGGCCACGGCCGGAACCATCGTCACCGATCCGTGGCATCAGCCTACGCCCCGAATGAATCAGTGGAGCGCGAGCCTGGAACGGCAGCTATGGAGCGGCGGCGGCCTGGAGGTGCAGTATCTGGGGTCGCATTCCTACCATCTGGACCGCAGCTTTTACAACAACACGCCGTTGCAGCCGGGGCCCGGTTCCGTCAATACGCGCCGTCCCAATTCGTTATTCGGCGTGATCCGGACGATCAATAACGACGAGATCGCCAATTACGAGAGCATGAGCGTGATTTTCCGCCAGCGTCTGACACACGGGCTGCAGATGCTGGCCAGCTATACCTGGTCGCACACTCTGGATGCCAGCACGGACTCCAATGGCGGCGGCGCGCCGATGATTCCCTACGCCTGGAAGGACGACTACGGGAACTCGAACTGGGATATCACGCACCGGTTTGTCGCCACGTTCGTCTATGACATTCCTTTCTTCACCGTCTCAAACCCGATCGTTCGCGGGATATTCACTCAGTGGCAGGCCAACGGCATCGTTACCTTGCAAACTGGCCTGCCATTCAACGTCACCACCGGAACTGATACCGCCAATACCGCATCCAGCGGCACGTGGCGGCCGGACCTGGTTCATGCCGCGAGTGATACGTGCGGTCGCGGGCATCTGATCGGATGTATCGACGCCTCGGCCTTCACCGTGAACGATCTCTATCCGATCGCGCCGTCCAATTACGCCTATGGAAACGCCGGCCGCAATCTGTTGCATGGCCCGGGCGCGGAGACGGTCAATTTTTCGGTGTTTAAGAATTTCCCGGTCAAGGAGCGTCTGAAGTTTCAGATTCGGTTCGAGACATTCGCGCTGTTCAATCACGCTAACTTCGCCAATCCGGCGGCGACGATCAATACGTCGGCGTTTGGGAACATTACGTCCGCGACTGGAAATCGGAATATTCAGTTGGGGGCGAAGCTGCAGTTTTGACTCCGACGACATCTTGCCGCCTGAATTTCCTTCCACGTGGGTGGTCCGCGGCCACGCTTAGTTGCAAAACAAACTCAGGCTGCGGGGGGCAGAGGGCGGGAGTACAAAACGAAGTCGGTTCGGGGGAAGACCGCTCCATCGCCGTCGCGGCTCGGTTTACAAAACGGACCGGGCGAGACGGATTCGGCGTTGTCCGTCCGCGTGAATACAAGACGAACTGAGCCGGCAGGAGTGCCGGCTGCGGCCGGGATCGGCCGCCCCACACAAAACGAACTGGCTTGCTTTACAAAACGAAGTGTTTCCCCAAGTCAGGCGGCTTTGTCGACATTCTGCAAAACGAACTCCCCGGAGGCGCTTCGGGCGATTTCAGGGGTTTCGGTTGTGGCGCCGACCGCCTCGGTTTCTTTTGCGCGCTCGCGCATCGGCAGGGACTGGAGCTGAAAGAGCATTTTCAGATTGGCGTGGATGTTGCGGGTGATGCGGGCTTCGTAGAGCGCGATCAGGGCGAAGAGGCGCGGGTCGTGAATGAAGGTGAGGGCCTGGACCATTGCGTGATGGATCTGGGGATGCTCGGCTTCGATGTCTTTGTATGGACCGGAGTGGCCATAGGTGAAGACGTTTTCCTCAATGGCGTGGAGGCGGTTGAGGCGCCAGTTGTCCTGAGCGATGCGGCGGGCGATCTGACGTTCGAGAAAGTTGCGGGGGTTCAGGTCGTCTACGATGGCGTTGATGAAGTTGAAGTAGACGGCGCGGTCGTGCTCGCTCATGACGGCGACCTGCGCGGTGATTTTGTCGCGGCTGGCCTGGAGTTTGGGTTTGTTGGCGGCGGATTGACGATTTCGACGGGAATTGTTCATAAAGTCCTCGGATAGGGAGTATGGAGACACTTGTCCTGAGACGCGGGCGGCCCGGCGCGGCTTGAGGGCTACGCCGGGCTCTGATTTCTTTCAGACCGGTTCGCTACGCCGGTCCCGGATTTCGTTTCCACTGGAAGCTCCGACTTCCGGGAAGACTTATTCATCGAATCGATTCGACGTACCGTTTGGTCAGGCGGAGGATTTTGAGGTCCTCCGGCCCGCGAAGAGCCTGCCGGCCGGCATAGGCTTTGGCGGAGATCTTCGATCGCTCGAAGGCCTCCGTTTCTGTCCGGAGGATTGCATGAAGTGGGGCGGAATCGGGTCGGAGGTCTCGCAACTTACTGAGAAGCGAGGGAGATAAAGTTCAAAAAAACTTGAACGGCCCGGGAGGATTTCTATCACGGGCTTAGTTTCGCGAGGGCGAACGCAAGCCTCAGTTTCGCGGGGAGCGAAACGCAAGCCTCAGTCTTCTGAGGGCCTTTCGACGTGATCGATGACCATCGTCTCGACTGGTCCAGTAGCTGGCTGGAGTCTCAATCCCAACTGTTCCGGTAGGGCGGCGAAGATGGAAGGAGGGCCATCGGCGACGTCGGTCGAGAGCCGGTTGGCGGGGGTGAAATCGAGCTTGACGTCGACCATCGCTTCGTACCCAGTGCGGTCGAATACCGGTCGCCCAGAAAGGCCGAGAACAACCGCCAGAGTCTTCATCGTCATCCCGATGCCTTCGAAATGGAGGCCGCCCTCCGAGCCACTGCTGGTAAATGTGTACTGTCGCCCGCACGCGGTTCCGTTCGGCGTCAGGCTCGTCTCAGGCGGGACAGGCACGCAAGAACTAGGGTCCGTCGCTTTCAATTTCAATCCTTTCTTATCCGCTACCAGAAGATAAACAGGCTCCTGGTGGCTTTCCCAATGGAACTTGAGCCCGAATCGATCTGCAAGCATCGTTTGGAGCATCTGATGGTAACGTTCCTCCGTGATAACGCGCGCTTCGGCTATCGCTTCGATGTCGTAGTGGCTCCCGCTTCTTCCGATTGCGGTCCAGCCCGGAGCGCCTTTAATGTGGGCAAAATCAATCGGGTAAAACGCCAAGCTCATAATGCCCTGAACGGTTACGTTCGTGAACCTCAGACGTCCATGTTGAAGCGGCGGCGTTCCCTCATTGACCGCGCCGCTAACATTTTGTCTGATCGAGATCACATCGAAACGAGCTCCGGAGGGCGCTTCCTGTCCGGAGGCAGCAACCGACACCATGAAGAGGACTGCCCAACGAGCGACCGAGCTCATGCCCGTTACTCTAGTGTCCTGCTTCCGAAGCGCCTGTACTAATCCGGCAGCCGAAAACCCACAGGCTGAAGCCTGTGCCACCATCGTCTGGCTCGACCACCTTCCTGCCAATAGGTAAAGAGATTTCAGAAACATCACAGTAGCGCAGAGGCTCGGTAGCGAGGAGCGGGCGCAGCCGTTTCTCGCCGTCGCAAAAACTTACCCCTTGTGAGATGTGAGGCGCAGGACATTCTCAGTCAATATGGAGCGACCAACACCGATCGCAGTGACGCGGATTACGCTGCGAGTAGGTGAAAACCAGCGGCGCAGAGCCGCATACGAAAGGAGTTGGTCGCCTTATGTCTAAAGTACGATTTATCGGTCTGGATGTCCA
>DATFSM010000054.1:0-3388 GCA_035262625.1 Bryobacteraceae bacterium
GCGAATCCCTCTTGACGGACACTCTCAGATGTCTTCACCGGCAAGCCCATCCTAAAACCGTTCCGGGATCGGCCACAATGAATTTTCAGCGAACGGTCAACTGTGTCTTAACCGTTTGTCTCAACCCAGGGGACCACCCCATTCCGTCGCGTTCCCATGACACAATTCTCCATTCGCTGAAAATTGTGTCTTAACCGTTTGTCTCAATTTTGGGGACAAGTCCAATCAAACTCTAGCGCGATATTGAGAACGCAAGCCTAAAAGTCGTTGAAAATAAAAAGAGCACTTTATCGATCCCGACGCTTTGCCGTGCTGAAACTAGTGCGTGCACGTCTTTGGGAGTTCGTCTAAGTTATTGATTCTGGTGCGGATGAGAGGACTTGAACCTCCACTGAGTTGCCCCAACTAGAACCTGAATCTAGCGCGTCTGCCAGTTCCGCCACATCCGCACGATGGAGGGAAACCTTTATTATCCACGGCGGTTGGTGATGAAGTCAATCCGATAAGCTTGCGTTGATGGATTCCTCGCCCGGCCAGGTTTATGCTGAACGACTCGCGCAGCGCAAAGAACGTCTGACGGCGTTGGAGGCGGGGCGGAACACGGTCGGGTATTTTCGGCTTATCGTGTTTCTCGCGATCGCGGCCGCGATCTGGTTTGTGATCCGGGGGCAGTTTCCTTTGTGGGTCATCGCGATTCCCGTCAGCGGATTCGTCGCTTTGGTCTGGAGGCAGTCGCGCATCGAGCGGGATTCGGAGTTCGTGCGGCGGGCGATTCGATTTCACGAAGCTGGTATCGCTCGTCTCGAACATCGCTGGCAGGACGCGGGCGAAACGGGCGAGCGATTTGCCGATCCGCACCATCCTTACGCGGGCGATCTCGATCTGTTCGGGCGCGCGAGCCTCTTTCAACTCCTCTCGACGGCTCGGACACGCGGCGGCGAATCGCGGCTTGCTTCGTGGCTTAAGGTTGCTTCACCCATCGAAGCGCTGCGCGAGCGGCATGCAGCGATCAACGAATTGCGTCCGATGCTCGATCTTCGCGAGCGGCTTGCGGTTCTCGGCGATGACTTCCGCACGGGCGTCGATCCGGAGCGACTCGCTGCCTGGGCGAGCGCGCCCGCGAATCCCGCGCCAATCTGGATGCGGATTCTTGGGTTCGTGCTCGCTGTCGCGGCGGGAATCATCCTCCTGTGGTGGGTCGGAACGGGGTTCATCGACATCGACGCGCGGCGCGCGCTGGTTGCGGTCGCAATCGCAGAAGGCGCCTTCTTTCTTGCGACTCGCGTACGCGTGATGACGATCGTTCATCAGGTCGGCGAACCGGCGCGCGATCTCGATCTGCTCTCGGAGATCATCGCGACGCTCGAGGGATGCCAGTTCGAGTCGCCTCTGCTCGCTCGAACACGCGCGGCCCTTGAAATCGAGGGCCATCCCGCATCGCAGCGGATAGCGCGGCTACGCCGGTTGATGGACGTTCTCGACTCACGCGAGAACATCCTTATTAAAGCGCTCGACGGACCGCTCCTGTGGACCGTGCAGACCGCGCTGGCGATCGAAGCGTGGCGGGCGGAAAACGGCCGGTTCGTGACGAGTTGGCTCGATGCGGCCGCCGAAATCGAGGCGCTGTCGTCGTTAGCGAATTACTCGTGGGAGCATCCCGACGATCCGTTTCCCGAGTTCTCGCAGGAACCCGCCTTCGACGGGGAAGAGCTTGGCCATCCGCTGCTTGCGGACGATAAGTGTGTGCGGAACAGCGTCTCGCTTATACCTCCGGTACAGCTTCTGGTCGTGAGCGGATCGAATATGTCCGGCAAGAGTACGCTGCTGCGCGCGGCGGGCATCAACGCAGTACTGGCACTGGCGGGAGCGCCGGTGCGCGCGCGGCGGATGAGGCTTTCTTTCCTTTCCGTTGGCGCCTCTATTCGGACGATGGACTCGCTCGAAGAAGGCCAATCGCGGTTTATGGCCGAAATCCTGAGGCTGAAACAGATCTTAGAGTTACCGCGACCGGCTTTGTTCCTGCTGGACGAACTGCTTCATGGAACGAACTCGCATGACCGGGCGATCGGGGCGGAAGGGCTGATCCGCGCACTGCTCGAAAACGGCGCTATGGGGTTGGCGACGACCCACGACCTGGCGCTTTCCCGGGTGGCGGACGATCTGGCCCCCAAGGCTCGGAACGTGCATTTTGAAGACCGGCTCGAAGACGGACGGCTGGTGTTCGATTACCGGATGCGTCCAGGGGTAGTTGCGCGCAGCAATGCGCTCGATCTGATGCGCGCAGTGGGCCTCGGCGTATAAAGGGACGGCCCGTAAATCCGTTGTATTCTTGAATTTGATGCCGTCATTCCCGGCAACTTTGGGCCCGGCAGCGCCGGGAACGCTCGTCTCGCCGGGCGAAACCTCCGAAAAGTTACGCCGCATCGAGTCTTCGATCGAAGTCAGCGTCCGCGGAAAGGCGGAAGCGGTGCGGATGGCATTGGTGTGTCTGCTGGCGCGCGGTCATCTGCTGATCGAGGACGTGCCTGGCGTCGGCAAGACTACCCTCGCGCAGGCGCTGGCGCATGCCGTGGAGTGCGGCTTTCACCGGTTGCAGTGCACGAGCGACATGCTGCCTTCGGACATTCTCGGGGTCAGCATCTATAACGCGCGCAGCGGGGAGTTCGAGTTCAAGTCCGGCCCGATCTTCACCAACTTTCTGCTCGCGGATGAGATCAACCGAACGGCTCCGAAGACGCAATCGGCGCTGCTCGAAGCCATGAACGAACAGCAGGTTTCGGTAGAAGGACGCACATTGCGGCTGCCCGACCCGTTCATGGTGATCGCGACCCAGAACCCGGCGGAACATCACGGCACCTATCCCCTGCCCGAATCGCAGATGGACCGCTTTCTGATGCGGCTGCGCATCGGTTATCCGGACCCCTTGAGCGAGCGCGAGATCATTCGCCGCAGCGGACAACATCCGGTTGAGACGGCGCCGCGAGCGGTGAGCGGCGGCGAACTGCTCGACCTTCAGGAAGCGGTGACGCGCGTGAAGGTCGACGAGTCGATCGTCGATTACATGATGAAGATCGTGGAGCGCACGCGGGCGCATGCCGGACTGGCGCTGGGCGTGAGCCCTCGCGGAGCCCAGGCGTTCTATCGCGCGGTACAGGCGCATGCGCTGCTGGAAGGCAGGCCGTACGCCCTTCCGGATGATGTAAAAGCCCTCGCGGCGCGAGTGCTCGGGCACCGCGTGGCGCCCGCCATGCGTTCGCCGCTCGCCACGCGCGCGGCCAGCCAGACAGGCGCGGCCTGCGAGCGCCTGATCGAAGAGATCCTTTCCGAAATCGAAGTTCCTCTCTAATGAAGACAGCAATTATCGGCCTGCCGATGGTAGGCAAGACTT
>DATFSM010000055.1:0-6459 GCA_035262625.1 Bryobacteraceae bacterium
GACGAAAACCGAGGGCACGCCGACAAGGCTGCCCTCGCCCTGCACCGAGTAAAAAATCTCAGCGATCTTCAATGCCGGCCTCGCGGAAACCCTTGGCGCGCAGGAGGCACGAATCGCAGCGCCCGCACGGCTTACCTTCCGCATCCGGATCGTAGCAGCTATGGGTCAGGCTGAAATCCACGCCTAGTTCGGCGGCGAGTTTTACGACGCCGGCTTTGGTCAGATTGATGAGCGGTGTGTGGATCTTGATGCGGGTCTTACCCTCCACACCGGCTTTCGTGGCGAGGTTCGCCATCGCTTCGTACGCATGGATAAATTCGGGCCGGCAGTCCGGATAGCCCGAATAGTCGAGCGCGTTAACCCCAATTACGATGTCTGAGGCTTCGAGCACCTCGGCCCATGCCAACGCGAATGAGAGAAAGATCGTGTTACGGGCAGGGACGTAGGTGATCGGGATTCCCGCGCTCATGCAGGATTCGTCACGGTCCTTCGGCACGTCGATGTCGTCGGTCAGTGCGGAATGGCCGAAGACTCGAAGATCGATTTTGCAGATGCGGTGGGCAGCGACGCCCAAGGCGGCTGCGACTCGGCGGGCGGATTCGATTTCCACGGTATGGCGCTGACCGTAATCGAACGACAGCGCGTATGTCTCAAAGCCCTGATGGCGAGCCCACGCGAGGCAGGTTGTGGAATCGAGCCCTCCGCTGAGAAGGCAGACTGCTTTCATGTGCTCCTACTGGGCGCGGCGGTAGCGCTCGATCAACGCGTTGGTCGAGCTATCGTGCTTGAGCGCGGAATCGCTCTTGAGTCCGGGCACGATTTTCATGGCTAGAACCTTACCCAATTCGACCCCCCATTGATCGAACGAGTCGATGCGCCAGATAGCGCCTTGGGTGAATACGCTGTGCTCGTAAAGCGCGATTAGCTTGCCAAGAGTGTCCGGCGTGAGTTGTTGCGCAAGGATCATGTTCGAAGGACGATTACCTTCGAAAGTGCGGTGGGGTACGAGCCAGTCCGGCGTACCTTGCGCTTTCACCTCTTCGGCTGTCTTGCCAAACGCGAGAGCCTCCGCCTGAGCGAACAGATTGGCCGTCAGGATGGTGTGATGGTCGCCTAGCGGGTTCATCGACTTCAGGAAGCCGATGAAGTCGCAGGGGATCACTTTCGTTCCCTGATGGATTAACTGATAGAACGAGTGCTGGCCGTTCGTACCGGGTTCGCCCCAGTAGACCGGTCCGGTCTGGTAATTCACGTGAGAGCCGTCGGTTGTGATCGATTTTCCGTTGCTCTCCATCGTCAACTGCTGCAGATAGGCGGGAAAGCGCTTGAGGTACTGATCGTAGGGGAGCACCGCGACGGTCTGGGCGTCGAAAAAGTTGTTGTACCAGATTGTGAGCAAGCCCAACAGGACCGGAAGATTCTTTTCGAATGGGGCCGTTCGGAAATGCTCGTCCATCGAGTGGAAGCCTGCCAGCATAGCCCGGAAGTTGTCGGAGCCGACCGCGATCATCGTCGAGAGTCCGATCGCCGAATCCATGGAATAGCGGCCGCCGACCCAATCCCAGAACCCGAACATATTGGCCGTATCGATACCGAACTTCGAGACCTCGGCGGCGTTGGTTGAAACCGCCACAAAGTGGCGGGCTATGGATTTCTCGTCCGGGAGCGCGGCGAGAGTCCATTCGCGGGCAGACCGGGCGTTGGTCATCGTTTCGAGCGTCGTGAAAGTCTTCGACGAAACAATGAAAAGGGTCTCGGCGGCATCGAGGTCACGAGTGGCTTCGCTAAAGTCTGTTCCGTCAACATTGGATACGAAGCGGAAGTTGATGTCGCGGGCGCTATAGCGCCGAAGGGCCTCGTAGGCCATGACGGGTCCGAGGTCAGAGCCGCCAATACCGATGTTGATTACGTTGCGAACCCGTTTGCCCGTGAAACCTTTCCAGTTTCCGCCTCTAACGCGGTCGGAAAAATCCGCCATTTTTTTCAGAACAGCGTGGACTTCGGGTACCACATCCGAGCCATCCACGACGATCTTTTGAGTCGCGGGAGCGCGAAGCGCGATGTGGAGCACAGCGCGGTTTTCGGTGAGATTGATGTTGTCGCCGGCGAACATCGCGTCGATCTTTTCGCGCAACCCGGACTGGCTGGCAAGCTCGAGAAGAAGGGATAGCGTTTCGGACGTGATGCGGTTCTTGGAGAAATCGAGGAACAGGCCCTCGGCATCGAGTGAAAACCGTTCGGCGCGTTCGGGATCGTTTGCGAACAGGTCTCGCAGATGAATCTGACGGATTACCGAGGCATGTCTTTCAAGGGCCTGCCAGGCGGGCAGGCTGGTCAGTGGCGCGGTGGAACTCACTTTCGAGCGATCCTCCTCTGAAATAAGCTACCAGTTGCGCAAATCCGCAGTCTCGCACTAGTACTGAAGTTTTGCGGATTAGCCTCTGAAGGCTATAGTGTTGCGTTTTCCTGTCGGATATCGTGACCGAATATGGCTCACTTCGAAACACTCACGCCGTCAACGGAAAGCGCTGCAACATGGTATGTCTCGTCCGAGGTGTGTGCGCTGGCCGACTCCGAACGTCACTTAGGACATGCCGTGCGTCAGGGCGATGCGTGGCTCGCGTTTGATGCGATGCGCGCGAACCGAACGGGTATCGGATTTTGGTGCCTGGGGCGATTCGCGAACGTGATTGCCGCCAAGCGAGCAATTGAATCGAGCACCGGGGTGTCCACCGAGGCGTGGCAGTTCGATGGGCATCTGATGGAGCCAGCGTCTATCTGAGTTTGGGACCCCTCCGGCGAACCACGCGAGAGTCTGCTCATTTTCCACAGCAAATCCACCACAATAGCCAGGGGCTATTGAAAAAAGAGCCCATCATACTGCGGCATCGGCACTTTACTTTTGCCTCTGGGCATTTTAGTATTGTGGAGACACTCCCCCGAGCGTCCAGTTCAGAGGTATTGCGGTGCTGAAGTTAAGAAAAGTAGAACTGCAGGGCTTCAAGTCGTTTTGCGATCGGACGGAGCTGAGGTTCAACGGGGGTGGCATCGCCGCCGTCGTCGGCCCCAACGGCTGCGGCAAGTCCAATCTAAGCGACGCCATCAGTTGGGTGCTCGGCGAACAGTCCGCCCGGTCACTTCGCGGCGCGCGGATGGAAGATGTCATTTTCGCCGGTACTAAATCGCGTAAACCCGTCGGGATGGCGTCGGTCACGATGGTGCTCGTGGACCCGGAAGCGGGTCATGCTTCTGCGCCGGCAGCCGCCAACGGGCAACCTGCAGTTCACGAGATCAGCGCCCCGGCAAAACCCGGCGAGATCACGATCACGCGGCGGCTGTTCCGGTCCGGCGAGAGCGAGTACCTGATTGATGGACGGCAGGCGCGCCTTCGGGACATTCAGGACATCTTTATGGGGTCCGGTCTGGGTCCGGAGTCGTACGCGATTATCGAGCAGGGCCGTATCGGGCAGATTCTTTCCTCGAAGCCGCAGGATCGCCGCGCGGTAATTGAAGAAGCCGCAGGCATTACGAAATACAAGAGCCGCCGGCGGCTGGCTGAAGCGCGGCTCGAGAGCGCGCGACAGAATCTGGCACGGGTGTTCGACATCCTGGAAGAGGTCACTCGCCAGGCGAACTCGCTCAAAAGGCAGGCGGCGAAGGCGAAGCGGTATCGCGAACTCAAGGACGAACTCGAAGGACAACTCCGGACGGTGCTTGCCGGAAGGTTCGTGACGCTCGACGCGGAGGCGAAGAAGACCGCCGCAGCGCTCGAGCAGGCGAGCAATGAGCTTCGGGACGTGACGGTTCAGGCGTCGGAGCGCGATGCGGGACGGCGTCAGGCGCAGGAGATCTTCTACGCCCTTGAGGCGCAACTTACCGAATCGCGGCGGCAGCTTTCGGCGCTAAATGTCGATGCGGAACGCGCGAAGGGACGTCTTGAGGCGCAGGTCGGAGAGGCTGCGTCGATTGAGCAAAGGATGGTCCGCGCCGATCAGGAAACCGCGGATCTGGAGCGCCGGCTGACAGCGAACGACGTCGAGCGCGAGAGCCTTACGGTATCGGCGGGCGAACTCGATCAGGCAATGCAGGAGTCGCGCGCGGGGCTGATCGAAAAGAACCGGGTACGCGACGAGATCAGTGTGCGCGTTCGGGATGCCGAGAAGACGATCGAGGCGTCGCGATCGGTGATTCTGCGGCTCCTGGGTGAGGCTTCGGCGATTCGCAATCAACTGGCGCAGGCGGATACGTATCTGGCCGGAATTGAGCGAGAGCGCACGCGGGTTCGGAACGAGGAGCAGGCCGCGGCGGCAGAGATCGAGCGGCTGAGCGGCGTAAGGCAGAGCCTGTCGGAGAACATCGCACAGCGGCAGCTGCACCTTCAGACCGTTGTCGCGGGACGGCGCGAAACCGAGGAGGCGCTTAAAGCCAGGCGCGGGGCGGCCGCGGAACTCAGACAAGAGATTGATCGGCTTCGCGCCGCGTCTTCCGGAGCGCGGGCGAAACGGGAGTCGCTGGAAAATATCCTTTCGCACCATACGTACGCGCACGAGTCTGTGCGGAAGTTGCTAAGCGCGATTCCGAACGAAGGCGTGCTGGCCGATTTCATTGAAGCGACGCCGGCGTGGGAGCGCGCGTCCGAAGAATTTCTCCACGAAGAGCTCGAGTATGTGGTGGTGAAGGACTGGGCCGACGCCGAGAGTTCGATGTCGGTGCTGAAGTCGCAACTCGAGGGCAGAGCGACGTTTCTTGTGGAGAGGGGCGAGGCGCATCCTGTTGCGCGGGATTCCGCTCTCGGTTTGCCGTGCCTGGCAGATCATGTGACTTTCACGAACGGACTTGCCGGCCAAAATCTGTTGCCGCGCCTGGCGAACTGCTATCTCGTGGAGAGCACGGAGCAGGCGCGATCGCTGGCGGAAGCGCACCCGGGGAAATACTTCCTGCTGTCGGACGGCCAGTGCTACAGCGGACAGCTACTGATGGGCGGGCGCAAGAAGGCGTCTGGCCCGCTCGTGCTCAAGCGTGAACTCCGGGAATTCGCAGCGCAATTGAAGGATTTTGAACGGCAACTCGCAGGTAAAATTGCCGAACAGGAAGCGCTGCAGCAGGAAACTCAGGGTCTGGAGGCGGAACTCGAACGTTTGCGGCAGCAACAGCAATCGGCCGAGAAGGAAGCCGTTTCGCTCGATCACGACTTGCGGCGGGCGACCGAAGAGATCAATCGGGCGAACTCTCGCGTTTCGGTGGCGCGGTTGGAACTTGAGCGTCTCGGGCGCGAGGAAGAACGGACGCGCGCAAAACGGGCTGAGAACCAGGCGGTTGTCGAGCAGAAGGAGACAGAGCGGACCCAGCGCGAGCAGGCGCTCGAGAACCTTCGCGAACAGCTCGAAGGCGCCCAGGGCGAAGCGCAACGAATCGGCGAAGAGCATTCAGCCTTGCGTGCGCAGCTTGCGGCGTTGGAGGAGCGGCATCGGGCGGCGAAGTCGGCGATCGCGCGGCTTGAGACGCAATCGAAAGAAATGCTGGCTCGCCGGACGCAGATTGCGGCGGAAGTGGAGCGGTGGGGCGAGACGCGCGCGCGAATTCTCAACGACAACATCGATCTGGACCAGAAGATTTCGACGCTGGCGGAACAGATCGTCGCGGCTGAGCGAGCTGTGCTGGAACAGGCGAATCAGGAAGCGAAGCAGCGGGAAGATCTGGCCGCGGCAGATCAGGCTGTGAGTGAGCTTCGTGAGCGAATCGAGGCGGGTCATGCGCGCCGATCGGAGATTGAGGTCGATTTGACTCGACGTCAGTCTGAGTTGCAGTTCCTGGACGAGACGAGCCGGAAGGAGCTGAACACCGCTGTCGCGGAACTCGAGGCTCCGGCGGATACCTCGGCCGAGGCGCTGCAGGCGGTCGAAAAGCAGTATCAGGAAACCAAAACGAAGATCGAGAATCTCGTGGCCGTGAACCCGACGGCGTTCGAGGAGTATCAGGAGGCTCAGTTACGCCAGGACTTCCTGACGGCGCAGCGTCAGGATCTGCTCGATTCGATCCGCGATACGGAGAAGGCGATTCAGGAGATCGACGAATTCTCCAAGAACCGGTTCACTGAGGCATTTAGCGCGATCAACGAGAATTTCCGGCAATGCTTCCAGACGCTGTTCGGCGGCGGGACGGGCGAAATGCGCCTGACCGACGAGGACAACGTGAACGAGAGCGGGATCGACATGATCGCGTCGCCTCCGGGGAAGAAGTTGCAGAACGTGCTGCTGCTTTCAGGCGGCGAGAAAGCCCTGACCGCGTTGAGTCTGCTGATGGCGATCTTCAAATACCAGCCGAGTCCTTTCTGCGTGCTGGACGAGGTGGATGCGCCACTCGACGAAGCGAACATCGGGAGACTCACCCGATTGTTGGCCGAGATGGCGGTGGATACCCAGTTCATCGTGATCACGCACTCGAAGAAGACCATGGAAT
>DATFSM010000056.1:0-46659 GCA_035262625.1 Bryobacteraceae bacterium
GTACACGTTTAACCACATGGGGCTGAGCCCGCAGATGCACAAAAATATTTCGTGGGATTTCTATCAGTCCGGCCATATGCTCTACATCGACAGCGACTCGCATACGAAGCTCAAGCACGATGTCGGCGACTTCATCCAGAGCTGTCTGCCCGGTGTGAGCCTTCAATAAAAATTGAAATCCGCGGCGCAGGAACGATTCCTCCAGATAACGGGAACATTTTGGAGGAGCCGGTGCTATGATCTCTCGCGGTCCTGCACTTAATCGCGGAGGAGCACTCGATGTCGAACGCTGCGCCCCAGACCGTCAGGGTCCGCCGGGACGTCTGGAAACTCGCCACTTGGGATCCGATTATCCTCTGGTACGCCAAGGGCATCGCGGAGATGCAGAAGCGCCTCATCGCCGATCCGACCAGTTGGCGCTATCAGGCCGCGATTCACGATTACCAACGAGCCGATGATCCTTTCGCGAATTCATCCGACAAGCTCCCTACCGATCAGGCCAAATACTGGAGCCGTTGTCAGCACGGCAGCTGGTTCTTTCTGCCGTGGCACCGCATATATCTCGGGTACTTTGAGCAGATCGTGCGCGCCGCTGTCCGGAAACTCGGCGGCCCGCACGAAACATGGACTCTGCCCTATTGGAATTACAGCGACATATCTAATCCAAAGGCGATGCAATTGCCTCCCGCGTTTTACGCGACGACGCTGCCCGACGGTTCCCCGAATCCTCTTCGCGTGGAAGCTCGCAGCGTGGGCCTGAACTCCGGAGGAACTCTTCCCGCGTTGCCGCCCTCCACAAATCCCGCGGATGACGTCAACGCCGAATGTGTGGCGGACACGCATTTCACTGGAGGCGCCCAGGGCGTAGATCCCGGCTTCGGCGGTCCGGTAACTGCGTTCCGGCATGGCGGGGGTACTGTCGGCGACCTCGAACGAGTGCCACACGGGTCGGTGCATGTTGCCGTCGGCGGTGACACCGGGTGGATGTCCGCATTTGACACGGCGGCCCTCGATCCGATCTTCTGGTTACACCACTGCAACGTCGATCGGCTATGGGAGGTCTGGCGCCACCGCAAAAGGCGCAATGTCAATCCTGCTGACAAATCCTGGCTGAGTTTCTCATTCGACTTCCATGATGCGAGCGGAAATCCCGTGTCCCTCACGCCGCAGGATGTCGCGGATCCTGCGACGAGTCAGTTTGGATACCGATACGAGGACATTTCTGAGCCGTTCCCGTCGCAGCCCCTTCCCGGAGGGAAAATAGTGTCGATGGCTGCCGAGCCCCCTTCTGGTCCGGAACCCACTCCGGAGATGGTTGGCGCCACTGCAACACCGGTCGATCTCAAAGGCGCGCCCACCACGACGCGCATTGCGCTCAACGCTCCTAGAGGGCCGGGGCGGCTCCCGGCCGGCGAAGGCGCGAGCCGGAAGGTTTTCCTGAATATCGAAAACATCACGTCCACAGGCCGCACTACGAGCTACGCCGTCTATCTCAATTTGACGTCTGAGACAAACCCGTACGAGGACAGATCGCGCCTGGCAGGTATCCTGCCCATGTTCGGCGTGGCCGAGGCATCACGCCGCGAATCCGAGCATGGAGGGTCGGGCCTCACCTATTCGCTTGACGTGACCGATCTCATTAATCAACTCCAGGCGAACGGCCAGTGGGACCCGGCGCATCTGAACGTGACGTTCGCTCCGCGCCCGCAAAGCACGGAACAGAGCGCCGCGACGCGAGGCGCGCCTCGCCCGAAGCCCGAAATCAAAATCGGTCGCGTCAGCATCTACTATCAGTGATTCGGATCAGAGCAGTCTTCCGGCGGCATCCTGAGTGGTGGATGCTTGCCCTGAGCATCGCGGCGTGGATGGCGATCCTGACTCGCCCGCATACTCATCATCACGGCGCGAGCGCACGAATCAGCGCCGGTCTTGCGAGCTGGATTCTCATGGTGATTGCCATGATGATCCCGACTCTCGTCGCGCCCGCGCGATTTGCCGCGTTCCGAAGTCTCTGGCCCCGGCGACACCGCGCGATTCTCGAACTCTTGATCGGATACGTCATCGTCTGGGCGCTTGCGGGTTTGCTGTGGCAGAGCATTCTCGCGCTGACCGGATGGTCGCCGGGCCCTGTCGCCTGTGCGATCGCGTTCGCCGCGGCAGCGGCCTGGCAGTTCAGCTCCGTCAAACGGCGTTCGCTCAAAGCGTGTCATCGCAGCCGCCCTCTCAGCCCCAGCGGCTGGCTCGCCGATTTCGATTGCGTTCGCTATGGCCTTTCGCATGGCGTTCATTGCGTTGCGAGCTGTTGGCTTCTGATGATCGCCGCCATGCTCCCCGCGCGTTCCGTCCCGGCGATGATCGTCGTGACCATCATCTGCGTGATCGAGCGATACTCGCTTCGGCTGAAGCCGGCCGCTATTCCCACAGCGCTGTCCTTCGTCTCGGCTGGCTTCCTGATTGCGGCTGGCCTCTGAGCGCGCGATGCCAACAGGAATATTCGCGAGCATCTGGAAAACCATCCGCCGCATTCCGCGAGGGAAGGTCGCGACGTATGGCGATGTCGCCGCGGCAAGCGGATATCCCGGCGCCGCCCGTCAGGTCGTGTGGGCGCTTCGCGCGGGCAAGGCCTTACCTTGGCATCGGGTACTTGGCGCCAAGGGCGTGATCCGGCTTCCCGGCGAAAACGGGCTCGAGCAACGTCTGCGCCTCCGTACCGAGGGAGTCACTGTCACGGGAAATCGTGTCAATCTTGCGGAATTCGGCCACCGTTTTCGCGAGAAGCAAAAGCCGGGCCGCGGATAAACTGAAGGCTTGGAAAACCGCGACCTCGCCCGCATTCTCTATGAAACCGGCGATCTTCTGGAAATCGCCGGCGAAGATTCTTTCCGCATTCGCAGCTACCGCAACGGCGCGGCTGCGATCGAAGGCCACGCCGAGCGAGTCTCCGATATCCTCGCCGATCCGGAACGTAAGGTCACGGACATTCCGGGCATCGGCAAGGGCCTCGCCGCCGTGCTCAAAGAGATCAATACCACCGGCAGCTTCGATAAGCGCGACGAACTCCTCGCCAAATTCCCCGCCTGCGCCCTGGACTTCCTGAAGATTCCGGGCCTCGGTCCGAAAAGCATCGCCCTGCTCTTCGAACATTTCCGCGTGCAGACGATGGACGAACTCGAACAGCTCTGCGTTGATCAGAAGCTTCGAGACCTGCCGCGCATGGGCGCGAAGCTCGAAGACAAAGTCCTTCGCGGCATCAGGGCATTCAGGGAACGCAGCGGGCGTTTTCTTCTCAGCTTCGCCGACAACACAGCGCAGGAACTCTCCGCGTGGCTCGGCGAACTTCCGGGCCTCGACTCCATCACGCCCGCCGGAAGTCTGCGGCGCGGGAAGGAAACCATCGGTGATCTCGACCTGCTCGTCACGGGTTCGAACGCGGCGGCTGCCCTCGAACGAGTGGCTACTCATCCGAAGGTGTATGAGGTACTCGTTCGCGGAGTCAACAAAACCAGCGTCAAATTCGGCCGCGATGGGCTGCAAGTCGATGTTCGCGCGCTGGAGCACGGAACATTCGGCGCGGCGATGCAGTATTTCACGGGCAGCAAGGAGCACAATGTAGCCTTGCGCCAGCGCGCAGTTCGGATGGGCTACAAACTCAGCGAATACGGACTCTTTCGAATGACGGACGATTCGCGAGTGGCTGGCGACACCGAAGAAGGAGTTTACGGCGCGCTCGGCCTGGACTGGATTCCTCCCGAACTTCGTGAAAACCTCGGCGAGATCGAACTTGCGCAGGAACACGCGCTCCCGAAGCTTGTGGAACAACCCGACATCCGCGGCGACATCCACATGCACACGACGGCCACCGACGGTCGCGCGACGCTCGAAGAAATGGCGGAGGCAGCGCGCAAACTCGGCTACGAATACATCGCCATCACGGATCACAGCAAGGCTATCGCGATGGCGTTCGGGCTCGACGAAAAGCGGGTCGTGGAATTCGCGCAGACCGTGCGGCGAATCAACGAAACGGGCAACCTCGGTATTCGCATCTTCTCGGGTCTCGAGTGCGACATCATGAAGGAAGGCGAGATGGACATCGCGTGGGACGCGCTCGCCGAACTCGATATCGTCATCGGCAGTGTCCACAACAACATGAATCTGGAGCCCGGGGCGATGACGGATCGCCTTCTACGCGCGCTCGAATGCCCGCATCTTACGGCTCTGGGCCATCCCACAGGACGCCTCCTGCTTCATCGCGACCCGTACGATTTCGATTTCGATCGCGTCATCGCAGAGGCGATTCGCCGTGGCGTTTGGCTCGAAATCAACTCAAGCCCGGAACGTCTGGATCTCAGCGCGAACCACGTGCGGACCGCGAAAGCAAAGGGCGCGAAGTTCATCGTCTCAACGGATGCTCATCATCCTCGACACCTTCTCAACATGCGCTATGGCATCGCCACCGCGCGGCGCGCCGGTCTTGAGGCGCGTGACGTGACGAATACTTTGCCCGCTGATCGTTTCGCCGAAGCGCTGCGCCACCCTCTGGCGAAATCGTAGTGATCAAATCGAATGAGATGAAAATTATCGCGTCGAAAGAAGTCTATAGTTGCGGCCTGTTCCGCATCACGGAGGACGAAGCCACCGACGGCAAGGGGTGGGATATCAAACGCAGCGTCGTGCGTCACGCTGGCTCCGCGGTGATGATGGCGGTCGATAAGAAGAACCGCGTCCTGCTGGTCCGGCAGTATCGTCTGCCCGCCGACAAGTACTTGTGGGAATTACCCGCGGGCAAAATCGATCCGGGTGAAAACGCCGCGAAGGCTGCAAAGCGCGAACTAATGGAGGAAACCGGCTTCAGCGCCAAAAAGTGGAAGAAACTTGCTGAGTTTTTCCCCAGCCCCGGTTATGTCGAAGAGAAGATGACCATCTTTCTCGCCACAGCGCTCACCGCCGGCGAAGCGCAGCCGATGGAAGACGAACGCATCGAGACGCGCTGGTTTACGAGGAAAGAACTCAAAGAGCTCATACGGACAAACAAGATCGTCGATGGAAAGACGATGATCGCGTTTCTGCATTGGGCCATGCTCTGAAGCACACAGTGTTTCGCATTGCGACTAACGGAAGGAACTCTTCGGAAGGACTTTGAGGGATTCAGGAAGGAGTAAATAAAAAGGGCGGATCCTGACAGACCCGCCCCTCAAGAGGACTACGCTTTCTTCGCGGCCTTTTTAGCAGGTGCTTTTTTTGCAGCCTTCTTTGCGGCCTTCTTCGGCGCAGCCTTCTTTGCCGCTTTCTTTGCGGCCTTCTTTGTTGCTTTTTTGGTTGTAGCCATAGTCGTTGTGATTCTCCCTGTCCCCCATTATGTAGCGAAACGAAAAAAAGATAAACAAAAAAGTTGAAAAATGTTTCCCGGTGTGTTTGATGCCGGACGACCGCTTGAGCATCATTGAGAGGAGAAGATCATTGAGGGGGAAGATCAATAGTTTTGAAAAAGATTCAGCTCATCACAGATGGCGCTTGCCTTGGTAACCCAGGGCCGGGTGGCTGGGCCGCCATACTGCGCTATGGCGCGCACAAAAAAGAAATCTTCGGATGCGAGCCGCACACGACCAATAACCGCATGGAACTCAGAGCCGCGATCGAAGGCCTCTCCGCGCTCAAAGAACGTTGCGACGTTGAAGTGGTGACCGATTCTGAGTATTTGAAGAACGGCATCACATCATGGATTACCAACTGGAAGAAGCGCGGATGGACGACCAGCCAGAAAAAGCCCGTGGTCAATCGCGATCTCTGGGAACAACTCGATCTGCAGGTTTCGCGTCACGCAACGCAATGGTCTTGGACCAAAGGACACGCATCGCATGAGGACAACAACCGCGCCGATGAACTTGCGTCGCTCGCCGCGCGTGAGCAGCGATCGTGTCGATGAGAGTATGGAGCCGCTAGAATTTAGTCATGGCAAGTGAAACGTACGCGTTGTTCGATACCACCGAAGGAAGCTTCAAGGTGAAGCTCTATGCCGACAAGGCGCCGAAGACGGTGGAGAATTTCACCGACCTCGCCGAAGGCAAGAAGACGGGGAAGCCCTTCTATGACGGCATTATCTTTCATCGCGTCATTCCCGATTTCATGATTCAGGGCGGCTGCCCGCAGGGAACGGGCCGAGGCGGCCCCGGGTATCAGTTCGCAGACGAGTTCCATCCGTCGCTGAAGCATTCGAAGCCGGGCCTGCTCTCTATGGCGAATGCCGGTCCCAACACGAACGGCAGTCAATTCTTCATCACCGTCGCCGCCACTCCATGGCTCGACAATCGGCACTCCATCTTCGGCGAAGTCGTGGAGGGCTACGACGTCGTTCAGAAGATTTCCAAACTGCCGCGCAATTCGCAGGACAAGCCCAATAAAGACGTGAAGATCAATTCCGTGAAGATCGAGCGGAGCTGATATCGGCTCCCGCGACATTCTTTTCGGAGGCACGTTCGATCCCGTTCACAACGCGCATATTGAAATCGCGCGGGCGGCGGCGGACCGGTTCAATCCTGCCAGGATCGTCTTTGTTCCCGCCGCCAATCCTCCTCACAAATTACGCGGCGCGCAGGCGTCGTACGAAGACCGCGTGCGTATGACGGAACTTGCCTGCGCGGATGATCCACGCTTCTATGTCTCGCGCATCGAAGAAGGCTCGGCGCGCAATTATTCGGTGGACACGATCGAACGGCTAGCCGCTGCTGGCGCCAAGCCTTGGGCGTTTCTTATTGGAGCCGATGCCTTCGCTGAAATCGAATCGTGGCGCAGATGGCGCGATGTCGTGAGGCTCGTGGACTTCATCGTTGTTGGGCGTCCGGGTTCGGTATATCGAGTGCCCGAAGGCGCGAGGGTGCATGAGCTTTCCGAACTGGAACTTCCGGTCTCGTCCTCCGAGGTTCGACGCAGACTTGCCGAGGGCGAGATCGATGATGCGCTGCCCCCGTCCGTCGCCGACTACATCAGGCGACACAATCTCTATCGCGAATTCCGTCCGAACGATTGAGTGGACTTATTGACAGGCGCGGTCCTGTAAGCCGGTTTCTGTACCCTTGCGGGCGATAGCCATTCATCCAGGCCGCGCATTACTGCGCGGCTCAAGCGACCTACCCGGAAGTCTTAACGGAGCGGGCCGCTCCTCCTCCCCTATTTGGTCTTGCTCCGCGTGGGGTTTACCCTGCCGGACGAATTACTTCATCCGCGGTGCGCTTTTACCGCACCTTTTCACCCTTACCAGCAACTCTTGCGAGCGGCCGGCGGTATCTTTTCTGTGGCACTTTCCGTAAAGACCCCTTTGAGAGGTCCCCCCCGGCCGTTAGCCGGCACGCCGCCCTGTGGAGACCGGACTTTCCTCTCATCCCGAAGAACGAGCGGCTATCCGTTCCGCGCCTGTCTTAATTCAGTCTCGCACGAGGAAGCCCCGTGCTACCTTCTCATCCATGAGAATGCGAGCCTGCCTGGCGCTTGCGATCGCGACCTCACTTTACGCCACCGAACCTGACTCCGCGACTCGCCGATGGTGGTCACACGTCGTCGCTCTCTCCGGCGATGATCTGCAGGGCCGCGACACAGGCAGCGAGGGCTATGTCAAAGCCGCCCGATATGTGGTGACGCAGTTCGAGCGCGCGGGGCTGAAGCCAGCAGGTGAGAACGGCTATTACCAATCGGTACCCCTGCACGAAATCCGTCTCGTGCCCGGACGCTCGAAGGCGGAACTGCTCCATCAAAGCTCCGTCTCGCCTCTGCGATGGCTCCACAATCTCACTATTCGGATGCAGGAGCCGATGCCGCGACATATCGACGCGCCGCTCCTCTTCGCAGGCTCTTCGGCCGCGCCAGCGAATATCGTCACGCGCGGCAAGTTGCTCGTCGTCCTGAACGGCCACTCGCCTCGGCCGGTTCCCTCCGATGCTCTCGGCGTAATCTCGATCGATGATCCCCACGCCCTCGAGCCGCCGCGCTGGCCGCTCCAGTATTCGGTGTCGATGCGTCTTCACGAGACTCCTCCCGGCAACGCCACCGCTCTTGCGTTTCGCTTCAACCCGGCGGACGCCGAACTGCTCTTCAGGTTCTCCGGCCACACGTATCGCGAACTTGCGGATCTGACCCAGCGTGATGAACCCCTGCCGTGGTTCGATCTCGCGCAAACCCTCCGCGCCGATCTCGCATTCACAACTGCCGATCTGAAATCCGACAACATACTCGCTGTCCTCCCCGGCTCCGATCCCATGCTCTCGAAGGAATACCTCGTAGTATCCGCCCACCTCGACGGCTACGGCATCGGAGAGCCGTGGGGCGAAGACAAGATCTATAACGGAGCTTTTGACGACGCTGCCTACGTCGCCACTCTGATCGATCTCGCGCAGCGTCTCCGCGAATCGGGCTCCCATCTGCGCCGTTCACTGCTCTTCTGCGTCGTGACCGCGGAGGAGAAGGGTCTTCTCGGCTCGAAATACTTCGCCGCGCATCCGACGATTCCTAAAGAACAGCTCATCGCAGATATCAATCTCGATCAACTTCGGCCCATCTTTCCCCTTCGTACTCTGACGACACTCGCATTGGATCAATCGACCCTCGGCGACACCGTAAAGAGCGTGGCGAAAACCATGGATATCCAAATCCAGCCCGACCCCGAACCGCAGCGCAACCTGCTCCGCCGTTCCGATCACTGGAGCTTCATGCAGATCGGAGTGCCCGCTGTGGGTTTTGTCTTCGGCTACGAAAAGGGCTCGCCGGACGAAGCCGCGTATCGCGAATGGTACGCGCGCCGCTATCACAGCCCGCTGGACGACATCAATCAGCCATGGCTGCCGGCGGCTGCGGCCAAATTCAACGACTTCTTCGAAAAACTGGTGGTAACGATAGCCGACGCGCCCTCCCGCCCCGCCTGGACGAAGCGTTAATCTTCACGCGGAACGTAACTACAGCGGTCCCGGCTTCGCCCACCATCATGTGATAACGTGTCCTTTCTGCGGCGGAAATTATGATTAAGAACTTCACGGAAAGAGCGGTTTCGGCCGCAATCAGCATCCTTTTTGTCACTTCGCTCGCGCCTATGGCTGCATTTGCGCAGGGTCGCGGCGGTGGCGGCGTGCCTCGGCCGCAGGGTCAGAACCCTAATGGCATGCATATCTTCCTATGGGCCGGTTTGAAGTCGCACGGCGTCGGACAGCATGACTATCCTCAGTTTCTTGCGGACTGGAGCAAGCTGCTGACCGAGCATGGCGCCGTCGTGAGCGGAGCCCTGCACGCCCCCAGCGCGGCTGATCTCGAAGGCACGGACGTCGTCGTTATCTATAAGGGCGACGCCGGCTATCTGAATCCCACTGATAAGGCCGCTCTCGAAGCCTACGTCAAGCGCGGCGGCGGACTGGTCAGTTTCCACGATTCGCTTTGCGGCCCCGATCCTGCCTACTTCGCCTCGCTCGTGGGAGGAGCCAAGAAGCACGGCGAAGTGAACTTCACTCTCGATGCTCCGATTCCCTACACCGTGGTGGACAAAACAAACCCCATCATGAAGGACATGTCCGACTTTACGCTCTGGGATGAAGCATTCTTCCTGATGACCTGGGCGAAGGATCCGGCCGTGCACGTGCTTGCGAACGCGACTATCGCTCCGACGCGCAGCGCGGGCGAGCACAAAGGCGAAATCGCTCCTCAGATGTGGACCTACGAGCACACGGTCCCCGGCGGCCAGCCTGCTCGCGCATTCGTATGGATGCAGGGCCACACCTACGCCAACTTCTCCAACTACCAGATTCAGCGAACCTTGCTTCGCGGCATCGCCTGGGCTGGTAAGAAGCCCGTTGACGAACTGATCGACTACGTTCCTCCGGCCCGTCCCGCGGGTAGAGGCGGCGGAGCGCCTAACGCCGGTCCGGGCGGCCCGGCCGGTCAGGCTCAGTAAACGGCATCAGAGAGCGGAGGCGCGGGTCGCGCAGCCATAATCCGAGCCACACGAGCGCGCCGAAAACGGCAGGAAACATGATATTGAACGTGACCTGCTGGGCGCGAACGTTCGACGCGACCGCGCCGCCGAGATAACCGGTTATCAGAATCGCTCCCAGAACGGAAGTGCGCGGAATCGCGTAGAGGATCGTGCTGATCACAAGCACGGTCCCGATTCCGACGATCATGGATTCCGCGTACCCCAGCCGAACCGTCGCTTCCACTACAGACGCAGGCTTCATGAGCTTCATGACGCCATCGGCCAACATGAAAAGAATCGCGAGGATGCTGAGAACGCGCCCCGCCCAAATTTCAGTCTTCGAAGGCATTAGATCTATATAACAGCTTCCTCCCTTGCCAGGGGGCTCACGCGCTTAATATGATTACCGGAGCCTGCCATGAAGCGTTCCGGTTTGTTTACCTTCGTTTGCGCCGCCAGCATGTTCGCGCAGACGGCGCCCGTTAACTGCCCGCCGCCTGATTCTGCGGACGTCCGGCCCTGGATGAATCCCCGTTACTCGGCGCCGTGCCGCGCCCGGTACGTCCTCGGCCAACTCAAAACGATAGACGACAAATTCGCTTTTCTCGAAAGCGGCGGTGGCGGCCGCGGGCGAGGAGCGAATCAGAGGAACGTGATGTCAGAACTGGGGCTGACCAGCGGCGGCGGCTCGGACGGGCCCGCCGGAGTTCGCGGACGGCCCGGGGTGACGGCATTTCCAACCCCACTCTCGGTTGCGGCGAACTTCGATCCCGCGATGGCGACCCGATACGGCGATTTACTCGGCCAGGAATTCTTTGCCGCTGGCCTGAACACCGTGCTCGGGCCAGCTATGGATATGACCCGTACATGGCATTTCGGCCGCTCCACCGAAAGCTTCGGCGAAGATCCTTTTCTCACCGCAAGCACCGTGGGTCCCGAAATCGCCGCTCTTCAGGCGCATCATGTGATCGCGATGATGAAGCACTTTGCGGCCTACACGCAGGAGCAGGGCAGAGTGGGTGATTCGCCCGTCGGCAGCAGGCCCGCGGTGAATGAACAGATCTCCGAACGCGCCCTGCGAGAGATCTATCTTCCCGGATTTCATGCTGCCGTGGCGCGTGGAGGAGCGGGCGCCGTGATGTGCTCGTTCCCGCGCATCAATGGAATCTACGCCTGCGAGAATCCCTACACGCTCGGTGTCCTGAAAAAGGAGTGGGGATTCGACGGCTACGTCGGCCCCGATTTTCCCGATGCGCAGCGCAGCATCGTGCCCGCCTTCCTCGCTGGCCTCGACACCGGCGTAATTGCCGCGCCTCCCGCAGGGGGCAGAGGCTCGTCGTTCACGGGTCAGAAGTCTTTACGCCAGGCGGTTAACGACGGAGAATTCCCGGTAAGCCGCGTAGACGATATCATCCTGCGGCGCCTTACTCCTGGCTTTCGCATCGGCGTCTTCGATCACCCGGCCAAAGCTCCCTCTTCCGGCGAGGTATCGACTGAGGCGCGGCGCGCCGCCGCGATTGACGTGATCACCGGCGGAGCGGTGCTGCTGAAAAACACCAACAACATTCTGCCGCTTGGCCCCGCCGTCAAGTCGGTAGCGATCATCGGTACTCAGGCAACCGAGAAAGCTGTAGTCGTCGAACAGGGCTCGCCGTACGTCAAAGCCGCCCATCTTTCGCCCGTACTCGCCGCCGTCAAGGAGCGCGCCGGTCAGAAGGTTCGGGTTACCTTCGCGCCGGGTACGTTAGGAATCTCCGCCCTACCCCCCGTTCCGGTAGGCATGTGGAAGACGCCTTCCGGCGAGGCGGGAGTTCGCGCCGAATATTTCGCCAGCCCGACGATGGATTTCAAAGGTAAGCCAATCGTCGTTCGCACCGAGAAGACGATGACCATCGACAAGAAGCCCGATATCGAAGGTCTTCCGGCAAATCTGCAGTGGTCGGTTCGCTATAGCGGAATGTTCACGCCGGACCGCGCTGGCGTTCAAAGATTCACTCTGGTCGGATCGGGCGAGGCGCGGCTCTTTATCGCCAATAAAGAGGTCGCCGAATTCATGCGCGCCGACTTCTCCGATACCGCGTACGCCAACGTGGAGCTCGCCGCAGGGGCGCCGGTCGAAATCCGTCTGGAGTACACGCCGCGCGAAGCGCTGGGCGATTCCAAGCGCGATATGTTCGATATTCCCGTCGGGCTTTACGCATCCCTCGGCTGGGCGCCGCCCGACAATCTTATTGCCGAAGCCGCCGAGGCCGCCCGAACCTCCGACGCTGCGATCGTTTTCGTCGGTCAGCAGCTCGGCGAGGGAATGGATCGCATGCGGCTGACCCTGCCGGGAGACCAGGATGCTCTCATTGAAGCCGTCGCGAAAGCCAACCCCCGCACGGTTGTTGTGCTGAACACCGGAGGCGGCGTGACGATGCCCTGGCTCAACAGCGTCGCCGGATTACTCGAAATGTGGCTGCCGGGCGACTCCTATGGTCCCGCAGCCGCAAGGCTCTTGTTTGGCGACACAGACCCGGGCGGACGCCTCCCCGTGACGTTCGCCGTCGACGAAACTCAAGGCCCTGCGACGAAACCCGCGCAATATCCAGGACTGCTTTCCGATGACGGTTCGCTTGATACGGCTAAATTCGACGAAGGCATCTTCATTGGATATCGTTATTGGGATCAACACAACGAGAAGCCCCTGTTCCCGTTTGGCTACGGGCTCTCCTATACAACGTTCACGATGAAAACTGCAGGCGTAAAGGCGACGCCGGACGGCGGCGCGATGGTTAATGTCGCCGTTCGCAACACCGGCAGGCGCGCGGGGAGCGAAGTAGTGCAGATATATCTCGGGTTTCCGGCGGCCGCGGGCGAGCCGCCGAAACAACTGAAAGCTTTCGAAAAGGTAACGCTAAAAGCAGGCGCCGCCAAGACGGTTCACGTTACGTTGGATTCGGACGCCTTCCGCTACTGGGATGAAGGAAAGCACGCCTGGACGACCGCCCCCGGCGCATACCGAGTGATGGTGGGCCGCTCATCCCGCGATATCATCGGGACCGCGACCGTCACGCCGCTGTCTCATTAACCGCCGATGGCGCTTATGGGTGATATTCGCGTTCCGTGTGCCCCTTGAGCTGTTCGCGGTAGAAGTAAACTTCACGCAGATTGCCGGTTGCGTAGCGCGTGGCTTGATCGTTGAAATGGCGCGAGTCCGGATGCCCGCTTTCTCCGCCGGCAGTCACTGCTTTCGCGCGCACCCGATCCCCGAATTCCACAACCGCCACGAAGCTGTTGCCACTGGTCCCGTACCATTTTTTCGTCCCGGGATAAGGCCGCGCGCTGAACGAGGCAAGCGAACCCCAGATCCCGTACGGAAATCCGACGGGAATACTCGGCGCCGCGTCGCTGAACGGTTGAACGATGGCGCCGTTGATCCGCTGATACCGATTGATTTCGCCCCACGGCATCTTCCAGGTCCCGAAATCCGTCTTCAGCCGAGTCAGCGCCAGGTCCATGGCCTCAAGCGGATCGCCGCCTGGTTTCCGTCGCATCTCCTCGCCCCAGAAAATCGCCAGTGTTGTCGGAATCGATGAAACCGACCAACGCTGATCCCACTGCTTCAACAGAGATATCGGTTCGGCAAGAGGCGCTTTGTACGGATTCGAAGGCAGCGCTGCGTCCCATGCCGCAATCAGCCCCGGCAGCGGCTTATCGAACCAGGTGAGATAAGTGTCATATGCCGCAGCGATGAGCGAATCGAGCGTGAAATCATTCCTGTTCTCGAGCACGCGAATCGCATGGAGCCCGCGCGCCGATTCACCACCGCTTTCGACATACGCCGGATAATTCTCCCTCTTCAGACTGCTCGCGCCAGCGGCGGACCACGGCCAGTTGTTCGAGTTATAAAGCCACCCGCTCGCCGGATTCAACAGATTCGGCGCTTCATCGACATCGAGCAGACCTTTATATTCTGTCGCCGGATTCGATCCATCTACCGGCTTGGTCCAGTCGAATGCCGTGTCGCGACGAGGAATGTAGTTGCCGTGGAAGTACGCGATATCGCCGCCCGCGTCGGCGAAGATCGTATTGTTCGACGAATTCGCCTTCAGTTCCATCGTTTGCTTGTACGACTTGTAATCCCGCGCCTTGGTGCGCAGAAAAGACTGCTCCAGCGCTTTGACCGGCTCCTGCATAAGACGGATCGCCACCCATTTGCCGTTCAGTTCGCGGACAATTGGTCCATGCTGCGTCCAGTACGCGGTGAATCGTTTTTCCGCTGTTCCGCTTGGCGTTTTGTAGGGAACTACGATTTCCCGCGCGGTTACGGGCTTCTCTTCGTTTCCGAACCTGTAATACGCCTTACCGTCCTTCTGAGAGATCGTTTCCAGATACTCATCGACCGCGTCCACTCCGCTTGTGGTGTGCATCCAGCCTGCACGGTCGTTGAAACCCTGATAGATAAAGAACTGGCCCCAGGTCGAAGCCCCGTAGGCGTTCAGCCCTTCGCCGCTCACCATCTGAAGTTCCGAACGAAAGAAGAACGACGTATGCGGGTTAATGAGCAGCAGCGCGTGTTTGGTCGCGGTATTCGAGGGCGCGATTGCCATCCCGTTCGAACCACGGTCTTCCTGATCACCCAGACTCGCCGATTCCTTCACTGGCGTCTTCCCGTAGAACGCCTGAAGCTGATTCAGATTTACGCGTTCGATATCGCCACCGATACTGCCTTCCGTAAATGAGAGCGACATCCACGGCTCGAAATGGGTAACAACCCGCGGATGCGCCTCCGGATGCTTGTAAAGGTAGTAGTTCAGACCGTCGGCGAATGCGTCCATCAGCTTCCGCAGCCATGCGGGGCTGGCGGCGTACTGCACCTTCAGCGCCTCCGGACTGATGAACAACTTCATCCGCAGATCCTGATAGATCTTCGGTTCGCCCTCCGCTTCGGCCAGACGGCCCATCGCATTCACATAGTTGGTTTCAATGCGATTGAAATCGTCTTCCGCCTGAGCGAACTCCGATCCGAACACCGCATCGGCGTCCGTCTTCCCGTAGACATGCGCTACGCCCCAATCGTCGCGAATAATCGTGATTTCGCGCGCCTCGCGCTGCCAGCGCGAGATTTCCGCGGGCGTGGCGGCGTAGCCGAGCGACGCCGCCCACAGCGCAAGCGCGCTAAATGTCGTAGTAGAGCGCGAACTCATACGGGTGCGGACGAAGCCGTATCGCGTCGGCCTCGTGCCTTCTCTTGTATTCGATGAACGTCTCGATCAGCTCTTCCGTAAAGACGTCGCCTTTCAGCAGGAACTGATGATCGTCCTCGAGACAAGTGAGCGCTTCCTCCAGCGACGCAGGCATCGAGGGCACCGACTTCATCTCCTCTGGCGAGAGATCGTAGATATCCTTGTCCAGCGGCTCGCCGGGCTCGATCCGGTTGAACACCCCATCCAGCCCTGCCATAAGCATCGCCGCGAATGCCAGATACGGATTGGCCGACGGATCCGGCGGCCGGAACTCCACGCGTTTTGCCTTTGGATTCGCCGAGTACATCGGGATCCGGCAGGCGGCCGACCGGTTGCGCCGCGAATATGCAAGATTGACCGGCGCCTCATAGCCGGGTACCAGCCGCTTATAGCTGTTCGTGGTGGGCGCGATGATAGCCGAAAGCGCCCGCGCATGCTTCAGAAGCCCGCCGATATAGTGCAGCGCCATCTGGCTCAGACCCGCGTATCCGTCTCCCGCAAACAGCGGCTTACTGTCTTTCCAGATCGATTGATGCACGTGCATGCCGCTGCCGTTGTCGCCAAAGATCGGTTTTGGCATAAACGTCACGGTTTTCCCATACTGTTGCGCCACGTTGCGGACGATGTACTTGTACAGCGTCATGTTGTCCGCGGAAACCAACAGCGTGTTGAACCGCTGATCGATCTCGCACTGGCCCGCCGTCGCGACCTCATGGTGATGGCATTCGATCGTCAGCCCGCAGCGCTCCATGGTATGCACCATCTCGGACCGCAGATCCTGATAGTGATCCGTTGGCGGAACGGGGAAGTAGCCTTCCTTGTAACGCGGACGGTATCCCAGATTGTTTTCCGCCCGTCCGGAATTCCAGCGCCCCTCTTCCGCATCCACGAAATAGAAGCCCGAGTGCGCATTCTGATCGAACCGCACGTTGTCGAAGATAAAGAACTCCGCTTCGGCCCCGAAATACGCCGTGTCGCCGATCGACGAATTCCGCAGATACAACTCCGCCTTGCGTGCGATCCAGCGCGGGTCCCTTTCATAATTCTGCCGGGTCAGGGGATCGCGCACATCGCCGAGCATCACCAGCGTCGGCGTCTCGAGGAACGGATCCATGAACGCCGTTGTCGAGTCCGGAATGAGCAGCATGTCGCTCTCATTAATCGCTGCCCAGCCGCGAATGCTCGACCCGTCAATTCCAAATCCGTCCGTAAATGATCCCTCGTTCAGTTCTCCGATGGGATAAGAAATGTGGTGCTGCAGTCCGGGAATATCGGAAAAGCGGACGTCCACCTGACGGGCGCCGTTTTCCTTGGCATATTGAAGTACTTCGGTTGGCGTCATGAACGAATAGTTTATCGTGCGGACGTCCTGTTACAAACGCCCGAAACTCTGGAAAAGCAAGTGCATCACATGAATCGGATATATGTCTACCAAAACCAAGAACGGAAGCCGGGCGGAACTTCTCCTCGGTCAGAACTCCAACGCCATTCAGAAGTTCGGCGCAGTGCGCCATCGCGTGCCGATCGCCCTTGACGAAAATGTAAGGCAAAAGAGCGTCGAAAGCCTGAACCAGATCCTCGTCGATACGATGACGCTCCGCGATCTTTACAAGAAGCATCACTGGCAGGTCTCTGGTCCGACGTTCTACCAACTGCACCTCCTGTTCGACAAACACTTCGATGAGCAGGCGGGGCTGGTCGATCAGATTGCGGAGCGGATCTCGGCCTTGGGTGGGGTCGCCTACGCTATGGCCGCGGACGTAGCGGAAAACACGAAAATCCCTCGTCCTCCTAAGGACCGCGAGGAAGTTCCGGTTCAGATTTCACGGCTTCTCGAAGGCCACGAAATTATCCTCGAGGAGGCCCGCAAGTTCGCCGAGGAGGCCTCGGACAGCGGCGACGAGGGCACAAACGATCTGCTGATCAGTGACGTTGTCCGGACAAATGAAATTCAGGTCTGGTTTGTTTCGGAGCATGTCGTCGACCTGCCCCTCGCGAAAGCGGATTAAAAGCATCGGCGCAAAAAAAGAGGGAGCCCGGTAGGGCTCCCCAGCTTTACAGGCTAAGAACGAGACGAGGAATCTCGATAAGCAATTCAGAAGACGAACTTGGCGACCAGCGTCATCGACCGGGGGTTGCTCGAAAACACCAGATTGGGGTTGCCGAACAAGCTGCTGGTCGGGATCGTGAAATTGTGCTCGCTGGTCCCGGTGAATCCAATGGAGGCGACGTCGCTGATATTTCCCGCCACGTACTGCGGGTGATTGAAGAAGTTGAACACGCGTGTGCTGAACTCCAGCCTCATCCGCTCCGTGATATTGAATTTCTTCGCAATGGTTATATCGACGTCGTTGATCGGATTCAGATGACCCGTGTTGCGTCCACCGTTCGGGACAGTGCCCTTGGGGGAAACGACGTAGTACGCATTAGGGCTGTTGGCAAGAAAGGCGACCGTTTGACCAGCGCTGTTCTTGAGAGCAGTTGTGCCCGTGCCCGTTCCTGGCTGCCCCGCAGGATTGATGAACGTGCGGTCGCCAGCGGCATCGCCGTTCAGGTTGTTGTCAACACCGCTTTGAACCGTGAACAACGTACCGGTCTGATAGGTATAGATCGGAGCCAACTCCCAGTTACCCACGATGTTCTTCATGAACCAGTTGTTCCCCTTCTTGAAGAACGGCAGGTCATACAAGGTCTCGAATGTAAGCCGCTGGCGATGATCAAGAGCCGAACTCGAGCGATCGGTCGCCAGATCTTGAATATTTGACGGGCGGCGGGGGGTCAGATAGGTGGAGAAGACATCGGCGGTTGAATCGTCGATGGCATGACTCCACGTATAAGACCCCAGGAACTGTAAGCCATTTGAGAGCCGGCGTGAAATGGAGGCGCCGACCCCGTTGTAATTCGAATTGCCCCACGGCTGGTAAGACGTGATAAAGCTCTGGAAACCAGCGTTGAGATAGGGAGCTGAAATGAACCCGCCCGCATTATAGGCGTTTGTAAGCGCGCTGAGTGTGTTCGTCAGTGAATTCAATGTGGCCTGGCTGGGCATTGAATAGTAAACCGGGAGCGCGGTCTGTGGGGTCGCCACGGCATTCTCATCGATCCGCGCCTGGACAGGAAGATGAATGCCCCGGGTACCCAGATAGAAAACGTCAACGGTGTACTTATTTTGAAAAACGTGCTGCGCATCCAGGTTCCACTGGAGCGATTTTGGACGCTGCTGATTCGGCACGTAACCGCCCGTTGCCGCGCGCGCGTCTGCCTGCGAGAGCGTTCCCCCATTGGCGTTTGGCGGGATTCCGCCGTGCGCCAGAAAACCAACATTGGCTTGCGTCGGTTCAGGGTCGGTACCGCCTACGTCAATCGTCGAGGTGAACTGCGGGGGTGCCGTCAACAAACCCTGGTTGTCATAAAGAACGTCGTAATTGATGCCGAACCCGGCTCGGATCGAGGTGTTACCGTTGTTGCCGGGCGAATAGGCCAAACCCACCCGAGGCATGAAATTGGTCTTGTCCGCGGTCGGTTTGCCGAATGTGATCAGGCCGGGGACGCTCGAAATCGAATTGACCGTCTGAAGCGTCTCTGAGTAAGGGATGGTGTTGTACTCGTAGCGCAGCCCGATGTTGATGGTAAAGTTGGGGCGCACCTTCCAGGTATCGTTGCCGTAAAACGATGTCAGAAAGCGGTCGCCATAGTACGTCACATTTCCGACCGACCGCTCGCCGAGGAAATCGGGGTACTGATCGAACAGAAAATCCGACAGGAACGAGTATTCGTAATCGCCCCTCGAACGCTGTGTGAAGGCTTGGGGCGAGATCTGCTTCCAGCCGTCGAACCCGAATTTGAAGCTGTGCCGACCCCTGGTGAAACTGACGTTATCGGTGAGTTGATAGAGATTCTGGTAGCCGAACTGCGGCGCGTTCCCGTCCGGCCCAAGCTGCACATTCAGCTCAAATATGTTGATGTTCGGAAACTGATCCAGGCCGGGGTACTTATAGTCTCCGGAAGGAGTGGTATTCGAAGTCCGGTTGTACCCCAGACGGAATTCGTTGGTGAGGGTCGGCGAGAAATTATGGAACTCCGATAACGTCACCAGGTAGTTGTTAGTCGGCACAGTCTGGTAAAAGACGGGGAGCGAGGCAGCGGTGTCTATGGTACCCGAACGGTTCAGAATAAATCGTCCGCGCAGGTTGTCATTGGGCCCGATATTGTAGTCAATCGACGCCAGACCAACTTCTGTGTTTGTGTAGCTCGGCGCAAACACCGAAATCTGGCCCATCTGAACCGGAACGCCGGTCCAGGGAATCGGATTCGCCGCCGTGCTTCCCGGGCCCTCGTTGTTCGCTTCGAGGCCCGGGCCGACAAGCGGATAAGTGCCTCCGAACACGCTGGCCGGGACGGACGACGGCGCAGTGCCCAGATACTGTTTGAGTTGGGCTAGATTATTGGCATTGATTCCCGAAATCGATGAGAGAGTGCTGTAGCCGGCGGCGGTGGGGCCATACAACAGCCCGGCGGTCCCTACGCTGCCCGTCGGCGTGTACTCGTAGTCGACGAAAAAGAAAAGCTTGTTTTTCTTTATGGGCCCGCCGACAGTGCCGCCGAAACGGTTACTGTCAAAACGGGGGTGCAGCGGCGTGCCGTTCGTGGCCGATAAGGTATCGCTGGCGTCGTAATTCCGGTTCTGGTTGTAAAGGTAGGCAGTCCCGTGGAACGCGTTCGTGCCGCTCTTTACTACCTGGTTGAACTGGCCGCCGGAGGAGTGCCCGAAATCGGCCGTGAATTGGTTTTGCAGGAGGGTAAACTCCGCTACGGCGTCATTCGGAATGGATACCAACGGTCCGGTAACAGAGCCGCTGTTGTTGTCAATTCCCTCAACCGTGAAATTGTTGTTCCTCGGTCTTTGACCGCCGATCGTAGGGCCCATGCCCAAACCAGTGGCGCCGCTCGTCGAGACGCCCGGAGTGAGGAGAGATAAGTTTAAGACTCCGGAACCGCTCGACGCCGTCGGAAGATCAGCCATCTGACGCGAGTCGAATGTCGTCTCGATTTGAGCCGACGTGCTGTCGATTGTCGCCGCCGCTTCGGAGACCTCAATCGTCGTGGTCGTAGCTCCGACCTGCATGGTCACATTGGCCGTTACCACCTTGTTAAGCTCAACCGCAACGCCTTTTACTGTCGCGGTCGAGAAACCGGTAGCCGTCACCGTAACGTCGTAGGTACCGGGCAGAAGATTGCTGATGCGATAGTCGCCCGCGCCAGTAGCCTTCGTCGAGCTCTCGACGCCCGTCTCAACGTTCTTAGCGGTTATCGCAGCGTTTGGAACGGCGCTGCCGGTGGGATCGTAAATCGTGCCGGTCAAATCACCGCTGACCGTTTGACCGAACATCAGCGTAGTGGCGAAAACGCTGAGGAAGTAGGCCGCTATTCGGCTCGGACGTAAGACCGAGTTCAGAAGTCTGTGCATACGGCTGCAAGAGGCTGCAACTTTTTCGCCAAATTGAAACACCGTAAATAATTGAAAATAAAACATGTTCTAGCCCAGAGGACTACCGCTATTCCATTTTTGGAATAATCGGTCTGTCGAGGGGATACGTATTCTCCACAAACCAGTAGTGGTTAATGAAAAGTCAATCTTTCTGGGGCGAAATTGCCGCAGCGGCAAATCCGATAATTTCAGCTTCCCCAAAGGGTTTTCCGATCACCTGTAGCCCGACCGGCAATCCATTCACACCGAGCGGAACCGAGATCGCAGGTAACCCCAGCACATTGATGGCTCGTACATAGCGTGTCGAAGCAAGACGAACATCTTCCGGCGCGCCGTCGATCTCTATCGTCTTCGCTCCGATTTCCGGCGCCGTGATCGGGGCCGTCGGGGTGAAAATGCAGTCCACATCCTGCCAGAGTCGCGCCCATTCCTTCTGAAAGAGACGCCTCAACCGCTGCGCGTTGACGTAGTCCGTGGCTGGCAGAAATCTGCCTTGATCCAGCAGCGCAAGGACGTCGGCGCCAAAGTCAGCCCGTCGGTGGAGGTAAGGTTCCATCAGCGCGGATGCTTCGGCCAGGAGAATCACGCGGCTCACCGCGTTGATTTCGACGGGATCGGGAACACGAATCGGAACAAGCCGCGCTCCTGCCGATTCCGCGTCCTTCAGCGCAGCCTGAAACGCGCGCGTCACTTCGGGCAGAAGGCGTTCGTTAAAAAAGTTCTGCGGAACCCCGACCCGCTTGCCCCTTACCGCATCACCGGCTGGTGCTCCGTAATCGCCAACCGTTTGTCGGGAAGAGGTGTCGTCACGCGAGTCGAAACCCGCGATCGCCTGAAGCACGATTCCCGTATCCTCAGCGGTCCTCGCCAGCGGGCCCATGTGATCGAGGCTGAAGTCGAGCGGCAGCACTCCATACCGGCTGACCCGCCCGGTTGTCGGCTTAATCCCCGCGCATCCGCAGAACGCCGCCGGAATCCGGATCGATCCTCCCGTGTCGCTCCCCATCGCGAAAAAGACCATTCCAGACACGACTGCCGCCGCGGAACCCCCGCTCGACCCCCCTGGTATCCGGCTCGGATCGCGCGGGTTGCGAATCGCGCCGTAGTGCGGATTGTTGCAAGTGATCCCGTACGCGAATTCCTGCAATCCCGTCTTGCCCATCAGCACGGCGCCAGCCCGGGTCAACTTTTCGTAGACCGCCGAATCGTGATCGGGAACGTGTTCCGCGAAAATTTTGGATCCGCACGTGGTGCGGATGCCCTTGGTGGAGAAGACGTCCTTCAGAGCGTAAGGAATCCCATGGAGCGGCCCCCGGTCCTCGCCACGGGCAATTTCTTCGTCAGCCCGGCGAGCTTGATCAAGCGCAAGATCCTCCGTCACTGTTATGAACGCATTGAGGCGCTCGTTCGCTTGAATCGTTCGCAGAGACTCGCGCGTCAGTTCCTCCGACGAGACTTTGCGGCCCCGCAGCGCTGCCGCCGCTTCTCGAATGGTCATTCTGCTGTGACCGCTCCTTCGGAAACCGTGATTGCCGGTTCGATCGTAAACGGCAGCTTTGCCGGAAGCGGTCGGAAGTCGCGTTCCAGCCCCGTCAGCGCGGTGGCGACGCTTGCCGCGGCTTCTTCGGGGATGTCGAGTCCGCGCGCCTTGATCAGCGCATTCCAGTCAGTCATCAGGATTACTATAAGCCAGTGGATTTGTTGTTCGTTTATGGCACGCTCCGCAGCGAATTTTCGAACCGTTATGCCAAAGCTCTGCGGTCGGAAGCGGACCTGATCGGGCCAGCCGAAACCAGCGGATCCATTTTCCGTATCGCCCACTATCCTGGCTATCGGCCGCATCCGCCCGGAATCGTGCATGGCGAACTCTACCGCATGCATGATCCTGCGGCCACCTTGGCCGCACTGGATGATTATGAAGGCGCGGATTTTGAGCGCACGGAGGTGACCGTTAGGGGCGCCGGAGCCTGGATCTATCGTTATTGCTCGCAGCCTCCCGAAAACGCGCGAATCGCATCCGGGGATTTCTGCCGTCCGTGAAGCTGTCTACCCGGCTTCCGGGCGAACTCCGGCCCAACGCCCTCTCGGTTCTGCTGGAGGAGAAGCGCCGCCGCGGCGAGCGCATTCTCGACCTGTCGACCTCGAATCCGACTCAAGCGGGCATCGAGTATCCCGCCGGATTTCTCGATGCTCTCGCCGGCGAAGGCGCGCTTCTTTATGAACCGGCGCCCTTCGGCATGCCTGCCGCGCGCGAATGCATCTCCCGCGAATATGGCGCGCCTTACGACAACGTGATCCTCACCGCCAGCACGAGCGAGGCTTACTCCTGGATCTTCAAACTTCTCTGTGATCCCGGCTGCGAAGTGCTGGTTCCGAGGCCCTCCTATCCGCTTTTCGAATACCTGGCCAGGCTGGAGTCTGTTGAGGTCAGGCACTACAGCCTCTTTTATGATCACGGCTGGTACATCGACTTCCACACCATCGAACGCGCTCTGAGCAGCCGCACCCGCGCTATTGTTCTCGTAAATCCGAATAACCCAACCGGTCATTTCACAAAGCGACGCGAAGCGGAAGGATTGCGCGATCTATGCGAGCGCCACGGCATTGCGCTGATCTCCGACGAGGTCTTCGCCGATTACCAAATCGACCCCGATCCCGAAAGCCTTCTTTCCCTTCAGGGCCTGGCCGATTTCACGCTGAACGGATTGTCCAAAGCCGTCGGGCTTCCGCAAATGAAGCTGGCCTGGATGATTACGAAGCAGCCCGTTCCCGAACTGGAAATCATCGCCGATACCTATCTGTCGGTCGGCGCGCCGGTGCAAGTAGCCTTGCCGTCTCTGCTGGCCCTGAAGGAACCGATACAACGCCAGATCGTCGCGCGTGTCCGCGGCAACCTCGCGCGTGTTGCCCGCTATCTGCGTGTCGAAGCTGGTTGGTATGCCATCGTTCCGGTTCTCGATGAAGAAGAAACCGCGCTGCGGTTACTGCGGGACTTTGGCATCCTGGTTCAGCCCGGTTACTTCTACGATTTCGAAAAATCCGGCTACCTGGTGGTCAGTCTCCTGACCCCGCCCGAGATCTTTCAGCCCGCGATAGAGATACTGTCGAAGCCTTCTTCCACCGATGGGGGCACGAACTTCGCCGCCATTTGATTCATCACGTGTTCGGGCACAACGCGCCCGCGCGCCGCGTTCCGCGCCATGCAAATCTCGAGCGGCGTATCGAACCAAAGAGCCTCCACCCGGCATCCGTGCTCGCGTGCGACCCTAATAAATCCCTTGCGGTCTTTTCGGGTAAGGCTCGTGGCGTCGATATACGTGCATGGCCTTCTCAACTCGATCCGATGCCGCAGCAAGGCGTGAACCACAGAGAACACCCGCCCGTTGATAGTCTGGTTGGCCTCGTCGTCAATCAACTGAAGCCGTATCGCATCTGTTGAAATTGGATTCGCGCCGATTTTGGCGAAGTAAGTCGACTTCCCAGAGCCCGGAAGGCCAACTGCTACCACGATCCGCGGCTGGTCACTCAACGTTCAGGCGACCAGCTTTTCCGCAATGCGGCGGCGTAGCCCGATCGAATTGACCGGCTGATACTTCGCGAAGCGGCGCAGCACCGCCAGATGCGACCGCAGCGTATCGCCCTCCGCGCACGCCGCAAGCACGGGCCGCGCAAACGCTTCGATCCGCGCCATCGCATCGCGCAGGAACACCGCGCGCATGTCGTACATGGCGCCCTCCCGCTGTCCCGATTTCTCGACGCGCAACAGACAGGACTCCATCGCGAAGGTTTCCATCAGGACATCCGCGATCCCGGCGAGGACCTCCTGCTGCTTCTCCATCCCGGTCCCAAACTTTTCAAACGCGGTGGCCAGCAAAAGAAGTCCGATCTTCTTCGCATTCGTGACCAGACGTCTCTCTTCCGACGCCGTCTCCGAAAGCGAAGGTCCCGCCAGGACCTCATCCATCAGGGCCTTTGCGGCCTTCACGAGCCCCAGACGGCCCTGCTGCGCCCGCTTGAGCATCATGCCCGGAATCAGCAGCCGGTTAATTTCGTTCGTGCCCTCGAAAATCCGGTTGATGCGCGAATCGCGGTACGCCTTTTCCACGGCATAATCCTGGTGATAACCGTATCCGCCGTGGATCTGCACGCCTTCGTCGACCACATAATCCAGCGCTTCGGAGGCGTACACCTTGACCATGGAGCACTCGGCAGCGAACTCTTCAATCGCCTTCATGAAACGCCGTGCGGCATCCGGCTCATTCCAGGAGAATCCTTCGAGATAGCCCTGAATCAGCCCTTCCACGCGGTAGGAGATCGATTCGATCGCGAAAATCCGGATCGCCATCTCGGCGAGCTTGCTCTGGATCATCCCGAACTGCGCGATCGCCGATCCAAAAGCCTTGCGCTGCTTCGCGTAAGTCGTCGCGACGCGAAGAATGTTCTTTGAGCCACCGACCGCGAACGGGCCCAGTTTCAACCGCCCGAGATTGAGGATGTTGAACGCGATGATATGACCGCGGCCCGGCTCGCCAAGCAGGTTCTCTACCGGGACGGGCACATTGTCGAAATAGACCGCGGTAGTGGAGCTGCCTTTGATTCCCATCTTGTGCTCTTCGTTTCCGCTCGAAACGCCGGGGAAAGCTCGCTCCACCAGAAACGCCGAGAACTGTTCGCCGCCAATCTTCGCGAATACCGTGAAAAGGTCCGCCTTGCCGCCGTTCGTGATCCACATCTTCTGGCCGTTGAGGATGTAGTGCCGTCCGTCCGGAGACAGATCGGCGCGCGTCCTGGCGGCGAGGGCGTCCGAACCGGCGTGAGGTTCAGTCAGACAATAAGCCGCCACGAGTTCTGCCGTGGAAAGACGCGGCAGATACTTCTGCTTTTGTTCCTCTGTACCGAAGAGCAGCAGCGGCATCGTACCGATCCCCGCGTGCGCGCCGTGCCATCCGGCGAATGACCCGTCGCGCGCCAGTTCCTCCGCGACGACCATGCTCGAGGCTAAATCGAGTTCCATGCCGCCATAGCGTTCAGGCGTCAGAATCGATTCAAACCCCAGAGACGCCGCCTTGCGAAGCAGCGAAACCGCAAGATCGCGGTCGCCGTGAACGATGGCGTCCACGTTGGGCGCGACTTCCTTTTCGAAAAACTCCCGTGCTGCCCGCGCAATCTCGCGATGTTCCGGGGTCAGGTCCTCGGGCGTAAAGATTTCTGAGGCCTTCTGATCCTCGATCAGAAACCCGCCCCCCACCCGCTTTACCTTGTCAGTCTTTACTTCTTCGACGGATTCGATCGATGCTGTAGCCATTCGGATTAGAGCCTCTCGAAAATACCCGCGGCGCCCTGGCCGCCCCCTACGCACATTGTGACCATTCCGTATCGCGCCCCGCTCCGCCGCATCTCGCGCAGAATGGTTGCGGTAAGCTTCGCCCCGGTGCAACCCAACGGATGACCAAGCGCTATGGCCCCGCCACTCGGATTCACCTTATTCAGATCGAGACCACCCGCCCGAATCACGGCAAGCGCCTGAACCGCAAACGCCTCATTGAGTTCGATCACATCGATCTCATCGAGCGTAAGTCCCACGAGCGCCAAGGCCTTCGGGATCGCCACTACTGGTCCAATACCCATAATTTCCGGCGGAACACCGCCGGTCGCGAAGCTGACGAACCGCGCCATCGGCTTGAGGCCCAGTTCCCGCGCCTTGGTCTCGGACATCACGATCGCCGCCGCGGCGCCATCGCTCATTTGCGAGGAGTTCCCTGCCGTCACCGTTCCCTGCGCATGGAACACAGGCTTCAGTTTCGCCAGCGCCTCCTTCGAAGTGTCGGCGCGCGGCCCTTCATCCTTGTCGAACACTTGCTCGCTCCGCACTGGCTTCGTTCCACCGTTCATCAAAGCGGACTCCACGCTCACCGGAACGATCTCGTCGTCGAAATTCCCTTTTGCCTGCGCGTCGAGCGCCTTTTGATGGCTTCGCAACGCGAATTCGTCTGAATCCTCGCGCGAGACTCCGTACTTTCGATGAAGCTGTTCAGCAGTCAGCCCCATATTCATGTAGACCTCGGGCTGGTGATCGACGAACCAGGGGTTGGGCGATGGTTTGATGCCGCCCTGCGGAATCATGCTCATCGATTCGCTCCCACCCGCCACAATGATGTGCGCGCCTCCCGCGCGAATCCGGTCGGCCGCCATCGCGATGGCCTGGAGTCCCGAGCTGCAGAAACGATTGATCGTGACGCCCGGAACCGTCACTGGCATGCCAGCGCGCAGCGAGGCGATTCGGGCCATATTGCTCCCCTGTTCGCCTTCGGGCATCGCGCACCCCAGAATTACGTCCTCGACGTCTTCTTTCGGAATGGTGGAATGCTTCTCGAAGAGCGCCCGAATCACGGTTGCCGCGAGTTCATCGGGCCGCGTGTTGCGAAGCGTACCCCGGGGCGCCTTTCCTACCGCGGTACGCAGGCAATCGACAATCACTGCTTCAGGCATGTTTGTGAAAATGGGCTCCCTGTTTCAGGTCTTTTGCGCTGGGGACATCCTGCGCCCGGCGCCTATTATCTCCGATTTACCCGACGCCACAAGAAGGAACGCGGCTACTAACGCCGCCATCGCTGCGAAGCTCAGCCACCGAAGGATGCGCAGTTGCCAGCCACCGTCATATTTGACGTCGATTGCGCACGGTCCGCTGCATTGGGGATCGAACCACATCAGTCCGATGCCATCCTTTTGAATGCGCAGCGCCTTGCCGTTGACGGTCGCATGCCAACCGGGGCTCCACGACACCTGGACCGATAAAGCTCTTCCGGCGCTGGCGGGCGCCTGCACCGCGAATTCGTTGTTTCCCCTCCAGCGCAGTGAGGCGTCATCCTGCAGGCTGTTCACGTATCGTTCGATGTTCCGGAAATCCCGCGCATCCCGAACAATCGCCGAAGCCGGCGCCGAATGCGCCAGTGAGGCTGAGGTCCCGGGGTTCGAGTAAATCGTCGTGTCCTCTTCGCGCCAGAGGACCGGAAGGCCCTCGAACCGCTCCGGATGCCCATAGGTCTTCCAAAACTCGGGGCTCTTCGGGCCGGAAACGCAGATCGCCGCCACGCCAAACGCTTTCAACCAGGTGAGCGCTGTGTGCGTATCGCCGCCCTGCACCGCCCACGAAGCCCGCTGCTGCTGCATGTTGTAAGCCATGCTCCATGCGCCGCCACCGAACTGCTGGACCGTGCTGAAGAGGTTCGCCCACATCGCGATTGAACCCGGCATCGCGATGCGAGTTTCTGGGAGATGCTCGTGGGCCCACAGGGAGACTCTCGACTCGATGCTCTTCGGAAGATCCGCCGCTGGTATAACAGCGCGCGCGAAATGCTGATGCGCTACCAGTTGTTCGCTTGCGAAAGCCACTACCACCAGCAACAATCCCGCCCGAATCGGCTTCGGGGCTTTTTCGACCACGGGCTTCAGCGCAAACACCAGGCATACGTCGAGCGCCATTTCCATCTCGAACTTGTAGCGCGTCGGTTGTGGCAGAAACTGCCGGTGCAGATACTCCCCGATCATCGGAATCGCGCTCATCAGATAGGCGAACAGCGCGAGGAATCTCAGCCGCCAGTCCCCGGTCCAGCGCTGCAGACAGCTCCACAGAATCGTCCATCCCAGAATGGTGATCGCCAGCGCGGTGAACGAAGAGGCCTGCCATCCGGTGCCGTCGGTCGGCGACGAATCGCGAACCGCTTGAATCGTCGCGGGCGACAGGAACGGCGCAGTCAGTGCCCATGCGAACAGTCCGATTCCCGCGATCAGAACTATGTTGGAGGCAAGCCGCTCCCTTTTGAGCGTAAACAGCAGGCAGATCGTGGCCAGCGCTGTATCCGTGGGCCCGAACGCGCTGCACCAGCTTGCGAGCGCGATCGTGAATGCCGCGAGCACGTAGTAGATTAGCCGCCGCCGCTGAATCGACCGCGCGAGCAGCACGATGATGAGCGGAACAAGCGCGACCGCGGCCAGATGCGGAGTATCGTCCCAGACCGCGGTCAGATAAATGCGACGCGCATCCCAGAACGCGCGCCAGGCGAATGGACCATCCGGCGCGAGGATCTGAGTCGTCGAAGTCAGCGAATACAGCAATCCCGCGAGAAACGCGTAGCCCGGCGCGCGCATCAGCAGCCAGGCCATCAGAAATACGGTCAGCGGCGCAAGGCAGTAAATCGCTCCCGCGACCATATTGAACGCAGCGAGCGGGGCCTTGTGCAAGACCGCCGATGTCATGGCCGTAAAGAAAGGAATCCCTGGCGCATACGTGAACTCGAACGGAATTCCCGCGTCCACATACGGCCACCACGTAGCCTGGAACCATGCGCTGCCCGCCCGCTGCGCGATCGCCGTCCAGTACCCGTGCATCGAATTCATCGGCGCGGAAGCCGTATGGAAGAAATCGCGCGCGATATAGACGTTGATCCAGAGAAGGATCAACCCGTAGACGATTGCGGCCGCGCTGCGGCGGTCGATCTTCACTATCGGCCCGCGGCGATCAGCCTGGCGATCGCGGGGGCCACCGCGAGACGAACTTCGCCAATAGGCTTCTGCGCGGCTTCAATATCCGCCGCCCCGCCGTTACCCAGCGCTTGCGCCGCGAGTTTCGATAGCGTCGAGGAAACCGGCGCCGCGTCGCGGAGTATCGCCCGCTTCGCGATAAGCGGCTGCAGTTTCGCGTCATTCGCGGCCCAAAGCTCCAGCCAGCGATGAATCTCATCCTTCGCTGCAGTGTCGTTCCGGTTCGCCAGATAACGGTCCACAAGATCGCTGAAATGCCGCGCCACTGGCGGATCGGGCCGAGCCGTGTCCACGAATCGGTTCAGCGGCGTGTCCTGCGCATAATTCGGGTTAACCCGATGGCGCAATCCCAGCGTTCCCGGTTCGGAAACATCCGCCAGCGTCTTCACCGGCTCGATGTTCGACGATCCCGCGAGCCCTTCGAGGAGACTCTGGTACTCCCTGTGCTGTGTCAACCCAATCAGATCGAGTTCCGCATCCGTGATATCGAGCCTGCGGTACATATCCCCTACATTGTTCACTTCGGCGGGTGACCAGAAACGTTCCGCGATCGCCGCCGTTCGCGGCCAAATCCGCGTGTCGATATTCTGGGCTGAAACATATTCGGTCCACATACAAACCTCGCCGCCCAGCACGCGCTTTCTCTCTTCGGCGCTCATCGACGGCCCCTGATCTCCCAGCAGATCGACGCCGTACAATTTCGACGCGGGCTCGATGTGGTCGAGATAGAAGCCGGAGGAGAGAATCCCTTGGTAGCCCTGCCGCGCCGCCTCAACCAGTGACTTCGAGCCCCGCCAGGACTGAATCACGATGTCCTTCGGTAGCGCCGGGTTCAGAATCTCGTCCCAGCCCTCCATGCGCTTGCCATATTTCGTAACGATCTTTTCGACCTGCTGATTGAAATAGGCCTGCAGCTCGTGTTGCGTCTTAAAGCCGTGCGATTGCATGAACGCCGGAATGTCGGTTTTATTCGCCGCCCACTGCTTGCCGTTCACCTCGTCGCCGCCGATATGAAAGTACGCGTCCGGGAAAAGCGCCGCCATCTCGCCGATAAAGCCATCCAGGAACTCGTAAACCCGTGGCTTCGCGGGATCCATTGTCGGATCCTGAACACCCCACACGCGGGTGATCTGAAACGGCCCAGGTCCCGCCGCAAGCTCCGGATATCCCACCAGCCAGCTCGTCGCGTGCCCCGGGATATCGAACTCGGGTACGACGCGAATGCCCCGGTCGCGCGCATATTCTACGATTTCGCCCGCTTCAGCCTGCGTGTAATAAAGACCATCCGACCCTAGTTCCTGCAGCTTGGGAAACTTCTTCGATTCGATCCGGAAACCCTGATCATCCGAAAGGTGCCAGTGAAAGACATTCAGCTTCACAGCGGCCATTCCGTCGAGATTCCGGCGTATCACTTCAAGCGGGATGAAATGCCGTGAAACGTCGATATGCAGCCCGCGCCATGCGAACCGCGGATGATCGTCGATCGCCGCCGTGGGTACCGCCCATCCCTGCTCCGTGTTCGTAATAAGTTGATAAAACGTCTCGAGGCCATGCATCGCGCCCAGCGGATTCGGCGCGTCGATCTCCGCCCGTTGCGCCGAGATCGTCATTCGATAGCTTTCGTCTTCCTCGATCGCCTGTGTCGGCAAACTCGCCTTCTGGGTGCGCACAACCAGAACCGGGTGAGAGATGTCATGCGTGAGCGTCAGTCCGGTCAGCTTTGCGATGCGCGCTCTCACCCGCTCGCCTGCGCGGTCCAGTCGCGCTTCCCGATACCCCTCAAACCCAATCGCGAAATCCGGCCCGATTCTAAGCGTGCCCTCACGCGCCTGAATGGAAGACGGCATCGGCATCGTGGTCCACTGTGCGTTCAGGGCCGCGCAACAAAGCATGATTCCCGGTACAATGCGCATGGATCCCCTCCATCCTATACGCTGAAAGCATGTCCCTTGTGATTGCCGGGCGGAGTTTTGGATCGAGGCTCCTGATCGGAACCGGAAAGTACAGAAGCTTCCAGGAAATGGCGCGCTGCCACGCCGCCTCGGGAGCGGAGATTGTCACCGTCGCAGTGCGACGCGTGAACCTGACGGACCGATCGAAAGAATCTCTCCTTGATTACATCGATCGCGGTCGCATGTTCATTCTTCCGAATACCGCTGGCTGCTATACGGCCGACGATGCTATCCGGACCGCGCGCCTCGGCCGCGAAGTTGGCCTCTCGAACTGGGTAAAGCTCGAAGTGATCGGCGACGAGAAGACCCTGTTCCCTGACAACGCCGGTCTTGTCGAGGCCACGCGCGTTCTCGCGAAAGACGGCTTCGTTGTGCTCCCCTACACCAACGATGACGTCGTGAACGCCCGGCGCCTGATCGACGCCGGCGCCGCTGCCGTCATGCCGCTCGCCGCGCCCATCGGCTCGGGACTCGGAATTCAAAACGTCACGAATCTTCGCATCATGCGCGAAATGATTACGGAAGTCCCGCTGATCGTCGACGCGGGTGTAGGCACTGCTTCAGATGCCGCAATCGCCATGGAACTCGGCGCCGACGCGATCCTCATGAACACGGCCGTCGCCGCCGCTGATGAGCCCGAAAAAATGGCCAAAGCCATGAAACTCGCCGTCGAAGCCGGAAGACTCGCTTTCGAAGCCGGACGCATGGAGAAAAAACTCTACGCAAGCGCAAGCAGTCCTCTCGCAGGCGTCATCGGGAGCAGAGCGTAACCCGGTTGGAACGAGACAGGAAACTGGAACAAATCCGCCGCGTTCTTACCGAGGCCGTAATAGCGGGCGCGACGGAGGTGCTTCACGTCAAGACGTCCGGCGAACTCACCGCTTCCTACAAAGACGTGACGGAACTCGTCACCGCCGCCGACCACGCCTCCGATTCGGCAATCCGCAAAATACTCGAATCGCGCCTTCCTTTGATCGATCCGGAACTTACGATCGTTCTCGAGGAATCCGGCGGAGCCGCGCTTCCCGGTCGCAAAGAAGTCGGCGCTGATCCGCTCGATGGCACAAATCCCTTCGCCTGCGGAAGCAGTTCCTACTCCATCCAGGCGCATTATCTGGAAGATGGCAGCCCGGAAATCGGCGTCTTATTTCAGCCGGAGTTGTTTCTACCGCTCGACAGCGGCGAAGGTTGCATGGGACGAATCACATATGCCGTTCGCGGGGCGGGAGCGTTCCACCAGCGAAGCGGGTATGATGACGGTCATTTCGAATTCGATTCGCCGCGCGCCGTGAAGCGGAACCGCTATCCGGAAACGCAACGTTTCGTCTCGTGCGTTCCGCTGAGCGCCCGCATGAAACCCGACGAAAAGGGACGAGCGCTCCGCGTCCTCGAAAGCGGTCTCGTTTCCGTGTCTACGGGCGTTGGGGGAGCCGGAGCCAACATCATGATGACGATATTCGGCGGTCAGCAGGTGTACATGAATTTCGGCGCAGGCCTTGATCTCGATCTGATTCCTCCGCAGGTCATTGCCGAAGAGGCAGGACTCACTGTTTGGGGCATCAACCGTGAGCGCCCCCGCTGGTCGACTCGTAAGCAGCCTGTGATCGTCGCGCCGAATCCGCGCGTCGCGGACCTGTTCCTGAGCGCCGCCGGTTACTAGCCGAAAACGGTTGTTCCGACGGTGAGATCATGAGCAGGGAGTCTAACCAAAATGATCGCTGCTGAAGCCGAATCGTCGGCCCGGCCGGGCCTTGCGTCGGAAGTCGTCAACCATTTTGTAGGCGGCGAACTGAGAGAAGGGACGTCGGGCCGCTGGGGTGACGTCTTCAATCCCGCGCTGGGGGCCAGAAGCCGGAAGGTCGCTCTCGCCAGCAAATCCGAGGTGAATCACGCCGTTCAGGCGGCATCGGAAGCGTTCGACTCCTGGTCGGCCCTCCCGCCGTTGCGCCGCGCCCGGATCCTGAACAAATTCGCCGCCCTGCTCGACCAGAATCAGGACCGCCTGGCGACCCTGATTACCAGCGAACATGGCAAGGTTCTGTCCGATGCGAAAGGCGAAGTTCAGCGCGGGCTCGAAGTCGTCGAGTTTGCCACGGGCATTCCGCATCTGTTGAAGGGCGAATACACCGAAACGGTAGGGAAGGGAATTGACAGTTACTCCGTACGTCAGCCGCTCGGAGTCGTCGCCGGAATCACGCCTTTCAACTTCCCGATGATGGTCCCGCTGTGGATGTTTCCGGTGGCTCTCGCCTGCGGCAATACGTTCATTTTGAAGCCGAGCGAACGCGATCCATCGGCGAGCATCGAGATGGCTCTGCTCCTGAAACGGGCCGGTCTTCCGGATGGGGTATTCAACGTGGTCCACGGCGATAAGGAAGCCGTTGATGCCCTGCTCAATCATCGCGGCGTCGAAGCCATCAGCTTCGTCGGCTCCACGCCGGTGGCCGAGTACATCTACGCGCGTGGCGCCGGGGCGGGGAAACGCGTTCAGGCGCTGGGGGGCGCCAAGAACCATATGGTTGTCATGCCCGACGCGGATCTCGATCAGGCCGCCGACGCTCTGATGGGCGCCGCTTACGGATCCGCCGGAGAGCGCTGCATGGCCATTTCCGTTGCAGTTGTAGTGGGCGATCAGACCGCCGACGCGCTCGTAGATCGACTGACTAAACGCATTGCTTCACTCAATGTCGCGCCGGGCGATCAGGCGGGCGCCGAGATGGGACCTCTGGTCACGGGAGACCATCTGAAGAAGGTTCGCGGCTACATCGGAGTAGGCGTGGAGGAAGGCGCGCATCTGGTGAAAGATGGCCGCGAGCAGGAGTTTGACTCGAAGGGGTTCTTCCTGGGAGCATCCCTCTTCGACAATGTTCAGCCCGACATGCGGATCTATCGCGAAGAGATTTTCGGGCCGGTGCTTTCGCTGGTGCGAGTGCCCAACGCCGAATCCGCCCTGCAACTCGTGAACAACCACGAGTACGGCAACGGTGTGGCGTTGTTTACAGCCGACGGCGGAACCGCCCGCAACTTCGCGAACCGCGTCAGGGCGGGAATGGTCGGAATCAACGTCCCGATCCCCGTGCCGATGGCGTTCCATTCGTTCGGAGGCTGGAAGCGCTCGCTCTTCGGTGACCACTATGTCCACGGACCTGAAGGAGTCCGCTTTTACACGCGGCTGAAGACCATTACATCGCGTTGGCCTGAAGGCATCCGCAAAGGCCCGGATTTCCATATGCCCGTTCATGGATAATGTGAAATCGATCATAAGCTCATGAGAAAAATCAGAACCGCGATCCTCGGCGCAGGCTTCATGGGTCGTGTCCACACCGAATCTGTGCGCCGGCTGGGCAATGTGGAGGTTGTCGCCGCCGGCGCTGTGACGGCACAGGAGGCGAGCGCTTTCGCCCGCGCGTGCGACATAGAGCGCGCCACAGGCAACGCTCACGAACTTCTGACCGACCCGAATATCGACGTAGTGCACATCTGTACCCCGAACGACCTCCATTTCCCGATGGCCCAGGAGGCGCTCCGGTCCGGCAAGCATGTGCTCTGCGAGAAGCCGCTGGCTACTTCGACCGCCGATGCCCGCGCTCTCGTGAAACTTGCCGACGAGACTGGTCTCGTAAATGGCGTCTGCTTCACGATTCGCGCGTATCCGCAGGTGCGAAATCTCCGCAGCATAATTGCCGCCGGAGAAATCGGCGAGGTTCTTGTCGTTCAGGGTACTTACTCGCAGGACTGGCTGCTCTACGACACCGACTGGAACTGGCGCATCGAAACCGGCCCCTCGCGGACCTTCGCGGACATCGGCTCTCACTGGTGCGATCTCGTGGAGTTCGTTACCGGGCTCCGCATCACCTCTGTCTGCGCCGGTCTGCATACTTTTCTCAAAACCAGGAAGAGGCCGAAGGGCGAGGTAGAAACCTTCGCGGGCAAAACCTCCGCTCCGCAGGACTACACAGAGGTGCCCATAAAGACCGAAGACTTCGGATCGATGATCTTCGAACTTGGCAATGCCCGCGGAGCCATGACGGTCAGTCAGGTTTCGGCGGGCAGGAAGAACCGTCTCGTTATTGAGATCTACGGATCCAAAGCGGGAATCACGTGGGATGCCGAGCGCCCCGATGAACTCTGGATCGGGCAGAGGAACTCGCCGAATCTGATCTCGGTCAAGGATCCGTCGCTGATGCGTGAGGATGCAAGGCCCTTTGCCGACTTGCCAGGAGGCCATAGCGAGGGCTACGACGATTCGTTCAAGCAGACGATGCGCCGCTTCTACCGCAGAGTCGCCGACCGCAACTCGCCCGTCGAATACCCGGTGTTTGCCGACGGGCTCCGTCAGATGCAGGTTCTCGATGCGGTTCTCGAGAGTTCCGCGAAACGTGCGTGGGTTGACGTAGCGCATTGAACCTGGCGAACAATCCAAAAATGAGCCATCACGATCGTGTTCATCGCATGAGACGCGCCATGGAAGAGGCGCGTCTCGATGCTCTCGTACTGCGTTTGCCCGAAAACGTGCTTCTGCTGACGGGCTTCTGGCCGATGGTGGGAGCCGCGACCCTGGTGTTCCCGCGCGAGGGCGATGCCGCGCTCGTTTCGCCGGACTATTTTTCGGGGGAAGTGGAATCCTCGATCTGGCATGGAGTTCCCCACTATTACCGTTTCGGCGTTTTAGGGGCGGGCGATGCCGCCGATTCCGTATATCGCGCGATCAGCCAAGTGGCCTCGGGCAGGAATTGGCGGCGTATCGGTTATGAGGGCAGCTTTACGGCGATCGCTCCTTCGTGGCAGAGCGGCGAAATTCTGGTTCCGGTGGAATCGACCCGGGATTACTACGCCGCCGCATTTCCTGCCGCGGAGCTTGTAGACGCAACGTCGCTCATTAAGAAGGAACGCCGCGCGAAGACTGCTTTCGAGATCGAAAAGCTGCGGATCGCAAGCGAAATTTCGAGGCTCGGGCTTGAAGCTTTTCAGAGCGCGGTCGAGCCGGGAATGACGGGAGTCGAGCTCGTCGCGCTCGTTGAGCACGCTGTGATGACCAAAGGAACCGGGTACAAGGGCGCCGCGCGGGTCCGGGCGTACGCGCAGGTCGCGACGGGAACTGCGGAAACAGCAATCGGTTACCGCGTGCACGAAATCTCGACCAAACGACCGCTCGAAAACGGCGAAGTCGCCTTGCTGGAATTGGGCGTCGTAGCCGACGGCTATTGGGCCGACCGCACTCGCGCGCGGGTTGCAGGAGCCGCGTCGGACGAACAGCTTCGCGCGTTTGATGTCCTCAGGCAAGCGCAGGAGGCATCATGCAACGCGATTCGGCCCGGTATTACGGGAGGGGAGGTTGATCAGCCAGGACGCGCCATAATCAGCGAAGCCGGATATGGCGATCTGTTTCCCCACATTACCGGCCATGGACTTGGCTTCGCGTACCACGAGGATTTCCCTCACCTCGCGCCCGATTCGAAGGATATCCTGGAACCCGGAATGCTCACCTCCGTCGAACCGGGCATTTATTCGCCGAACTTCGGAGGCTTTCGCGTTGAAGACGACGTACTCGTGACCGCTAACGGACACGAAGTCCTCGGCGCGTTCGAAAAGCGGCTCTGACATTCCGCGCCCTTGTCGGCAAGTAGCTCGTAAGCTACGCAGCATCGCCACAGCGAAATCGCAGTCGGGCGGAGCCTCGGAAAGAGCCCAAAAAACAAAATCGCTGGCAGGAAGAGATCCGGTCAGCGATCAATGGTTTCTGGACTTTGGTGGCGGGGGGGAGACTCGAACTCCCGACCTACGGATTATGAGACCGTCGCTCTAGCCAGCTGAGCTACCCCGCCAGGAAAATCCAATTTTAGCAGGCGCGAATTATTCCCTCCCGATCTTCTCCGATCTGATTAAATATCAGGGATTAATTCCTGAACGCGCTCCAGGAGGAACATGCCCGAACCCCACCTCGGCCCTGCGGACCCGCCGCGCGCCCGCAGAGTCGCTGTCGTCGCCGTCCATGGCGTCGGCGACCACCCGCCCTTCGTCACCGCCAGAGAGATCGGGGATCTACTCTCGAACCTGGAATACAAGCCCTCCTCCGCCGGATCTCCGGGGGACCACGCGGACGCTGAATCCCACCCGCCTCGTTACTCCTCCTTTACAGAAGTCACCAAGCGCATCAACGTTCGGCCCATGCGCCCCGGAGGCGGCGACGAATCGCCGGAAGCCACCGCCGCACTGGCCCATGTAACCCCGACAGGCTCAAAGGGACCGTTGGACTTCCTGGAGGACGCCGCGTACCGCCACTCCGTCGAGCCCGCCAGGGCGGAGCCGGGCCCCGCCCTCGGTCTCGATCACATCTTCATGAAGGGACAGGTGCGCTTCTACAAAGGTGAGGAGCCGGAGGACACCTATCAATGCCTCAGGCTCGAAGGAAAACGACTGGCGGCGCCCCCGTCCGCTCCGGGCGGTTACTCGCGAGACGCTGCAGCGACGATTGCGGGCGAACTCCGCCAAAGCGACGTGCAGTTACACAAACCCGCGCCGGATACCGAGGAAAAGATCGTTCACATCTACGAGATGTTCTGGTCCGATCTCTCCCGGACCGCTAATGCCTTCACGCGTGTCTTCGCCGAGTTGTATCAACTCCTGTTCCACCTGGCGAGCGTCAGCGTCACTACCGTCCTCGCCGCCGCCATTAACGTCCATGCGGGCAAGGATCAGGGCCTGAAAAGCAAATGGCATCGCTTCGCCGCCGCACAGCGCCTGCCGGTGGGCATTCTCGGCCGGCCGATCCCGATTCTGAATCTCTTCATGGCGGCGGTTGCGCCCGTCATCATGCTGCTTTCGCTGATGCGGAGCCAGCTATCGGAACGTGGTGAATTCGCTGCTCTCGTCGGCCTGATCGCGCTCCTCGTGCTCGCCATTTCCGGCTTCGCTCTGTCCACCCGGTCGCGTTTCCCGAGGTGGCTCTACTCGGTTCCTTTGATTCTGTTCGGAGGTCTGGCCGCCTTGATCGCGGGCGTCGTTTTGTGGACCGGGACCAGATCGCCTGCAGAGCAGCACTCGTTTGTGGTCAGCCTTTTGATCCGGTATTTCGGAACGCCCTTCCCCCAAGACACGACCGAAGGGGCCGCAGCAGTCGTCCTGCTCGCTTTGTGCTTCGGGATCGTGTGGCTGATCGTATCCGCCTACGATAAGCGCCGCCCCGGCTCGAAGTCTTTCGCGCTCATCCTTGGCGGGGCTCTCGTGCTCTGCGTCGTCGTAGTATTCGCCCTGGGTGGTCTGCCCGTCGGCGGTCGCAAGGGAATTAACTACCCGGCGATCGCATTCTGTCTCAACATTCTCGAAGTCGCCTTCGACCTGCTCGCGCTGGCGTGGCTTATCTTTTTCATTGGCTTTGTCTGGGCGCATATCGCGGGCTGGATCGCGGTCCACCGTGTCAGCGATTCCTCCGAACGTACAAAAGCCAGCCGCACCCGCTGGACCGCGCAGCTTATTCTCGCCCTCTCTTCCATCAGCTTTGTCTCGTTCAGTGTGCCCCTCTGGACCGGCGTGGCGAAAATCGCCGTCGGCATGTTGCCCGGTCCGAGCGCGTCCGCTGGCGCCGCGCCTGTCCGCTACCGGCCGGTAAACGCTGCGCTCTACCGCTGGCTATGGAACCACGGCTTCGCTGTCAGCGCATCGCGCGCCGTCACGATGGAAAACGCAGCGGATCGATTTGTGACTTCGCCGCCTCTCGTAAGCGAGTGGGCAAACCTGATGCTCACAATCGCCGGCATCGCCGTTCTGCCCGTGTTCCTGACTGCCTTCCTGCTCGCCTTTTCCATCGCCGTCTGGTCGATCTTCCCATGCGTGATCGGCGAAGTCAGCCCTCCCGAATCGCCCTCCGCTAAGGCCTCGGAAGCGCTCGGCGTATGGCTCGATCGCGGCTTTCGCTTCATGCGTTCGGGGGGCGAACTCATCTATTGGGTATTCTGGATTCCCGCTCTCGCGCTTGTGATCTTCCGCTTCGGCCTGATCGACTGGCTCTTTGAGAACTCGGGCATCTTCGACACGATCATCAAGATAGTAGGGACGATCGTCGCGGGAACAACCATCGGCATCATTGGCTTTTCAGGACGCCTGAAGTCGCTGGCAGGCGGGCTTCGCCCCGTGCTGCGGGTAATGTTTGACGTCGATAACTGGCTCCGCGAATATCCGCGCGACTCCAATCCCACCGCCCGCATCTGCGGTCGTTACGCCTCGCTCCTGCGCCACATCTCCGCATGGCGCGATCACGAGGGAAATCATTACGATGCGATGGTCATCATCGCTCACAGCCAGGGCACCGTGATATCCGCGGACTTCCTCAGATATGTCGAAACGGAGCGGCGCATCGCCGGTTCCATGACCGCCTACGATCCCGAACTCGAACATTTCGGGAAAATGCCCATTTACTTTTTCACGATGGGCTGCCCGCTCCACCAGCTCTACGGTCTTCGTTTCCCGTTCCTCTATGGCTGGGCTCGCAACGATATTCCTCGCGAAGAGATTCCCCCCGGCCAGCTCCCTGACATCCAGGCCTCTGACTGCCCGCAGCCCGACCTCCTGCGCGTCGAGCGCTGGATCAACGCCTACCGCAGCGGCGACTACATTGGCCGCTACCTCTGGCGCGGCGGTCGCAAAGGCTATCAATGGGCCCCCGCCGCCACATCCTACGACGAGGAATGGGACCCGCCTGCCGGCAAACCCGCCCGTGTCTCAGCCGACCATGCCGGTTCCCGCATCGAATTCTGCATCGGCCCCGGAGCCCATACCCACTACTGGGATCACACCGCCGCCATGATCGCCGAAGTCCTCGATCGCCTGATCAACAACATTCCAGCGGCGCCAGCGAACCTATGACCTGACGACGCCGGCATCGTTATCCGCTTTAATCGCGCTAATATAAGCCGGAATAAGGAGTGCCAATTGCCAAAAATCGTTCGTATCCCCATCACGAATTTCTACGCGGGCGGCGATTACACAGGTCGCCTCTGTTTCGGGCCGGATCAAAAGGCGCTGAATGTCCTCCTCGACACCGGCAGCAGCGCCCTCGCTCTCGACGGCACAAAATATCAACCCCAGCTCACCCGCGGTGACAAGTCAACCGACCTCGCGCAGACCGACGCTTACGGCGACGGCAGCAGTTGGACCGGCGCCGTCTTTGAAATGTCCATCGTCGCCGGCGAGGGCAGCTCCGCTGTGACGCTCAATGGCGGCAACGCTTCCATCGCCTACCAGGCGTCTTCCGACATGTTTGGACAAACCGACGGCATTCTCGGCCTCGCCTACGCTCCGCTCGACGACGCCTTCACGATGCCCCAGGACACCTGGGCTCACAAGTACACGTCCAATCAGGTCCGCACGGGCAAAGGCGGCGCCATCGTTCCCTATCTGACTCAATTGACCGATGCGGATGTCGTCTCTGACAAAATTTCATTCCTCACGCGCCGTTCATTCATTCACGTCGGCGCCGGCGGCGTCAATGATCCCCTCAACAACGGATGGATGGTTATCGGAGGCGGCGAGGAAAGCACCGATCTCTACACCGGCGCGTTCCAGACCGTCAAAGTCCTCTCCGACGACTGGTACAGCACCAACCTGAAGTCCATCATCGTCGGCAATACCGATCCCATCGTCGCCCGCATCCAGGGCCCTAAAGGAATGCGCACCAATTCGATTGTGGACAGCGGCACGAACAGCCTGAATCTCAGCCCGCAGCTCCTGAAAGCGGTCGTATCAAAGTTCACGCCGGCCCAGCAGGAACTCCTGAACAAAGCGATCCCCGGCGATTCTGTCGACGCCAACAGTCTGAACCTCGCCAACTGGCCCAACATTACTTTCGTACTTCAGGGCGACTCGGGCGACGCCTCGCTCACTGTGCCCCCTTCCGACTATTGGCAGGTGGATACCGAACAGGTTGGGGCCGCTGCCGTCGCCCTTACCGAGGGCGAAGCGGGCCTCGCCATCCTTGGCCTTCCTCTAATGAATCCCTATTTCACAATCTTCGACGGCGAAGCCGATGGCGGCAAAGGCGTGATCAAGTTCGCGACAAGAAAAGACTGATCGCATGCCGCTTACGATTGAAGGCCTCAACAAAACCTATCCGAACGGTGTTCAGGCGCTGAAGAACGTCTCGCTCACCATTGGTAACAACATGTTCGGTCTGCTCGGCCCCAACGGCGCGGGCAAAAGTTCCCTGATGCGCACTATCGCCACCCTGCAGGATGCGGACTCCGGCGCTATCACCCTCGACGGCATCGATGTCCTTCGCCAGAAGAGCGAAGTCCGCAAAATCCTCGGCTACCTCCCGCAGGAATTCGGCGTCTACCCGAAAATCTCAGCGATCGACCTTCTGAATCATCTCGCCGTTCTCAAAGGTGTCACCGCCGCCGGCGAGCGCAAAGAGATGGTCGAAGCCCTCCTGCATCAGACCAACCTCTGGGAGGTCCGCAAAAAGGCCCTTTCCACGTACTCCGGCGGCATGAAGCAGCGCTTTGGCATCGCCCAGGCGCTGCTCGCCAATCCGCGCCTCATCATTGTGGACGAACCCACCGCCGGTCTCGACCCGGCTGAGCGCAATCGATTCCTCAACCTCCTCGCCGCCATCGGACGCGACGTCACCGTGATCCTGTCTACCCACATCGTCGACGACGTCCATGAACTGTGCTCCCGCATGGCCATCATCGCCAACGGCGTCGTCCTCCTCGAAGGCGCCCCCGCCGAAAGCCTCGCATCCCTCGAAGGACAAATCTGGTCGCGTATCGCCGACACCGACGAAGAACTCCGCGCCCTCGAAGCCGAGCACAACGTCGTCAGCACCAGGCTTTCCGGTGGCCGTCACGAAGTCCGCGTTTTCGCGTCTTCGTGCCCTGGCGATGGCTTCCGCGTAGTCCCGTCCGTTCTCTCGGACGTTTACTTCCTCAACCTCGCGCGCCACAACCGGAACTGACCGATGTTCTGGGAATTTTTCAAATTTGAGATGCGCTTCCGCGCGAAAAGCGTCTCCACTTACGTCTACTTCGTCGTCTGGTTCTTCTTCGCGTTTCTCTCCGTCGCTTCCGAGAGTTTCGGCCCGGTTGGCAACAGCAACGGCAAAGTCCTGCTCAACGGCCCGTTCGCGAACTCCTTCAACGACCTCGGCTCCTGTCTCTTCGGCGTCATCATTATCGCCGCCATCTTCGGCACGTCCATCCTTCGCGACTTCCAGCGCGACACTGTCCAGCTCCTTTTCACCAAACCTGTCTCGAAGTTCTCGTATCTCTTCGGCCGCTGGACCGCTTCCTTCATCGTCACGGCCCTCGTGTTCTCCGGGATGATTTTCGGCACGTTTGCCGGCACGTTCGCGCCCTGGGCCGATCACGCCCGCATCGGTCCGAACGTCCTCTGGTGGTACATTCAGCCGTTTCTTGCGCTCATCATCATCCAGATCTTTTTTCTCGGATCACTCTTCTTCACCGTCGCCGCCCTCACCCGCAAGATCTTCATCGTCTATCTGCAGGGCGTCGTGCTCTTCATGCTGTACGTCATCGGAATCACGGTCTTTTCAGCGACCCGATCCCTCGAACACTTCTGGTCCGGCATTCTCGATCCTGTCGGCTTCATACTCTTTGACAACGTCACCCGCTACTGGACGGTCCTTGAAAAGAACACCCTCCTCCTCCCCTGGGACTTCAGCGGCAACTCGCCCGGCGTCTTTCTCTACAACCGAATTCTCTGGACTGCGGTTGGCTTCGCCTCGCTCATCGGCTTGTGGATCTGGTTTCCGATGTCCGTCGAGGCGCTCACTGCCCGTTCACAGAGCAAGCGCGCCGCGAAAGCTCGCATGCAGGAAGAGCAGGAAGAAAAAGCTGTCCGATCCCTCGTTGCAGCCCGTCTCCCAGTCATTCATCAGGTGTTCGGAGCGGGCGCCGCCTTTGCCCAATACTTCTCACTCACGCGTCTTCGCATCCGCGCCATCTTGCGTGAAGTACCTTTCTGGGCCATCGTCGGCCTTCTGATCGCCTTCGCCGTGAACAACGGCCACTTCGCCGGACGCGTCGCCGGCGTCGATGTCTGGCCCGTTACTTACCTCATGCTTCAGGCGGTCGAAGGCAGCGCCACCTTGTTCTTCTTCATCGTGGCCGCCCTCTACGCGGCGGAACTCATCTGGCGCGAACGTGACAGCCATTTCGATGGCATCCACGATGCGTTGCCCCTGAGCGAGACCGTTGACTGGATCTCGAAATTCACCGCCATAGTCGCTGTTGAGCTTTTCCTTCTGTTCGTCGCCGCTCTCGTCGGCGTCATCATGCAGACGATTGCGGGCTACTACCGATACGAACTCTTCCAGTACTTCCAGGAGTTGGTCATCGTTACGCTCCCGCAAGTGCTCGGCATAGCCCTGCTCGCGATGTTCGTTCAGACCGTCGTCTCGAACAAATTCCTCGGCCACGGAATTGTAATTGGCGTCGTCGTGCTCCAGCCTATCCTCTTTGGATTCGGCTGGGAGAACACCCTATACCTTCCCGGCGCCATCCCGCCGTACACCTACTCGGATATGAACCGCTACGGGCATTTCGTGCCCGCGCTCTTCTGGTCCATTACCTATTGGACCTGCATCTTCGCCTTCCTTGCGATTGCCTCAATCGCGTACGCTCGCCGCGGCGAGGAAGATTCCCTCCGCGCCCGCACGTCGCTCGCGCTCGGCCGCGCGCGTGGCCTCGCTCCCGTCGCTACGTTGTTCCTGCTCTGCGCCCTAGCCTCCGGCGCCTGGTATTACTACAACGGCCATGTCAGCAACGAATACCTCAACTCCAAAGCCCGCCGCCGCATTCAGGCCGATTACGAACGCGACTTCAAAAAGTACGAGCTTCTCCCCCAGCCCAAAGTCGTTTCCGTCGAGGAATCAGTGGACATCTTCCCCTCAAAACGATCCTTCTCCGGAACCGGCCGCATTACCCTGATCAACAAGTCCACCGTTTCGATCCCGCAGATCCACATCACGGATACCAATCAATCCATCGGGAAACTGGAATTCGACCGCCCCTTCCACCGCGTCAGCCGCGCCCCGCGCGACATTTATTCCGTCTATGCGCTCGAACAGCCGCTCGCGCCCGGCGATTCCATTGTGCTCACGTATTCGTATGATCACGAAACGCGGGGCTTCCGCGACGGCAACGAACTCGCGCAGTTCGCCTTCAACGGCACGTTCTTCGATTCGAACTTCGCTCCGATCATTGGCTACGATGCTAACGCCGAACTCGATGACCCCCGTCGCCGCCGCGAGATGAAGCTCGGACCCCTTGAGGAAATGGCTCACCGAGGGGAGCCCATACATTCGCGCATCAACCTCTTTTCCGCGCAGTCCGACTGGATCAACTATCACGCCATCGTCAGCACGGACCCGGATCAGATCGCCATTGCCCCCGGATACCTGCAGCGCGAATGGACCCAAAACGGCCGCCGCTACTTCGAATACAGCATGCGCGGGGCCCGCATCGCTGATTTCTACGCCTACCTCTCGGGCCGCTTCTCCGTCCGTAAGGAGACTTATTCAGGCGCCAACGGTCCGGTCACCCTTGAGGTCTATTACGACCCCGCCCACACCTTCGACATCGATCGCATGCTTGAAGCCTCTCGAGCCGGGCTCGATTATTTCCAGAAGAGCTTCAGCCCCTATCAGTTCACGCAGTACCGCATCATGGAGTTCCCGCGCTACCGCACCTTTGCGCAGTCCTTTCCCAACACCGTGCCGTTTTCCGAAGGCATCGGTTTCATCGAGCGCATGGTCAACAGCGACGATGTCGATCAGACTTATTTCGTCACGGCCCACGAACTCGCCCATCAGTGGTGGGGCCACCAACTCGTCGGCGGCCAGGTCGAAGGTTCCAACATGATGTCGGAAACCCTGGCCCAATATTCCGCCTACATGCTGATGCAGCGCAAGTACGGCAAGGAATACATGCGCATCGTCTTACGCCATTTCCTCGACCGCTACCTTCGCGGCCGTTCAGGCGAAGTCCGTCACGAGCCGCCGCTTGCCCTTGTTCAGCGCGAGCCCTACGTCTGGTACGAAAAGGGTGGCCAGATCATGTACACCCTGGCCGACTACATCGGCGAAGACAACATCAACGGCGCGCTTCACAGCTTCCTTATGCATTACCGCTACGCCAACGCGGAAGATTTGCAGGACCAGCCCTATCCCGACACTCGCCTCCTTGTCGACGAGATCAAGGCCCGCACGCCGGCCGATCTCCAATACCTCGTCGACGATGGATTCAACCGTATCGTCCTTTACGACAACAAGGCGATCTCCGCCACATCGACCAAAACGCCCGAGGGCAAATACAAGGTGACCGTCACCGTCGAAGCGCGCAAAGTTCAGTCCGATGGCAATGGCGCCGAATCGCCTATGCCCCTGAACGACTACATCGATATCGGAGTCGTCGCGGGTACCAAGAAGGATGAAAGGCTGCTCTACATGAAGCGCGAAAAGTTCACCAGCACTGATCGCCGCACGTTCACGGTCGTCGTCGACCGCGAGCCCTCGCGCGCCGGTATCGACCCGTACAACAAACTCATCGATCGCATCTCTGACGACAACACCATCGATGTCACGAAGCAGTAGTGTCATCGCATTCCTGGTGCCATTCGCTTTCAGGGAGGTGACGCGGATGGCGCTCTGTCGATTGACACCGACGACTGGATCTCGACCACCGTGGGTCAGCCCACGCGCCCCAAACGGGAGATGGCGCAATTCATCCGCCGTGACATCGTAAGCATGAAGCCGCCAGACAACTGGAAAGTTGTGTGGCTGCCCGATGAACAACGCAGGGGGGCCGTAACCGGCATACAGCTGTACGATCTGAAGGTGGAAGGCAATTTCGCCACCGTTCTATGCCTCGTGGCAGTGTGCACGAGGAGTCGAATCACACTGTGTGGACGGGCTCCCACGTCCGCGATACCTGGACGCAGACCCCCGCCGGATGGAAACGCCGCAAACACGAAAAGCTCACGATCAACGAGCGCCTGATGGACGGTAAACCGATCCGCTAGATTAGCCGTTTCTTGCTGTAAGTGCTCAGCATCCACGGTCTGCGGCATCGCAAACGGGCCGGTTGTCCGTTCGCGGCCAACCCGCCCCGCCTCTCCTCCAGTTCCTCATAAGGAATCTCGGCCCCATGTAGCTTTCGCGCTTCGGCGTAAGCGCGCAAATCAGCGGCATCGTCACAGTAGATCTTGAAAGGAAACGGAAGACTCGTCTCCAGGGCAAACCATCCCCGCGACAGAGCATGTTTTGCCGCGGCATCTGCCGCCGCCACGTCTTCCGGCGCACTGTATGACCCGACCGTCTTTGCCCAAACCGCGTGCTTACCGATTACCACTTCCACCACGACCGGCTCAATAACGGGACGAACGTCAACCAGAATTCCCGATGGCCTCAGAACTCTCTGTGCTTCTCGCAGGGCATCGACCATGCCCTCATGCGCTACTCATCACAATGAAGAGGCCAGCAACACGATT
>DATFSM010000057.1:0-22396 GCA_035262625.1 Bryobacteraceae bacterium
CTACCGGATGCAGGGTTTCTTCGCGCAGACGCAGGCGAACGATCTGCTTCGCGCCAGTAAAGAGGAACAGGCGGCGTGGCATGCGCAGGTCGATCCGCTGCAGACCGAGATGAAGCAACTCGAGTCGCAGATGAAGAAGGCGCCCGAAGAGGAGAAAGGCAAGCTTCAGGCGCGGATCGATGCGATCGACGAGAAGATGCCTCTGCCGCTGACGGCTGTTTACGCGGTGAAAGACGATCCCGGCAAGGCCACGCCGATTCACACGCTGTTCCACGGAGATTATCTGGATCCGCGGCAAAGCGTCGGCGAACGGCCCTTGGGCGTGCTGCTTCCGGAGAACACGCCGGAACAACCGCTTACCGCCGAGAAGCCTCGGCTTGCGCTCGCGGAATGGATCGTGAATCCCGACAATCCGCTGACGGCGCGCGTGATGGTGAACCGGGTCTGGCAATATCATTTCGGCCGCGGGCTTGTTTCGACGGCTAATGACTTCGGTCGGATGGGCGGAAAGCCTTCCAATCCAGAACTGCTGGATTACCTGGCCAATGAGTTCATCGCGAATGGCTGGCGTGTGAAGCCGTTGACGCGGATGATCCTGATGTCAAACGCGTACCGGCAGTCGAGTGTCTCGCCGATCGAAACCGTGGCGATGGAAAAGGATCCCGAGAACGCCCTCGTCTGGAAATTCAGCCGCCGCCGACTCGAAGCGGAGGAGATCCGCGATTCGATGCTTTTGGCATCGGGCAGGCTGAATGGCAAGTTCGGCGGTCCGAGCGTGCTGGTTCCGATCGATCAGGATCTGGTCAAAATGTTGAAGCGGCCGCAGTATTGGGTGGCGACGAAGGATAAATCCGAATACGACCGGCGCACGATGTACATGATCTATAAGCGCAACCTGCAACTGCCGTTTATGGGCGTGTTCGACGCCCCGGATATGCAGCTTTCGTGCCCGCGTCGCGAACAGTCGACGCATGCGCCTCAGGCGCTGGAGCTGCTTAACGGGCAGATGTCGAACGATCTGGCGACTTCGTTTGCTCAGCGGTTGGAGGAGTCGCGGAAGACCGATTCGGAACGGATCGATCTGGCTTGGCGTTTGGCAACCGGACGCGCGCCGAGCTTAAAAGAAAAGACTCTTGCGTCGAAGTACCTTGCGGAAAAACCCGGCGATCCGGTGCGGCTCAAAGAGCTGGCGCTGGACGTCTTCAATCTGAATTCATTTCTGTACGTGAACTGATATGACCGAGCACATTCGATACAACCGGAACCGCCGCGAATTTCTTGCGAACTGCTTCTGCGGATTTGGATCGCTGGCGTTGGCTTCGATGCTCAACGCCGAGACGAGCCTGAATCCTTTGGCTCCGAAGGCGCCGAGCATTCCCGACCACGCGAAGGCGAAGTCGGTGATCTTCGTGTTTATGGCGGGCGGACCGTCGCATCTCGAGACGTTCGATCCGAAACCGCTGCTCAACAAGCTCGACGGACAGAAGCGTCCAGCGGAGTTCGGCGATGTGCAGTATCAGAACGTGAATGCGTCGTCGCGTCTGCTCGGTACGAAACGCACGTTCAAGAAGTGCGGCAAGTCGGGTATCGAGATCTCGGATCTGTTTCCGTATCAGGCGGAGTTCGCGGATGAGTTGTGCGTGATCCGTTCGATGCACGGCGACATGGTGGTGCATTCGGCCGCTCAGTATCAGATGATGACGGGCCGGATCATTCCGGGCTTTCCGGCGATGGGCAGCTGGATCGTCTACGGGCTTGGTTCCGAGGCGGACAATCTTCCGGCTTATGTAGTCATGCCCGACCCGCACGGCGCGCAGGAGGCGGGCGTTCCGATGTACACGAACGGATTCCTGCCTTCGGTGTATCAGCCGACCATGTTCCGTCCTGGCGCGAAGCCGGTGCTGAATCTGGATCTTCCGAAGGGCGTGACGCTCGATGAGCGGCGGCGCAGCATTTCGCTGCTGAAGGATCTGAACAAAGCCACGATGGTCGGCGAAGATCCGGAGTTCGCGGCGCGCATGGCGGCGTACGACACAGCGTTCAAGATGCAGACCGAAGCGCCGAAGGTTTTCGATCTGAACACGGAATCGAAAGAGACGCTCGATATGTATGGCGTGGGCGATCCGAAGACCGACGACTACGGGCGGCGCTGTTTGATGGCGCGGCGCATGGTGGAGAACGGCGTGCGGTTCGTCTGCGTGGTTTCGGGCGGCGGCGGTCCGGAAGCGGAGTGGGACGCGCATTCGGACATTGAAGACAACCACCTGAGGATGGCAAGCTGGACCGATAAGCCCGTCGCCGCGTTGGTTAAGGACCTCAAACGGCGCGGATTGCTTGATTCGACGATCGTGCTTTGGGGCGGAGAGTTTGGGCGCTCACCAGAATCTGAGAAGGGCAAAGGCCGCGACCACCACAACACCGGATTCTCGATGTGGGTGGCAGGCGGCGGTTTCAAAGGCGGAATGGTCTACGGCGCGACCGACGAGATCGGACTTAAGGCCGTGGAGAAGCCTGTCCACTTCCGCGACCTGCACACCACGCTGCTGTATCAGTTGGGTCTCAGCCAGGATGCCCTGAGTTACATGCACCTGGGCCGCAAGGAACGGCTGACTGAAGTGCGCGGCGAGATCATCAAAGACATCGTCGTTTAGACGCGCCAGAGCTCGGGCGCACGGCGCTCGACGACTCCGGCGAACCAGGCTGCGGCGGCGGTGAGCAGCACTAAGAAAAAAAGCCCCCATCGCAGATTCAGCGCCTGCGCGAGGAATCCGATTACCGGCGGCCCGACAAGGAATCCGAGATAGCCAAATCCCGTGACGGCGGCGACGCCCCCGCCTTCCCCAAGTTCGGTGACCCGCCCGCCCGCCGCGAAGACCAACGGAACGATTGATGAGAGACCGGCCCCGGCGCCGACGAGGGCGGCGAGGACGATCCACTGGTTTGAGACCGCAACCATGAGGGTAATGCTCACGGCGGCGATGAGGCCACCGAGTCGCACAGTCCGCGATTCACCCAGGCTCTGCGTGATGTGGTCGCCCGCCATCCGGAAGATCGACATCGAAGCGGAGAAGACGCCATAGCCCATGGGCGCGAAGGCTTCGCTGGAATGGATCACCTGGCGGAGGAAGACGCCGGTCCAATCGGCGATGGCTCCTTCGGAAAGCAGGGCGCAAAAGCCCGCGGCAGCGAGCGCGAAGAGGGCCGGAGGCAGGCGATGAAGCGCGAGGGGCGATGGTTCGCGCGTGGTTGCGAGGTCGGGCAAAATGCTCGAGCCCCATATCGATACACAGAGGAGCATCGCCGAGGCCAGGGCGAAATGAGTGACCGGCGAGATTCCCCTGGCCGCGAGCGGGACACCGGCAAATGACCCGGCGATAGCTCCGATGCTGAAGAGCGAATGAAAGCGCGAGATGGCCCGGACGTTGAGGAGCTTTTCGGTCGCGACCGCCTGGGCGTTCATCGACACGTCGTTCGTGCCCATTGCCATTCCGAAGAACAGCAGGGAGGCGAAGAGTGATGGTCCGTTCCAGGCAAGCCCTGGTAACACGAGGGCGAGCGCGAGGCCCACTCCGGATGCCTGCGTCATGCGGCGCGCGCCGAAACGCCCAATCAAAACTCCGCAGAACGGCGTCGCGAGAACCGAGCCGATTGCTCCGCCCAGCAGATCGAGGCCCAACGCGCCATCGTTCAGATGCAGGAGTTCTTTGATCGAGACCACGCGGGAGATCCACGTGGAGACGATCAGGCCATGAACGAGGAAGGAGACCGCTACGCCACGAAACGCGCGAGCGCCCGCCGGGTACGCGACTGAAGCCGCGCGCCCGCGCCGCGCGCGTTCATTTCTTGCCCAGGTAATAGTGCACCGCCGGAGTCACAATCAGCGAGAGTACCATCGAGGCGGCGATTCCCCCGATGACGGCGATTGCGAGCGGCTGGAGCATCTGCGATCCGGCTCCGAGGGCGAGTGACAGCGGAATCATTCCGGCGACCGTCGCCATGGCGGTCATGAGAATGGGGCGGAGACGGCGCTCACCGGCTTCGATCATGGCATCGCGCGGCGAGTAGCCTTCGTCGCGGAAGCGATGGTCGGCATCGAGCAGCAGGATTCCGTTCTTAGCGACAATGCCGATGACCATGATGAGGCCCATGAACGACGAGATATTGAACGTCTTGCCGGTGATGAGCAGCGCGAAGAAAACGCCGGAGGTCGAGAGGACGGCAGAGGCCAGGATCGCGATGGGCGCGGCGAAGGAGCCGAATTCGAAGAGCAGAACGATGAAGACAAGGATCACCGCGAGCATCAGGACGAACAACAAGTCGCGGAACGACTGCTGCTGCGTCTGATAGGTGCCGCCGTAAACGACGCGGATCTCGGGCGGAACGTTCAGCTCTTTCACGGCATCCTGCACGATCTCGATGCCCTTGCCGAGACTGATTCCCTCGAAGCGTCCTTTCACGGCGACGTAGCGCTGCAGGTTCTCGCGAAGAATTTCCGTTTGGCCGGGTTCCGTGTCGAAGGTGGCGAGCGAGCCCAAAGAGGCGGTCTTGCCGGTAGCGCTGACGATCATGGTGTTGCGAATCTGATCGAGCGTAGTGCGCGTGTTCGCAGGGAAGCGGACGCGGATTGTGTAGGCGCGGTCGTTCACGACCACTGGCGTCGTGGCCGGCTCGCCCTGAAGGATCGCGCTGGCGTCGAGTTCGATTTCCTGGGGAGAGAAGCCGGCGCGGGCGGCGGCGACGGGATCGACGCGCATCACGACGGCGGTGCCGCTGATCGTGTCTTCGATTCCGTCCTTCACGTCCTTGACGACATCGATCTTCTTGATGCGCTCGCCGATCTTCGGACCCCATTTTTTCAGCAGGGCGGGATCCTGGGAGAAGAGCTTGATTTCGATCGGATCGGGCGAGTTGCTAAGGTCGCCGATCTGATCCTGCAGGACCTGGATGAAATCGACGTCCAGCTGCGGATAAGTATCGTTGACTTCCTTGCGCACCGCCGAGATGACTTCCTCGGTGCTGCGCATCCCGCGTTTCAGACGAACGAGGAAGTCGCCGGTGTTGGCTTCGGTGACCGCCTGAAGGCCTAACTGCAAGCCCGTTCGGCGCGAGGTGCCGGCGACTTCGGGAACTTTGGAAAGGATTTTTTCGACGCCGAGGAGCACCTGATTCGTGTCCTTCAGGGACGAACCGGCGGGCATGAGGTAGTCGAGGACGAAGCCGCCTTCGTCGAGTTCGGGCAGTAGGTCCGAACCCAGAACGCGGTAGCAGAGCCAGGAAACTCCGACCAAGGCAAGACAACCTAACGCAACGACGATCGGGCGGACGAGAACGAATTTCAACGCGCTTGCATAAAAGCTTGTGACCCGACCCATAAAGCCTTCGGTGGATACTTCGTGGCCATGCTGATATTCCCGGCGCGAGGAACCCTCGCGGCGAAGCAAATAGTGGCTCAGGGTCGGGGTCCAGGTGAGCGCGAGGACGAGAGAGGTGAGCAGAGCAGCGCCAACAGTGATCGCCAGCGCGCGGAAGAAAGTGCCGGTCACCCCAGTGATTGAGATGAGTGGCAGAAAAACCACGATGGGCGTAACTGTCGAGCCGACGAGCGGCGCGCGGATTTCCCGCAGAGCGTTGCGGATGGCGTCGCCGCGCGACTGACCGGAATCGCGGTGAAGGACGATGTTCTCGACTACGACGATGGCGTCGTCGATCACGAGACCGACGGCCGCGGCCAAGCCGCCAAGCGTCATGAGGTCGAAGCTCTCTCCGAGGAGGCGCAGGACGATGAGAGTGATCGCAATAGTCGCCGGGATGACGAGACCAGCGACGATACTGCTGCCCCAATCGCGCAGGAAGAGGACGAGGATGATCGCCGCGAGAACGAGTCCGATGAGGATTGCGTCACGCACGCTGGCGATCGAATCGCGAACGATTTCGGACTGATCGTAGAAGGCCTGCAGCTTGACGCCGGAAGGCAGTGTGGTGCGGACGGAATTCAGTTCCTTCTCGATGAGATCCGCGACCGCCACGGTGTTGCCGGTCGGCTGGCGGAAGACGTTGAGCAGGACAGCGGGTTTTCCGTTAGCGGTGACGATCGTGTAGACCGGCGCGACGGAAGGAAAGACGCGCCCCAGATCGGCGACGCGCACGGGAAGCCCCGCGGGCGAAGTCTTCACGACGATATTCCCGATCTCTTCGGGCGTGCGCGCCTGGCCGGTGACGAGAGCGAGCGAAAGCTCGTGATTGTTCTCGAGCAGGCCGGGGGAGTCGATCATGTTGCTGCGCGCGATCGCATCGAGGATGTTGGGAACCGTGACCTGCGCCTCGAGCATCTTGGCGGGGTCGGGCTCGATCTGAAATTCGGGAACCTTGCCGCCCTGGAGCACGACCATTGAAACGCCGGGGACGCGGCTGAGGCGCGGCTTCACGCTGTAGGTGGCAAGTTCCCAGAGATCGGCCTGGGTCATTGTGTCCGAAGTGAGGCTGTAGCCGAGGATGGGGAACGCGGCGAAGGTGAGGCGGTTCGCGGTGAGTTTTGCGGTGGAGGGCAGTGTGGGTTGGACGCGCGCGAGCGCGGCGTTGACGTACTCCAGCGTTTGGAACATGTTGACGTTCCAGTTGAAGAAGAGATTGATTTCGGCCGAGCCACGGCTGGTGGTGGAGCGAACCGTTTCGAGGCCCGGCACGGTGTTCATGGCCTCTTCGATGGGCCGCGTCACCATGACCTGGGTCTGATCGATGGGCGATACGCCGTTATCGACGCCTACGACGATGCGCGGAAAATCCGTGGACGGAAAGACCGCGACGGGAATCGTGAATGCCAAATAGATTCCCATCGCCACCAGGGTGATGATTACGAAGATGATGGGCCGCGAAAAGCGCGCTGTCCAATGCTCGTGGACGGCTTCCCCCGGCTCTACACGGACGAGTTGACTCATTACTTGTCTTCGTCCTCGTCCGATTCTTCCTCCGCCGGCGCTGCAGTTATTTTGATTTTGGCTTTGTCGTCGAGGCCGAGTCCGCCCGAGACGATGACCTTCTCGCCTTCCTGTACGCCGCTGATTAACTGAAGGTTGTCGCCCTGGCGGATGCCGACCGCGATCTTGCGCTCGTGCGCGAGATTGTCGGATCCCGCGACCATGACTTTTTGGCCGCCTTCATCAGAGTTGAGGAGGGCCGAGGCGGGAACGATGATGACGTCCTGCAGGGTTTCGGCCTTGATGGTGACGTGGGCGGTCGCTCCGGGCTTCAGCTTCTCGCCGAGATTCGGCGCCTGCACCCAGACTTCGACGGTGGTGGTTTGCGGGTCGACGGCCGGGCTGACTACGGTGACTTTGCCGGCGATGTCGCCATCGGGTCCCGCGATGGTAGCGGGTCGGCCGACCTGAATGACCTGGGCATCTTTAACAGGGATGTTGGCGCGGGCGACGATCTGAGAGATGTCGACGATCGAGATGAGCGGAGTTCCGCTGGTGGCCATTTCACCGGGGTATACGGGACGATCGGCTACAACGCCGGAGATGGGGCTGCGGATTTCGGCGTAGGAAAGCTGCACGCTGGCGGTTTCGTAGTGGGCTTTGGCGGCCTCCGCCTGGGCCTTGGCGGCGGCGACTTGTTCGCGCTGGCCGACCTGAGTGAGCGTTTGCAGATGGCGTTCGGCGGTATCGTAAGCGCTCTGTGCCTGCACGAGCGTCAGCTTCGCGTCGTCGGCCAGCTTTTGCGCCAGCGCGCCCTGCTTTACGAGTTCGACGCGGTTATCGTAAACCTTCTTCGCGGCTTCAACCGCCTGCGCGGCGGCCGTGACGTCATCCTGAGCCTTCGTGCGGTCATCGACAACAGTTGCTCCGCTGGTGTTTTGATAGTTGGCCTGGGCCTGATCGAAGAGGCTCTTACTTTCGTTCGCGGAGGCCGAGAGGTCGCGGCTTTCGAGCTCGGCGACGAGCTGATTGGCCTTGACGTGGTCGCCGCGGTTTACCAGGACGCGTTTCACCGGGGCCGAGATTTTAGGGGTGACGTTGGCCTGGTTGATCGGATAGATGACGGCGTCCGCCGCCACTATGTGGTCGATGGGACCGCGGCGCGCTTCGGAGACCTGCACGGGCGTGGGCGCTTCCGCTTCGGCTTCGCCCCCTTTTTCTTTCTTGCCGCAGCCGGATAACGCGGCGGCGAGGATTGCGAGGGCGGCGAGGGCGGCTCTTCTTCGGGTTGCCAAGGGCGCTTCGCGCCACGTTCGTTCGATGGTCATTGCTTCAGAAATTCCCCGTCAGAATCTGGAGGTTGGCGAGCGCGACGCGATAGCGGACCTGGCCGTCATCGGAGGCGTTGCGGGCCTGGGTTACAGTCGTCTGCGCGTCGACGACTTCCAGTGCGGTGGCTTCACCCGCCTGATAGCGCAATAAAGTGAGGCGCAGGCTTTCTACGGCGAGGTCTTCCGAGGATCGAAGCGAGTCGATCTGAGCCAGCGCAATGCGAGCTTCGGCGTAAGCGGTGGCGAGATTGCCCTGGAGCGTGCGTTCGGCGAGGGAAAGATCGAGCTTCGCCTGCGATTCGCGGAATTCGGCCTGCTTCACTTTGCTGCGCGTGGCTCCCCAATTCCAGACCGGAATGTTGAGAGTGACCTGGCCTGAGTAGCCGAGGTTCTGGCGGTTTGTGACTTCGAAATTGGGCAGCGTACTGCGACCGGTATCCTGCGCCAAAGCGCTGGTGGCGGCGAATTGATTGGCGTTAATGCCGTAGAAAAAGTCGAGGCCGAGCGACGGGAGATAAGCGTAGCGGGCGACGTTCACATCGTAATGGGCCTGGTCGACGCTGGATTGGGCAGCTTTGAGGTCCGGGCTGGTGGAGACGGCTTTGGCGCGCGCTTCCTCCACAGGGATGAGGAGTTGGGGCTGGCTGAGGTCATCGACTACGGCGAAGTCGGCTGTGAAGTTCGGGAAGATGAAGACGCCGAGCGCGATCTTGGCCTTTTCGATGGCGACCTGGGCATCCTGTACGTCACGCACGCGCTGCTGCTGCTGAATCTGGGCTTTGATGACATCGGCGTGGGCCACTTCGCCGCCTTGTTCCTGCTTGCGGGTGACGTCGAGGAACTGATCGGCTTCGCGCAGGCTGGCCTGGGCGTTGGCGAGGTGACGCTGGGCGTTGACGATCGTGTAGTAATTCTGGACGACGGTGGCGTTGAGGCCTCGGGCAGCCACATCGACCCTGGCGGATGCGACAGCCTGCGCGGCTGCCGCGCGGCGGATTTCGCCCTTGCGGAATACGGAGAGGAGTTCTTCGTGAACGATGGCCTGTTCGTTATAGACGTGGACGCCGTCGTTGGCGACAAAGACGCCGGAAGGGGTGCCGTTGCCTTCGGTGTAGATGAACTGGTTGAACGCGTTCAGCGTGGGCAGGCGGAGCGTTTTGGCCTGGACGGTGTCTTCTTTCGCGAGCAGAACGGCGAGGTTGGCGGTTTGAATCTGATTGCCATACTGGCGGGCGCGGTTGATGGCGTCCTGGAGGGTGATGGAAGGAATGGCTGGCGCGGTGGATTGAGCCGGTGGCGGGGCTGGCGCCTGAGCCTGACCAAAGGCGGGCGTCTGGGATTTTGCCGCGGCGCCGAGGAGGCAAACCAGAAGCGCGGCAATCGGAATGTGTATTCCTTTCATGTCTTTGAATAACGCAGTCTACCAGTCGAACACGGGGACCTGAAGGTTACCTGAAGCGTTTAAAACGTGGTTATAGACCTCGGGCGTGGGTAATGTCGAGCGTGCGGATTTCGAGGCGTCCGGAGTGCGTTACGCGGTCTTTTTCATGATGTCTTTCAGGATGCGGAGGGTCTCTCGGCGGCGATATTCGGGGTCGTCGATGGGCGACGTTGGGGCGGGCGCGGCGGGTTTACAAAACGAACCGGCGGGATTGCGTTTCACTGCGCGGAGGATCTGATTGATGTCGGCGATGCCGAAGCCTTCGGGAATTTCGCATTCGTTGCGAGTGTGACGTTCGGTCTGGAGTTTGCGGAGTTCGGCCATGGAGCGACGGAGGACGGTGTGGGCCTGGGCTCTGGCGCGGTCGATGGATTTCTGGCGTTTTTCGATAGCGGCGTCGTCGAGGGACTCGTCTTCCACGGCTTGCGCGGCGAGGGCGGCTTCGAGGATGCGGCAGCGGCGGAGGCGCCAATGGGCTCCGAGGATTTCGTCGGCGTAGGTTTGTTCGAGGATGCCTTCGGGTTCGAGATCTTCCATCAGGTCTTGGCGGGATTGTTCATATTCAGGGACTTCGTCTGGCAGCACGAAGTTCTGGGTCGTGTAGAGGCCCGATTTCAGAGCGTTTTTGGAAGAGATGGATTTACCGGCTTCGGTACGCGGGCCGGTGGGGCCGGTAGGGAGAGCGGGTTCATTGGCGGTGATGAGAGATTCGGCTGGTGACATTCAGTTGGGCTCCTTGCGCGGTCAGGATAGCGGTCGTGACATCAGGATTATCCGGCGGCTTTTGGATGTTGTTGATTTGATGGAGAATTTGGCTTGCGAAAAGCCGGATCGTCCGACATGACCGTGACATGGCCGGAGACGCAGTCGCGTGGACGTCTGAGCTTTCGGTCGAGCGCGGGGTGTCGGTGGATATTCGGAACTGGGCGATCGATGCGGATGTGGAATCAGTGGAGATCGATGGGCCGTTTGTTGGCCGGGGCACGCGGTTTACGAATAACAAGAGTCCCGTCGGATCGACTGGCGAATTGTGGAGGCTCGTCGGGAAGGCTGTTTGGGATGAACGTTTGAGGCTCTTGGGCGGGCGCGCATCAGTCAGCGATGCACCCTGGAGCGCGCGAGCGCAAGCGCTGTCTCTCAGACGGTTAGGCCGAGGTTTGGAGGCGGAGATTCCGGGCGCGCCGCGGAAGCTGTGTGAGGCGACCGAGAAGGCGGCGCACAGCCGGGCGATGGGCGAGCCTGCCGCGACTTGGAGTCAGGGTGTCATTCTTACTGGCCACCAAGTCGGCGGAAGGTATCACAGCCCTGTGCATCGCCGCCGTCGCAGGCTTGTTTGTAGAGAGCGATGGCGCGCGCCTGGTCTTTGGGTACGCCGTTGCCGTTTTCATAACTGTCGCCGAGATTGCGACAGCCGAGCGCACTGCCGCCGTCGCAGGCTTGTTTGTAGAGGGCTACGGCGCGCGCCTGGTCTTTGGGCAAGCCGCCGTTGCCGTTTTCATATATGAAGCCGAGATTGCTGCAGCCGAGCGCATCGCCGCCGTCGCAGGCTTGTTTGTAGAGAGCTACCGCGCGCGCCTGGTCTTTGGGCACGCCCTTGCCGTTGTTATACATGAAGCCGAGATTGCTGCAGCCGCGCGCATCGCCGCCGTCGCAGGCTTGTTTGTAGAGAGCTACCGCGTGCGCCTGGTCTTTGGGCAAGCCGCCGTTGCCGTTTTCATACATGACGCCGAGATTGCTGCAGCCGTTTGCACTGCCGCCGTCGCAGGCTTGTTTGTAGAGAGCTACCGCGTGCGCCTGGTCTTTGGGTAAGCCGCCGTTGCCGTTGTCATACATGACGCCGAGATTGCTGCAGCCGTTTGCATTGCCGCCGTCGCAGGCTTGTTTGTAGAGGGCTACGGCGCGCGCATGGTCTTGAGGCACGCCCTTGCCGTGTTCATACATGAGGCCGAGATTGCTGCAGCCGAGCGCACTGCCGCCGTCGCAGGCTTGTTTGTAGAGAGCTACGGCGCGCGCATGGTCTTGAGGCACGCCGTTGCCGTTTTCATACATCATGCCGAGAAAGCTGCAGCCGTTTGCATCGTCGCCGTCGCAGCCTTGTTTGTAGAGAGCTACGGCGCGCGCCTTGTACTCAGGCCCGACGTAGGCGTATTCATACATGAAGCCGAGACTGCTGCAGGCGACCGCATTCCCGTCATTGCACCAACGCCACTCTTGAAGCGCGAGGCTATCAGTCGGCGCGGGGCCAGCATCCCCTCTAAATATCGGTTTGGCGCCGGGCGTGACTGAGGTGGTTACTGCGCGCGGCGCAAGCGGCGAACGGAAAACGAATTCCCCTAAGCCGTGCCCAGGCAAACTCCCCTGACCTGGCGTCGAATATGCGTTCGAAGCGCGCGCAATTACGTAGTTTGCCAGCTCGCCGAAGGTGATAAAGCCATCGTGTCGCATGTCTGCGAGCCCCTGGTCCAGAGCTTCCAGCAGAGCTCCCGTGAAAGGGCTATGGCCGTTTGGCCCATTTGAAACGACGCGCTGGTCCTTGCCGCCCGCCGTCAGCACCTCGATTGCTTTCCTTTTGACCGCATCCTGGACGTAGCCTGGTTGAGCCGCATATGCGCCCGGATTCGGATCGCGGGTAATCAGCAACCCACCAAAGCAAGAGTCCAATAGGTAGAGCTGATGCCTGGCAGTCTGGAGGCGAGCGGATACGTCGCGAATATCATCCATCGAGATGTAGCTCGTGTTGTCCGCCGTTCCATCCCATGGAACAAGGTATCCGTAATCGATCCCTGCTACCGTCTCCGTTGTGCCATGTCCCGCAAAATACACGACAACTCGCGCCGATGTGGCGCGATCTGCCTCGATCCTCTTTGCCAGATTCCGGAGGGTGCCCAGTATCGCCGATCTGGTTGCTTTAGACCCGAGGAGCAGGGTCACGTCGAAGCCCTGCTTCTGGAGAAACCCCTGCATGGCCTGGGCATCCGGCTCCGCAGTGTCTAATCTTGGGAACGCGCGGTTCTGATATTGCGTGATTCCGATCGCCACCGCGTAGCTTGGGGAAAGTGTTTGCTGCGCGACGGATGCGGAGACCGACGCGAATACGGCCACAGCTTTGGTCAGGAGAAGGCGTGTCGTATTCGGGCGAGTCATCGCCTGTTTCCCTTGCGTAAAGCGTCCAGCTGGGGGACGAAGGCAGGGTCGAGCTTCGCCGCCCGCTCCTCGATCTTTAACGCCGCCTCGTGATTTTGCGTACGGTCATACGCCCATGCCAGGGTGTCGAGAATGCCTGCTCGAAAGGGGCGGAGATCAGCAGCAAATCGGGCAAGAGCCAGAGCCTCATCGTTGCGCCCGGCTTGAAGGTACAACGAGGCGAGGTTGGCCGCAGGCGTGGCAATGCGATCAAGAGCTCCCTCGTACGCTTCGGTGGCTTCGGGCAGCTTATGGGCCTCCTCAAGCGCTACCGCTCTTTTGGTGATCGCGGATATGTCCTCCGTTTCAGAGGCCGGCCCGGAACGCAACACAATGTGGTCACCGCCGGATTGTTGATTGAGTTCCGGCATGCCCTGATACAACATCACGCCCACGACCATCATGCCGAAGGCCGCGAATAGCGTACCGGGAGCGAGGTTTCGAAGTTGGAAACTCGCCGTTCCGAATTTGGCTTCAACGGAACCGGCCCCCTTACCTTGAACAGCTCGGCTTAGAAGTCGATAGCCGAATAGTACACATGCTATTCCTGTGCCAACGATCGCAAGGCGAAACAGGGCTGCGTAGACAAGGAATGGCGCGATAATTCCCGACTTCTCTGCCACCGATTTGCACTCCCTTCAGCTAAATAACCCTAGCAGATTTGGAGGTTGGGATCCGGGGCGCCTGATCGCAGCGCGGACAAGGACAGGACAGCGAAACTCAGAACATCAGCCGGAAGCGCGACTGCAGCCTGCGAGGCGCAAATGCCGCTGTAAACCCGAGCTGGTCCGAGGACATGCGGTCATTCTGGCCGATAACGTTGAGTGGAGGTAAGATTTGCGACCGCCACGTTATTCGCACACTAATAGTTCAGCCTGGTGAACAGATTGAACGCTTGGGTCATGAGATCCGGCGCGTGAGCGAACCCTCGCCGTAGGCGGCATCGAACGCGTCATCTGGAGAGATGTTTCCAGGTTGAGTTGTCTGGTTAAGGCAAAGCGCCTCTTGGCCAGCTCATGGCGCCTTGTCGGTAAGCAGGAACTTGAGCATTGTCTGGCCGCTCAGGTCAAGCTTCCTGTTTGCGCGCGATCCAAGCGCGTCGGAGTACCAACTCCGCGAATTCATCAATTGCGATTTGAAGACCCGCCGTCGTGAAGCCATCCGGGTGTGTCGGAGTGTCCCACTCTCCGACACACCGGATGTCCTTTGCCTAATGGATCATCAGGACGTTCGTTGATGTAAGGGACCAGGGCGTCTCGCCGTTTGGCGTCTTTACGAGAACGATGCGCGGTCCCGGGTCGGCCTTCGCGGCTGAAATCGTCGCGGTTAGCGTCGTGCCGGCTGAATTCACCTGAATGTTGGATACCGTGAACGCGGGATCGGCATTCTTATCGGGTGAATCGCCCTTGCCTTGTCCCTTGCCGTTGCCGTGCACCGACGACGGACTCACGAAGATTACGCCCGTGGCTCCAGCCAGATTTGCGCCCATGATGGTTAGGGTGAAGGTGGATGTCGACTGCGCGGTGGACGGAGAAACCGACGTGATGAGCGGCACGTTACCGCCGTTATCCTGGTCACTGTGGTCGTCGCCTTCGTCATCGCCCTCGACCGAGGACTCCACACCGTTGATGCGGCCTACCACCGTCAGCTTCGCAATGTCGACCAGCACGACCGTGCCGCTGCCCTCGTTCACAACGAGCAGCAGGCCGTCGTTCGCATCAATGGCCAGCGCGCGCGCGCCCAAATCGACCTTCACGGTCGTTGCCGCGCCCGTCGCTTTTCCGGTCGCAATCGAGATCGGTACCGCGGTTATTGCATCCCCGGTCTGATCGGCGAAGAACAGCGTCGAGCCGCTGATCGCAATGTCGCTGACGCCGAAGGCCACTGCGGGGGTCGTGCTCAGCGTCGTAAACGTACCGTCATTGATGTTTACCATTAGAACCTGCCCGGCAAAGGCGCCTGCCGGCACGGCTACCGCCACGAAATTCGAGCCCGTTAGCCGCACGATTGCGCCGGGCCGATACTCCGCGCCAAGCGTGACCGTGCCGGTAACGGTGAATGACGTCAGGTCGATCACACTGATCGTGCCGTCATCCTGATTTGTGACCCAGGCCTTGTGCAGGGTCGCGTCAACCGCAACGCCGCGCGCTCCGGCGCCAACCTGCAGGGTGTTCTTCACCGTGGCTGAGGTCAGGTCGACAATCGAAACCGATCCGGCGTCGCCGTTAGTCACGACCGCAAGGTTGCCTGCGATGGCCACATTCAGCGGACCTGCGCTTAGCGTGACCTCACCAGTCACTTTGAGATGCGTCACGTCGACGATCGCGATCTTGCTGGCGCCGCGCTCAGCGACGACAGCGGTCGCTCCATCCGTACTGATCGCAATCCCATTCGGATGAGCTCCGCTCGCGAGACTGATCACGTTGGTGACCTTCCGGGTCCCTACATTGATCACCCGAACCACATCGTCATCTTCATCTGTGAGCAGAGCGTTGCTGGTTCCTGGAATGGCTGCGATTGATGCGAGTTCCCGGCTTCGGGGCTGGTCCGGTTCATCAGTCGGGAACGGGCCGCTGCCCGGCGGCGGCAGCAGCACGATCTCGACCGTGTTGCTGACCTCACCGCCGCTTTGCGCCGTCAGAGGCACGCGCCCGGCGCCGCTCAGCGTCGCAGGCAACACCACGTTCACCTGATCAAGGCCATAGCAGCACGGAGACGCGCCAGCGAACGTTACCCTAACCGGGGTTCCGCCGACGGTGATCGTGGGTGTCGTCGATGTGTCGAGTCCCGTCATGAAGATCGAGAGGTAGGTATCGTGTGGGCTGCTAAATACCGTGAACGTTCCGATCGCCAGCGTCAGCGGGTTGATGATGGCTCCGTCACCGGTGCCGGTGCCGAGCAACGAGAAGATTCCCGGCTGCCCGTCGCCAATCGTGACCGATTGAGAAAAGGTGGCCGAGCCTGTATTCACGGTCAGGGTCTGAGAGCCGGTGGGGGTCGAAAATGACACGACCGCATTGATTTGGGTGGGCGAAACGAAGTAGATCGGCGCCGGTACGTTGCCTACGGTGACGGTTACTCCGCCCACGGTGGTCGGTGGCGTAGCCGTGCCAGGCGTGACCGCGGTCTTGTTCGCCAGGTTGGTTCCAAAGATTGTCACGATGGTACCCGGAGCGAACGCGCCGGGTTGCTGCGATGCGGCGTTGACCACCTTGGTGATCTGGGCGCTGGCCGATGAGAGAGATGCGAGTAAGAGTGCGAAAAACCGGACCCGTGTATGCGAAATCCTTAACATTACCCCTCCGAGGTTTAGAAGTTTGACTATCAGGGATAGCCTTGCGGGGGGTAACGCGGCACGTAGCGTGCCGCCTTTGAGCGAGCAGATGGACGCTGCTGAGAATTCCGCCTAAGAGATGCGCAATCTGCGAGTTCCCAGGTAACGCCCAATGAGCGCTCCTAAGATCGTTGTGGCGATGATGGCTGCTCCGTGCGCTCCGAGCGAATGCCACGGAGTCGAAATCGGGCACGCGATGCGCCAGCCGGCATTGATCGCGAGACCCGCGCCCGCCCCATACAGGGCGCCCGTTATCGTTGGCCGGGTTGCGAGCGAGTTTCGAAACAGCCAGCCGAAGATCAGGACCAGGATTCCCCCGGCTATGGTGCTGCCGATCCCGCAGGCGAAGCCCATGATCCATGGCGAGACACGCAGCATTTCGTTAATCTGCGGCGGGACGCGCAGGAGAGGTCCGTTCGCAGGACTTGTCGAGAAGGTTAGTAGGTTTACAAATACAACAACCAAAGACGCCGCGACGACCGCGGAGTAAACCATCGGCCTCGGCAGCCTGCCAACTGGTATGCTTTCGTGCGCGGCGATCCAGACGAGCGCAATCGCCAGTACGAACTGCGCGGCGGAGGCGCCCCACGCCAAGAGCGGTCCTAATATGCCTAAGTCCTGACGGGGTCCGATAGCCAGCAGAATCACCGACGAGACCAAGAGAGCGAGAGGGACCATCCGCAATGCCAGGCGGAGCGGCGGCGGCGACGGTCTGACGGGTCTGAGATCCTGGGCGATCGCCCGCATCAGCGCTTCCGGTGGCTTCAGCGCCTGCGGCCGGTTAGAAGACTGATCCATCATGCGCGAGCCCTTTGAAGACCGTTCAGCGCCACGCGCAGGTCTGCCATTCCGCGGCTGGCGCGCGCGCGAGCCGCCGCGGCGCTGATGCCAAGCATCCCGGCGATCTCCTCGAAACTGAACCCCCACTCATGATGCAAAAGCAGCGCTTCGGCCTGATCCGGGGGCAAATCTGCGATGCATCTGCGGATCTCGTCCTGGGAACCGAGCCGGTCAGCTTCGGGAAGCACGGGGAAGTCAGGCAAGTCCTCGCGCGACTCATGAACCTTTGCCCATCGCCGAGCGGCGCGCCGATTCATCAGAAAAATGTTTCGCGCCAAACCGAACACCCAGGGTTTAACCGCATATTCCGGGTTATACGCGGCTCTTGACCGGTGCATTTGAAGAAACGTTTCCTGAAGCAGATCATCGGCGATTTCGGAACCGCCTGCCAAATGCGACAGGTACCGGCGTACTCCCGGCGCGAGCTGGGCGTAGATCTCCTGAAATGCTTCCAGTGATCCGCCCTGATAGCGGATCATCAGGGCGCGAAGTTCCTGATCTCCTTCGCTCACTATTAACCTCTTTGCCGCGAGAGGCGCGTTTGTGACCGGTTTCCTGCAAAAAATCGATCACTCGCAATCGTGTCACAGCTGGGGCGGCGCGGGCAAATATCAGACAGGCGAGCGAGACGCCACCATCAATTTCTCGCGACAAAACCAAACTGAATCGAGGTCAATTATGAAGCTACTAGTCCCTTTCCTTTTCTCTGTGTTTCCAGCGGCGACTGTGGCGCTATCCCAGTCGCCTTCGCCCCAGCCTCCTTCCGGCATGCCATCGCCTACGACGACGGAAGTGATGGTAATGATGACTGCCAAACAGGGAGTGAACCGTCAGCAGATCATGGACGTCATGCCGGCCGAGATTCGGGCCACGGTGAAGCTCTATCTGGAAGGTAAGATCCGCCAGTGGTACTCGAAAGGCGACGGTCGAGGCGTGGTTGTTTTTCTCGACGTGAAAACCGTTGACGAGGCCCACGCCATCATCGACACGCTGCCGTTGTCGAAAGAGAACCTGATGGATCACGAGTACATTCCGGTTGGCCCTCTCATGCCGCTGACTTTCTTAACCGGCGGCGGCGCGGCTCGACAATAACGGAGGAACGATCATGCCATTTCCCGTTTTGTTCGGAATCAGCGTATCGTTTGGGGTGGCCGTTTGGGGAATAGTGGCGTGGCGCTACATCTGGCCCGCGCTAAGAGACCGCCCCAGCCCCGAGAACCTGCAACCCATCCTGTTGCTGCATGGGTTCCGGTTTCTCGGCCTGGCGTTTCTGATGCCGGGTGTTGTGTCTCCGGAATTGCCCGCCGCTTTTGCTCAACCAGTGGCTTATGGCGATCTCGTAAGCGCCACGCTCGGTTTACTCGCCCTGGCTACTCTGGGGACGCCCACGGGGACAGTGGTCACCTGGGTGTTTAATACCTTCGGAACGGCGGACCTGCTCTTCGCCTTTTACCAGGGAGGTCGCGTATCACTCCCGGATACGCCGGGCTTGTTAGGCGCTGGGTTTTTTATCCTGACTGCCTACGTACCTCTTCTTTTGATAACGCATGGCATGGCGTTTCGAATACTGGTGGGAACGAAGGTTGTCAGCCCATCCGGCAGCAAGCTGCGTACCGCGTGATGCAAATGCCGCCGTGCCTGTGAATGAGCACGTTTTCCGGGCGCCCGCCACCCCGGCCTCAAGGAAAGGCGAACGGGCCGGGGTGGCATTCAGCGGGTTGAGGAATTTCTCGCGTCGGTCAGCAGAGGCATTTCGAAATGGGAATAGTCAGCCATGTGAGCAATCAGGCCATCGGCGGAAGTATTTTTCGAATAGCCCGCGATGAGCTGCTTCTTGTATTCACGCTGAAAGAAGTCGAACATGCCGCGCCGATCACCAACAATTTCCAGATCAGCATCATTCATGGTCAACTTTCCGAATCTTAAAATGCCTCCGCGATGGTAAATATATGCGGGAGCGCGAAGTGGCGGGGTGAGCGGGGCCGGATGGCGGCCGGAATCGAAAAACAAAACGAGCGCGGTGTCCGTAACTGATACGCGCACGATATGCCCATGTATATGTGGCGGCGGGGTCAGTGAAGCCGGCGCGAGAATGAGGTCGTCGCCGTCGGCTTGTACGCCCCGACCTGGATTCTCGCTTATCAGTTTCTGCAGGTCTTCGCCCAGGAAATGCAGGAGTCCCCTGACTGGAAGGCGCCCTGCTTTGATCTTTTCGGTGTGCACGCGAATTTTGCCGTCACGCGTGACAGCGAGCGATGCGTCTACCTGAAAAGGAAGATCAATTCCCTTGTGTATGACGCCGGTCTGAATCAGGTGGCCATTCTGGAATGTAACGGCGACATTCCTGATGGGCGCCCCCTTGTAATCAAACACATATTCGTTCATCAGGGCCGTTAGTGAAGAGCTGGTCATGCGGATTTCTGCGGAATCGACGTCTACGCTGAAGGACTCGCTGTCATCAAGAGTCACAGGCATGTCGGGCCTGGTTCTTTGAAACTGTCCTCGGAGAGCGCCGATGCCGAGAACGATTTTGCGTGTGAGCAGTAAGTTTACGTTCTTTATCTGGATGCCTACCGCCCCGGCGCTCGCGGGCTTGAGTTCGTTCGCAATGCGCTTCTGCTGGGTCGGTGCGCTCAGCCGGAAATCGCCAACAAAGCAGGCGAGCACGCAAATAGTAGCGGCTGGCAGTTTCATATCGGAGCCCCCGCCCATACATTGATTGCAAATGAACTGCCGTTGCGAAGTCTGCTGGAGGAAGAGGCGGAGCCCAACCCTGATCTGTCCGGTGATATGAGATCACCGAGTGGCCTTGCCGTTTTTCGAGCGCGCTTCCGCCGCTGCAATCTTCTGGAGGGAAAGGATCGTTGCTTGCGTCCACCGGCAAAGCCAGGTCTGATCCGCGGCGTCCAGTGCGGAGTTCGGGTGCAGCAGGCGATAACGCCAGGGCGGCATGCCGCCCGATCTCGCCGCTTTACAAATGGCCGAAAGAATAGCGACGGACGACGCTGGGTCCCGCTGACCAAGCAGAGGCAGCGAGAAATTCAGTATGCGTTTCGCGCGAGCGACGTCTCTTTCAAGCAGCCAGGATGCCGGCGGAACATGGGCGTACCAGGGCCAGCGAGTTGCCTCGGAGTGGCAGTCGGCGCAGTGCTGACTGATAATCGTCGAGACGTGCGGCGGCACCGCAAGAGTCGCGTCGATGGCCAAATGCGGTATTTCAGCTAGCCGACTGTTGATTCGTCTCGAAGCCCATAAAGCAGCGAGCGCGATCAATGCGGCCACTGCCCATCCCAATCGATATCGCTTTCGCATCGCTTTTCGTGCCGTCCTGAATTTAGGACGCGAATCCAGGCGGTGCGAGAAGGGATTTGCATGGAGTATGCGGGCTGAGTCTGGATGTCCTGTGACACTCGAACAATTCGATAACCAAACCGCAACAAATCGACAGACTCAGCCGCGCGTCTCGCATCTCATGCCATACGGAGCGCTATTTGCTCTGCGGCCCGAATGTCAGGCTCAGCAGGTATTGAATAAGATCACTCTTTTCACTACTGCTGAGATTCAGACTCATGCACGCGTTGTAATGATCAACAACGTTGTTTAACGCTGCCGCTATATTCGGACGGTTGAAGCGTCCATCGTGGTAGAAGCCGTCTTTCGTGGTCGAGGCTGTTCTTACCACTCAGGGAAGGGATGCAAAGCCAGGAAATCCGCCTCCACAGAATACGGTTGTCAAGACATACGCATGCCTCGAACTCAGGCGCTGAAGCGGCTTTGTCGTGAAGGATCGATACCGTTGCTGACGCCGCAGAGTACGCAGCCTCGTGTCAGTCAACAGATCAACTCGGTCCCCTGTTTGGCTTCAGTCTAAGCGAGCGTGTCACGTGTTGTTTGTAAATATGTTGTGCCGAAACTGTTAAGCGAGCGTCGGCTTACAGACCCTACGGGACGTATGCGATCGAAGTAACGAACAGCCCTTCTCGCGCGCATCGACGTTCTGAGGGCTCGTCTTGCGAAGCATGGAACGGACGCGGTCGATGGGCTATTCGCCTGAAGGAATCTCAGCTACCCGATTGCAGTGCCTTTTCCTGCTTCTGTACCAATCTTGTTTCACAAACCTTTTACAACGTTCTTCGAACGAATCTGTTCCCTGGAATCAGACCAGTTGTCTCAGGAACCAGTCGCCGAGCTGTACAAACTGGCGGCGTCGACAAAGTGACGGAATAAGGAGATCAGATGACGTTGAAGAAGCTGATCATTAGCGCGACGGCAGCATTATTCGTGTCGGCGACGGGTAGCGCTCAGGTAGCAGCGGATTTGGTAGCGGCTCCCGGAATCCCGGCGGGGAACGTGTTTGCGCCCCATACTCCCGCAGGTGTGGCGATTGTCGGAACCAATATATGGGTCGGTGACGGCGCCCAGGGCTTCCGGCATTATGCCCCGATCGACCCAAACAATGCCGATCCTATCAATTCGGGCCAGTTGGAGTTCGACGCCGATCCCAATTTGTCGGTAGGTGGAGGCTCATGCTTTCTCTTCTGCTCCGTGGGCCAGGCAGCCCAGGATGGTAACGCCCGTGTCTACATCGCGGTCTATGATCACTCCAAAGGGCAGCCCTTCGCGCCCGCCGGTGGAGGCGTGTATATGCTGCCATGCCTCAGCACGTTCACCTTCGGCGCGTTTGAGGGACTGAATACGGTAGCGCCTGGCCTCGGCCTGAGCGGCGATCAGCCGACTGCGTTGGCTCTCGGGCCCGACGGCAAGCTCTATGTTGGGTTCCTCAAGAATGGCAACATCAAGCGCGTCACCAATCCCTCGCAGCTTAACCCGACGTCGCAGACCCAGGCGGTCGAAAGCGTCGGGACAACGCCTAACGGGCGGAGCATGCGCGCGATGGCCTTTCTGGGCCCGGACCTCTACATCGCCACAGACCAAAGCCTCGCGGTTGTCCGCAACGCCGCGACCTGCAGCGGCAACCAGGGCGGCTGCGGTAATGCCGTGGTCGTGCAGGATGGTCACGTCGGCGCTGCTCACGTGGGCCTGACCAGCGACGGCGCCGGCAAGGTGTACTTCTCCGTCGCAGGGTCAGTCTTCCGGTACACCCCGGTCACAAATAGCATCGCGCCGGCATTCCGTTACGGCGCTTGCCGCTTATAACTACTCCTCGCGGTCGTGGCTCGGATGGTCCGAGCCGCGCACGCGAGCGAGCCGCCAGCTAGAAGTCTTGAAGCACAGAACCTGAACCGAATGCGTCAAGTTCTGAATGCGTCATTTTTAGGCGGCCATGCGAGTTTGCGCACTCCACGCATTGACCTCCGAATCGATTTTGTCAAAGGCGCGGCGGAGCGGAGTT
>DATFSM010000058.1:0-69647 GCA_035262625.1 Bryobacteraceae bacterium
TTCGCCGAGGCGGCGCGGCTCTGGGTGGTCATACTGACGCCCAGCATAAGCAATGCGCCCATGAGGAAGGCCGAGACGTGCGAGATTTTCATGCACTCCACGATATCGCAGGGAAGGCTTTCGCTAACATGAACCCGTGCCGCAACCGATTGTCATTGGATCTCAGCCCCTGACCCTGGAGGATGTGCGCGCCGTCGGGCGCGAAGGACGCACAGCGGAGTGGTCCGTAGCGGCCGATGCGCGAGTCCGGAAGAGCCGTGCGGCGCTGGAGGGAATGCTCGCCCAAGGTGAGCGAATCTACGGCGTGAATACCGGGGTGGGCGGCAACATCAAATTCGAACTTACCGGCGACGAGGCGGAAACGCTGCAGCGCAACATCATGCGCCACCTCTCGTGCGCAACCGGGAGTCCTCTGCCTGGCGAGACCGTGCGCGCGGCAATGCTGCTGAGGCTGGCGACCTTCGCGACAGGATGTTCCGGAGTGCGGCCGTTGCTTTGCGACGCGCTGATGCGAATGCTGAACGCGGGCGTGACTCCGGTCGTGCCGCGGTATGGCTCAGTGGGCGCGAGCGGGGATTTGATGCCCTCGGCGTACGTTGCCCGTGTGTTGATCGGGATGGGGAAGGCGGAATTCGGCGGGCGTGTGCTGGAAGGCGCCGAAGCCTTGGCGGCGGCAGGACTCAAACCGATCTCGTTCGCGCCGAAGGAAGGACTTGCGCTGATCAACGGGACCACGATGATGACAGCGGTGGCGGCGCTGCTGCTTCCGGACGCGCAGGCTGTTTTGCGGGGATTGCTGCAGGCCATCGCGCTTTCAGTGGAGGCGCTGGAAGCGCCTACGGAACCCTACGACGCCTTCGTTCACGAAAAAAAGGGGCATCCGGGCCAGATCGCCGTGGCCGAGTATGTGCGGCAGCAACTAAAGGGCTCGAAGCTTTCGGCAGATGCGGCGAAGCAAAGTTGTTACTCGCTGCGGTGCGGTCCGCAGGGGCTCGGGCCTTCGCACGAAGCGTTCGAATCAGCGCGGGCGGTTGTGGAGCGGGAGATCAATTCGGCAAATGATAATCCCCTCATCGATCCGGATGAGGGTCGCGTCTATCGAGCGGGCAATTTCTACGGCGGGCATATCTCGCGGGCACTTGATACGTGGAAAATCGACTTTGCGGTGATGGGCAACTGGGCGAATGCGCTGATGGCGGTTCTTGTGGACGACCGGTTCAACTCGGGTCTTCCGGCGAATCTGGTACCGAATCCGGGCGTCAATTCGGGGCTGAAGGGAATGCAGTTGAGCGTGACGAGCCTGGCCTGCGCCATCCGGCAGTTTGCGGGGCCGAGTTCGATTCATTCGCTTCCCACCGAGCAGTACAACCAGGATGTAGTGAGCCTCGGGATGCATTCGGCGGTTACGGCGATGGATGCGCTCGAATGCCTGCGGAACGAGGTCGCGATGGTTTTGCTTGCGGCCACTCAAGCGGCGGATCTCAGAGGATGTGCGGATGGACTCGGCGAGGGAAATCGGGAGACGTACCGGATTGTGAGAGAAGTTTCGCCGTTCCTTGAGAGCGACCGACCCCTGGAGACCGAAGTTGCGGCGATCGCGGAACGGCTGAGAGCTTAACGCGCGTAGTATCCAGGCTTGGCTCGAACTGTGAAGCCGGGGCGCTTCGCGCGAATGATGACCTTCCGAAACGTTTTGTCGCGCGTAGGATTGCTGGTGATATAGCCCAGATCGTACATGGAGCGCAGTTCTTCCGATACCTGGCGCAGTGAATCGCCGACATCTTTGCGCGACGCATCGAAGCTGGCGCCGCCGGTCTCCCCGGCAAGGCGATCCATCTCGCGAATGCCGTAGCGGTTTCGGGCCGTAAGCCGGCCATGCATCGTCTCCGTGTAGCGGACGGTGTAGATCAGCGAATCCGCGAGTTGCGCCGCGTCGATGGCGTCGATCAGATCGTGCGCGCTCGAGTTGTCTTCGCCATCGCTGAAAAGGACGATGGCCTTGCGTTCGCCCGCTTGCGGCCTCAGCTTTTGAGCGGCGGTTACGTAGATGGCGTCGAAGAGCGCTGTTCCCGCTTCGCGCGTGTCGTCGGGGTCAAGTTCGGGAAATCGCCGCGAGCCTTTGCCGAATTCGTTGAGACCTTCCATCAGGTCTTCCGGAGAGGAAGCGAAATCGCTTACGACCCGTATGTGGTTGCCAAAGCAGACCATCATGGCGCGGTCCTTCGATGTGAGCGAACTCCTGAGGAATTTCCCGATGTCCTTATTGTGTTGTTTGACGAACTTTTCCTGGCTACCGCTAAAGTCGGCGATGAGGGCGAGGCGCAGAGGCAGGTCGGCGGAACGGCCGAAGAAGCGGATGTCCTGTTTGACGCCGTCCTCAAACACGTCGATATCGTCGCGGGTGAGGTTACCGGAAAGTTCGCCAGACGAGTCGCGTACGATGAAAGCAACGTTGACCAGATTGACATCAACTTTGATGTCAGGCTCGGGCGGCTGCTGGGCTGACAACGCCGACAGCGACAAGGCGAGAGACAGGAGTAGCCGCATAACCGTTCACTACGTGCAAGAGGATACATGAGTTTGCAGGGTACCGTCGATGCGTGTCTCGCACGCTACGCCATGCTGGAGCGCGGCCGGCGGGTCGGGGCGGCGGTTTCCGGAGGGGCCGATTCGGTTTTTCTGCTCGATGCTCTGCATCGGCGCGGGTTGGCCGCCGCGGTGATTCATGTGAATCATAAGCTGCGCGGCGCGGAGTCAGACGCGGACGAGTCTTTCGTCGCGGAGTTGGCCTGCAGGCTGAATTTGCCGTTTCGGGCGCACGGCGCGCCTGCGGCGCCGGGAAATCTTGAACAGGAGGCTCGGCGCGCGCGATACCGCTTTTTCGATCAGGCGATCACTGAGGGCGCGTGTGATGTTGTCGCCACGGGGCACACGCTGGACGATCAGGCGGAAACGGTTTTGGGCCGGTTTTTGAGGGGCGCCGGAACCGCCGGACTTAGCGGCATTCGGCCCGTGACGCGCGACAGGATAATCCGGCCGCTGCTGGGCTTGCGACGGGAGGACATTCGCGCCGACCTGCGGGCGCGGGGCATGGTCTGGCGGGACGATTGCACCAATTCGCGGACGGAGTTTCTGCGTAATCGGCTCCGTATCGAGATCATGCCGCAACTTACGCAGTTGAATCCTTCACTTCCGGATGTGCTGGGAACCATGGCGGAGTGGGCGCGTGGGGAAGAAGAGTGGTGGACGGGGGAGATCGACCGGCTGGAGCCGACGATTTTCGAGACAGCCGAGCAGACGGTCCTTTTCCGAACGGTGAACCTGCTGGCCCATCCGGAGGCGACGCAAAGAAGATTACTGCGCCGGGCCATCGAACGCGTCCAGGGCTCGCTTCGGGCTATTGATTTCCGCCATGTGGAGGCGATCCGCGAACTTGCCAGGGGGCGCGAGGGCAGCGGAAGGATTCAGATTCCGGGCGTCGACGTGTTTCGTTCGTTCGACTGGCTGCGTCTGGCTCCGCCTGGCATCGATGGAAGGCAGGATCGGAACTTCGAGCAGCCGGTAGTGGCGCCCGGGGTAACTATGGTACCGGATCGGCTCTTAACCATAGAAATGGAACCGGTTACGCAAGCCGCCGTATATAATAATGAGATGAACGTGCTGGACTGGGACCGCTGTGAGGGTTCGCTCACGGTGCGCAACTGGCGTCCCGGGGACAGCTACCGTCCCGCTGGCAAAACCGGCGCGGAAAAGATCAAGACGTTGTTCCAGGAATACAGGGTACCGCTCTGGGAGCGGAGGCGCTGGCCCGTTATCGTCCGCGGCGAATCGATCGTGTGGACGAGGCGCTTCGGCGTGGCGGGCGAGTTCGCCGCCGGGCCTTCAAGCCGGCGGATGCTCTCGATCCGCGAAATTCCCGCTCAGGTTCCAGGCGGGGAATCAAATCCCACATTGGGAACGTCTATTGGGGTAGGGGCACGAACGCGGCGGCCAGGTGAGCCGGGCGCGGAGGTACTGTGAATTCCAACGTAAAAACTATTATTTTCTGGCTGGTCCTTGTTTGTATCGCCGTTTTGTTGTGGGCGGTGGTCCGCAATAACCACAACAAGCCCGACCGTGCGCTGAATTTCAGCGAGTTCCTGACTGAAGTCGAGTCGGGGAACATCCGCGACGTCACGATCAACGGCAACGAGGTCAAGGGTGAGTTCATGAACGGGCAGAACGCCTTCCACACGATCGTGCCCAGCAACTATCCCAAGCTGTTCGACCTCCTGAACGACAAGAAAGTCGCCACCACGATCACGGATCCCAGCTCGAGCGGATGGATTTCGATTCTGGTGCAGTCTTCGCCGTTTATTCTGCTCATCGGCTTCTGGATTTTCATGATGCGGCAGATGCAGAGCGGCGGCAACAAGGCGTTGAGCTTCGGCAAGAGCCGCGCTCGGCTGCATTCGACGCAGCAGCGCAAGGTGACGTTTAAGGATGTGGCGGGCGTCGAGGAAGCGAAAGAAGAGCTTCAGGAGATTATCGAGTTCCTGCGGGAGCCGCAGAAATTCCAGAAACTCGGCGGCCGTATTCCCAAGGGCGTATTGCTGATCGGGTCGCCTGGTACGGGCAAGACGCTATTGGCCCGTGCGATTGCGGGCGAGGCGAACGTTCCGTTCTTCTCGATCTCCGGATCGGATTTCGTGGAGATGTTCGTCGGCGTCGGCGCGAGCCGCGTGCGCGACCTGTTTGAACAAGGCAAGAAGAACGCGCCCTGCATCATCTTTATCGATGAAATCGACGCCGTGGGCCGGCATCGCGGCGCGGGTCTGGGCGGTGGACATGACGAGAGGGAGCAGACGCTCAATCAGTTGCTCGTCGAGATGGACGGTTTTGAATCGAACGAAGGCGTGATTCTGGTTGCGGCGACGAACCGTCCGGATGTGCTCGATCCGGCGCTGCTGCGGCCGGGCCGTTTCGACCGGCGCGTGGTGGTGGGACGTCCCGATGTCGGCGGACGCGAGGCGATCTTCAAGGTTCACACCAAGAAGGTTCCTTTGGGCGACGACGTGGATCTCTCGGTTCTGGCGCGCGGGACGCCGGGTCTTGCGGGCGCGGATCTGGCGAACCTTGTGAATGAAGCAGCGCTCAATGCGGCGCGACAGAATCGCAAGGTCGTGATGATGATCGACTTCGAACTCGCCAAGGACAAGATCCTGATGGGCGCGGAGCGGCGGTCGATGATTCTGACCGACGCGGAGAAGCGCACCACGGCTTATCACGAAGCGGGCCACGCGGTTGTGGCGGCGATCGTTCCGAACGCCGATCCTCTGCACAAGGTTTCGATCATCCCGCGCGGCATGGCGCTGGGCGTGACCATGCAGTTGCCGACGGACGATAAGCACAACTACAGCAAGGTCTACTGCGAAGATCAGCTCGCGATTCTGATGGGCGGGCGCATCGCGGAAGAGATCTACCTGAATCAGATGACCACCGGCGCGGGCAACGACATCGAGCGCGCAACAGAAATGGCGCGCAAGATGGTCTGCGAGTGGGGCATGAGCGAACTCGGCCCGCTGAGCTTCGGCAAGAAGGAAGAGCAGATCTTCCTGGGGCGCGAGCTTTCCCAGCATCGCGACTACAGCGAAGAGACGGCGATTCAGATCGACGAGGAAGTGAAGCGGATCGTCTCGACGAACTACAGCCGTGCCAAGGAGATCATCGAACAGCATTCGGCTGCGCTCGTTCAGGTCGCCGAAGCGCTGCTGGAACGCGAGGTGCTCGACGGAGCTGAAGTCAAGACGCTCATGGACGGCGGCAACCTTCCTCCAATGGCCAATAACAAGCCGAAGGATTCGGCGGACCATACGCAGCAGGTGATTCGTCCTGAAGGCGGCGGTCGCCGTCTCCCGGGCCTCGCGGAAGGGGAGCGCCCGGCGCCTGCGTAAGCCGGCCATTCCGGAATTTCCGGTTTATCTATTCGACCTGGATGGAACTTTGCTGGATTCCGCCGCGGACATCTGCGGCGCAATCCAGCAAACTCTTTTAGGGCACCTTTCCGAACCGCCGCCTTTCGAATACCTGAAGGGCTTCATCGGATATCACCTGAACGATTGTTTCTCCGAGGTTCTGCCGCACTATACGGCTGAGCAAATGGCGGAACTAGTTCAGGACTATCGGTCGATTTATCCCTCGCGCGGACATAAGCAAACAAGGCGATACCCGGGCGTTCTGAATGCGCTGCAGGCGCTGGGCGGGCGCAAAGGAACCGCAACCACCAAAGGCACGCCGACCACGCGGGCAGTTCTCGAGCAGTTCGAACTGCTGCCTTATTTCGATCATGTGCAGGGCACGGACGGATTTCCGTGCAAGCCCGCTCCGGACGTTCTGTTCCGTGCACTGGAGGCGCTGGGGGGCAGACCCGACGATTGCCTGTTTGTGGGCGATTCGGCGGCTGATATGGAGGCGGGCCGGCGCGCTGGCGTTCGGATCTGCGCCGTCCGATATGGCTATGGCAAGCCGGAAGCGCTGGCGAAATGGGATCCGGACTACTGGATCTCCGACCTGCGCGAGTTATGTCCGATCGCCTGAAGCGCCTTCCGGGCGTCGATGTTATCCGCGGGCTTTGCATCTTCGCGGTAGTGATCCACCACATCAACCTGCGGATTCGATTCAATAAGAGCCCTCTCGGAGCGGCCTTGCCGGATTGGATCCATCGCATCCTTTTCTGGAACGGCAGCTATTCGGTCAAGGTGTTTTTCGTGGTGTCGGGGTTCCTGATTACCTCCACGATTCTGGCGCGGTGGAAGACACAGACCGCTATCGATCTGAAGGGGTTCTACCGGCTGCGCGCGGCGCGCATCGCGCCTCTGCTGCTGGCGATTCTGGCGATCCTGAGCGTTCTGCATCTGGCGAGCGCGCCGGGATTCACGATTAACCCGACTCGCGCCTCCCTGCCCCGTGCGCTGATTGCGGCGCTGACGTTCCACGTGAACTGGCTCGAACCGCGGCATGGATATCTGCCGGGAGCCTGGGATGTGTTGTGGTCGTTGTCGGTGGAAGAGGCGTTCTATCTGGCTTATCCGCTGATCTGCCGGTATGTAAAGCGTGGGTGGATATTGGGCGTTCTTGCGCTGGCGCTCATGGCCGCGGGACCGTTGTTCCGGACAGTGTGGGCGTTTAACGAGATCGATTCGGATTACGGGTATCTGGCGAACCTGGACTGCATCGCGATGGGCTGCGCGACGGCGCTGCTTGGCGGACGGATTCGCGCGCCAAGGTTTGTTGGTCCGGCGCTGATGATGGCTGTGGCGTTCGTGAAATCGGGCGCACTAGCCAGGAGCGGATTCGACGTGACATTGCTCGCGTTGGGGACCGCGTTAACGCTGATGTCTATTCGTCGGAATCCGGCAGCAGGCAGGTGGACATCGCCGTTACAGTGGCTGGGGCGCAATAGCTACGAGGTGTATCTGACCCACATGTTCGTGGTCACCACCGCCACCCAGATCTACACGGCTATGGGCACGCCGATACGGTGGGCGTTCGCTTGGTTCGTGGGCATCACAGTGTTGAGCGCCCTTTTGGGAGATGCGGTGGCGAGATGGTACTCCGAGCCGCTCAACAGAAGACTGCGCGGGACTCGATCCTCAACAACGGATCAACCGGCGTTGAGCAGAGCTGTTGAAACGGCCTGAAGCGACCCAAACTCCTCATATACACACCTTGACCTTCGACCTATCTCTGCGTATGCTTGAACTGTAGAAGCTTGAGGCATCAATGCCTTCTCCGCGTTTCCCCATCCCGCAAGGCACGCTTGACATGCTGATCCTCCAGATCCTATCGCTCGAACCTGCCCATGGATACGGGATCGCGCAGCGGTTGGAGCAGATCTCGCGCTCAGTTGTTCAGGTCAATCAGGGCTCGCTTTATCCCGCCCTTCACCGCCTGGAGCAGAAAGGCTGGCTGCGCGCCGAGTGGAAACAGTCGGAGACTGGCCGAGAGGCCAAGTTCTACTCCCTTACGCCCGCCGGGCGCCGCCAGCTTACGATCGAAAAGGAAAGCTGGGCGCGCCTCTCCGGTGCTATCAATCTGATCTTCGAGGAGGGCAGCCGATGACCCAGCTCTTCAACTGGTTCCGCCGCGGCGCCCTGGAGCGCGGCCTCGACCGCGAACTCCAATATCACTTCGATCGCCGCGTCGCTGACCTAACCGCCGCTGGCATCCCGGAACCCGAGGCCCACCGGCGCGTCACCGCCGAGCTCGGCCTCACCCAGGTGCGCGAGGAAGTCCGGGACGTATGGCTCACCCGCTGGTTCCGCGATTTCGTCTACGATCTCCGCTTCTCCGCCCGATCGTTCCTTCGCAGCCCCGGCTTCACCGCCGCCACGCTGCTCTCGCTGGCCCTCGGCATCGGCGCCACCACCGCCATCTACTCGCTGGTCGATCAGGTGATCCTGCACGCGCTTCCCGTCCGCGACCCGGCCCGCCTCGTGCTCGTCGATTGGAAGGGCGACCAGGCTGTTGGCGGCTTCGGCTCCTGGAACATAATGTCCTACCCCATGTGCCGCGACCTCCAGCAGCAGACCCGGTTCTTCGACGGTGTCCTCTGCCGCGCCGAAATCCAGGTGAACCTCTCGGCAGGCGGGGATCCGAAACCGGTTGCCGCCGAAATCGTCTCCGGCAGCTACTTCTCAGTCCTGGGCATCGGCCCCGCTCTGGGCCGTGTCATCGAGGAAGCTGATGATGCCGCGCCTGGCGCGGGTCCGGTCATCGTCCTGTCGCACGATTTCTGGCGGGCCGAGTTTGGCGGCGCGGCCGACATCGTCGGCCGCAAGCTCCTCATCAACCAGCACCCTATGACGGTTGTCGGCGTCGCCCCTGCGGCTTTCCACGGTGTCGATGTCGGCGCCGTTCCGGATTTCTGGATTCCAGCGTCGATGTACGCGGAGGCATTTCCCGGCGCCGAAGATGCCAAAGACCTGCTCCGCCGCCCCACTCGCTGGATGCAGATCCTTGCCCGCCTCCGCCCGGATCTCACTCCGGCGCAGGCGCAGGTCGATCTGCAGCCCTGGTTCAAATCGTGGCTCCAGGACAACATGCATCGCCCCGGCTTTCCGATGATTACGGCCGACCGCCGCCGCGACTACCTGGCCTCCACTCTCGACCTGACCTCCGCGCCACAGGGCCATTCGTCGCTGCGCCGCCGCCTCTCCCAACCGCTTTGGGTTCTGTTCGCCGCAACCGGCGTGCTACTCGGCCTCGCCTGTCTGAATGTCGCCGGCCTCTTCCTCGCCCGCGGCTCTGCGCGGGGGCGCGAAATCGGCACGCGCTTGGCTCTCGGCGCTTCCCGCGGCCGCATTGGCCGCCAACTCCTCGCCGACAGCATCCTTCTTGCGATGGCCGGTGGCATCCTCGGCGTGGCCGTGGCTCCGCTCGCCATCCGCGCGCTGCTCGCGTTTCTGCCGCAGGACCTCGCCGCCAGCGCGCTGCGCGCCACACTCAGCTTTCCTCTGCTCGCCTTCGCCTTCCTCGTCAGCTTCGCGGCTGGCCTCCTCAGCGGCCTGGCTCCCGCTCTTCATGCCGGAGGCGGCAGCCTGGTCAGTTCGCTTCGCGAGCGCGCTGGAACCGGTTTTGGCAGTATCCGCCTGCGCAAGTGCATCGTTACTTTGCAGGTGTCCTTCTCACTCATTCTCGTCATTGTCGCCGCGCTGTTTGTCCGGACACTCACCGGTCTGCTCGCCAAAGGGCCCGGCTTCGAGACCACCGGCATCCTCTCTTTCGCCATTGCGCCTGTGCAGAGCGGCTATTCGCTCGCGGAGGCCGCGCGGCTCGTCCGCCGCCTTCACGAGGAGGTTCGCGCGCTGCCCGGCACTCGCGACTCCGCCACTGCCCGCTGGGCGTTCCTGACCGGTGGGAGCTGGAACAACGCTATGACGATCCAGGCCGATCGCCGCATCGTGACCGACGACGTCAACCTCAACGCCGTCAGCCCCGGTTTTTTCTCGACGCTGGGCATTCGCATCCTCGCAGGCCGCGATTTCGACGCCCGCGACTCGCGCCCGCCCGGCGAAGTCGGCCGCCGGTCCGCCATCGTCAATGAGGCCTTCGTCAAGCGCTATCTCGCGGGCCGCGATTCCCTCGGCCTCCACATCGGCCAGGGCTCCGGTCCCGATGCCAAGCCCGATGTCGTAATCGTCGGCGTCTGCGCTGACTTCAACTACCGCGGCCTCCGGGACAATTCCGCGCAGGCTTTCTTCCCCATGTTCGAAGGCGACGACGCCGGCGCGACCTTTTACGTCAAGGTTCGGGGCGCCCCTGAGCAGGCGATTCCATCCATCCGCCGCCTCGTCCGCCAAGCCGACCCGCGGCTGCCGATCCTCTGGTTCCGCACTCTGGACGACCAGGTCAACCGCTCGCTTACCACCGAGTGCCTCCTGGCCGCTCTGTCAGCCAGCTTCGGCGCCCTCGCGCTCCTGCTCTCATTGATCGGCCTCTATGGAGTGATGTCCTTCGTGGTTACGCGCCGCACCCGCGAAATCGGCATCCGCCTCGCACTCGGCGCCACAGGCGCTTCCGCCATCCGCCTCGTCCTGCGCGACGCGGTCACTATGATCGCCGTCGGCATGGCCATCGCGCTCCCCTGCGTTGCCGTTCTCGGCAGGCTCGTCCAATCGCAGTTGTTTGGCGTTACTGCCACCGACCCTGCGACCGTAGCCGCTGCCGCACTGGTCCTCGCTGCGGGCGCGCTCGGGGCAGCATTCATCCCCGCATGGCGGGCCTCGAACGTGAACCCCACGGACGCCCTGCGGCTGGAATAACGCAGTCCGGCGATAGGGCGGTCCGAAGCCTGCGGCACAGATGCATTTCGGAGCGGCCCGTCAGTAATAAAAGCGAACGCCTAGCTGGAAGACTCTGGGGAAGTTCGCCTGAGTTGTGATCTGACCGAACGTTGACGATCCAAACGTCGTGTTCGGGCCATAGAACTGCGGCGTGTTGGTCAGGTTGAAGACTTCGCAGCGGAACTGCGCATGCATCGTGGTGTGCAGCATTTCCTGCGAGAAGGTCTTGAACATCGAGAAGTCGATGTTCGCAATGCCGGGGCCACGCTGGGTGATTGTTCGGGCTAGATTGCCGAACGTGTACTGCGGAGCGAGCGAAAACGCCGCCGGGTTGATGTAGTTCGTTAGGCGGCTTTCGAGCGAGCCGGAAGTTTCGGGCGAAATGCCGGTCGCGTTCGGCCGCTGCACGCTCGTGCCGATCACAGAGTTGAGATTGCTCTGCGAGATCGCCAGCGGGAAGCCCGTCTGCATCGTGGTCTGAAAGTTGATGGCCCAGCCACCAACGATCAGATCCATCCAGCGGTTGCCGTTGACGAATTTCTGGCCTTTGCCGAAGGGGAGTTCGTAGTTGACGGCGCTGGTCCATCGTCCGGGAGTGTTGATTGTCGCAAGCGACCATTCGGCGGCGCGGTTGTAATTGTCCTGCGATGTGCCGGGCTGGCCGTTGAAGGTGTTGCTGGCCGCGTTGGAAGCGTCCATGTTACGTGACCACGAATAGGTCGTCAGGACATTCATGGCACGGCCCAGACGCTTCTGCGCTTTCACGTAGATTGAGTTGTATCGCGCGTGGTTCTGGTCCGAACTGACGAGTGAGATCGCGCCGAACTGGGGATATGGCAGCAGCAGCTGGGCCTGAGTCACGGTGGGCGACGCGAGATTCAGGATGCCGCCGCTCGTTCCGTAGAACGGGTTCGCGACCTTGGTGTTCAGCTTGCTGCCGAGCGAGAGATACGCATCCGGCAACTGGTTGATGTTGATGCTCGGCGTCCCCTGAATCAGATTGTGCGTGATGGACCCGGAGTAGCCCGCAGCGAGCACGAATCCTCTGGGGAGTTCACGTTGAATGTCAAACGAGAACTGATGGATACGTGTGGAGTGCGCGTCTTCCGAGTAAACGGAGAACGCCTGACCGCCCAGGCCGGCCGAGGTCCCCGCGCCATTGCCTACCGGCGATAGGATGCCACTCGGGAACGGGTTGCTGAGGGAACCGGCGGGCGTCACATTGCCATCATTCGAAGCAACGTAGGGAGTCGACTGCGTGTAGCCGATCGGGCTGAAAAGGCTGAAGCTGAACGGAGCCCAGAGCATTCCGTAACCGCCGCGGAGCGTGGTCTTCGAATCGAGATTGTAGGCGAAGCCGACACGCGGGGAGAACTTGTCCGCATTGGGATGCGTTGCGGTGTCGCCGAAGTTGCTCAGACCGGCGTACTGGATGATGCCGCTCGTCGTGATGCCCGAGACCTGCGATTGTATGGGGTTCGGGACTGTCGGGTCGAATCCCACAATAAGCGAATTGAGGGTAGACTTCAGTCCCGTTTCGTATTCATAACGAAGCCCGAAATTCAAAGTGAGCTTGTTGGTGACGCGGAAGTCGTCCTGGATGAAGACGCCATAGTAGTTGACGTGATCTTCCAGATCGTCCGAGGTGGTCACGCTGCCTGCCGAGGGATATCCGAGCAATAAGCTAGCGAGGCTGGCGCCCGTGCCAAGAACCGTGGATGTGGCCGACGCGCTGGTGAAGCCCGACGAGAAGCTATAAGCGCCCGGTGTGACGGTAGGACGTCCGGCGACGTGAATGCCGCGGTAATCGAATCCAGCTTTGAGATTGTGGCGGCCGGCAAACTTTGAGACGCTTCCCGAAAAGCTGTGCGAGTAGTAATGCGTCGCGGAATAGCCGCCCGCGCCGAAGCTGTACATGTCGCTCATGGAGATGCTCGGAAAGGCGTCATACGGCAACTGCGAGACGAGCGACTGCGGGAAGCCGAGCTTCGTCAGATCGATGCCCTGGCTGGCCAACTGATAGGTCACATTTGGATAACGATTGAAGCCCCATCGAAGCGAAACCACAACGGTTGGAGTCGGAGTAAGCGTCGTGTTCGCTTGAGTTGCGTCGACGTGGCGCACGAGCATGCTCTGGCCGGGCGTCGCTGGGTTACCATAACCGAACCAGGCGTTGCTCTGCTCGCGGCTGCCGTAGTGCAGATAGGACGCGCTGGCGCGCCACCAGGATTTGATTTCCTGATCGAGCTTGGTGGTGACCTGATCGGCGCGGTCGTAGATGACGGCCGTGGTGTTGTAGTTGTTAGAGCCGTAGAAAGGCGTGGCCGAATTGGGCGACGGGTAGTAGGACGCAAGCGCGAGGCCGACCGGGTTCAAGCGGCTGGTCGGGATCACGTTACCCGCGAAAGCCTGGCGTGGCGACCCGCTCAGCGGATCGTAGATGACCTGCTTCGTGCCATTGGTGTATTTGCTCAGCGAGAAGTCGCCCATCTTTTCGAGCGCGGTGGGAACGTTGGCTGTGGTGGAAGCCGCTTCCGACTGACGGTAGGCTTCGCCGGTGATCCAGAAAAACGTCTTGTTCCTGCCGTTATAGACCTTTGGAATGACTACGGGACCGCCGATGGATCCGCCGTAGTTGTAAAACGGCTGGTCATAGATTGGCGTACCAGCCGCGTTTCCGAAGAACGTGTTGGCTAGCCAGGGCTGCATCCAGGTGTAGCCGAAGCCGCTCCCATGCAGCTGATTCGTTCCGGATTTCAGAAACGAATTGAAAGTGCCGCCGCCGGTGCGTCCTACTTCGGCGTCGTAGGTGTTGATCTGAAGCTTCACTTCCTGTACCGCTTCAATCGAAGGAATGATCACAGCGTGATTGCCGGAGTCCGTGATGGCAATGCCATCGAGCAGATAGTTGTTACCGGTGATCGGTCCACCAGCGATAGAAATCTGTGAGGAGCCGGACTGATCTTCCATTCGGTTGAACTTGGGATCGCCGCCTGGAACTACGTTCTGTGAAATCTTGACGCCCTGGTAGAAGGGATTCCGGCCCATATTCGGCAGGTCTTCCAGTTTCTGAGTATCGATGACTTGGCCAGTAGAGGCATTGGTCGTTTCCATCAGCGGCGCTTCAGCGCTCACGTTGATGCTCTCGGTCACCTCACCAACGTTGAGTTCCAAATCGACGCCAAGGAACTCCTGCGTATTGACGACGACGCCTTTCTTCTGAAGCGTTTTGAAGCCGGGCTTTTCGGCAACGATCGTGTAGGTGGAGGGGTTCAGCGCGGTGAAAGAGTATTGGCCCTCTTCGTTCGACACAGTCGCGCGCGCGATGCCAGTCCCCTCTTCGATCAGCGTGATCTTCGCGAGATCGATCACCGCGCCGCTGGCGTCCGCGACTTTACCGCGGATTCCGCCTTGAAAGGTTTGCGCCAGGCCAGTTGCGGCGAGAGACAAAAAGCCAGCAATCAGAACAGCCGTAATTACAGTCGTACGCATCTCGTGTTCCTTTCAGCAACGGCTGAGTTGGATCGGCAACGAGGCGTTGGAGATGGCGCATCGCGGGTAGCTCGTTATGAACGCGCCTTACAGCGGGCGGATCGACCTGGACGAGCCTGATGCGGGTGAGATTTCAGGCTAAAGCAAATGCAGGGAAAATGTCAACGATGCAAAAAAAAAACGGGACCGCAAAACAAATGCGGTCCCGAAGAAACACAAACGGAGAGACGAGAGTGTCAGGCCATTATTTCCGAAAGCGCAGCAGTGAATTTGTCCATTTCCTCCTGAGTGCCCACGGTCACGCGCACGTGCGTCGGCCATGCGGGCCATACGCGGCCGATCATAATCTTGCGATCGAGAAACGCTTTCGCGACTTCCTCGCCCTTGCGATGCGTCTCCATCATGAAGAAGTTCGTTTCGCTGGGTACGAATTTAATGTTCTTTTTGTCAAGAAACGCGAATGTGTTTTCGCGGATTTTCTTGTTGATGGCGCGGCGCTCCGGCACGAGATCCTTGACTTTCATGCTGGTTGTGGCGCACGCAAGGCCGGTGATGGGGAGCATCCCGCCGCCTCCGCCGTAAGGGCGCATCTTCGCGAGAAGATCGGGCCGCCCCATCGCGAAGCCTGCGCGCAGGCCCGCCATTCCGTACACTTTCGAGAAGGTACGCAGGACGATCACGTCCTTTCCTGCGGCGACAAGATCCGAGCTGGGCCTAGCATTGTCTGAGAAATGAATGTAAGCTTCGTCAACGACCACGACTGCGTCCTTCTGCTTGTGCGCAAGGAGGTATTCGATCTTCTCGCGCGATGTCAGAGTGCCCGAGGGATTGTTTGGATTGCAGACGTAGTAAGCGCCGGCGTTCGGATCGGTCTTGATCATGGCCACGACGTCGTGGGAGAAGTCCGCGCAGAGCGGAACCTTCACTGTCTTCGATCCAATGAACTGAGGCGCGCCGCCGCTGTACCCCGGATCGCCCATCGTCCAACTTCTGGTGGGTGAAGTGAAGGCGCAAGTGCAGCGGAACAGCGGATCGCTGGAGCCGGCAGACGCGAGAATGTGATCCTCCGGAACACCCTCGATTTCGGAAATGGCCTTGACGAACTGGCCCGATTCGCCGGTGGGGGAATATCGTCCACCCAAAGGCGCGATTTTTGCGATTGCTTCCACCCCCTCTTTGCAGGGACCCAACGGATTCTCGTTGGAACTGATGCGCACGATGGACGGGTCCATGGCGCCGCGCGCTCCTCCGCGAACGCGGCGCTCGGCCTCCTGCGCCATCGCGAACTCGGTGAAAGGAAGAGCAGCGGCGCCGGAGGCGATCATCGACATGATCTTGCCAATCTGGCGCCGAGAGAAACCCCGCTCACTTAATGACTCAATTTGCTTTTGCGGAAGAAGGGACACGTTCGGCTCCTTAAAAACTTCGGTCTGCATTCGTTCTCAGACGGAGAGTTTCGGAGCGCGGGCCGCGGCCGAGCGACCTGCGAACGAATCAAGGCTATCGTAGGGGGAAGATTCGGGGATGTCAAGCGCCACCCCGGTTGCCCAAAATCACGTCCTACTTTTGCGCAGAAGTCGCTTCGTCCTGTAATTTAATGGGCCGGCGCTGATAAGGCTGAGCTACGTACGCGGACACCAGACTCTCATGACCGTCTTTGTCGATTGCCTTCACGCCAATGACGACATCGTCGATGCTGAGGCCCTGGAGCGTGTACTCGTTGACCTTACCCACGAGAATCTGGTGATCCCAGAAGGGCTCCGTGGTGGAGCGAACGACGATGGCGTATCCGTCGAGATCCTCGGCGGGCTTTTCGTCCTTCCATTTCAGGACGGCGTCGTAGAGCGATTTGCCTCGGCCGATGTTGGGAAGCAGGCGCCCTTTGTTCGCGCCGGTGGTTACCTCGCGGGTAACGACGGGCGGAGGCGGCGCGAGGGCCAGACTGGCTAACGCAGCGCCATTAACGCGGGCGACATTTGCAGCATAAACAGGCGAGGTTTTATCGAACGTGTCGTTCTTCGTGTGCTGAATCCCCAAATTTTCCGCGGGCGTGGTGAAGCGAACACCGGCGTAACCGTCCATTACGAACGGCGTATGATCGCCGCCTCGGCTGAAACGGTCGCCGCGAAAGACGGGCGATGCGCCGAAGCCGGGAACGTAGAGTTGAGCGCAGTCGCGAACATAACGGGCGAGTTCGCGTGATGTCGAATCGGCCGGCTCATCGGAAAAGACGTTGACGTATCCGCTAGCCGCACGCCCTGCTCCCGTCACGTCATAACCGACGATGTCGTTGTTCAAAACCGCCTCGATCTTGTCGCCGTGAGCCTTGGCTTTATCGGCATAAAGCGAACTGCCGACCAAGCCAATTTCCTCGCCCGCAAATGCGACGAAGACGATCGTTTTCTCGAACTTGTACTGGCTCATAACGCGCGCGAGTTCCATCACGACGGCGGTGCCGCTGGCGTCATCGCCCACGCCGGGCGCGGGCGCGATAGCGGAGGCCTCGTTGTCCATGGAATCGGTTGCGCCGTCGCCGTTCGAACGGAAATCACCAGCGCCCGGTTTCGTCACGATGTTGAGCGAATCGTAATGCCCGCTTACGATCAGGCGCTTCTCAGGCTGAGTCGTACCGGGCAGAACCGCGACCACGTTGACCACCTCGACGTCGCGGAAAATGCGGCCTTCCTTCTGGACTTTGTATGGGTCGAATGAAACGTCGAGCCGCGGGCTGAAACTGCGGAACTGATCGTAGATCCAGCGCCGGGCCGCGCCGATGCCTTGATTGGTCTGCGCCGGATCGGTGAAGTTGCCGCGGGTCCCGAAAGACCCGAGCTTCTTCATGTACTCGCCGACCTTCTCGCTCGAAATCTCGGAGACGATTTTCTGGATGGCGGGATCCGGCTTGCCCGCCTGCGCGAACAGGGCAGGCGGGGCCAAAGCCAGAGTTAGAAGGGCGATGCGTCGCATCGCAACATTATGCCAGGTCGAATTTAGTCTGGTGTAACAGCGGGTCGCTTTTCACGAGGACGCTCTGGCCCAGAATCTCTTCGATCTCCTGCAGGAATTGGTTGTGATTGCTCTTGAGCACGCGGCCGACTTCCGGATTGACGCGGAGGACGAGGTTGGTCTGCTCGTTCTCTAAAGCCTTGCGCATGCGCTGCGCTTCCTGAAGAATCTCGCTGATGACGGTCTGAGCGCTCTTCACGTATCCGGCGCCTTCGCAATATGGACAGGGCGCGCAGAGGGTTCGTTCGAGCGACTGCTTCACACGTTTGCGCGTAATCGCGACGAGCCCGAAATCGTTGAACTGCAGGATCTTGTACGGAGCGCGGTCGGCGCGCATCGCCTCTTCGAGCGACTGCATGACCTTCTGGCGATTGCGGCGCTCATCCATATCGATGAAGTCGACCACGATGATTCCGCCGAGGTCGCGCAGTCGAATCTGGCGCACGATCTCTTTGATTGCGTCTGTGTTGACCTTGACGATGGTGTCTTCCAGACGATTCGATTTACCGACGTACTTGCCGGTGTTTATGTCGATGGCGACGAGAGCTTCGGTCTGGTTGATGACGATGTAGCCGCCGGATTTCAACCAGACTTTGGGACGAAGCGCCTTCTCGAGTTCATTCGTAATCCCGAATTCGTCGAAGATCGGGTTGTTGCGCGTGTACAGCTTTACACGGCCGACCAGCGCAGGCTGGAAGCGCTGGGCGAACCGCAGCACGCTTTCGTAGAGTTCTTCGCCATCGACCCAGATGTTCTTGAAAGAAGACGTCAACTGATCGCGAAGGATGCGCTGAACGAGGTCCAGATCGTGGTGCAGCAGGACCGGCGCTGGCTTCTTCTCCGCCTTGGCGCGCATATCGAGCCAGAGATTGTAGAGGAAGTGCATGTCGCTCTTCAGCTCTTCTTCGCTCTTGTTCTCTGCGGCGGTGCGGCAGATGAATCCACCGGGAATTCCCTGGCGGTGCGTCTGCACGATCTTCTTCAGGCGTTGGCGTTCTTCATCCGACGGAATCTTCCGGGAGACTCCCGCGTGGTCGACCGTCGGCATGTAAACCACGAACCGCCCGGGCAGCGCGATATGCGAGGTGATGCGCGCGCCTTTTTGTCCGAGAGGTTCTTTCGCGATCTGAACGATGATCTCCTGACCTTCTTTTAGGAGGTCGGAGATGGAAGGCAATTGAGGACGCTCTCGTTCCTGGCGATCCCCGCGTTCTCCTCTGGAGCGTTCGCGCTCGCGGTCGCGGTCGCGGCGTTCGGGCCGGTCGGTTCGTTCCGGACGCTCTTCGCGCGTCTGAACCGCTTTTGTTTCATCGGCCTCGCCTTGCTGCGGAGGAGCGCCCTGGCGGTCTTCGGGCTGACCGCCACGCATCTTGCGCCGCATGCGACGGGAGACGCGGTGGGGATAGCGATGCCCCTGTTCGCGGAGGGTAGCGGTCAGGCTGGTCGGGATGCGGGCGGGCTCGGGTCCTTCTTCCGCGGCTTCGGCCTCGACTGCCTCAGCTGTCTGAGCTGCCGCTTCGTCAAGATCGCCTTCGACGAGGTCGGCGTCGGCCAGTTCGGATTCGACCAGATCGCCTTCAACGCGGTCGGATTCCGAGATGCCGTTCTCAGCGGACTCACTCTCCAAAACAGGTGATTCCGGCGGCTCAAGCGCTATGGGCGATTCGGAAACGACCGTTTCGACAGCGGCCATCGGAGGAGCGGCGGATTCAGCTAAGGCTTCCTCGGCGGGCGTCTCGATCCAGGCTGGTGACGCCAGTCCGATACCCGCGAGAGGATGCTCGTCAGGAATCGCGGGTTCCACCGGAACCACGGATTCCGAAACCGGTTCCGGGGCGGCCTCGACGGCCGCTTCTTCTGCCACTTCGGGATTCGGCTCCGCGGCAACCTCGTCGATGGATTCGTCCGACTCTTCGGGGTCCGCGTACTTGGCGAGAGATTCGCCGGGAAGAACCATGAATTCGTCATCGAATTCGGCAGGGGACCATTGTGCCCGCGATTCCGGAGCCTTTTCGGCTTCGCCGGTTGCGGCCGCGGGCTCATTCCGGGGCGAGAAAAATTTGGATTCGGGGATCCCACCCATGCCGCCTCTGCCTCCGCGGCGCCGACGTCCCCGACGGCCACGGCGGTCACCACGGTCTCCATCGCGCTCAGGGCCCCGGTCGCCATGGCGATGAGGGCGAACCTCGGATTGGGCAGGCGCAGCGCCCGCTGCCATCGCGGCCTCGCCGGGCGGAACCTCGGCCGCTGCAGTCGTCGGCTCCACCACAAGGGGCGGCGCGACAACTCCGCGCGATTCCATTTTCAGGACCTTTTCTTCGACGGTGGAAACGACGGCGTCGTACTCTTCGTTGTCCTCGAAGAAATCGGACACGTAGAGGAACGCATCGCGTTCCAGTCCGATATCCACAAACGCGGATTGCATTCCGGGCAGGACGCGAGTCACGCGCCCCTTATGAATGCTGCCTGCGAGAGAGTATTCTTTTTCGCGCTCGTGGAAGATTTCCACAAGCTGATCGTCTTCTAAAATCGCTACTCTCGTCTCGTGCTTTCCTGTCGAGACGATTAATTCCTTTGACATTTACATCTCCCGTTGGGGCTCATCGAAGAGCCGGGCCGAGAGACTCGGGACCGAACACGAATTGCCGCGCCCTGCGTAAGGATCACCCGGTCCCCGAAGCAGCGGGGGCCGCAACGACCGGTACAATTAAGCTCACGCCAGCCGGAGGGTGGAGGATTACTTCCGATATCCCGCGCTCAACACCCAGCATCGGCCTTTTGGGGGAACCGCTCATCGGGAGGCCTTACATAGGCCCGGCCGAGAATCTCCAATGGCTCCCAACTACCTGAAAATACTTTCTAAAGCTCGTTGTAATGCTGTTTTACTTTAACCGGAAGGGTTCCGCGGGTCGTGAACCCGGTCGCATCCGCCCGGCCAACTCAACCTGCCTAATTCACAAATCTTCGCACTCTCACGCTATTAGCGAGGCCAAGCATCAGAAACATGGACCAGATACTCGACCCACCATAGCTCATCAGGGGCAAGGGAATTCCTGTTACAGGCATCCGCCCCACTACCATTCCTACGTTTACCAGTATATGAAATAACAACAGGGCTCCGACACCCATGCAGATGTACATTCCCGCCCTGTCGGGCGCGGTTTGTGCGTCCTGCACGATCTGCATGAGGAGGATAAAGTACAGAATCAAAACGAAAATCACACCGATGAAGCCGTGCTCTTCGGCGAACGCGGAAAAAATAAAGTCCGTATGGGGCACTGGCAGGAAGCGCAATTGCGTCTGGCTGCCCTTCGTAACGCCCTTTCCCCAAGTCCCCCCTGAACCGACAGCGATTTTCGACTGAATCAACTGATAGCCGGTACCTTGTGGATCGCGTTCCGGATCGAGAAAGCTGACGATCCTGTTCTTCTGATAAGGCTGGAGGTTCAGAAATCCGATCGGCACGACGATGAGCCCGATGATCCCGATCGCCAGCCAATACTTCCATGGAACGCCGGCCAGGAACACTCCTACCGCCAGGATCGGGATGTAGGTGAGCGATGTACCGAGATCCGGTTCCTTGGCGATCAGCGCCATGGGGACCAGAATCATGCCGCCCAGCTTGAGAAGATCGCGAAGTTCGAGAACGTCCGTCCTGAGTTCGGTCAGAAATCGGGCAACCAGCAAAATGATCACAATCTTGGCGAATTCAGAGACCTGAAGGTGAATCCCGGCGGGCAGTGAGATCCAGCGTGTCGACCCGAATGCGCGTTTTCCAATTACGAGAACCAGGACCAGGAGAACCACTGACGCGATATACATCGGATAGACCCTCTGCATCATCGCGTGATAATCGACCTGGGTCATGATCCACATGAGGAGGACTCCCGCGCCGACATACAGGATCTGCTTCCACCAGGAACCCTGCCAGATCGTCCCGTGGGTGGCGCTGAAGATCTGGACCACACCGAGCCCGCAGATCAGCAGGATGATGGCGAGCATCGCCCAGTCGAAGTCTCTTCTGTTGGCGGACTGGAACATTAAGGAATGGCGTCGGGGTCGACTGGCTTGACGGCCGGAGGCGGCGGTTCCGGCTTCGGCGCTGGTGGCGTGATAGCGGCGGCGAATGTCGAGGCCGGGCTCTGCTTGATCTTCGCTGATTCGGCGAGACGTTCCTTTTTGTTGAAGTAAGACACCATCACGTCGCGCGCAATGGGCGCCGCAAACTGCCCATGGAGGCCGCAGTTCTCCCAAAGCACCGAAACCACGATCTCCGGTTTATAGCAGGGAGCGAAGGCCACGAACCAGGCGTTGTCCTTCACGTTCGGATGCAGCCTTTCGTAAGCCGCCGATGCCACCTGGGCGGACCCGGTTTTGCCGCACACGTCAATTCCAGGCAACTTGGCTCTCACACCCGTGCCGCCTTCGTTTACGACGCCGAACATCCCATAAACCACGCGATGAACGTTATCGGGACTGAGTGCCCATTCATGCGGTTTTTCCTTGCCGGTAAGAGACTTCGCGAGGTGGGGGACCTGCCAGACGCCTCCGACGCCGATGCCGCCAATCGCTCTCGCGAGCTGCAGGGGAGTAACTGTCGTAGCGCCCTGGCCGATTGAAACTGAGATCGTTTCTCCGGCGAACCACTTCTGCCGGAAGTTGCGGAGCTTCCATTCCGGGGAGGGAACCACGCCAGGGGCTTCATTCGGAAGGTCGATGCCGCTGCGGGCCCCGAAGCCCACCTGGTGAGAGTAGAAGGCGAGGTTGTCGATGCCAGCCTTATTGCCAACGTTGTAGAAATACGAGTCGCACGATTGCGTAATGCCTTTATGCAGTGAGACGCTGCCGTGCTTCCCCCAGCACGCGTAAAAGTGTCCGTAAAAACTCGCGCCACCGGGGCAATTGAAGGTCGTGTTCTCATCGATCGCCCCGCTCTCCAGACCGGCGAGCGCCGTGACGGGCTTGAAGGTCGAGCCCGGCGCCCATTGCGCCTGAATCGCGCGGTTCAGCAGTGGGTTGCCCGGATCGTTCGTGAGCTCTTTCCAATCCGCGGACTTGATGCGAACCGCGAATTTGTTCGGATCGAAAGTGGGGTGGGACGCCATCGCGAGAATTTCGCCCGTGTTGGGATCCAGGGCGACTACCGCGCCGCGGCGATCGCCCAAAGCCAACTCGGCGACGACCTGAAGGTCGAGATCGACCGTTAGCTGAAGGTTCTTGCCCGGGATCGCGTCTTTGATGCCGAGAACTTCGCGCTCTTTTCCAAGATTGTCGACGACCGACTGACGCTCGCCATCGATCCCCATGAGGGAATCGTTATACTCCTTTTCAATTCCGAATTTGCCGATGATCTGGCCCTGGTTGTATTTGGCGTAGTCGGGATTATCGAGCTCCGATTCGCTGATTTCACCTGTGTATCCAATCGCGTGCGCGAGTATCCCGTTCTGCGGATAAAGGCGATGCTGAGATTCGATGACCTCCATCTCCGGAAACGTCTCGGGGTCCCGGTGCGAATCGACAAAGGCAAGGTCGGAAGGAGTCAGGTCTTCCTTGATTACGATCGGCTCGTATTTCGGGCGATTCCGAAAGCGAGTGACCTTCTTTACAAGATCGTCGTAGTCAAGGTGTAGTCCGTCGGCGATTTCGTGCAGGTGTTCCTGTTTCAGATTTTCGCGCGAAAGAATCAGTTCCCACGTTGAATGACTGTCAACGATAACGCGCCCGTCGCGATCCAGAATCTTGCCGCGAGGCGCCGCGATAGGCAGGGCCTTGATGCGGTTGCGCTCGGCGCGCTCGTTGTAGATTTCGGGGCTTTTAATCTGGAGTTCCCAGAAGCCGGACACCAGAAAGAGGAAGATCGCGACCGCTATGTACTGGAATGCCGCGAGTTTCGCCGACGCAAACGTCGGGTCGTCTCGCAGGTGGATCTTTTGCGGAGGCGACTGCTGCTCGGGTTGATTCTCGACAGGAGGGTACGGCACAGCGGCCAGCGAATCCTGCCTTCAGGGTAACAAAGGAGAGGCCAGCGGACACCGCCGCCAGCCTCCTGCGAGCCAGATGATCCTAGCGCCAGCCGTCACGATAGTATCCATCCTGACGAATGTCTCGCCGGTCGCGATGGATGTCACGGATTTGACGGTCGCGTTCGCGATAGTCCCGATTCAGGTCGGCACGGGTGCGGGCAGCATCCCGATAGCGGCCATGTTCCAGATCCTCGTGCAGACGATAACGATCCGCGTTAATGTCGGCGTCGTGCCGCTCGAGCCGGTTGTAATCGCGATGAATATCGTAGCGGTCATAGCCGAGATCGCCCGCAAACAGCGCGGGCGCTCCGGCCAGCCCTGCGAACCCGATCGCAGTCAGCATGTAACGGGCAATTCTCGTTTTCATTTCCTTTCTCGCTTCCCGGAGGGCGTTTGCTTACGGCCTCCTACTGCAAAGAACGCGAAGCGAGGGAGGGAAGTGTCGAAGATGAATGGATTTAATCGGGCGTTCAGAGAACGTTAATGCGAGGCGACGAAAGAGTCAGTTTTTGAGAATTTCACGCGCGGCGTTGTAACCGGGCGCTCCCATAACGCCGCCACCGGGATGCGCTCCCGAACCGCAAAGCCACAGTCCGGCGACTGGCGTCTTATAGCGCGCCCATCCGGCTACAGGCCGGAAGACGAACATTTGATCGAGACTCATCTCGCCGTGGAAAATATTGCCGCCCGCGATTCCGAAGCGCCGCTCGAGGTCGAGCGGGCTAAGGACCTGCCGTTCGCGCACGGCGTTTTTCATGTTCGGCGCGTATTCGGAGATGACATCCAGGATTCGATCGCCATAAGGTTCGCGCAGTTCGTCCCAGGTGGCGTCGCGCAGAGTATAGGGCGCGTACTGAAGAAAGATTCCCATGATGTGCTTGCCCGGGGGCGCGAGTGACGGGTCGTAGATCGTCGGACAGGTCATTTCGAGCAGCGGGTTTTGGGAGGGACGGCCGTATTTGGCGTCGTCCCAGGCGCGCTCGACGTATTCGATCGACGGGCAGATGTGCATCGTGGCGCCGTGTTGCGGGCCGGGTGCTCCCGGGAGCGCCTTGAAGTCCGGCAGCGCGTCGAGCGCGAGATTCATTTTGAGGGACGTGCCTTCCACACGGAACCGCTCGATAGCGCCGCGAAAGGCTGGATCGAGGTCGCAGTCCGCGAGTAATTTGACGAAGGTCGCCTTTGGGTCGAGATTCGACGCAACGATCGGGGCGAGAAGTTGGTCGCCATTCTCAAGAACGACGCCGTGAGCGCGGCCCTCGCGGACGAGAATCTTTTTCACGACCGCGTTGACGCGAATTTCGGCGCCGTCGGCGCGTGCGGAAGCCGCTATGGCTTCCGATACTGCGCCCATGCCTCCGCGGACAAATCCCCAGAGCCCGCGCTTTCCCGCGACGCCACCCATGCAGTGGTGCATCAGGATGTACGCGGTACCCGCGGAACGCGGCCCGCCGTTCGCGCCGATTACGCCGTCCGTCGCAAGCGTGACCTTAATCTCCGGCGATTCGAACCATTCATCGAGCAGATCGGCGGCGCTCTGCGTAAAGATCTTGACCAGCCCCGCGATTTCCCGCGCGCCGAGCTTCCGAAAACGCGCAAGGAGCTTAAGGTATTCGATGAAATCTCCCGGCGAGCGGGGCGGAAGCTCGGGCGGAGTCACAAGAAGAAGCGATTCGACAACGACGGCGAGGCGCTCAAGATAGGCCTCGTACAGCGGATAGGCATCGGCGTCTTTATGCGAGAACTTCGCTATCTCCGCGAGCGTTTTCTTTTCGTCCTGCCAGAAGAAGAGGTGACGCCCGTCAGGATAAGCGGAAAAAAAAGCGGGATCCTTCGGCTGTACAGAATATCCGAACTTCTCCAGTTCGAGTTCGCGAACGATGCGCTCCTGGAGAAGGCTGACCAGATATGCGCCCGTGGAGACGCGGTAACCGGGCCAGAGTTCCTCCGTGACAGCGCAGCCGCCGACCATCTCCCGGCGCTCCAGGACGACCACGCTCTTGCCCGCCCGCGCCAGATACGCAGCCGCCACAAGGCCGTTGTGCCCGCCGCCGATGACGATGCAGTCGTAACGTCCCGCCGACGGCCGGGTCACACCGGACATTTGAATGCGAGCACGGCCAGCGGCGGCAGCGTAATGGAGATGCTGCACGGGCGGTGGTGAGCCTTGATCGCGTCCGCGGTAACGCCCCCGCCGTTGCCCACGTTGCTGCCTCCGAAGACAGCTGCGTCGCTGTTCAAGATTTCGCGGTAATAGCCCGGTTCGGGCACTCCGATGCGGTAATCGTGACGCGGCACCGGCGTGAAGTTGCAAACAAAGACCAGATCATTCCCAGGTTGCTCGGCTTTCCGAAGAAACGAAATGATCGATTTCTCGACATCGCTGAAGTCGATCCATTCGAACCCCGGGTAGTCAAAATCCACCTGATGCATGGCGGGCTCTTCGCGATAGACACGGTTGAGTTCGCGCACGAATGTCTGAAGGCCGTAGTGCATCGGGAACTGCAGGACTTCCCACGGAACCGAAGCGTTGTGGTTCCACTCGTTGTAGTCGCCGATATCGCTGCCCATGAAAAGCAGTTTCTTACCGGGATGGGCGAACATGTAGCCGAGAAATGCCCGCACGTTCGCGAATCTCTGCCATTCGTCGCCGGGCATCCGCCACAGGAGCGATCGCTTGCCGTAAACGACCTCGTCGTGCGAAATCGGCAGCACGAAGTTTTCGGAGAACGCATACATGATGCTGAACGTGATGCGGTTTTGGTGATATTTGCGATTGACCGGGTCCTCGGCGAAGTAGTCGAGCATGTCGTGCATCCAGCCCATGTTCCACTTCATCGTGAACCCCAGACCGTTCAGGTAAACGGGGCGCGACACTCCGGCAAAAGAGGTCGATTCCTCGGCGACGGTGACTGCGCCTGGCACTTCGTGCGCGAGTTCGTTAAAGCGGCGCAGGAAGTCGATCGCGTCGAGGTTTTCACGGCCCCCATACCGGTTGGGAATCCACTCCCCCTGGTTGCGGGCGTAATCGAGGTACAGCATGGACGCAACAGCGTCCACGCGCAGACCGTCGATGTGGTAGATCTTCAGCCAGTAGAGCGCACTCGCGGTGAGGAACTCGCGCACTTCATTGCGGCCGAAGTTGAAGACCAGCGTTCCCCATTCGCTGTGCTCTCCCTGGCGCGGATCGGCATGTTCGTAGAGCGCCGTGCCGTCGAACCAGGCGAGCCCGTGGGCATCCTTGGGAAAGTGCGCGGGCACCCAATCCATCAGAACTCCGATTCCCGCCTGGTGGAAGGAATCGACGAGATACATAAAGTCTTCCGGCGCGCCGAAGCGAGCCGTGGGCGCGAAATAGCCGGTGACCTGATAGCCCCAGGATCCGGAGTACGGGTGCTCCTGAACGGGCAGCATCTCCACGTGCGTGTACCCCATGCGCGCGACGTACTCCACGAGCTTGATCGCCATTTGCCGGTAATTGAGTGGCTCTCCGGACGGCCCGCGCATCCAGGACTCGAGGTGAACTTCGTAAATGGAAACTGGTTCGCGAAGGAGATTGCCTTCGGCGCGGCGTTTCATCCACTCGGAGTCGCGCCATTCATAGGTTGAGAGGTCGCATACCACGGAAGCGGATTTCGGAGGGACCTCCGTGCGGCAGGCGTAGGGATCGGACTTGAGCTGCTGATGCCCGCGGTCACGGGATTTGATGAAGTACTTGTACGAGTCGCCCGACTTCGCGCCCGGGATGAAGATCTCCCAAACGCCGGCGGTACGCAGGCGCATGGGATGACGGCGCGTATCCCAGTCGTTGAAATCGCCCGCCACGCTGACGACGATCGCATTCGGCGCCCACACCGCGAATCGGACGCCGGCCACACCATCAAGCGTCGTCATGTGCGAGCCGAAAGCTTTCCAGGCTTCCTGAAGGTTCCCTTCGCCATGGAGGTGCAGATCGAAATCGGTGATGATCGTGCCAAAGCGGTAAGGGTCATCGAGCACGCGGGTTCCGCCCTGATAGTCCTCGATACGGATTCGATAGGAGGCCGGCTCGCGCTTCGCATTGGCAATATAGAAGCCTTCGCGGTGCTCTTTCCGCATCGGCGTTTCCGCGCCGTTCTCAAGCACAAACGCGGCGCGGGCCTGCGGCAGAAAGGCGCGAATCTCCCATTTGCGCTTGTTCGTCTCAACTCCGACAGGATGCGGACCCAGCACGTTGAACGCGTCTCCGTGGTATCCCCCGACGATTGCTTCCATTTCCGCAGCGTTCATGAGAACTTCGATTATATGGTCCTTACCGAACTTCACCTTCATCTGGAAGGCGCCGTGGACCGAAAGACAGTAAAGCTTCTGGACCCCACGCTGACCGATGATGAGGTGGACCGTGTCTGGGCGTTTCAGGACTTTGGGGGCTTTCTGACCTGCTTCAAATTCGTGGCGCAGCGCATTCGCGGCCCGGAGGATTACGCGCTCATCACGCGGCGCCTGATCGATGGTTTGGCTAGCCAGGGCATCGGATACGCGGAAGTAACGATCGGCGCGGGCGTCGTGCTCTGGCGCGGATTTGATTTCGATGCGGTTTGGCGGGCGATTCGCGAGGCGGAGCGCGAGGCGTGCGCTCGCTCGGGCGTGAAGGTGTTCTGGAATCTCGATGCGATCCGGCAGTTCGGTCCCGATCATGTGATGGAGGTGGCGCGGCTGGCCTCGAAATACGTGGGCGACGGGGCCGTTTCGTTTGGCGTGGGCGGCGATGAGGTCAGAGGGCCGGCGTCCGGTTTCGAGGCCGCTTATCGATATGCGCGCGACGCGGGGTTGCGGCTCACCGCGCATGCGGGTGAGACGGACGGGCCTGATTCCATTCGGGCAGCGCTGGCGATTGGGGCGGAGCGTATCGGGCACGGCGTTCGGGCGATCGACGATCCGGACCTGGTGCGCCGTCTGCGTGAAGAACAAATCCCGCTTGAGGTCTGTATTACGAGCAACGTGCGGACCGGAGCGGTTTCGAGTCTGAGGGAGCACCCCGTGCGCAGATTATTCGACGCGGGCGTACCGATTGCCCTCAATACCGATGATCCGGGTCTGTTTGAGACGGATCTCGCGTCCGAGTATCAAATCGCCGCAGAGGACTTTGGATTCTCCGCGGCTGAGCTGGAGCAAATGAAGGGCTGCGCCGAGCGGTTCCGTTTCTGCTCCTAACAACAACCGGAACAGGTTCAGGGCGCGAGCCCCAGCGCGCGGGCGGGATTCGTCTTCGACATCAGATCGATTTCGGCCTGCGTAATGCCGTGTCCGCGAAGCGCAGCGAAGAATGCGGCCAGACCGTCGGGATGCAGCGGATTGCCTACCTGCCCCATGTCGCTCGAAAGAATACAGGAAGCCGGGCTGACGGCGCGAATCGCGGACACGTAGTCGCTCGGGTCGAATTCCTTGCCCTTTCCGATGAGCCCGTTATAAACGAATTCGATCATCGCGCCCATCCGCGCGGCCTGCCGCATTTGCGCTGAAGTCATATGAACAGGCGCCAGCATCGCGTGAGTGACGACGATATGTTCCACTCGCCGGCGGGCCGCTTCCGCGACGATCATGAGCCCCTCGGCGGCGGACGAATGCCCGGTTTCGAGGAGCAGATGGTGTTTCGCTGCAAGAGCGATCACCTCTTTCGCTTCGGGCAGCAGTTCGCCATTACGGGAGACGGAGACATAGGGGCGTGTCTCCTTCGAGAAGCGCACCTGGTTTTCGGCGTCAAAGGTGGGGAACCAGACCACGCGGCCCCACCCGCCTTTGTCCATCACCATGCGCTCAATCGCCGCGGGGTTGACGCCGCCCACAGAACGATTCAGGTCGATGCCGCCGAAGATTTCGATCCCCGGCACTTCTTTGCGAACGATGTACGCAAGAGACGCTGTCGGTTCGTAGTGATTCTTGAGAACGAGCCCGCGCATGCCGCGCGACTTGGCTAACTTTGCGAGATCGATGGCATCAATGGAACGCGGGACGCTGTCGGGGTCGGCGTGGGCGTGGATGTCGATCACGCCGGGCAGTTGTTGCGAATGCGCCGCGAAACACAGCGTTGCGAGGAGAAGGACGCTCTTCATGGCTGGAATCGCCCCATTACCGGCCAGACTTCCTCAACCTCGTCACCGCGGCAGGCGTAAATGCGGTCGTGGAGATTGACCGTCGGGTCGCAGTGCGGCGCCGCGAATTCAATTCTCTGGCCCAGCCGTGGTTTGGATAATCCTCCCATGTCGAGGTAGCCGAATTCATCTCCTGCCCATCGATAGCGGCCGTTCTGATGAGTTCCAACGGGGGCAGGAGGAAACGGGCGGTCGGTCGAAAAGGCCTTGAATCCGGCGTCGACGGTAACGAATTCGTCGTGATTGGCGCTGATGACGGTCGCGAGCACGCTCAAGGCGCGATCGAACTCCGCGCCGAGTTTTTGATAGGCCATATCCATCAGGGCATAAGATCCGGCTTGAAGTTCGGTGACTTCCGGAATTGTGAGGTCGACTGTCCAGGACCCCGTACTTCCGCCAGTAGTGATATCGGTGTGAAGACCATGGCGGGCCATTTCGGCGCGGGCTTCGGCCGCAAGGTCGAATGCGAACTCGGATGTACGGTGGCGGGTGTCTTCATCGGCTTCGTGAGAAGCGGCGACCGAATAGGCCTGAACGCCGCGCAGCCACAGATGGCTCGCGCGGTCGATGGCAATCGCGATTTCGACTGCGTCGTCAATGTTCTCCGCGCCGGTGCGGTGGTCGCCGGAGTCTAGGTCGATCAGGATCGCCATCTGGGAATTCGCTGCGCTGGCGGCTTCCTGATACCAGACGACCTGCTGCGGATGATCGACGACCGCCATTGCGCCTGCGGCTACGACACGCGCGATTTTGGTGGGATCTGCAAGAGGCGACGTGAGCAACAGGTCGGAAATGCCGGCTTTTGAAAATAACTCCGCTTCGGCAACGGTCGCGACGCAGATTCCGGTAGCCCCGGCGGCCATCTGACGGCGCGCGATCTCTACGCATTTATGGGCTTTGGCGTGTGGTCGGAGCTTTTTTCCTGCCCCCGCGGACTCGCGGGCGGCGCGGGCGAGGTTGGCTTCAAACGCGTCAAGATCGAGGAGCAGCGCGGGTGTGGAAATGTCGGATCGGGTCACGGGAGGTTGATATGCTCGGAAAACCTGGATCATATAGCAAACCTGCGTCCGACGGCAGTGAACGCGATTCTGGCGGACGTGCGCGAGGCCCGCGCCAAAGGAATCGAAGTCGTATCGCTGATGCGAGGCGAACCGGATTTCCGGACGCCCGAGCACATTGTGGAGGCGTGCGTGCGCGCGTTGCGCGATGGGCGCACTGCGTATCCGGATAACCGCGGCGAGAAGAATTTTCGCGAGGCGATCGCAACCAAATTGCTGCGGGACAACGGCCTCGCGTACGACGCCGGAGCCGAAATCCTCGCGACGTCGGGCGCGACATTCGGGATCTATGCCGCGCTGACCGCGCTCATCAGTGAGGGCGACGAGGTCCTGCTGCCCGAACCGATCTATGACGCTTATCATTCGCCCGTAATTCTGGCGGGCGGGACTGTACGGACCGCGAGCGCGACGATCGCCGGGGGCCGGTTTTCGATCGGGATCGAGGCCCTCGAAAGCGCCTGGACACCGCGCGTTCGGGTGATGATTCTGAACACTCCGTGGAACCCCGTTGGGACCGTGTTCACCCGGGATGAATTACGCGCGATTGGTGATTTCTGTGTGCGGAAAGACATCGTTTTGGTGAGCGACGAGATCTATGAAGCGATCACGTATGACGGTCACGACCATGTCTCGCCGATTGCCGCCGCCCCGGAACTGCGCGACCGGAGCGTTATCGTAAACAGCCTGTCCAAGACGTACGCGATGACCGGATGGCGCGTTGGTTACTGCGCCGGCCCGAAGCGGTTTATTGATCGCATGTACCTGGCGCTCGCCCAATCGAGTCGCGGGCCCGCCACGTTCGCCCAGGACGCGGCAGCGACAGCTCTCAGCGGTCCGCAGGCCTGCGTGACGGCGATGCGGGATGAATATGCGCGGCGGCGCAGGTTGGTGGCGTCTGAACTGCCGATGGTAACGCCGCCCGAGGGGGGCTTTTTCGCTACTCCGGATATACGCCGCAGCGGCGAGCCTTCCGATTCGGTACGACGGCGCTTGCTCTGGGAAAACGGGGTGGCGGTGGCGCACGGTTCGGCCTATGGCGCCGCCGGCGAAGGATTTCTGCGCGTTTCGTTTGCGAGCGGCGGCGATGTCCTGACCGAGGGTCTTCGGAGGCTCCGGGAGGGCCTCCGGGACGAGGCAAAAAATTGTGTCGCTGAACATTGAGGCGTTTCGCGAGGCGCTTTCGCGAGCGGTCGAGGGCGAAGTGCGCTTCGACCGCATGTCAAGGGCTCTTTATTCCACCGACGCGAGCGTGTATCGAATCGAGCCCATAGGTGTGGTCATCCCGAAGCATCGCGAGGACATCGTGCGCGCCGCTGCGGTGTGCCGTGAATTCGGGTGTCCGATCACGATGCGAGGCGGGGGCACGTCACAATCCGGCCAGGCGATCGGCGACGGCCTTCAGATCGACACCTCGAAGTACTTCGATAATCTGCTCGAAGTGAACGCCGGGGAGCGCTGGGCGCGGGTCGAGCCCGGCATCGTGCTCGACGAACTGAACGCGCAGCTTGCGCCGCTTGGGCTGCGGTTCGCGCCGGATATTTCGACCGCCAGCCGAGCCACGATCGGCGGGATGATGGCGAACAATTCCGCTGGCGCCAGAAGCGTGCTCTACGGAAAGACCATCGACCACGTTCTCGAACAGACTGTGTTGCTTTCGGACGGCAGCATCGCTCATTTTCGCGACGTCGCGCGGCCCGAGATTCCTCAAGGCGATTCGCTTGAGGCCGCGTGTTACCGCACCGTTCTTTCTCTTGCCGACACGCACGCCGCTGAGATCGATCGGCGCTATCCGAAAATTCTGCGCCGCGTGATGGGCTACAACCTCAATGAGTTTGTAGATCCCGCGAAACCGGTGAATCTCGCGAAGATGATAGTGGGGTCGGAAGGAACACTCGGCATCGTGCTGGAGGCGAAGCTACGGCTGGTGCCCCTTCCTAAGGCGAAAGCCGTGATGGTGATCCTCTTCGAGAGTCTTCTCGAATCGCTCGCCGCCGCGCCCGTGATTCTGTCGCATGGGCCCTCGGCGGTCGAGGTGATGGATAAATCGATCCTCGACAACACGCGACAGAACGCTGCTTTGGAGAAAATTCGCTCAGGATTCATCAAGGGCGATCCGGCGTCGATGCTCTGCGTGGAGTTTTACGCGGACGACAAAGCGGAACTTCCGCCGCGCCTGGCTGCGCTGGAAGCGGATCTGCGCGCGAAGGGCTTGGGGTATCACTATCATCCGGAGACGGACCCCGCCGCCCAGGCAAAAATCTGGAGCCTGCGCGAGGCGGCGCTGGGGCTGTCCATGGCGATGAAAGAGGATGCGAAGTCGCTCTCCTTCGTCGAAGACACCGCGGTAGCGCCGGAAAAGCTGGCTGCGTTTATCGACCGCTTCCTGGAAATCGTCCGCGCGCATAAGACGACGGCGGGCGTTTATGCGCATGCGTCGGTTGGGTGCCTTCATGTGCGCCCTGTGGTGAACCTCAAGACCGAAGCGGGGGTGGCGCAGTTCCAATCGATCGCGAACTCGGTTGCGGAACTCGTTCTCGAATTCGGCGGCGCGCTTTCCGGCGAGCACGGCGACGGGCTGGTGCGTAGTCCGTTCATGGGTCGAATGTTCGGACCGACCCTTTACGAGGCGTTTCGCCAGATTAAGCGAACCTTCGATCCTCAGGGGTTGTTCAACCCGGGCAAGATCGTCGATGCCGGGCCGATTACGGCCAACCTGCGCTACGGACCGAGTTACCGCGCAACGCAGCCGTTCACGTTCTTTGACTATTCCGATTACGGCGGTATGGCGGGCGCGGTCGAAATGTGCAGCGGTGTGGGCGCATGCCGGAAGAAGCTCGCAGGGACGATGTGTCCTTCTTACATGGCAACGCGCGAAGAGGCCCATTCGACACGCGGCCGGGCGAACGCGCTGCGCCAGGCCATGTCGGGTCAACTCGGCGAAGCAGGTCTCGGCGAGGAAGAGGTTTTTCGTGTTCTCGATCTTTGCCTCGAATGCCGCGCGTGCAAGGCGGAATGCCCGGTGGGCGTGGATGTGGCGCGCTTCAAGAGCGAGTTTCTCGCGGATTACTATGCGCGGCATGGCGTACCCGCAAAGGCCAGGGCTTTTGGAGGCGCGGCGCAGGCAGCCCGGTGGGGCAGCCGGTTTCCTTCGATCGCGAACCGCGTGGCGGGAATGAGGCCGATGCGCGCTGCTCTGGGAATTGATGCGCGGCGACAGCTTCCGGAATGGCGCGGGGATACGTTCGACAAATGGCTCGCTCGGCGCCAGCGCGCTGAGAGCGAACACAGCGTAACGCTGTTTAACGACACATTCACCAATCACTACGATCCCGAGATCGGGATCGCGGCGGTGGAGGTGCTCGAACGAGCGGGACGCGCCGTGAATGTCGTTCGGCCGGGCTGCTGCGGGCGTCCGGCCATTTCCCAGGGACTGCTCCGCGAAGCGCGCAATCAGGCGGAAATAGTAGTTCGGTCGTTGTATCCGATCGCCCAACGCGGGGAGTCGATTCTCTTCTGCGAGCCCAGTTGCCTATCGGCCGTCAAAGAAGACGCTGTCGGGCTACTGCGCGGTGAGTCGCAGGCCAAGGCGCGAGTGGTGGCTCAGTCGGCGCGACTGTTCGAGGAATACGCGGCGGGATTGGACCTGCCTCTGCGTGCGGCGCCTGGGCGCATTCTCGTACACGGGCACTGCCATCAGAAGTCGATGGGCCTGCTGTCATCAACACTCACGCTGATGGGAAAAATTCCGACGGCGCGAGTTGTAGATCTCGACGCCGGTTGCTGCGGGATGGCGGGTTCATTCGGCTACACGAGCGACCATTACGAGGTTTCCAAAGCGATTGCGGAACGAAAGCTCCTTCCCGCGATTCGCAGCATGGAACAGGGCGATGTCCTAGTCGCGCCGGGAACGTCCTGCCGCCATCAGGTGGCGGACCTGGCGCAGGCGAAAGCGATACATCCCGCGGTTCTGGTCCGCGAACTGCTCACGCGATAATCAAGAGTTGAATCTGACCATTAATAACGACGAGCGCGTGCTCGTCATGGACGGAAACGGCGAACGCCGCGAGATCCCCCTGTTCAGCAGTGAAGCCTACGAGGCCCTGAGCCGCGAATGGATGCGCGTGGGTTGGGCGCTCGGTTCGTATTACACGTTCACGTGGGCCGGGCATCCGCTGCTGCAACTGCCGGAAGACGTGGTACGCCTCCAGGAGGTAATCTTCGATCTGAAGCCTGAGATCATCGTGGAAACCGGCGTGTGCGGAGGCGGATCTCTGCTGTTTCACGCCACAATCTGCGAGGCCATCGGCAAAGGTCGAGTGATCGGAATCGATGTGCGGATTCCGCAGATCGAGAACGATCGGCTGCGGAGGCGTATCGCAACCATAGAAGGCGATTCGACCGCTCCCGAAACGGTCGCGAGGGTCCGGGAATTAGTGGGCTCTGGCGGCCCGGTGATGGTGATTCTCGACTCCGATCATTCGCGCGATCACGTTGCAAAGGAACTCGAAGCCTACGCGCCGCTGGTAACGCCGGGCTCCTGCCTCATCGCGGAAGATGGCGTGATGCGCGACCTGAGCGATGTTCCCGGAGGCGACGCAAGCTGGGTGCACGATAATCCGTCAACCGCGGCTCTCGAGTTTCTCGCGCGGCATCCGGAGTTCGAGATGCGCGAACCTGCATGGAAGCACAATCGCGGCGAACTGCGCCGCAATGTGACCTATTGGCCGGACGCATGGCTCTGGAGAAAACGGTGACGGCAGAGGAAATCCGGCGCGGCATCGATGAATTCGGGCCGTGGTTCTACGCCTTCGATTTCGGCGCGGGGCTTCGGACCACACCGCAGATTCCAGCTCAGGTGGCCGGAATTCACGACACCCGGCTTGCGATTACGAACGCCGCGGTGGATGCGCATTTCGGCGCACGCGGGCGCGGGCTCGAATGCCTGGATATCGGTTGCCATCAGGGCTACTATTCGATGGCGATGGCGCGCGGAGGATGGCGCGTCACGGGCATGGATGCGCGCGAAGAGAGTCTCGCGGCGGCGCGCTTCGCTTCAAAAGCGGCCGGGCTTCCTGACATTCGATACAAGCGGGGACGCGTCGAAACCCTTGCGGCGGATGAAGGCCGTCAATATGACCTCACGCTGTTTCTCGGCGTGCTCTACCACGTGGAAGATCCCATGCTGTGCCTGCGACAGGTGTCCGCGGTTACGCGCGAAATGTGCGTAATCGAAACGCAGGTAGTCGATGAGGTCGAGGGGTATTCGGAGTGGGGTGCGCGCGATTGGGTTCGACCGTATCACGGCATTCTTGCGCTGATCGACGAATCGGGCGAGTTCCATGCGGGCAACCGCGAAACGGGTGTTACTCCGATGGCGACGTGCCCTTCTCCGCGCGCACTGTTGTTCATGTGCCGCCAGGCTGGATTTCAGCGCGCCGAGATTCAGACGCCGCCAGAAGGCGCCTACGAACAGCACGCGCGCGGCAAGCGCGTGGTCTGTGCGGCCTATAAATCATGAGCGCCACAACCGTAAGCATCGCGGATGAGTTTCTCGCGCAGGCGCAGGAATTCGTGGCGCGCGCGAAAGCCGCGGGACTCGCGGATGCGGATCGGTATTACTGGTATCACACGATCGATCTGGGCGATGGCATCGTCACGCCGGGCCTCTACGATTACCGCGATACGATTTCGGCTTTTCCGTTTCCATCGGACATGACCGGGATGACGGTGCTCGACGTGGGTTCGGCAACAGGATATTTCGCCTTTGAGTTCGAGCGGCGCGGCGCACGGGTGATTTCTGTGGAATTGCCGTCCCTGCGAGACCTCGACCGCTTTCCCGGCCAGGATGTCGAGAGTTCCCTGAAAAAGATCGAGGCGATGGCGTTCCCGCCCACTCTCGATCAGGAAAAGTTCCCTCGTCGCGGCTTTACCGAACGGGAACTCTATTGGTACCTGCTCGAAGGCCCGTTCCGATTCTGCCGCGAACGACTAGGCTCGCGCGTGGAGCGCTGCTATTCGACGGTCTACGACCTGACGCTCGAACGAACCGGCGTGCGCGAAGGCTTCGACTATGTCTTTCTGGGCGACGTTCTGATTCACACGCTCTATCCCCTGCGTGCCCTCGCCGCGCTCGCCGCGCTTTGCCGAGGTACGCTGCTGTTCGCGGGAGTGCTCCCGGAAGGGCCACAGGAACCGCCCGCCATGAAGTACATCGGTGGAGACGACCTCGCGGGCGACGAGGTCGCATGGTGGCACCCGAACCTGTCCTGCCTCATGCAGATGCTGCGCAAGCTGGGATTCGCGCACGTGGAGCAGGCCGGCACGCATCGCGGCGTACTGCGTCCCGCCGGCTTTCCGTTCGAGCGCGCCATCCTCCGCGCAGTAAAACGGTGAACGCGCTCGAAGTTCGCGGCATCTCGAAAAACTACCCGCTCGGCGGTTCACAATGGTCCCGGTTTCGCCATGCGCTGAGCGCGGGCCGCCAAACTGGAAACGCCGCAACGAGCGAAGGCGTCTGGGCAGTGCGCGATATCAGCTTTCACGTCGAACGCGGCGAAGCGTTCGGCATCGTCGGCGCGAACGGATCGGGTAAAAGCACCCTCCTCAAGATCATCGCCGGGATCATGCAGCCGACTTCCGGAACGGTTGAAATCAACGGACGGCTCTCGGCGCTGCTGGAACTCGGTTCGGGTTTTTCACCGGAGTTCACAGGACGGCAGAACGTCTACCTGAACGCCTCCGTTCTAGGGTTAACCCGCGAAGAGACCGATGAACGCTTCGAGGCGATCGAGCGGTTCGCGTCCATCGGCGACTTCATCGAACAGCCGATTCGCACTTACTCGACGGGTATGGTGCTTCGCCTCGCATTTGCAGTGGTGGCCCATGTCGATCCCGAGATCGTCATCGTGGACGAAGCGCTTGCCGTGGGCGATATCGCGTTTCGACAACGCTGTATGCGGCGCATCCACGAATTGCGCGCCGCCGGTACAACGATCCTTTTCGTCTCGCACGAGACCGGCGACGTGAAGGCGCTGTGCGAGCGGTGTCTTTGGCTGGATTCCGGACGCGCCCGGATGCTCGGGCAGACCGACGACGTGCTGGCGGGTTATCTCAGGGAGACCGTTCGGCGAGAACAGGCGAGCGACCGGCAGCCGGGCGACCGCATTCCGGACGCATCGCGCGGCGCCGCGCCGGAACTGGCGAAACCGATCACCGGACACCACCGGTATGGCACCGGCGCGGCGGAGATCATCGGCGCGGAACTCGATGAGTCCGTCGCGAACAGCGCACGGGGCATGATGCTCCGGATGACGTTCCAGGTTAAGGCGGCTCTCGCGAACCCAATCGTCGGCTTTCTCGTCCGGAACGAAAAAGGCGAGACGATCTTCGGCGCCAATTCCCTCCACGAGAACTTTCCCATGCCCACCATGGAGGCGGGAGACGTCCACACGGTGGACTTCCACTGGTCGGCGCCGCCGCTGGCCGGCGGCCCCTATCGCATTTCCCTGGCAGTGAGCGAAGGATCGCTCGACGAGTTCGGAGTGTGCGACTACGTTGAAGATGCCCTCACATTCGAAATGCGCGACCGAAACGTAGTGGGTTACCTGAAGCTGCGGTGCGCAGCGGTCCTGAGTTCACGCAGCTAATCCGCGTCATGCTACTTTCGGAACGGAAGGAGCATCGCCCCGATGGGGAAGTTTCTACTCGGTCTGGTGACCGGCGCGGTTCTGATCATTCTGGTTCTGGTCGTTGGATTCTTCGCGATCGCTTCTTTAAGGTCCAAGCCCCCCGCCGTCGCTGACGGCTCCACGCTGGTTCTGAGGCTCTCGGGCGACGTGCCCGAAAAGCCGCCGATCGAAATCCCGCTGCCCATACTCGAAGACCGCACGACGCTGACCGTGGAGAACGTATGGAGTATGCTGCGCCGCGCCGCCTCGGATTCCCGCATTAAGGCCGTGATTTTTGAGCCCGAGAGCGCCGGTATCGGCTGGGCGAAGATGCAGGAGATCCATCACGATCTCCAGGAGTTCCGCAAGTCCGGAAAGCCTCTGTACGCGTTCCTGAAGTCTCCCGGGACCCGCGAATACTACATGGCCACCGCCTGCTCCCGCATTTATATGGAGCCGGTGGACACGCTGAACCTCAAGGGAATCGGGCTGGAGTTGATGTACTTCAAAAACACTCTTGACAAATTAGGCGTGCAGGTGGACGTCGAGCACGCCGGTAAGTACAAGGACTTCGGCGACATGTTCACCAAGACCTCCATGAGCCCCGAAACCAAAGAGGTAATGAACAGCATCGCCGACGACGTTTATGGTGATCTGGTGAACACGATCGCAAAAGGGCGCGGCAAGGATGCGGCAACGATCCGCGCCACCATAGATCGGGGACCATTCCTTTCGAATCAGGCGCAGGCCGCAGGCCTGGTGGACGAGTTGCGGTTCGAGGACGAAATGCAGGGCGAACTGAAGTCCGCGCTGCGCCAGACCGAGTTGAAGAAGATCGCCGCCCGGGACTACGTCAGCGCGGCGGATACGGCGCCGCCGGGCTCTGACCGGGTGGCCTTCGTCGTGGCCGAGGGATCGATCACGCGGGGCGATCCGGATTCCAGTTCCGATAACGGCCTCGAATCCGAGCAGTTCGTGAAGCTGCTGGCGCGGGTCGGCAACGACAGCGGGGTCAAGGGCGTGATCGTCCGGATCGATTCTCCGGGCGGCGAGGTGACTGCCTCGAACGAGATGTGGCGCGCCATGAACGAACTGCGGAAAAGAAAAGCCGTGGTGATTTCCATGTCGGATGCGGCCGCGTCGGGTGGATATTACATGGCGATGTCAGGGGATCCGATCGTGGCCTATCCGGCGACCGAAACCGGGTCCATCGGGGTGGTCTTCGGGAAGCCCAATCTCCACGGACTCTACGACAAAATCGGCATCACCAAGGATTCGGTGAGCCGCGGCAAATTCGCAATGATCGATTCGGACTATCAGTCCCTTTCGGAAGCCGGACGCCAAAAGCTTCGCGAGGGCATCGATTCCGATTATCTGGACTTCGTGGCGAAGGTGGCAGCAGCGCGCCACAAGACGCCCACCGATATTGAGCCCGTGGCCCAGGGCCGCGTCTGGCTGGGCGACCAGGCCAAGGATCACGGACTCGTGGACGAACTGGGGGGCATCGACCAGGCGATCGAAATGGTAAAGCGCAAAGCGGGCCTGCCGGTCACCGCCAAAGTCAACCTGACCATCTACCCGGCCAGGCGTAATCTGTTCGATTTCCTGTTTAAGTCGAGTGACTCCGGGGCAGAAGCGATGCTATCGAAAGCTGGCCTGGAATCCCTCCGGGCCGCCTGGCATGACGATCGTCTGCGAGTCTGGATGCGCGGCGGAATGCTCCGCATGATGCCGTTTTCGATCGAGTTCCGGTAAATCACCGGAACGGCGAACTCAGGCTTGCTTAACCCAGGCAGGTGCGGCATATTGGTTCAGGCACTCTGAACCGATGTAGAGCGTGGCCAATCCGGTTTCCGCTGTTCTACCGCTAATCGCGGCGGTCGTCGCGTTCAGGCGCAGCCTTTATGGCAGGCGAGACGCAAGGGACAGACCATGACGGCAGCGGAGAAGCTGGCAGCGGAAAATTTCGATTTTCTGTTCTTCACCGAACTGATCGGGATGCCCGTCTACGACCTGAAGCACCACCGCATCGGACGCGTTAAGGATGTCGCGATCGTTCCCCTGATTCACCCCGCCCGCGTGGACCGTTTTCTCGTGGGCGCGGGAAGTTCCTGGCTCTCCGTCCGCTACGATCAGATCGCTCAACTCTCGCTGAAGGACGGCATCCGTCTCTCGAACGAAAAGCTGTATCCCTACCATTCCGACGAGTACATGCTGCGGATCAACCGAGATCTTCTCGATCAGCAGATTATTGACGTCAACGGGCGCAAAGTTGTGCGTGTAAACGACGTGACATTCGAGATCCGGCACGAAGATCGGGATTCGCTGATGATGCTGGAAGTTGATGTGGGGATCCGAAGCGTGTTCCGGCGTCTGATTCAGGGCATGATCGCGCCGCGATGGGTGCGCCGGATGCAGCGGGTCATTACGCCCAGTTCCATTCGCTGGGAGTTCTGCAACATCGTCGAAGCCGATCCACTCCGAAGGCTGCGGCTGAATATCTCCAACGAGAAACTGGAACACCTGCATCCGGCGGATCTGGCTGACATCGTCGAAGAACTCGGCCCAGCCGAACGCGAGGCGATTCTCGGGACCATCGACAGTGAAGTGGCCGCGGATGCGCTCTCGGAGATCGATCCGAAGATGCAGGCGAGCATCCTGGAGTCCCTGGAGCCGGAAGTCGCGGCGGACATCGTTGAAGAGATGTCGCCGGACGAGGCCGTCCATGCCCTCGCGGAACTCGAACAGCAGACCACAGAGGAGATTCTGGAGGAGATGGAAACCGAGCCGCTCGAGGAGGTCCGCGAGTTAATGGAATATGACGAGGACACCGCGGGTGGAATGATGAATACCGAAGCGATCGTGTTGCCGGACAACATCACGCTCGCCCACGGGATGGAGAGGCTGCGGGCGCACGAGGACCTGCTCGAAAACACGCATGTCCTGTTCCTGGCGGACGGCGGCGGCCATGTGACCGGCTCGGTTCCGCTGGCTCGGCTGTTCCTGGCCGACGGTGAGACGCCACTGCGCGAACTCGCCGGTGAGCGGTTGATTTCCACGAAGCCGGACGAGCAGCAGGACCGGGTGATCGAGTTGTTTGATAAATACAATCTGCTCGCCCTCCCGGTGCTCGAGGATGACGGCAGCCTGGCCGGGGTCATCACGGCGGACGACGTCATCACCGTGCTGAGACAGAAGTAGACTCCATGGACGACGCCCAATTCCGTGCGATCTCAAGTGACGCGCTCGACAAACTGCAGCGAGCGCTCGAACGCGCATCCGATGATCACGAATTCGATGTCGATCGCAAGGAAGGCGCGCTGACGATCGAGTTCGAAGAGCCTCCGGCGAAATTCGTGATCAGCCCGAACTCTGCGGTCCGCCAGATCTGGATTTCGGCGCGGGTAAAGAGCTTCAAACTGGACTGGGATGGGCAACAGAATTCGTTCGTGCTTCCGGCGGACGGCAGGATTTTGGCGAGGCTGATTGCCGACCTGATTCAGGAACAGACCGGCGACGCCATCGCTCTGTAATTCCACCTGAAAAACCCTCCGCTGTAAACTGATCTGCCATGAAACGAATCTATTGGGGAGCCGCGATTGCCGTCGCCGGATTCGCGGTCGTGTGGGCGCAGACAGGCGGCGATCCCCTCGTTGAGGGATTCCGGCAGGTGGAGGTCGCGTCCGTCTCAGACGCCATCGAACAGCTCTACGGGCAAAAGATGTACATGCGACACGACATGCGCCCGCTCTTCTCCACCAAATTCGCGGGCCCCGCGGTAACCGTCCTCCTGAAAAAGGAAGAGCACACGGAAGGCTCCAAGGCTTCGCAGGGAATGCTGGACGCCATCGACAATGCGGCGCCGGGCTCAGTTTACGTGATGAAGCTGGAGGACGGCGCGGACATCGCGGGCATTGGCGGGCTGATGGCTACCGCAATGAAGGCGCGTGGCATGGCAGGGGCGGTGATCGACGCGGCGGTGCGTGATCTGCCACAGATTAAGAAAATTCAGTTCCCGGTTTTCAGCATCGGCGTGGCGCCCTCGACGTCGGTGAACCACTACCGGTTCGCGGGCGTGAACGTGCCCATCGTGTGCGCAGGCGCGCCGGTGAATGCGAACGACATCATCTCCGCAGACGAGGATGGAGTAGTCGTGATTCCGCGGGCGAAGGCGGCCGAGGTGCTGAAGAAGGCGCAGGAACTCGACAATACGGAACACACAATGATCCCCTTCATCGAGAAGTTTCGCTCGATCAAAGAGGCGGTCGCGCGATTCGGCAGAATTTAGACGGCGATCAGCGTCATAATTCTTGTGTCATGAAGGAGTCGAAACGCGCCATGAAGGTCACACGCCGGATGTTTACGGCCACGGCCGCCGCTGCGCCCGCCGCCCTTGCGCAGCAGCCTGCCACGCCCGCTCCTGCCCCCAATCCGAACACGGCCGATCAGCGGCGCGGAACGGCGCCGTATGTCCCCCCGTTTGAGGGGCCGATCGAGTTCAGGCGCAGCGATGTCGCGCCCAAAGCACAACCCTTTGCGATGTCGCAGGTGCGCCTTCATGGCGGTCTTTTCGCGAATGCGACGGAGTGGAATCGTGGATATATGGCGCGGCTTCCCGAGGAGCGATTGGCCTACAACTTTCGTGTGAATGCGGGGCTCGCCTCGCAGGCGACTCCGTTCGGCGGGTGGGAAGAGCCGAAAGGAGAATTGCGCGGGCACTTCACCGGGCACTTTCTGTCGGCTTCGGCATTGCTCTACGCGTCCACTGGCGACTCCGCGTCGAAAACGAAGGCGGATGCTCTCGTCGCGGACCTTTCTGAATGCCAGAAGGCCCTCGGCGGGGGGTATCTGAGCGCATTTCCTCGCGAATTCTGGGAACGCCTCGACGCGCGAAAGCAGGTCTGGGCGCCCTTCTATACCATCCACAAGATCATGGCCGGCATGTACGACATGCACACGCTGGCGGGGAACAAACAGGCGCTCGATGTGCTTCAGGGCATGGCATCGTGGGCGGACGAATGGACCGCCTCGAAGAGCGAAGAGCACATGCAGGACATCCTCAAAACCGAATACGGCGGGATGAACGAAGTGCTCTACAATCTAGCGGCTCTGACCAACGACGACCGGTGGGCTCGCGTGGGCGACCGCTTCACCAAGAAAGCATTCTTCAATCCGCTGGCTTCCCGGCGCGATGAACTGCAGGGCCTGCATGTCAACACTCATATTCCGCAGGTGATCGGCGCGGCCCGGCGTTATGAGATTTCAGGCGATATGCGATTTCACGATGTCGCGGACTATTTCTGGTACGAAGTAACGGGCGCGCGTTCGTACGTCACCGGCGGCACGAGCAACGGCGAGGGCTGGCTCACACAACCGCGGCATCTGGCCGAAGAACTGACGCGCAGCGTGGCGACCGCCGAGTGCTGCTGCGCGTACAACATGATGAAACTGACGCGGCATCTCTACGAATGGACCGGTGATCCGCGCTACTTCGACTACTACGAGCGCGTGCTGATCAACCACCGCATCGGAACGATTCTGCCAGAGAAGGGTTTCACGCAGTATTACCTGTCGCTCACACCAGGAATCTGGAAGACCTTCGGCACGGAAGACAGGTCTTTCTGGTGCTGCACCGGCACGGGGGTGGAGGAATACTCCAAGCTGAATGACAGCATCTACTGGCGCGATGCCGCGGGACTCTACGTCAATCTGTTCATTCCTTCCGAACTCAATTGGCAGGAGAAGGGCGTGCGCGTCCGACAGGAGACGTCCTTCCCGGATGAGCAAAAAACGACGCTGATCTTCACCGCGAATACGCCGACCGCGATGACGCTGCGTTTGCGAGTTCCGGGCTGGCTTGACGCGCCTCCCGAAGCGCGAGTAAACGGAAAAACCCTCGAAGCCTCGGCATCGCCCGGAAGCTATCTGACGATTCACCGCACATGGAAGACCGGCGACAGAGTAGAGCTGAACCTCCCCATGAAACTGCGGATTGAGGCCATGCCGGATGATCCGCGCATGCAGGCGATCCTCTACGGACCGCTGGTGCTGGCGGGCGACCTCGGCACGGAAGGGCTAAAGGAAGACCTGATCATCGGAACGAGCGCGGCTCGTCTGAACGTCGCGGGAAAGATCGCGGTTCCGGCATTCAAAGGGGGCGGCGCGGTGGAAACCTGGGTCAAGCCAGCCGAGAAGCCGCTCACGTTCCGCACATCCGGACAATCGACGGATGTGACTCTGATGCCGCTCAATCGGATTTTCGACAAGCGCTATTCGGTTTACTGGCAGGTCGGGTAAGCCTGGGCACAGCAAAGGCCTGTAATGTTCCTCATGGCGTCGCTTGCCGCGACCATGAGAATATAACGAATAATTATGGCAGACGAAGATATTCAGACTGAACTCGCGAGACTGCGCGCGGAGAATGCGGAGCTGAAGCAGAAACGGGGCGGATCCGTCTCCATGAAAGTCAGCGAAAAGGGCGCCGTTTCGGTCTACGGACTCGGCCGGTTCCCCGTCACGCTTTATCAAGAGCAGTGGTCGAAACTCCTGGGGATGTCCGACGATATAAAAACGTTTATCGAGGAGAATAAATCGAAGCTCAAAACCAAGGGCGAGTAAGTGTCTTTCCAGTTGGCCGTTTCTTATACCCCGAGAGGCGACCAGAAGACAGCCATAGCCGAGCTCTCGCGTGGACTGGAAGACGGCGAAAAGCATCAGGTGCTTCTCGGCGTCACCGGTTCGGGCAAGACGTTCACGATGGCCAAGCTCATCGAGAAGAGCGGCCGGCCCGCGCTGGTGCTCGCGCACAATAAAACCCTCGCCGCTCAGCTTTACCACGAATTCAAAGCGTTCTTTCCTTCGAACGCAGTCGAGTATTTCGTCAGCTATTACGATTACTACCAGCCGGAAGCGTACATTCCTTCGAGCGACGTTTATATCGAGAAGGAAGCCACCATCAACGACGAGTTGGACCGCCTGCGGCTATCGGCTACACGCTCTCTTTTCGAACGCCGCGACTGCGTGATCGTCGCAAGCGTGAGCTGCATTTATGGCCTCGGTTCGCCGGAAGCGTATTACGGGATGCTCCTCATGCTGGAAAAAGGCCAGCGGATCACTCGTAAAGAGATCATCGCCAAGCTCGTCGATATCCTCTATGATCGCAACGATCACGATTTCCGCCGCGGAACGTTCCGCGTGCGTGGCGATGTGATCGAAGTCTTTCCCGCGTACGAAGACAACGCGTACCGGATCGAGATGTGGGGCGATGAGGTGGAATCGCTGTCTCAGATCGACCCGCTTCTCGGACAGGTGAAGCAGACGTACCAGCGGCTGCCAATCTATCCCAAGACCCACTATGTGATGTCGCGGCTCACTCGTGAGGCGGCGCTGGAATCGATTCGTAAGGAACTCGAGGAATGGCGCCCGCAGCTGGAAACGCAGGGCAAGCTCATCGAGGCGCAGCGTCTGCATCAGCGCACCATGTTCGATCTCGAAATGATCAAAGAGATCGGCTATTGCCACGGAATCGAGAACTACTCGCGGCATTTTTCGGGACGCCTGCCGGGCGAAGCGCCGCCGACGCTGCTCGATTACCTGCCGCATGACTCAGTGATGTATATCGACGAGAGCCATCAGACGGTCCCTCAGCTTCACGGTATGTATCACGGCGACCGTTCGCGGAAAGAGATTCTGGTGGGTCACGGTTTTCGGCTGCCCAGCGCGCTCGACAACCGGCCGCTGACTTTCGAAGAGTTCGAGCACCGGGTCAACCAGGTGGTGTATGTGTCAGCCACGCCGGGGCCTTATGAACTGACGAAATCCGCTGGCGTAGTCGTGGAGCAGATCATTCGCCCGACAGGGCTGCTCGATCCCGAGATCGAAGTGCGTCCCATCAAGGGTCAGGTGGACGATCTGCTGCACGAAATCCGCGCGCGCGTCGATAGAGGCCAGCGCGTTCTCGTCACTACGCTCACCAAGAGGATGGCCGAGGATCTCGCGGAGTATTACTCGGAAGTCGGCGTGAAATGCAATTATCTGCACTCGGAAGTCAGCACGCTGGACCGGATGAAGATTCTGCGCGATCTGCGCCGCGGTGAGTTCGACGTGCTCATCGGAATCAACCTGCTGCGCGAGGGTCTGGATCTGCCCGAGGTTTCGCTGGTCGCCATATTGGATGCGGACAAGGAAGGTTTTCTGCGTTCCGCCGGGTCGCTCATTCAGACGATCGGACGAGCAGCGCGGCATCTGGAAGGCCGGGCCATCCTTTACGCCGATGTGATCACGGACAGCATGAAGCGCGCCATGGATGAAACCGTGCGCCGCCGCGATACCCAGATCCGCTACAACGAGGAGAACGGAATTACCCCGCAGTCGATCGTCAAACCGATCGACATGAGCCTGGTCAGGATCGCCGAAGGCGACTATGTAACCGTACCCGCAGAGCCCGAAGAACCTATCGAGGAACTCACGCCCCAGCAGCGCGAGAAATACATTACGGAGCTTGAGGAAACGATGCGGGAAGCCGCGCGGAAGTTCGAGTTCGAGAAAGCTGCCCGAATTCGCGACAAGATCAAGCAACTTCGGACGAAGGACGTCGCGGGGATCGGAATTTCAGCGTAAGGGACCAGCCCCGGCTCGAATCGTCACGAATGTAATAATCGGAAGACTTCGACCGATGCCGATTCGCAGCATGACCGGTTTCGCCCGGGTCTCGCGCTCCCTTGCCTCCGGCGAACTCGCCCTTTCGATCAAAAGCGTCAACCATCGCGGACTAGACCTTCACTTCCACATGCCGGCTGAGTTCGACGCTGTGGAACCTTCCATTCGGGCGGCAATCCGGAAACGGGTGTCTCGCGGGCACGTGCAGGTTCAGGTCTTCTTCAAACGCACCGCCGATACGAATGGCGCTCCGGCCATCAATGAGCCTCTGCTGCGCGCCTGGCTGGAGGCATTTCGCGATGCGGCCGCGCGATTTGAGGTCGATTCGACGCCCGATCTGAACCAGGCTCTCCGCCTGCCCGGGATGATGGAGACGCGCGTTCCCGCAGCCGCTGACGAAACGCTCGAAGCAGCTGCGCTCGAAGCAGCCAATGAAGCGATCACAGAACTGGACCGCTTCCGTCTCCGCGAAGGCGCCGCACTCGAAACGGAAGTGCGATCGCGGTCGGCTTCGCTGCGCACGCTCGTGACCCGCATGGAGGAGATTCGGGAACGCGCTCTGCCGCAATTCCACCAGCGCCTGCGAGACAAGCTGAACGAACTGCTCGGAAGTGCCCCGATCGACCCGGTTCGCATCGCGCAGGAAGCCGCGCTCATCGCCGAGCGGAGCGACATCAGTGAAGAATTGGTCCGCCTGAAGACCCACGCCGATCAGACGGATGCGTTGCTCTCAGCGGAAGGCGAGACCGGCAAAAAGCTCGATTTTCTGCTGCAGGAAATGAATCGCGAAGCGAATACGATCCTTTCTAAGACCGGAGGCGTTGGCGAAGCAGGCTTGGAACTCACCGATCTCGGTCTGGCCGCCAAAGCCGAGATTGACCGTATTCGAGAGCAGTCCCTGAACATTGAATGACGACCGTTTTTATCATTTCCGCGCCGTCGGGCTCGGGTAAATCCACTTTAGTTTCCCGGCTGATGAGCGAGGTGGATAAGCTGCGCTTTTCGGTGTCTTACACGACCCGCGCGCCACGCGGCGGGGAAGTCGAGGGGAAGCAGTACCGCTTCATCACTCGGCCCGAATTTGAAGCCCGGCTTGCCAAGGACGAGTTCCTCGAACATGCCGAAGTCTTCGGCAACTATTACGGCACGCATGTCGAAGAGCTGCAACTTGCTAAAAACAAAGGCGATGACCTGGTACTCGACATTGATGTGCAAGGTGCGGCACAATTAAAGAAGCGGATTCCCGACGCTGTCACTATTTTTGTGCTTGCGCCATCTCGTCTGATCCTGGAACAGCGTCTTCGGGCGCGGAGCGAGGATAGCGACGAGGTGATTCGGCGCAGGCTGGCGGATGCGGCCCGGGAAATCCAGAATTACAGCCTGTACGATTACGTGCTGGTCAACAACGATCTCAACCTCGCGGCGGAAACCCTGAAGGCGATCGTAAGAGCGGAACGTGTGAGGCGTATTCGGGTTGAAGATGCGATCCGGCCGATATTGAGCACCTTCGACCAGGCTTATGGAGCATAAAGGATTTCAGATGTCCAACACTACGGTTCGCAACAACACTCACTGCTCGATTCCGGACGATCCCGATCAGAGCACCTACCGCTTCATCATTGTGGCCGCGAAACGCGCACGCCAGCTGCAGAGCGGGCATCGTCCCGTGTTGCCGACCTCGTCGAAGAAGCCGACCGTAATCGCGATGGAAGAGGCGCGCCGGGGTCTTGTGAAATACGAAGCGAACGGGGAGCCCATCCTGCCCGAGGAACTTCCGCTCGATTCCCAGGTTCTGGGTTAGCCGCTTTCTGCCCATTCCATGCGCATCGCGCTGGGCGTAACCGGAGGCATCGCAGCATACAAGTCCGCCGAGTTGGCGCGCGCGCTGATCCGGGAAGGGCACGAAGTTCAGGTCATTCTCACTCGGGCGGCCGAGGAATTCATCCGGCCGCTCACTTTCGCGGCGCTCACCGGGCGCAAGGTCATCACGGATCTGTTCGCTTCGGAAAGCCCCGAATCCACGCTTTCCAGTTCGATTGAGCATATTGCAGTAGCGAAGGCGCACGATCTGTTGCTCGTGGCTCCCGCCACGGCGAATACACTTGCCAAATTCGCGCATGGTTTGGCGGACGATTTCCTCTCGACCACATATCTGGCCTTCCATGGCCCGGTCGTGATCGCTCCGGCGATGAATGACGTGATGTGGGAGCACGCGGCGACGCGCGCGAACATGGAGACCTTGCGGAACCGTGGTCACGTAATTGTTGACCCAGGCGAGGGATATCTCGCCTGCGGCACTGTGGGACAGGGCAGGCTCGCTGAAAACGAAGCGATTGTAGATGCCGTGACGCGCGCCCTGAGCCCGAAAGACCTGACCGGCCAGACCATTCTGATCACAGCGGGTCCAACCCAGGAACCGATTGATCCCGTCCGATATCTATCGAACCGGTCGAGTGGCAGAATGGGCTACGCGTTGGCGGAAGCAGCGCTCCAACGCGGCGCGCAGGTGATCCTTGTCTCAGGACCGGTTTCGCTCGATCCCCCGCTGGACGCGAAGATCGTGAGGGTCACAACCGCCGCCGAAATGCGCGATGCGGTCTTCGCGAATCTCGACCCGGCGACCATCGTGATCAAATGCGCGGCGGTCGCGGATTTTCGGCCGGCGCAAGCCTCGGCATCCAAGATCAAAAAAGACACCGCGCCGAAGTGCGTGGAACTTGAGCCCACGGCCGACATCCTCGCCGAACTCGGGCAGAAGAAGGGTTCCCGGCTCCTGATTGGATTTGCCGCCGAAACCGGCAATCTTCAGGAGTACGCCCGGCGGAAGCTCCAGACGAAAAACTGCGACATGGTGGTGGCCAATCTGGTGGGGCAACCGGGAACGGGGTTCGAATCCGACACGAATGAGGTTTTGATCGCGCTTCGTACCGGCGATTTCGTGCCTGTCGCGAAGGCCTCCAAACGCGACGTGGCAGACCGCATCCTGAGCGAGGCGGTCAAACTGCTGGCATGAGCCCTGAGGAGATTCGCCGACAACTTGAGTTCTACAAGGATCTGGGCGTGAAGGAAATTTATCGGCGGAACGTGAAAGCCACCGCCCCTGCGACAGAAGCGCCAGCCCCGTTGGTCGAGATTCAACTGCCCGGCATGGCGCCAGCTGGCGATACCCTCGATCGGATTCGCGGCGATATCGGCGAATGTACCCGCTGTCGGCTCCATCAGGGCCGGAACAAGCTGGTTTTCGGCGTGGGCGATCCGAACGCGAAGCTGGTGTTCGTCGGTGAGGGTCCGGGCGCCGACGAAGACGCCCAGGGCATTCCGTTCGTAGGACGCGCGGGCCAGTTACTCACGCAGATGATCGAGAATACGGCCTCGAAAGAGGGCATTCCCCTGAAGCGAGACGATGTTTACATCTGTAACGTGGTGAAATGCCGTCCACCGGAGAACCGCACGCCCGAGCCGGACGAGATGGAAATCTGCGGACAGTTCCTCTTCCGGCAGCTATCCGTGATCAATCCGAAAGCGATCTGCGCTCTAGGCTCAACGGCGGCGAAGGCGTTACTAGGAGGAAAAGACGGAGTGACCAGGCTGCGGGGCCGCTGGCACAAATGGCGTGACATCCCACTGCTGGTCACATACCACCCTTCGTACCTGTTGCGGCCCTACAACCAGAATGCGAAGCGCGAGGCGTGGGAAGACCTCAAAAAGGTCTTCCACTTCGTCTACGATTAGCCCTTTACAGACCCTTTTTCGCGAGGAAGATCGCGAGATCGTTTACGCGGTTCGAATAGCCCCACTCGTTGTCGTACCAGGCCACGACTTTCAACAGATTGCCGTCAAGCACCTTGGTCAATTGGCCGTCAACGATCGAGCTGTTCGGATTCTTCAGCATGTCCATCGAGACCACGGGGTCGTCGGTGTAAGCCAGAATTCCCTTGAGTTCGCCTTCAGCCGCGGCCTTCAGCGCGGCATTGACTTCCTTATCGGTGGTTGGCTTATCGAGCACGGCGACGAGATCGACAACCGAAACGTCCGGCGTGGGAACGCGCATGGCGTATCCGTCGAGCTTGCCCTTGAGTTCCGGCAGGACGAGGCCGATCGCCTTTGCGGCCCCGGTGGTCGTGGGAATCATGTTCAGAGCAGCTGCGCGAGCGCGGCGCAGGTCTTTGTGCGGGAAATCGAGGACGTTCTGATCGTTCGTATAGCTATGGATCGTCGTCATCGATCCTTTGAGGATCCTGAACTTCTCGTGGAGAACCTTCGCAACGGGCCCAAGGCAGTTGGTCGTGCAGGATGCGTTAGAAATGATGTTGTGCTTGGCGGGATCGTACGCGTTGTCGTTGACGCCCATCACGATGGTCACGTCCTCGTTCTTCGCGGGAGCTGAGATGATCACCTTCTTCACGCTGCCGCGCAAGTGCTTCGCCGCGTCCTTCGCTTCCGTGAAGCGACCCGTCGATTCCACAACGATCTGCGCGCCGACCGAACTCCAGTCCAGTTCAGCGGGGTCTTTCACCGCGAAAACTTTGATTTTGCGGTCGCCGATGACAATAGAGTCGCCGTCGACGCGGACCGTTTGATCGAGCGGTCCCATCACTGAATCGTACTTGGTGAGATGCGCCAAAGTCGTGGTGTCCGTCAGATCGTTTACCGCGACGAATTCGATCTCGGGATTGTTCAGAGCGGCGCGAACCACATTCCGGCCAATGCGGCCGAAACCGTTGATACCTACTTTCACAGACATGGTACGGGTGTTCTCTCCTTCAGAGGTAAACCAGTTTTTATGGGATTAATCATCAGGATAGCAAAGCGGCGAAAGTGGCTTTCCGAACGAAAGCCCGAGATGTTTCAGAGCTAAATGCACTGAATCCTCAATGGCGCTTTTGCTTTCCTGGAAGCTCGATCCGGACGCCGGCGCCGCCCGTCGCGCCGAAGCCAGACTCGCAGCAGCCGAGCGCCTCGGGTTCTTCAGACTGCGTTCGTTTTCGGCGGTCGACGGCGAAGCGCAGGCGTATCTGGAGCCACGTAACGATCTTGAAAAGATTCTGGAAAGCATCTATGATGACCCGGCGGATCTACTCTCCTGCCGCTGGACATGAAAAAGGTATTTCACTGGACCTCTGACGATGCCGCCTACGTATCGGACGCCGTTGTTGTCTGGTGTTTCGACAGCCGCTTCGATATGCCCTTCCGGAGATTTCTGCAGCGAAGCGGTGTCCGGAATCCGGACGTGGTCAAAGTCGCAGGCGGCGCCAAGTGCCTTGCTTCCCCGGGTCCGGAAAGCAACCGGGATTTCGTGGTCGACCAGATCAACGCGTCAATCCGACTGCACCAAACGCCACGCGCCATCCTGATGGTCCATTCCGATTGCGGCGCATACGGCGGACTTGCGGCGTTCCGGGGAGATACCGAGGCAGAGGCGAAACACCACGAGGCAGAATTACGAGCCGCAGCCGCCTTCCTTGCAGGTGCGATTCCTCAGATCACCGTGGACAGCTATTTTCTGAACTTCGAAGGCGTTTGGAAACTGGAGTAGCGCTCGCTGCTTAAGCGCTCTTCGCCTTGCGCGTGCGCTTTGGCTTCTCAGCCGCAACTGCCTCTGACGGTTGCTCGCCCGCCGCGGCGTGGGCAACCATAGGCGGCTTGCGCATTTCGAGGCTTTTCTTCAGCGCCTCCATGATGTCGATCACGGGCGCAACGTGCGGCTCTGGCGTCTCGACAACCTTGTGGCCTTCAACCTTCGCCTCGATCATGCTGCGCAGATTATCGCGGTATGTGTCGTGGTATTTTTCCGGCTCGAACTCGCCAGCGAGCGATTCGACCAGCATCTTCGCCAGCGCGAGTTCTTTCTCCTTGAGGTGACTCGATTCCGTCCGGTACTCCTCGTTCCGCTTCACTTCGTCCGCGTAGTACATGGTGTGGAGCACCATGCCCTTGTCACCAGGACGGAGAATCACGACGTGCTCGCGGTTGTGCATCGCAATCTTCGCGATGCCGTAGTATTTCGTCTCCTTCAGCGCGGCGAACAGAAGCGAATACGGCTTTTCGCCGCCCTCTTCCGGGGCCATGTAATAGGAACTCTCGAGGAAAACGGGATCGACATCATCCGCTTTCACGAACTCCTGAATCTCCATCACCTTCGCGGTCTTGGGGGCGACTTTGCGGATCTCCTCGTCCTCCACCACGACGTACTTGCCCTTCTCGTACTCGTAGCCCTTTACGATTTCAGAGCGGGGGATCGGTTTGTCCTCGGCCTGGCAGTAAATCACCTGCTTGATGCGCGAGTTGTCTTCTTTGTGGAGTTGATTGAAGCTGACGTTCTCGCTGCGCGCTGCCGTGAAAAGACGTACGGGAAACGACACCAAGCCGAAAGTCAGATGACCCTTCCAGATGCTAGCCGCCATGGTTCACCACATTAGAGCTATAACATGATAGAGCAAACATTTCCATCACTTTATGTCCTTGCAGGAATATGCCCGCAAACGCGACTTCACCAAAACGCCGGAGCCGGGGCCCGGAAAAGTCGTTAAAAGCAGTACGCATTCCGGGCGTTTTTTCATCCAGAGACACAACGCCTCGCGTCTGCACTACGATTTTCGCCTGGAGATTGCGGGCACGCTGAAGTCCTGGGCGATACCGAAAGGGCCGTCGCTCGATCCGGGCGTGAAGCATCTTGCCGCAATGGTTGAGGACCACCCGCTCGATTACGGCGACTTCGAGGGAAATATTCCCAAGGGCGAATATGGCGGCGGCAGTGTGATGCTGTGGGACCGCGGGACATTCGAACTGATTGGCGAAGAGGACGGACTGGCGCAGATCGCGCGCGGTGATCTGAAGTTCTGGCTTCACGGCGAAAAGCTGGACGGTTCCTGGGCTCTCGTCCAGATGAAAGGCCGCGGCAAGGGAAACGAATGGCTCATCATCAAGAAGAAGGACGAAGGCGCCGACCCTTCGTGGGATATCGAAGCGCACGCCGTAAGCGTGAAGACAGGCCGAACCCAAGAAGAGATTGCAGGCGATCTTCCCGCACGCAAGAAAGCCGCGAAAGCAGCTCCTGCTAAAAAAAAACGCCGCGCGTAGATCCGGCTAAGCTTCCGGGAGCTGTTAAGGCTCCGATGCCCGGTTTCTTTGCGCCGATGGGGGCCCAGATTGCCGCGCGACTGCCCAAAGGGCCGGAGTGGATCTTCGAGATCAAATGGGATGGCGTGCGCGGCTTATGTCACATCGACAGCAGCGCACTGACGATCTATACCCGTAACAACAACCGCTGCGAACGCCAATATCCTGAGCTCCAGGTACTCCCGCATTACATCGAAGCGCAGCAGGCGATTATCGACGGTGAGATCGTAGCCCTGACACCGAAAGGCGTATCGAAATTCGATCTGATTCAGCCGCGCATCCACACGCGCGATGCGAACGCGATCGCCAAGATGGCGGAGAAGAATCCGGTCCATTTGTATGTGTTCGATCTGCTATACCTCGATGGCTACGACCTTCGGAATGTGCCGCTGATCGAACGTAAACGCGCGCTCGGGCAAATCGTCACGCCGTTTTCGCTGCTGCGGGTGTCGGAATACTTCGAGGGCGGCGAGGAGCTTCTCGAAGCAGCGCGCGCCGCGGGGCTTGAAGGTTTGGTAGCCAAGTGCGTCACCAGCGCTTACGAATCACGTCGCAGTCCCGACTGGCTGAAACTCAAGCTCACGACCGAGCAGGAGTTTGTCATCGCCGGATACACCAAGGGAGAGCGTGACACGTTCGGCTCGCTGGTGCTTGGCTACCACGATGAGGATGGCGCGCTGGTATACGCCGGCAACGTGGGCACAGGATTCGACGAAAGCATGCTGCGTCATCTCTGGGAACAAATGCAGCCGCTTGTCACCAACAAGAAGCCGATCGATCGCGGAGACAAGATCCCGCGCGAAACCATCTGGCTCAAACCGGAGTTGGTCGCGCAAGTCAAATTCTCGAACTGGACCGACGAAGGCCGTCTGCGCGCGCCCGTTTTTCTTGGTCTTCGGCACGACAAACCCGCGCCCGATGTCACGCGCGAGGTTAAGTTCACGCACCTGGAGAAAATCTATTACCCGGCGGACGGCTACACCAAGGGCGACCTGGTCCACTATTACGAATCCGTCGCTGATCTGCTGGTGCCTTTTCTGAAGGACCGGCCGTTGTCTCTCAAACGGTATCCGAATGGTATTCGGCAGGATTTCTTCTTTCAGAAGAATACGCCGGAAACCTATCCTTCATGGCTCAGGACCGAGAACATCGAAGGCACTCGATTCGTGTTCGCGGATGACAGGGCGAGCCTGTTGTATCTCACGAACCTCGGGTGCATCGATCAGAACCCGTGGATGAGCCGGATGAGTTCGCTGGATAACCCGGACTTTATCCTGATCGATCTCGACCCGCATCAGTGCGAATTTCATAAGGTCGTGGAGGCGGCGCTGCTCGTCAAGGAGAAGCTGGACGCAATCGGTCTGGCCAGTTATCCGAAGACTACTGGCGGGGACGGGATGCACGTCTACATTCCAGTCGAGCCGGTTTACACCTACGATCAGGCGCGCGCATTCGCGGAGGTGATCTCGCGTATCCTCGCGGCCGAGCGGCCCAAGCTGTTTACAACCCCGCGATCCGTGGAGAAGCGAGAGAAGGACCGGGTGTACTTCGACTGGATGCAGATCGCGCGCAGCAAGACCATCTCGGCGCCCTACGTGGCGCGCGCCTATGATGGCGCGCCGGTTTCGACGCCGTTGCGTTGGTCCGAGGTCACATCTGATCTGCGCCCTTCGCAGTTCAACATCAAGAACGCCCCCGCGCGGTTCGCCAGCGTGGGAGATCTCTTCGCCGGCGTGCGGGAAAGGCCGCAGCGTCTGGAGGCGGCGTTCGGAAAACTGGAGAAGTTAGTTCGGAAGAGCTGAAATGCAGAACCGCAGCCTCATCCTGGACGTTAAGGTAATCCCACGCGCCCCAATCAGTGAAGTTTGCGGGCGGATGGCGGATGGCGCTTTGAAGGTCAAAGTGACCGCGGCTCCGGAAAAGGGCAAAGCCAACGACGAAGTATGCGCGGTGCTCGCCGCATATCTCGATGTCCCGAAGCGCAATGTGGAGGTGATACTCGGCCACACCTCACAACGCAAGCGCGTGCGGGTCAGCGTTCCCGATTAGATTGGCCGGACACCTCCCGCCATGATTAGCTTGATACCGCAGGGCGTCTGCAGCCGCAGGAAGCCGTTCTCGTCGAGACCGGCCGTCACGCCCCGGACCTGCTCGTCCACGACGACGGCTTTGCCATTGGCATAGGTGGAGTGGAGTTCAAAGCGCCGAATCGTCTCGGCCTTATCGAGCCGCGCGTGCCTGAGGCATTCGGCCAGGGTTCTTTGTAACAGCGCTTCCTTGTCCTGCGTATGTCCGGTTTCGATCCGCAGGGACGTCGCGATCTCCGCCAATTCATGCGGGAACGCGGAGTGATTCACGTTGATCCCGATACCCGCAATCAGTACGCCCGGTTCCGCTGCCTGAACCATCACCCCGGCGACCTTGCGCCCGTTGAGCATGACGTCATTGGGCCAGCGCAGATCGGTCGCGACTTGGGCGACATCGTCGATCGCGCGCTGGACCGCGAGGCCCAGCGCCATTGTCAGCGTCGGAACAGGCGGCAGGCGCAGGATGATCGACAGGTAAAGACCGTCGCCCGGTTCGGAGTGCCAGGAATGGCCGTGTCGGCCGATACCATCGGTCTGCTCCTCCGCGACTACCGCCGTTCCGTGCGGCTCACCTTGCTTCGCGAGCGCCGCCGCATCGTTCATGGTCGAGCCCGTGGTCGCGAGCCGATAGATCATACAAGGCGAAGGCGGAAGGCGATGTCCTTTGCAGGCGCGGAATGCGTGATCGCGCCGACCGATACGAAATCGGCGCCGGTTTCGGCGTAGTTACGGACGCTCGCGAGATCGATGCCTCCCGAGAGTTCTACCTTCGCGCGGCCGGCTACGAGACGGATCCATTCCGCGGCTTGCTGAGGGGAGAGATTGTCGATGAGCAGATGATCGGCGCCGGAATCGAGGGCTTCATGCAGTTCGTCGATCGCCCGCACTTCGATCTCGATCGGCACTCCTGCGGCGCGCGCCCGATCCATCGCCTGGCGGACGCCTCCCGCAGCCGCAATGTGGTTGTTCTTAATCAGGATGGCGTCGAACAGGCCCATCCGGTGATTCACAACGCCGCCCGCAGCGGCCGCCGCTTTCTCCAACCGACGCAAGCCGGGCGTGGTTTTGCGAGTGTCGAGCACTTTGCATTTCGTGCCTTCCACCTGCGACGCGTATTCGTGCGCGAGCGAGGCCACGCCGGAAAGCCTTTGCAGGAAATTCAGCGCCGTTCGCTCGCATTCGAGCAGCGTGCGCGCAGTGCCCGTGATATTGGCGATCCGGTCGCCTTCGGATAAATGGCTGCCGTTCTCGCGCAGCATTTCCAAACGAGCCCCGCCTCTCGCGTCGTAAAGCGGCTGAAGGACCTCGCAGCCCGCGAGCACCATGCTTTCGCGCGCGAGGAAGTATCCTTCGGCCTGCGTGTCAGGCGCCACGCACGCATTCGTAGTCACGTCGCCAGCGCCGATGTCCTCCGCCAGCGCGCGGGCGATGACGTCGTGGATTTCAGAGTTCATTGAGCTTGCTCGTTCAGTTTGCTTAGTTGCGCTTCGTACTCGGCGAGTTTGGCCCGGATCGAATCGACGATCTTCGCCGGCGCCTTGCTAAGGAAGACCTCATCGCCCAACTGCCGCTTCGAATTCGTGATGTTTTTTTCGAGCTGATCGCGCTCTTTGGCGACGCGCTTACGTTGCGCCTCGATTTGGCCGGTGGGCACGTCGATGGAGAGATCGAAGCCCGAGGTCGAACGGACCGCGCCTGTTTTCGGAACCGCGCCCGCGGTGAAGGTAACGCCGGAAAGCCGCCGAATCGTTTCCGCAGGGACGTTAATCGAAATCGCGCCATTCAGCGGCTGTTTGGGATCCAGCCCCAGATCCGCGCGAAGATTGCGAGCGGCGCGCACGATATCGCGCAGCAGGTCGATTTCGGCTTCGGCCGCCGGATCGTCGAGCTTCGCATCAAATTGCGGATAGCTTTGCAGCGAGATCGAATCGCCGTCGCGATCCCCCATCCGATGCCAGAGTTCCTCGGTGAGGAAAGGCATGACAGGATGCAGCAGCCTCAGCGTGGCATCGAACACTTCGCGGATATGGCTCCAGTTGCCGGAGATCTTCTTCAGCTCGATATACCAGTCGCAGAAGTCGTCGTAGATGAAATGCCAGATCGTTTGAGCGGCTTCGTGATACCTGTACGATTCGATCGCGCGATTCATGTCGCGCGCGGTGGCGTTCAGGCGCGAGACGATCCAGCGGTCTTCGATTGATGGATGCTCCGACGCGACTGAAGTCGCGTGTCCGTCGACGTTCATGAAGAGGAACCGGGCGGCGTTCCAGATTTTGTTAGCGAAAGCCTGACTAGTTTCGAGCCTCTCCGGACTGAAGACGATATCGGTCCCCGGCGCGGCGCCGTTCAGGAGCGCCATGCGCACCGCATCGGTTCCGTATTGTTCGGTAACGACGAGCGGATCGACCACATTGCCCTTCGTCTTCGACATCTTCTGCTTTTCGGCGTCGCGAACGAGTCCGTGGATGTAGACCTTGCGGAACGGCACATCGCCCATGAACTCGATGCCGAGCATCGCCATGCGAGCCACCCAGAAGAACAGAATGTCGAATCCGGTGATGAGCAGCGACGTCGGGTAATAGCGCTTCAGGTCTTCGGTCTGGTCGGGCCAACCCAACGTCGAAAAGGGCCAGAGCCCGGAACTGAACCAGGTATCCAGAACGTCCGGATCCTGCTTTACGGCGCTGCCGCACTTCGGGCAACTCGTAAGATCTTCGCGCGATGCCGTTTCGTGCCCGTTTTCGCAATACCAGACGGGAATCCGGTGGCCCCACCAGAGCTGGCGCGAGATACACCAGTCGCGGATGTTATGCATCCACTCGTTCCAGGTTTTCACCCAGACTTCGGGAATAATCTCGATGCGCTTTTCGTCGACCGCGGCGATGGCCTTTTCAGCCAGCGGCTTCGTGCGGACGAACCACTGCTTCGAAACAAGCGGCTCGACTACGCTCTTGCATCGCTGGCACTTGCCGAGGGAAAGCGTGTAATCTTCGATCTTCTCGATGAGCCCGAGCGCCTGCAGATCCTCGACCACCCGCTTGCGCGCTTCGTAGCGATCGAGTCCCGCGTACTTCCCTGCTTCCGCGGTCATGTGCGCCGTTTGATCGATCACCTGGATCATCGGCAGCTTGTGCCGCTTGCCGGCTTCGAAATCGTTGGGATCATGCGCCGGCGTAATCTTGACGGCTCCGCTGCCGAACTCGGGATCGGCCATCTCGTCGCGAACGACGGGTATCTCCCGGTTCATCAGCGGCAGCATCACCGAGGTGAGGCCTTTGTAGCGCTCGTCGCGCGGGTTCACCGCGACCGCCGTATCGCCCAGCATCGTCTCGGGGCGCGTGGTCGCCACAGTCAGCGGGCCGTAACGGATGTGCCACATGTGCCCGGCGGTTTCTTCGTGCACCGTTTCGAGGTCGCTGATGGCCGTATTACAGCCGGGGCACCAGTTGACCATGTACTCGCCGCGGTAGATGACGCCGCGCTCGTACAGGCTGACAAAGACTTCGCGAACCGCGCGCGAGAGACCAGGGTCATAAGTAAAGCGCTCACGCGACCAGTCGCAGGACGCGCCGATCTGAATCATCTGGCGCTTGATCGTGCCGCCGGACTCCGCCTTCCAGGCCCAGACGCGCTTTTCGAACTCGTCGCGCGTCAGATCGCGACGGTAATAGATGCCTTCTGCCTGAAGCTGCCGGGACACCACGAGTTCGGTCGCGATTCCGGCGTGATCGGTTCCGGGGAGCCAGAGCGTGTCGTCACCGCACATGCGGCGCCAGCGGATGGTGACGTCGATCTCGGTGTGTTCCAGCATGTGGCCCATGTGGAGGACGCCGGTGACGTTCGGCGGCGGGATGACGAGCGAAAATACGGGCTTGTCGCCTCCTTTGGCTTGATAAATTCCGCTCTCGACCCACCATTGAGCCCAATGGGACTCAAAGCGCCCGGGCTCATACACTTTCTCTAATTGCATGGGAACTTTCAGTTTAACTATTTGGGTACGCGGCGCATGGTTGGTGGCGTGTGACAGGGCGTCGCGACGACGCATAAGGAATTCATAATTGTCGGGTTCGTTTTCGAAAATTAACTTTTTTGCGATGGGTCTTCAGGCGGGATTGCAGGGTTGAGACGGGCGCGACGCAGGTCGAGGAGTTCCTGACGGTTGCGGAGGAATTCGCCGGCGTAGCGGCCTTCGTACTGATGCAGGCGGCGCAGCGTGCTGCCGGATTTGTCGATCTCTTCGAGCGCGATCCATGCTCGTGTGGCCATGTCGAGGACCGCCGCTTCGGGGCGTTTCTCATCCTGCGCGTGGATTTCGCGGGCGTGGACGGCGGCGGTGAGTCCCCAGGCGCGCATTTGGCGCCATTTGGCTACGACCATGGCTTCGACGAGCATGAGTTCGTTGGGGGTTTGCGGCTCAAATTCGAGGATCTGGCCGGCGAGCAGGCGCTGGAATTCCTCAGGCGATTCGCCCGGGATCAGGACCGTGTTGGCGACGAGCCCGTGACGGAGCGCGTTGCGGGAGGAGATGGCTTTGCCTTCTTCAGTAATGGGGCCGTGGGATCGGGCTCCGTTTTGGCGGGAGGCTTCTTTTTGAGCTTCGGAACGTTCTCGGATCATTGCGATTGGAGAATAGCGCGGGGGAGAGACAGCAAATCGGATCCGCAGCAGAATGGAGTCGGTATGAGAGCAGATAAGTCATTGCGGGGCGCAGGTTAGGCGTTGAGATAGAAATTCGCGAGAAAGTTGTGAATCGGTCACGGCGGGTCGCCGCAACGGTGGATGAAAACGGTCGCACAGAGCGGTAATCTGCTGAGGCCATGAGTGAACAGAAGCCGTCTCCCGTTTGGAGCCTTCGAGCCCGCTTGTGAACCTGGTCCGTATGCGTTCCTCAGTTGCGCAAGGCACAACGGACTGTCGCCTCTGCCGCGCGCTTTCAGCCGTGTGAGGCGGCCAGGTGAAACACGGCGCTGCTGTGGGCCACAATGCAACCGCCTCCGTGTTTCACGGGGCGGGTCTCATCCATGTCTCATTTGCGAGGTACGGGAGATCGTGGGCCAAATCTTCTTCCTTCACGCCCACCGGATAGAGCACGTGCGCCAGATTGTCTTTCGTGTACGCTATAACAAACGCTGCATGACCCACGTCATAAGTTCCGTCAGCGCGGGTCGGTGATTTCTTCGCAGGGGATAGGTTCGCAGCGATTTGGGCCGCATCGATTGCAGCGGCATCACCCGTGAGACCTATAAAGTTCTTATCAAAGTGATCAAGATACGCACGTAATACTTTGGGACTATCGCGAGCGGGATCGGTCGTCACAAAAACTACCTTGATTTGATTCCCGGCAGCTGGAGCGATTTTCTTTAGCGCCTGCGCGATCATATGCATCTGCATCGGACACATATCCGGGCAATTAGTGAATCCGAAGAACAAAAGCGTGAGATATCCTTCTGTCTTCGTCGCAAAATCAAAGTGAACACCCGACGTGTCCGTCAAGGTAAATTTCGGTTTGGGCAAGGGAGGCGAAACCATGCCTCCCCTGTAGACCACGTTTCGATGATCTGCGGCTCCCACGCTCATTTGTCCTTTGAGCGGCTGCGCATATCCCTGACAAAACATAGCCGCCAGCAAGACCATGCGCATGGATTGTTTAAACACGAAACGAATTGCCATTCCACTCGCCATTGTTATCAGGGCAGAACAACAACCTGACCCAGCATGCCATCCACGTCATGCAGCGCGCAATGGTAAGAATAAGTTCCCGGCTGGTTGAAGGTAATAGTGATTCGCGTCGTTCCAGGAGACAGCTGAGGAGTCCCGGTACGGTCCGGGGCCTGCGCTTGAAGGAACCCGGAATTGAGGAAAACGGCCGGATTAAAAGTGGCGGTCAGCGTTCCGTCAGCTGCTTGACCACTCAGGCCTGCGGGCACGGGCGGAATGAACATGGGAGGCTCTGCTCCGAAGGTAACGGTGTGCGGTTCGGTCGGATCAAGATTCTCCCATGTGACCGATTCGCCCTTGTGAATCACAATTTTGTCTTTCAGGAAACGAACGACGGACCCATATTGCAGGCCTCCACCGGTTCCCGCGATCTTGCCTATCCCGGCTACTACTAAATTCTGCGAAGAAAGCGGTTGCGGCAAAGGCTGATGCGAACTGTTATCGTTAAGAATCGCATTCGCTTCCTGCGCCCCTTGCTGATCATAGTAACTTTGTGGATGCAAAAGCGCCGCATTCGCTGCGTTATTGGCGAGAACGTGGACCGTCCCATTCATGTCCGTGTGGACCAGGCACACCATCTTATAGTTTCCGGGGGTCGCGAAAGTCACCGTAAAAGTTGAAGGGGTCGTCAGGGCCGTTAGTCCCGCTTGGGTAGACACACATGCGCTCCCGTTGTATGTAACTGGAGCCGCCGCTGCCGGACAGTTTGCGCCCAGGGGAGGTCCAGCCGGCGGCGGGGCCGGCGGACGCACCTGTCCCGGCGCTAAGAGCGTGACCGTGTGAATTTCATTCCTTGGGACAAATTTATATAGGATACTGTCGCCTTGTAGAAGCCAGACCTCATTCGGGAAAAAAGCGTCCGCCTGGACGCCTTGGTCAGGCGTCTCCGCTCCGACATAAACTACGTAGGTTGTTCCAGCTTTTGCCGCTAACGCCATAGTAGCCGCCGCGAATAATATTCGTAGGACGCTTATCGAGTGTGCCAACCGTTTCATGCGCAATCCTTTCTGAACTTCAGCTAAATTGAGATCCGGCAGATTCCTGATTTTCGAGCGACGTCATTCTACGCCAGCCCTGAGAATCTGAACAGCTAATCGCCCTGTGCGCCGCAAATTGAACGTACTGGTACTTGGATATGCCGTTAGAGGCGTCGCCGAGTCTCGGGGCAAAATCGTGCTCACTGCTAGCACTCTGACTTTCGAATGCTCTTCACCCGGTAATGGGAGACAGGGCCGGCGGATTGTATCGCCGGTTATGAAAATTGTTCGCGCGGGCGTAGACTAATACGCAACCACCGTGACAACCTCTCTCCAGGCCAACTCAGTAGCGCGGCTGATGGCGAGCTTTCGCAATGGCGATCATGATGCGGCGGGCCGCCTGGTCGAACTCTTTTACCCCGAGTTGCGGCGGATCGCCGCCGCGCGTATGCGGGCCGAGCGCCCGGATCACACCCTGCAGCCCACCGCTATGGTTCATCAGCTCTATCTTGAGCTGGTCAGGATCAAGGCTCTTCGCCCTACCGGCTCCGATGGATCTCCCGATGAGAAGGCTGCCTTCCTCGGACTGGCGGCCTACCTGATGAAGCAACTGCTGATTCATCATGCGCGTCCGCTGGCGAAGCGTGTTGTCAAAACCGAGCTGCCGGAGCTGCCGGGCCAGCAGTCCGCTGAGGAACATTCGCTGGTCGAAATCGATGATGCCCTGGACCGGCTTGCCGCTATCAATCCCGCCCTTCGCCGAGTTGTCGAATTGAGGGTCTTCGAGGGACTGACTCGGGAAGAGATCGCCCTCAAAATGGGTTGCGGAACTGCAACGGTAGCGCGGCATTGGAATTTCGCCCGCAACTGGCTTGAAGAAGCCTTCGGCGGGAGTCCGGCGAATCGTGACAGACGAGCGTTGGCAACTCGCATATAGGATCTACGAAACCGCCGCCTCTCTTGCTGAACCAACGCGGCGGGAATACGTTGACGCCGCCGCGCCGGATGCGGAAATCGCCGGGAAGGTGCTGGCGATGCTGGAGCAGATGGAGTCTACTGCCGGGTCAGCCGGTTTTTCCGAAACGGCGCATTCCACAGATCCCGTCACCTATCCGTTCTCCGTTGGCCTGCCTGAAGGGGCTTTGCTCGGCCGTTTTGTCATAAGGGGCTTCGTCGGCCGGGGAGGAATGGGTACAGTCTATTCCGCCCGCGACCCCGACCTGAATCGCGAAGTCGCCCTGAAGGTCATATCGGAGAAGGCCGGCGGTTTCGCCTCCGAGACGTTTATTCGCGAGGCGCAGGCCGCCTCGGCGCTGAACCACCCGAACATCGTCACCGTGCACGAGGTGATTCGCTCCGGTCCGATGGTGGCCATGGCGATGGAACTCGTGACGGGAACCTCGTTTCGGCATCTGTGCGGCAGGCCTCAGCCGGTAAGCAAAGTTGCTTTCTGGGGAGCACAGATCGCTCACGCCCTCGAAGCGGCGCACGCGCGCGGCATCGTTCATCGCGACATTAAGCCCGAGAACCTGATGCTGCGTCCGGACGGATTCATTAAGGTCCTCGACTTCGGACTCGCCCGGCAGGCCGGCGCCGAACGAGCATACGGGGAATTGGCAGCGGGCACTCTCGGCTACATGTCGCCTGAAGAGGTGCTGCAGCGGCCTATCACTGCGGCGAGCGATATTTTCTCCCTCGGGGTGGTCTTGTACGAGTTAGCGGCGGGAATGAATCCCTTCCGCGCTGATACCCCGGGAGCGACTATACGACTGATCCAAGGCATGGATACGCCGCCTTTATCAGCTCATGCCAAACGCATTCCCCAAAAACTCGACCGGCTGTTGCGCGCCATGCTCAGTAAGTCGCCGGCTGACCGTCCGACCGCTTCCGAAGTCGCATCGCGACTGGAAGCGATGAGTGAGCCGCGTCTTCTGCTCCGGCGGACTGTGTGGACCGCCGTTGCAGTCGCCGCATGCGCGCTCGGCGCGACCGCAATCTGGATTACGCTGCCCACGCATCGATCCGGCGATAAGCCCGTCCTCCTTGAGAGCCTGCCTCTTGATAGCGAGCCCGCTTCTGAAACAACGCCGAGTTTTTCTCCGGACGGCCGCAGTATCGTCTATGCCAGCGATTCAGGATCGACCGGGATTCACCACATTGTGATCCGCACAGCGACCGGATTGGGTGGGAGTAACGGAGGATCGGCCCCCCCGCGGAGGCTGACCTCAGGCGCACGAGATGACACGAACCCGGTTTGGTCGCGTGATGGCGCGCGAATCGCGTTTTTGCGAACGATCGACGCCGAGATGCGGCAGGCAGTCGTGGTTCCCGCGGCTGGCGGACCCGAAAAGGTGATAGCGAGTCTTCCCGGTTCCCGCCCATCTGCGCGCAAGTACCTCACGTGGGCGCCTGAGAGCGATGCCATCGTCGCCTCGAACCGCTTAAGGGCCGCCTTCGCGCTCCGGCTATACCGGTTCCCGATCTCCGGCGGCCCGGCGAAGGCCCTGAGTGAAGGACCGGATGCAGCGCAGGATGTCTCTCCGGCTTTTTCCCCGGACGGCCGTTGGCTGGCTTTTCTCCGATGGGAAAATGGCGCCACATACGCGCTCTGGGCACTTCCGCAGCCGACTGGAAAAGCGAAGCTGCTGGTCACCAGTCCCGTTCCCATTACCAGCTTTGCGTGGAAGCCCGACAGCCGGACCATCGTCTACGGCGGTGGCCCGATGAGCACTGGCGAACTGCGCCAGGCCGCCGTTGACGGCCAGCACGCGCTTGCGCCTTTCGCTCTCGAAGGCCAACCCGATCAGATTACGATTGCGCCAAAAGGCGCCCGGCTGGCGTACGTCCTGCAGAATCTCGACGCCAACATCTGGCGCTTGCCGCTGGACCGCGAAGGTAAGGGGAATTCGCCTCCTCCTGAAAAACTGTTCGCTTCCGTTCGTGAGGAGATGGACCCGGCATACTCGCCGGACGGGAAATCCATCGCGTTCGTGTCCAATCGTTCGGGACATTGGAATCTGTGGACGGGAAACGCGGATGGGAGCGGACTCCGCGAGTTAGAGGCCCAATCGCTCCTGCCGTTCCATCCCGCGTGGTCTCCCGACAGTCGCGAAATCGCGTTCGATTCCGCTGCGTCGGACAAAGGCGAGATCTGGGTCATTGCCGCTGGCGGAGGGCGGCCACGGCGGCTGGCGGCGATGCCTGGCGGCGCGCAAGTCCCGTCCTGGTCCCGCGATGGCAAGCGAGTCCTCTTTTATAGCAATGCCGAGGGCACCCGGCAGATCTGGGAGGTTCCGGCAGCCGGTGGAACTCCGGTTCAGCTCACGCGCGGAGGAACTTACGACCCTGCGGAATCCGCGGATGGGCGCTACTTATATCACGGCAGCGTCTTGTCGGCCGGCGTCTGGCGAATACCCCTCGCCCCAAGATCGGCGGATGGAAGCCTTGCCAATCAGGATGGCGAACTCATCCGTGAGACCCTGCCTGTAACTGGCCATCGTTTCTGGACCCTGGGACAAGGCGGCATTTACTTTGTGGACGCGCTAAACGAGCCGGCCGTGCTGAAGTTCTTTGATCTGACATCACGAAAATTGATGGTTCTTGCCACTCTCGCCAAACCGCCGGCCAAGTTCACCAGGGGACTTTCAATCTCGCCCGACGGGCGTTACGCGCTCTACTGCCAGGATGATGTCGATCGATACGAAATCCGTGTAGTAGAAAATTTTCGATAGCGGGCCACTGCCGGCCCAATGTCAATTTCTCCCTAATCGCCGAAAAAAAATCCAAAAGCAGTGATACAGTCCGGCGCCTCCCTCACCCATTACGGGGTGAGCAGTCGTTAAAAATTCAGGACGGCTCTAAGGAGAACTCAAAATGATTACGCTTGAAGCTTCCGTCACCGTCGCCGATCCGATCGAATACGGTGGCCTTTCTGCGCCGCCGGCGAATGGAAGGGAGGCAAATCGAACCTCAAACCCAGCCGAGCGGTCCGGTGGGCGCCACTGGACTGCGCCGCAAGCATCTGCGAGCGGATGCCGCAACACGGGTGTCCACCACGTCGGATTACACGCCTCAAACCCGCCGGCATCGGCGGAATTCTACCGGGATGTTCTCGGCATGGAAATCGTCGGTGGGACTTCACCGGATCATCCGATCGGCGCTACCGCCTTTTTGAGCAGCCGTCCCGATGAAGAGTCGCACGAAATAGCCTTATTCGCCAACCCGGCATTCGCCCACGTCGCTTTCAAAGTCTCTTCACTCGCCGAATTACGATCGCTCTACGCGCGTGTCAGGGAGAGGAACATTCCGATCAAGTTGGCATCCGACCATGGCGTGTCCCTTGCTTTTTATTTCGATGATCCGGACGGCAACATGATCGAGGTGTACTGGCCTACTCGAGGTCAGAGCCGGTTGAATCTTCATGGGGAACCACCGCAGGTTCGCATGGAACCCCTCGATCTGTCGCAACCGGAAGAAGTGTTGCTCGAGAGGGTGGCGGCCAGGATGGCTCCCGCCTTCGCCCCTCCGAATGGAACGGCGAGTGTCGCCGAAGGAAATCAGCCCCGGTATGTGCCTGCAGGATCAGGTTCGGCCTATTGGGGCCCCGGAGATCAGATTACGTTTCTACTCACTGGCGAGCAAACTGGCGGCGCGTTTTTCCTTGCTCAAGTATCCGTCCCGCCGGGCGGCGGCCCGCCGCCTCACGTTCACCAGCGCGAGGACGAGACTTTCTATGTCCAGCAAGGGACACTGACCATTCAGGTCGGCGACAGAACATTACATGCATCGCCCGGGGATTGCGCTTACCTGCCGCGCGGAATCGTGCATTCTTTCAAAAATACCGGGAATGTGGAGGCAAAGTTCCTGGTGGTGGTTACGCCAGCGGGCCTTGAGAAGTTCTTTGAAGAAGCATTTTATCCCGCCGTGGATCGTTCGGCGGCTCCTCCGCCTGCCACAGAAGAGCTGGTGGCCCGACTGCTCGCCGCCGCACCAACCTATGGGCTACAGCTTCGCCCGCCTGCATTAGGAGCCTGACTGTCCACGGCAGGCTGTTTCTCAAAAAAGGAGACGCTGAGTCCAATAGCTGTGGGTAACAGCCCTGTTTGCCCACTACGCTCTTAACACCGAAGCGTTATCCCGAGCAAAATCGTCCCCAGCCGAACGTTCGCAAAGAGACGTTCTGCTGGGGATGTACTTTTTGCACTCGTCGCCATCGCTGTCGCGTTTCTTGCCGCGCCTGTCACTTCGGGCGAAGCTCCGGTGGCGGGTAAAGGTAGCAGTGCCGAAAGCCCATTTCCCGCGCGATCTCCTCGCGCGAGGCAGGTCGCGAAACTCGGCTTTCTACGCACGCCTCGAAAAGCGGGCGGGCATGATGAATCATCAGCCGCCTCATCAGGTGTCCCCCAGTCCTAAGGACGCTGCCTTCTCATCCGCTCCACCCGAACTGGCCGGTTGAAGGGCTTTTATCTTTGGCCAATGCGAAATAGAGTTGATGGACAACCGCGGTTGGCTGGAGCGTGTGATCCGGACGCTCGCATCGCATGCGTGCGGCGGCGATCCGCCAGAGTTCCGGGTAGAAAAGCTCAACCAGCTGGCTGCGGCCTGCTGATCACCGCTGCGAAATCCTACCATCAGCCGGGCTACCGTGTTGGCTTCAAGAGAGGCCGGGCGGTCATACCGGGTCTCAGTTTAGCCGTTGAAAAAAAATTTGAAAGCCGAGATACAACCTATCCGCCTGCTCTCCCATTACGGGGTGAGCAGCTTGCAGACATCAAAGGGCTCTGAAGGAGAACTCAAATGAATACAGATCACGCTTCCGTCATCGCCTCCGATTCGATCGGACGCGCCAACAATAACCCGTCGGCCCCGCTGGCGAATGGAACCGCCGCGGCGCTGGAGGAAAACCAACTCAGGTATGTTCACGCTGGAACCGGCCCGGCCTACCAGAGCCCCATTGACAGGATTACGTTTCTCATCACCGGCGAGCAGACTGGCGGCGCCCTGTTCATGGCAGAGGTATCGATCGCGCCGGGCGGCGGCAACCCACCGCACATTCACCGTCGGGAGGAGGAGATGTTTTACCTGCAGCAAGGGACACTGACCATTCAAGTCGGCGAGAGGATACTGAATGCGTCGCCCGGGGATTTTGTCCGCCTGCCCAGCGGGGTCGCGCATTGCTTCAAAAACAACGGGAACGTGGATGCAAAGGTCCTGCTCGTGGTGACGCCCGCTGGCCTGGAGAAGTTCTTTGAAGAAGCGTTTTATCCCGTCAAGGACGATTCGGTTGAGCTGCCTCTGATGACAGAAGAGTTTCTGGGCAGGCTGCGCACAGCAGCCTCGAAGTGTGGTTTGGAGTTTCTTCCGCCAGCCTCGCAGTAAGGAGTTCAGCTCCGTTAGTTTCCACTTCGCCGAAATGCGGAACGTCGTAACAGGTTGCTTCGGTGGTCTTCGAAACCGGGTGACGCTGAAGCATTTCGGCGAGGCGAGCGATTGAGGCGTGAGCCTAAGAACGCGCAAGATCGCAGTCCCTCTTCCACGCAATCCGAGACGTTTAACGCTTCCAATTCGTCGCGGCCCCAGTGCGTGCTGGGGTCCGGCGGCTTCTGTTGCGCACGCGATGCAAGCCGCCGCCGTTGTCGCCCTCCTTGTCTGTTCTTTTCGCTGAACACATCTCATTGCAATAGACCCAATAGGGCCCCGAAAGTTCCCTTCCTATAGGTCCCACTGGCGCGCTATATCAAACTGACGCAGCTAGAAGTCTTGAAGCACAGAACCTGAACCGAATGCGTCAAGTTCTGAATGCGTCATTTTTAGGCGGCCATGCGAGTTTGCGCACTCCACGCATTGACCTCCGAATCGATTTTGTCAAAGGCGCGGCGGAGCGGAGTT